>NZ_BTGK01000011.1:0-156412 GCF_042848605.1 Pseudoalteromonas sp. MTN2-4
GTGAGCAACCTTCACAACACTTCGTCTTTTCTTGTTGAATCCGTTTCCATGTAGATAAACCTCGATTGCTAATTCATCCCTGAAGTAGTGCCCCTCGCGCATCCATGCGTTCACTCCCTCATGCTCCGAAACTTCGTTTCGGTAATTCGTCACCTTTGCGCAAAAGAAGCGCACACATTGCGTTCGCAGTCGCTAATTTTGCACCATAAGCGCAAGGTGAAATGAGCAGTTTTCACAGTAACCAAAGTGTTCATTCTGAAACACTTTTCATAATAGTTAGTTAATTAATACACCCTAAACTCCAGTTAAACTAGCTCACTTCACCTTGCGCAAAGTAAATGCACTCGCTTTGCTCGCTGTCATTAACTTTGCACCTAATTTGAAACAAGCTTAACTAATGGCTATGCTTAAGAGGTATTTATAAAAGGTTTGATGTGTGTCGATATACTTAATTTATTTACTTGTTATGTTTGCTTTATTCGGCACATCAGCGAGTTATTTTGCGCGTTTTATTTATCGCTATTGGGTTCATAAAGATATGGATCAAATGTTGATCTATAAAGCTGGGGGGTGCGCCCTATTGATTATGACATTGTCAGCAATAGGGGCTTTGCTGTTTTAGTTACTTACTGTGAAGCTCTCACACTTACTTTTAATACACAGAGATTGAATAGGAAGCACTTGCTTGCAAGTTTCATCAGGGGTTTGTCGTTCGTTGAGTATTCGCTCTTGTGCAGTTTCGGCATCAGCTAAGCGTTCCACTTCATTTTCATCAACATTCTTAGTCGAAAACACAACATAGTTACTTGGGCCACCACACGCTGCTCTCTCACCTACACCTATTACTTTGCATTGAAAGCTCGCATCACAGCTTAGATCAGCTACATAAGCTTCCAGAGTGTTGCTCTCTTCGATCTGAGTACCTGTTGAGGACTGACAGCCTGATAACATGAGCAGAGTTGATGTAACTAGGGCCAAAACTGTTTTCATGTATGTTCCTTTTATTGCGCGATATAAGTACTGCCGTTTAGTGTAACACACTTGTTATTGATACATTGTGTCGCTGGCTTAGTTAACATGGCACAGATGCTTTGCATACCTGTTTGGGCATTATAAAGACTTTCGTACTTTGTTAGTTTATCTGCAACAGCTTTGGCTGTTTCATCAGTTGTAGTTTTAGTTGAGTAAAGCATATAGTGGCTAGGACCACCACAAGCTCGGCTGCCAGCAGCTATTACCTTACATTGCGTATTGGAGTCACATTCATTGTTTTTCTCTATTGCGCTTATATCAGCTCTAAGAGAATTTAAAGTTTCTTGAGATACCTTTTCTAAACCTAGCTCAGTTTTATCTACGTTTGAAAGCTCGGTCACTTTAGGTGCAGACGCAGGCTTATCTTCCGTTGTAGAGCTCACTTTTTCAGCGCTCTGTGGTTTTGCCTGTTCGGTATTGTTCATTTCATCAGTTTGACCACAGGCTGATAAAACGAATAAAACAGCTGTGAAGACAATGGCTTTTTGCATAACGTGTTTCGCTCTTTTTTCAGTCAGTTTGCATCTTATTGAAAATTTATTCAAGCATAGTGAAAATGAACCTGTTATGTAGAACAGTGACTTAATACATTAATAAAGCACTTTCTGTTTAGTTGCTTTACTCACGTTAAAATAGCTTGTTGAACAAAGAAGGAATATCAATCGTTTATGGATTTAATGTGACTAAAATTCAGGCATAAAAAAACCGCAGTTAAGCGGTTTTAATATAAGTTAATGGCGGAGAAGGAGGGATTCGAACCCTCGATAGGGCTACAAACCCTATACTCCCTTAGCAGGGGAGCGCCTTCAGCCACTCGGCCACCTCTCCGGCGCAAACTTTAAATATGGCGGAGAGATAGGGATTTGAACCCTAGATACGCTATTAACGTATGCCGGTTTTCAAGACCGGTGCTTTCAACCACTCAGCCATCTCTCCATGGGCAAAGATAATACTCAGCGATTATGCTGCTGTAAATAGCTTTTGATTTGTTTGCTTAAAATTTAACCCAAAATTAAAGAAAAAATTCTTTTTTTTAGCTCAGATAGCCACATCGGTTAAATTGTGTATAGTGAAATCAAAAAGATAAGCCCTTTAAACGGTTACTTATATTGAGCCATATGAGCCGTCGACAGTTTTTGAGCGCAGACTGCAAAAAGAGACTGCCAGCTAAAGCTTGGCTTTTTAGTAGTTGATTTCTTTAAGCGAGGTTGCGTGTTGCTGCACGCCGCAGCTGTCTGGATCATGATGAGCTCCTAAGTTTTGTAAGTGAGTAGTACTTGATTGAGTGTATTTTGCATTCGATTTGATTAATTTAAAAACAATAAAAATTGCTATTTTCGGATAAGTTTTTCTAATGAATTTTTATTCATTGTTATGATCTTTGAATAGTTATTCTTATCTATTTTTCATTATTTAAGGGCCTTCTTGGTTTTTTGTGAATATTTATTTAATAAGCTAGGTTAATTAATTTTATGCTCGTTGTTGTAAAGCCAAGCGACTCGCCTTTTATCGAAGCGCAGGTTCAATGGATAAAAGAAGAATGTGTAAAAAGAGGGCTCAAAAATCAGTGGTTTTTTACATCAGGGTGTTTTGAGACAGATGTTGCAGCTATCAAGAAAAAGCTAGCAGAAGTAGAAACGGTTGTTGCAGTTGGTGGTGATGGGACATTGCATTTGGTCGCGAATGCATTGGCGAATTCATCTGTTTCGCTTGCTGTGTTGCCAGCTGGCACGGGTAACGATTTTGTAAGGCAGTTCGGGTATTCTAAACAGCAATGGCGAGCCTTGATTTTTTCTGAATCTTATAGGTTATTAGATTTAGGTAAAATCAATCAGCGCTTTTTCATTAATGTTGCAGGTATAGGGTTTAATGCTGCAGTTGTAAAAGATATGAATACGTTTCAAATCCGTCATAAGCTGAGCTATATTTTTGCGGGCATTAAGCACTTATTTAGCTTTAAACACACTTCATCGCATGATCCTTCTTTCATGCGTGTATTTGCCAATGGTCAGTTTTTTGCTGCAGGCCTAAAAGTGGCGCCGAGTGCTAGGATTGATAATGGCAAGCTATTAATGTTGCATTTTAGGGCTGAGTCTTTAATGAGTAGACTTTGGAGCTTTTTACTGATGCTAGTACATCAGCATGAAAAGTCATCTCATCTAGATGTGAGCGAGTTGATGGAGTATGAAATCTCTGTTCCTGGCCTGTTAGTTGAAGCTGATGGCGAAATGATAGGAGAGACACCCGCAGTCGTTAAAGTCTGCCGAGGCGCACTTAAGATGAGGTTATAAAAAGAGCTGACATTAGTCAGCTCATAAAGGGAGATAATTAATACTGCAATTTGATAATGCTTATTTAGATTTAAAGTTGAAAAGCTGATAGCCATTCATTGCTGGGATCTGCGCAACTAAATTTGTCTCTGCATGTGCAATACCTTCAAATTTATCGCATAAGCCATCTGCTTGTTCTTCAATTTGCTTCGCTTGTAACTGCACTTTTTCTTCAATTTGTTTACCCATGTTTTCCATGCGCGCTTCAAAGCTTTCCATGTCGCCACCTGAGCTGACCATTTCAGAGCCGACCATCATTAAGATACTACCGATTGATTCCATCATGGCTGACTCGACGGCTTCTTCTATGTGAGTTTCAAAGTGGTTATCAAAATTTTCTCCGAACTCATGAAAGGTCTTTTCGCCCATGACAAATGCACCTTGTTGATAGAAGGTATCACTGATCTCAACGTGTAGTTCATCCATCAGACCGTTAAGAGACTCTAGTCCTTGTAGGTTGAACGCTTGCGCTACTTCATCCAATGCAACACCAGCAAGCTTTACACCGTCAAGAGCGATATTTGCCACTTGTGGTAGTTGTACTCTGAGTGAATCTGCATAATTCGCTAGAGCTGTTTTTTGATCATAGGTTAGTGTGATTGCTTGTCCATCAACATAAAGCTCACCATAGCTGTCAATTGTTAGTTGTTTATTATTCTCTGCAGTGATCTGTAGTTGATTTGGTGTGATACGAACATCATTCTGGAAATCGACTTGGCACTGGTCACTGCTAATTTGAATACCGTGATCTTCATGTGCGATTGCTGAAGTACTTAAAATTAGCGTTGTTGCTAGCATAAACTTTTTCATAATTATCATTCCTATTGATAGACTCGATGATTACTTATCAAGATGAATGCCAAAAATTAAAGTTATTTAAATTCATATTGTTACGTGTTTTTGTTTTATTTCTGGAAGTGTTCTTATAGCTAAAAAAAAATAAAAGTGGTTTATTTAACCAATTATTACGATTTTTAACATTGAGGTCTCCATGCTAAGTCGCATCGTAAAGTTTGCAAACCTAAAAAATCGAGCTAATTATTAATTCAGTATTGTGCTTATAGTCATGAGGTTGTCACCATGCGTAATTCCTTTTCTGAAGATGCGCCTATTGATGATGAGTTTGGTGCGGAGTTAGATGATTTAAATACAGAGTCTTCTAGTATTCAAAAGCGCCGTGCTCGAAAAAGGTTAGAAGATTATTTTGAACAAAAGCGCTTACGTGAATGCTTAGGTGATGATGAGTTTGGAGATATTGATTAAACAAAGCGCGCTGTTTTTAGCTAAGTTTCTTCGCTTAAGTCAAAGTCAGGGCTAAAAGTAACTCTGCGTTAAATCTCAACTATCTAGACACGCTCCCGCAGTTCGTCATAATGGTGCGCATGGCATAAAATAGTTTGAGATTAATATGGGCAAAGTTAAGGTTTGGGATGGCTTTATTCGAGGTTTTCACTGGTTGTTGGTTATTGCGTTAGGTGTGCTGTATATCAGTGGAGAGGAAGGCTGGCTAGAGTTGCACTTTGTTACTGGTTATGTGTTGTTAGCACTAATGTTAGCTAGATTAGTTTGGGGTGTAATTGGTAGTGAAACAGCTAGGCTAAGCAAGTTGATTAATCACCCGAAAAAGGTTGTTAATGCATTAATAGGCAAAGAAGACAGAGTTGGCCACAATGCTGCAGGCAGCCTGATGGTTGTGCTGTTTTTTGTGTTGATCCTTCTACAACTCGTTACAGGGTTATTTACCACAGACGATATTCTTGTTGATGGTCCTTTGGTGCAGTATGTCAGCTATAATCTTGTTGAGCTAGCAGGGTCAATACACCACAGCAATGTCGACTTTATAATTGCCGCAATTGCATTACATATCTTGGCTATCATTGCCTATCGTTTTAAAGGTAAAAACCTCATCAAAACGCTTTTAACAGGCAAAGTAGAATCAAGCTTGCAACAGCCAAAAATGAAGGCTGGTTGGATAGCTTATATCATCTTTGCTCTGTTCGCTGCGGTATTAATTTTCTTGTGGGGTATGGAGCCTTTAAGTCAATTGATGGCATAAGCCAAAACTTGAGTGAATAAAAAACCCGATAAACTCAGTTTATCGGGTTTTTACATTTTTATGTGGTGAGTTACTTAGTCACTCAAGCGGTTTAAGCCATTTAACGCTGCTACACGATAGGCTTCTGCCATGGTTGGATAGTTAAAGGTGGTATTAACAAAGTATTCGATGTTATTACCCGGGCCCTTTTGTTCCATAATTGCTTGGCCGATGTGAACGATTTCTGAGGCACGCTCACCGAAGCAGTGAACACCTAAAATCTCTTTAGTTTCCGAGTGGAATAACAGCTTCAAGCTACCCACTTGTGTGCCTGTGATCTGCGCACGCGCAAGGTGCTTAAACTGGGCTCTCCCAACCTCGTAAGGGATTTTAGCTGCTGTTAGCTCTTGCTCTGTTTTGCCCACAGAACTCATTTCAGGAATGGTATAAATACCAGCAGGAATGTCATTGATCAGCTTTTCGCTGCAATCGCCTGAAACAATGGCTTTAGCTGCGATACGGCCCTGGTCAAATGCGGCACTGGCTAAACTTGGATAACCAATCACGTCACCAACGGCATAAATGTTATCGATTTCGGTTTGGTAGCTATCGTTAACTTTTAATTGTCCACGGCCATCGGCTTTTAGGCCTACAGCGGCAAGATTAAGCTTATCTGTATTACCGGTTCTGCCATTGGCAAATAAAATGCAGTCGGCACGTACGCGTTTTCCTGATTGCAGATGCAGTACGACACCATGCTCATGTGGTTCAACTTTAGCAAATTCTTCATTGTGACGAATAACAATGCCGCTATTCCAGAAGTGGTAACTTAGCGCATCAGAAATCTCCGCGTCCATAAACGCCAGTAATCTATCGCGGGTATTGATCAAATCAACTTTAGCACCAAGCCCTTTAAAGATAGAGGCATACTCACATCCAATAACACCGGCACCATAGATTAAAACGCGCTGAGGGTCATGCTCTAGGCTTAAAATGGTGTCACTGTCATATATTCTAGGGTGAGAGAAGTCGACACCAGGTGGACGATATGGACGTGAGCCTGTGGCAATCACAATAATCGGTGCCGTGATAACTTCATAAGAGCTATCTGCATGAGTCACCTTAATTGAGTAACGGTCAATAAAGCTGGCATCACCTTGAAATAACTCAATGCGGTTTCTGTCATAAAAGCTGCTGCGCAGATTTGATTGCTTAGAGATCACATTACTGGCATGGCTAAGAATATCGCCAAAGGTTAAACGCTGCGGTTTTTCAGTGAGGCTAAAAAGTGGGTTTTGTTTATATTCAATTAAACGGCTAACAGAGTGTCTTAGTGCTTTTGAAGGAATAGTGCCCCAGTGAACGCAGCCACCACCAACCGCTTTATGGCGCTCGATAACGGCAACACGTTTGTGGCTTTTAGATAGGTTCATGGCGGCACCTTCACCGCCAGGACCTGAACCTATGATAATGGCGTCATACATAAATGACGCCGGCTTGTCTGTATTTGATTCTGCTTTTTGTTTGGCCACAGCCCCTCCTCAACTTGCGAGTTGGCTATCACCGAATAAATTGATTTAAGCGTTCGATAATAGCCTTGCATTTAGTGCTAACCATGCTTGTTTTTGCGTTTGCCAAGCAGCTTCAAGTTCTTTGTATTGCTTGGCAATTGCCGAAGTATCACATTGCTCACGCATGGAATCAGCTTTTGCTTCTAATAACTGCTTTTGTGCCGCACAAAAGGTTTGTAACTTTTTTAGAAGCAAATCATATTCTTGTTGTAACAATGTAAGCTGATCTTGGGCTAAAGGCAATTTTGCCAGCTTAACTTTAGTCTTAAGTAACAAGGTTTCAGCTTTGGCTTTTTCGATACGCTCGACTGGTGTGCGTTTGAGTTTACTGGCAAGGCCGACTGCCGCAAATGCACGGATCATCCATTTTGTTGGGTCGTAGTGGTACCAACGAATACCATTGCGATAGTCACTGGCAAAAATATGGTGGAAATTGTGATAGCCCTCACCGTAGGTGAACAACGCTAAAAAGCCATTATCACGGGCGGTATTTTTTTCGGTATATGGGCGAGAGCCCCATATATGCGCCAGTGAGTTGATAAAGAAAGTAAAGTGCTGACTTAATACCAGTCTTAACACACCTGCCAATAACAACACACCAATAATGTCACCAAACAGCGCGCCTAGTAGTAATGGAATACCCACATTCGTTAGTAACACAAGTTTCATGTAATGACGGTGTTGAAACATCACAATAGGGTTGCGTTGTAAGTCTCTGGCATTGCTGTAGTCACCATAGTTTTTACCTTGGTAGTCACGCAACATCCAACCAATATGGCTATACCAAAAGCCATTGGTTGCGGCATAAGGGTCTTTGACAGGATCGTCGACTTGACCATGGTGAACACGGTGGTCGCTACTCCAATGTAATGCACTATTTTGCAGTGCGAATGCGCCACCTAATGCAAATATCCATTGCACTGCTGGGTGAGCTTCATATGTTTTGTGCGCCCATAAGCGGTGGTAACCGGCGGTGATAGACAAGCCGGCATAAAACATACAGGCAACAAAGGCTATCCAAGTGCTGGTTTCAAAGCCATGGGTTATTCCATACCACGGCACTAAGGTAATGGCAGCCAAAAATGACAGGGCAAAAAACAAAACATTTGTCCAAATGAGAGGGGGTTTTTTCATTTTAAAAAAATCTCAGCGTACACTTGTACGCTAAAATAGTATTTCATTCTCATCACGTCAAGTATTAGACTGCACAAGTTATCGATAAACTCTAGGGAGAAAATATGTCAGGTGTTCGTGCACAACAAAAACAAAAAACCCGACAAGCCTTGATTGTAGCTGCATTTAACCAGCTCAGTGCGGAACATAGTTTTTCTAATTTGAGTTTAAGAGAAGTGGCAAGAGAAGCGGGTATTGCACCGACTTCGTTTTACCGACACTTTAAGGACATGAATGAACTCGGTCTAACCATGGTTGACGAAGCGGGTTTAACATTACGTCAACTGATGCGACAAGCACGCCGTCGAATAGCAAGTGGTGGCAGTGTGATCAATACCTCTGTACTGACTTTTATGGAGTTCATCGACACCTCGAGTAACCAATTTAGATTGTTGTTACGAGAGCGTTCAGGCACATCAAAAGCATTTCGTGCTGCAGTCGCACGTGAAATTCAGCATTTTATTTTAGAGCTTGCGCATTACTTAGAAGCTGAAACCCCATGCGATGCGAATCATGCTTATATGCAAGCAGAAGCCATGGTGACCTTGGTATTTAATGCTGGTGCAGATGCACTTGATCAAGACACACAACAACGAGAAGAATTAACCGAGCGTCTGATTTGGCAGTTGCGTTATATCGCCAAAGGCGCGAACCATTACGGCACACACCAAATAAATTCAAAGCCTTCATAAAAAAATCATATAAAAATTAATCTACTCGATTGTTTACTGTTCAAATTTAAAAAGACCCTTAACTTTATGTTTTAGGGTTTTTTTATTCTAAAAAGCCTCTTCACTTGTTTTTTCTTTTCTTTGCTTACTCTGTTTTTACTGCTTAGTTGAATTGTTTATGCTTGATCTCTAGTGTGGTGACATGTTAAAAATCGCATTAGTTACAGCATAAATACAAAACATGCAGATTAAGAAATGAAAAAGTTCACACAATTGTCACTGCTATTAAACCTCTTACTGATCAAGTATCGGTGTGGGGCGGTGTGCGTGTGAAATGCAGCATAACGAAAACCCCGCACATTGCGGGGTTTTTTGTTTTTACGCCGTGACCAGATAACTGATTAAAACTATTTGCTTATAGCGATGGTGTTCAAAGGGCGATACAAAGGGGTGAGGAGCTAAGGTATGAATGATAAAGTTTGGGTTTTCGATACAACATTAAGAGACGGTGAGCAAGCGCTAAAGGCGAGCTTAACTGAAGATGATAAAGTACAGCTTGCACATGCCATTAGCCGCCTTAATGTGGATGTCATGGAAGTCGGTTTTCCGGTTTCAAGTCCTGCAGATTTTCGTGCAGTACAGCGCATCGCCACTGAAATTAAAGGCCCTGCGATTTGTGGTTTAGCTCGGGCTGTAGCAAAAGACATCGAAGCCTGTGGGGAAGCATTACGTCCTGCAGAGCAAAGTCGTATTCATACCTTTATTGCAACCAGCCCTTTACACCTTGAACACAAGCTACGCATGAGCCTAGATGATGCAACTGCGATGGCGGTGAAATCAATCAAGTTAGCCCGCAATTACACCGATGATGTGGAGTTTTCGTGTGAAGATGCGGGCCGTACTCCGCATTGGGATTTATGTCGCATTGTCGAGCAAGCAATTAAGGCAGGCGCTTCAACCATTAACTTACCTGACACCGTGGGCTATGTGACGCCTGACGAGTATGCGGCGATGATCCACCATTTAATGAATAACGTGCCAAATATCGACCAAGCGCGTTTAAGTGTACATTGTCATAACGATTTAGGTTTGGCGGTGGCAAACTCAATTGCTGCAGTACAAGCCGGTGCGCGACAAATCGAATGTACGATTAATGGTATTGGTGAGCGAGCGGGTAACTGTTCGTTAGAAGAAGTGGCGATGATTATGAAGATGCGTCACGACCATTTAGGTGTTTACACCGATATTCGCAGCGAAGAGATTTACCGTGCGTCGCGCCAAGTTGAAACCATTTGCAATATGCCTGTGCAGCCGAATAAGGCTATTGTCGGTGAAAATGCTTTTGCTCACAGCTCAGGCATTCACCAAGATGGCGTGTTAAAAGCACAGAACACCTACGAGATCATGGCCCCAGAAACTGTGGGTGTACCAAACAACCAATTAAATATGACCTCGCGTTCAGGTCGCCATGTCATTGAGCATCGCTTAGAAGAATTAGGCTATCAAAAGTCTGACTATGACATGGATAGTTTATATGACAGCTTCTTAGCGCTAGCTGACCAAAAAGGCACAGTCTATGACTATGACCTAGAAGCCATGATCTACTTTAATCAGATCAGTGATAAAGACGAAACTTACCAACTTGAGTTTGTAAACTCAGCGTCAAACTCTCAATCAGTCGCCAGTTCGACTATTGGCATGACAGTCGGTGGGCAATCAAAGCAAGAAGCTGCCACAGGAAATGGTCCGGTCGAAGCCTCATTCAAAGCCATTGAACGCATTACGGGCATGGCGGTTGAAGTGATTGAATACAACTTAGATGCCACAGGCCAAGGTGCAAGCTCACTTGGTCAGGTAAATATTATTGCTAAATACGATGGTCGCCAATATCACGGCGCCGGCCTTGCTGCCGACATCGTAGAAGCCTCAGTACGCGCCATGATCCGCGTATATAACTTAATTGACAGAGCACAAAAAGTGTCTGACTTAAAACAACAAAGGAAAGCAGGATGAGCCAACAAAGTTACCAAGTCGCCGTTTTAGCTGGAGATGGCATCGGCCCTGAAGTCATGTCTGCCGCCGAGCAAGTATTAGATGCGGTTAGCGCGAAGTTTAATTTTACGCTACAACGTGAGCACCATGCCATTGGTGGTGCTGCCATTGATGAATTTGGTGCGGCGCTTCCTGGCTCTACTTTAGCGGCATGTGAAAAAGCGGATGCCATTTTATTTGGCTCAGTAGGTGGCCCTAAGTGGGAGCATTTACCACCGAATGAACAGCCAGAGCGAGCATCTTTACTGCCACTTCGTAAGCACTTTGGGTTGTTCTGTAACTTGCGCCCAGCACAGCTATTACCTGCACTGAGCGCCGCGTCTCCTCTGCGAGCGGATATCAGTGCGCAAGGTTTTGATATTTTATGTGTGCGTGAGTTAACAGGCGGTATTTATTTTGGTGAAAAAGGCCGTGAAGGCGAGGGTGCGAGTGAAGCTGCATTCGACACGCAACGTTATTCTCGTGCTGAAATTGAGCGCATCGCGCGCTTTGCATTCGAAGCGGCGCGTCTACGCAGTAACCATGTTACGTCAGTAGACAAAGCCAATGTATTGGCATCAAGCGTACTATGGCGTGAGGTTGTCACCGAAGTGAGCAAAGACTACCCAGAAGTAACGCTTGATTATATTTATGTAGACAATGCAGCAATGCAGCTTGTGAAGCAGCCAAGCCAGTTTGATGTGTTACTTTGCGACAACTTGTTTGGCGATATCTTGTCAGACGAATGCGCGATGATTACAGGCTCTATGGGCTTATTACCCTCAGCTAGCTTAAACCAATCAGGCTTTGGTTTATATGAGCCTGCAGGTGGCTCGGCGCCAGATATTGCGGGTAAAGGCATTGCAAATCCGATTGCGCAAATTTTGAGTGCTGCCTTAATGCTTCGTTATTCTTTAGGGCAAGATGAAGCGGCACGCACCATCGAAAAAGCGGTAGCTGAAGCTGTTGCAGCAGGTGTTGGCACGCCAGATATCTACCCTCAAGGCGGTTACACCACACAAGACGTAGCACAAGCAATCGTTTCACGTATTTAATTTTGGCTGATGGCTGCACCGTCATGCAGCCAAGATAAGAGGATGTAGCAAGTGGCTCAGACTTTATACGATAAAATTTGGCAATCTCATGTGGTTGCACAAATCAATGAACAAACCGATTTACTTTATATTGATCGTCACTTAATACATGAAGTGACATCACCACAAGCATTTGCGGGGCTGCGCGAGAATAACCGCAAAGTACGTTGCCCTGAGAAAACTTTTGCGACCATGGATCATAATGTTTCGACTAAGAGTCGTTCGCTAGATGCCGCAAGTGAAGTATCGAAAAACCAGTTAATGGCGCTAGCACAAAACTGTAACGACTTTGGTATTGAGTTGTATGACTTAAACTCGATTAACCAAGGGATTGTGCATGTCATGGGTCCTGAACAGGGGATCACCTTACCGGGGACTACAATTGTATGTGGTGATAGCCATACCTCAACACACGGTGCATTCGGTGCCTTAGCACATGGTATTGGCACGTCTGAAGTAGAGCACGTATTAGCAACGCAAACACTACAGCAGAAAAAAGCCAAATCATTGAAGATCCAAATTAATGGTGTGCTGCGTCCAACCGTGACCTCAAAAGATTTAATTCTAGCTGTGATTGGTAAGCTAGGCACCGCTGGTGGCACGGGCTATGTGGCAGAGTTTTGTGGCGAAGGCATCGAAGCGCTATCAATGGAAGCGCGCATGACGCTGTGTAATATGAGCATCGAAATGGGTGCCAAAGCGGGTTTAATCGCACCAGACGAAACGACGTTTGCGTATCTTGAAGGGCGTCCGTTCGCACCAAAAGGGAATGATTTCAAAGCTGCCGTTGCATATTGGCAGACACTGAAATCAGATGAGGATGCACAGTTTGATTTAGTCGTTGAACTCGATGCGCAAGATATTCAACCACAAGTGACTTGGGGCACAAGCCCAGAGCAAGTTATTGGTATTGATGAGCGAGTACCAAACCCAGACGAAGAAGCCGATTTAATCAAAGCTGATGCCATGCGTGCAGCACTGAAGTACATGGGTCTTGAAGCCGGCCAGAAGTTATCTGATGCAAAAGTCGATACCGTATTTATCGGTTCTTGTACCAACAGCCGCATTGAGGATTTACGTGCGGCCGCTGAAATTGTCAATGGCAAGCAGGTTGCGACTGGCGTTGAAGCTTTGATAGTACCGGGTTCAGGCCTAGTAAAACAGCAGGCAGAACAAGAAGGCTTAGCAGATATTTTCAAAGCGGCAGGGTTTGAATGGCGTGAACCAGGCTGCTCTATGTGTCTTGCAATGAACGATGACAAGCTGGGCGCTGAAAAGCGCTGTGCTTCGACCTCTAACCGTAACTTTGAAGGTCGTCAGGGCCGCGGTGGTCGAACTCATTTAGTGAGTCCTGCGATGGCGGCAGCAGCGGCGATAGCTGGTCATTTTACAGATATTAGAGGAGCGGTGTAATGGCGGTTTATCATCAAGGTTTATTGGCACCTTTAGACAAAAATAACGTCGATACCGATCAAATTATTCCAAAGCAGTTTTTAACTTCAACCAGTCGTGATGGTTTTGATAAAGCGTTGTTTTATGATTGGCGCTATTTAGATGATGGCAGTGCGAATCCTGACTTTGTATTAAACGCAGACTGCTATCAAGGTGCTTCGGTATTATTAACGCGTGATAACTTTGGTTGTGGCTCATCTCGTGAGCATGCGCCTTGGGCACTAAAGCAGTACGGATTTACTGTGATCTTGGCACAAAGTTTTGCAGATATTTTCTTTAACAACTGTGGTAATAACCAGATGTTGTGTATCGCGCTATCGGCAGACACATTAGATAGCCTGTTTGCGATTGCCGAGCAGCATCAAGATATTCAGGTTGAAATTGATTTAGAAAATCAGCAGATCCGCAGTCAGTATTTCGATGCCATCGACTTTGATGTGCGCTCAGATATCAAAGCGCGTTTATTAAGTGGCTTAGATTTTATTGGTGAGACAGAGCAATTGAATGCACAAATCGATGCGTTTGAAGCTAACTTATCCGCTGATCGCCCTTGGCAATAAAACTAAGTTAATCGCGTTTTTTTGCATACAACCAGAGAGCTAATTACTCTCTGGTTTTTCTTTTTTAGGATAAGCATAATGAAAAAAAGCCTAGCCGTTCTTGCGCTACTTGTTAGTGGCTCAGCCATCGCGCGTCCAGCGCCACTGGTATCAATTCCAACCCATGATGCATTTTTCGATAAAATTGCCGCGCATTGTGGTAAAGCCTACCAAGGTAAAGTAACGCTGGATAACCAAGGTCCGAGCAAGTTTAATGAAGCGAAGCTAGTGATGCATGTGCGTCGTTGCAGTGAAAAAGAACTGCAAGTGCCTTTTCATGTAGGAAAAGATGCGTCTCGTACTTGGATCATTACCAAGACTGGCAGTGGTTTGAGTTTGAAGCACGACCACCGTTTAGAAAATGGCGATGATGATCCGTCAACCATGTATGGCGGCCATACCGTTGATGCAGGCTTTGCAAACGTGCAGTCTTTCCCTGCTGATCAGTATTCAAAAGAGTTATTTGTGAGCCTAGGTATTCCTCAGTCAATGGGCAATACTTGGCAGATGTATATTTACGATGAAAAGTTTACATATCGTTTAGTGCGTGAAGGTCGCGAGTTTAGAGTTGATTTTGATTTAACGAAACCGATCACACCGCCAAAAGCACCTTGGGGTTATAAAGACTAGTCTTTATTCGCTTTTTGACACTATTGCGACTAATTTTAGATATGTCATGATGGTGTCGAATAGCTCGGCATCTGCCAATATGAGGTTAGTTATGTCGATCACCGAAAGGCAAAAAAAGCTAGTACAGCGTAGTTTTGTGCAAATAGAGCCCCATGCAGAAGCAGCAGCAGAGCTTTTCTATCAAACACTCTTCCAATACGATCCGTCACTCAAGCAGCTATTTAAAAGTGATATTAAAAGCCAAGGGCAAAAGCTAATGATGACCTTGCGTGTGGCAGTGAGAGGGCTTGATGACATCAATGCGCTGGTCCCTGTACTTCATCAATTGGCTGAACGACATGTTGGGTATGGTGTACAGGCCAAAGACTTTACTCCAGTAGGTAATGCGCTTTTATATACTTTAAAAATGGGGCTAGGGGATGCTTGGACACCAGAATTGCGCCAAGCATGGGTTGATACGTTTCGAATGATTGCAACCGTAATGAAGGCGCATACTTTTAATAGCTAAGCGTAGTAAAGTTTATTATCTAGGCGCGTATTTTACTTCGGCTTGTAGGTCTGGCTGATAAGCACGGAGGGGGGGCCGGTAATATTTCAAAGTCTCGCCACCTTTTTGTAAGGTCAGTTGTGCATTCATGCTTTGGCAAAGTTTTTTTGAATGTCTTACTCAAAATACGCTTTGTCGCGTGAAATGCGCATAATCATCTGAGCGGATCTTTAAGAAGTCGTGGTCATCAGGATGAATACTTTGCTACTTTTGTAAATATGATTTATTAGATATTTAAATATAGTATTCAGAGGCTCTACCGACGATACCTGTGATTTAATAACTAGCTCAGAAGTGTACTGTATTAAATTGTAAGCTGAGTTTGTAACTCTACCTAATGCAGAGAGTATACTGAGTAATTTTCTTTAATTAAATTTTGTATCTGTAATAGTAAACGTGAGGCTATTTATCACTACTAAATTTAGTGGGTGAAACCTCGCGTTGCAGAGACCTTGGATTAATTTAATGGTTCTGTTTTAAATCTATTGCGATATGCGTTTGGTGACAAGCTGGTGTGCCTAGAGAAGCTTTTTCTAAACGCACTGATATCTTCATAACCAACTGAGTTAGATATTTTTTCAATTGAGAGGTTACTTGATTCGATTAGCATTTTTGCCTCTTCAACTCTCAAGCGTTGTCGATATGCTGCAGGCGTTTCTCCCGTTGCTTTTTTAAACCTTCTTATTAAAGTTCTTTCACTTACAGCAAACCTATTTGATAATTCCTCAATTGAAGAGTTATCTTGAATGTCTTTTTGCATCCACTGCTGCACTTTATATATTAATTCATCTTGGTGTTCAGGTACTAAACGCCTATCTATAAATGGCATTTGAGATGAGCGATTAGGGTCGATTAACAAAAGTTTTGAGATTTTACTCGCTAACTTCTCATTCGCTAGTTCGCGAACTAATACAAGTGCTAGGCTAAGGTTTGCCGATGCAGCACCAGCTGTGAAGATGCCATTATCCTTAATCACTATTTTGTCCATTGATAAATGTACTTGAGGATAAAGCTGAGTAAACATTGACGAAAGCCACCAAGCACAAGTCGCTTTATGATGATCGAGCAACCCAGTTGCTGCTAGTACTAAAACACCAGAACAATATCCAGAGATCGGCCTATCTAACTTTTTAAACTCAATAATTGCTTGTGAAATGGGGGCGAATGATAGCAAATACTCATTGAAGCTTTGTTGATCGCTTATAACAGTTGATGCAACGATGACTGCATCCATATCAAGAAGATAATTTGATTGCTCCAGGCTTTTTGTGGCTAACTGAACCCCCGCACTATTGCTGATCGGGTTTCCCAAAGGAGAAACAATGGAACATTCAAAAAGTAACTCATTGGATTCAGGCTTGATTGTTTTCCAATACATGTTGCAGTAATCGAAAGTTTCGATCAGCGTAATAATTCCACCAACAATCGCTTTGTCGGTAGCCAATATTGCTATTTTGCGTGGCATTTGTCTTTTTTATCCTTTTAATTGGCAATTTAAACTCTGTTTCCCTCTTCATCAGCTTGTTAAATTATTTTTAACCAAGAGCGTGATGATATTCCTTGTGTGATTTAATGTTCTGATTTACATGTTTATTTCTCTTGTGCTTTTGAAACCTTTTGTTTACATGATTTTATATTAAGGTTTCTTTCGTGTCCAAAATAGATACAAAAATATGTCGCATGTAGGCTATCACTTATTTATTAAAAAATGATGTAAGAAAGATGGAAAAGAAAATTGCAGGATACTTAGATTATAGTGCTACAACCCCATTGGATAACGAAGTTATTCTGGCGATGCAAGAGTCATTGGGTTCTTATGCAAACCCTTCTAGTAGTTACTCTATAGCTTGGCAAAATAAGAAAACGATTGAACTTGCTCGTAAAACATTAGCGAAAATATTACAAGTCCAAGTAAATAGCATCTTCTTTACATCTGGTGGAACTGAGGCAAATAACACGGCAATAAAGGGCCGTGCGATGATATTTCTAGATTCGCCCGGACATATTGTTTGTTCCAGCATAGAGCATGCATCTGTCTTGGAGGCTGTCACATGGTGTCAAAATGTACTGGGTTTTGAAGTTACTTATGTAGACCCAGACAGAAGTGGCGTTGTTCAAGTCGAAGCTGTCTTGGGTGCTCTGAAAGAAAACACCAAAATAGTTACTTTGATGGCGGTTAATAATGAACTCGGGACAAAGCAACCTATAGCAGCACTCGGAGAGGCTCTTTTTCGTGATAGGCCAGATATCTTCTTTCATGTCGACGCAGTTCAAGCATTTGGAAAGACCGATTTAAACCTAAATGAGCTAAATATAGATAGTTTGGCTATATCAGCACACAAAATATATGGGCCAAAAGGTACTGGCGCCCTTTATTTGAAAAACCCAGATATGACTTATTCCCTTATTCATGGTGGTGGACAAGAGCTGGGTTTTCGAGGGGGGACCGAAAACATTCTGGGCGTGGTTGGTTTTACACGAGCGCTAGAGTTACTTGAGATAAATAAATACAAGGATGAAGTCAGTGTTTCTGCACAGAAGAAGCTCTTCATCAATTTAATCAAGCACTACTTTCCCGATGCCACCTTTAATGGCAGTGATGATGACGTGCTTTGTCAAAGTAACATTGTGTCAGTAAGTTTCCCGGGTATTCAAAGTAAAACGTTATTGGAAAGGCTGGATTTACTCTATGGGATAAGGGTGTCAAGAGGCTCAGCATGTTCAGAAAATAAAGTACAAAAAATGTCACATGTGCTAAATGCGATCGGTATGTCCCCTAGTGAAGCTGAATCAACAATTAGGGTTAGTTTTGGACGTTATTCTGATGAGCAAGATGTACGTAAGCTTGTCAAAGGACTAATAGAAATTACAAATCACGAGATGGCTTAAGCTCTAAGTCAAAAAGTGTAAAAAGGAAAATTTATGGAAGTCACAATCATTCTTCCTGCACCACTTCGAAAGTATGCAGGCAATCAGAAAAAGGTGTTCACTAATGCAAGCTCTGTAAATGAAGCATTTGATGAACTTAAGCTACAAAGTACGAACTTAATTGAACACATCATTGATTCTGAGCAACAGGTAAGAGAATTCATAAAAGTTTTTGTTAATAAGAAAGATATTGCACAACTACAAGGCTTGGAGACACCGTTAAAGCAAGGAGATGTTGTTTCAATAGTGCCAGCATTTGCAGGTGGTTAAAGTGGGATTCTTAGATCAAAAAGTTCAGCAATTAAAGCAAGAAATTATTGAAATATCTGCAAATGAACTAGAGGCTTTCACTCAAGCTAATTCCAGCGTTATTGTTGATGTAAGGGAAAAAGAAGAGCTTGAATCAGGCATGATTGAACATGCTCTACATATCCCAAAAAGTTTGTTGGAGTTAAAAGCCGAAACCGAATTAACTCAATTATCACAAAGCATCATTTTGGTATGTGGCTCAGGTGTTCGTTCATTATTTGCTGCCGATAGTCTTCGCGCAATGGGCTATATGAACATCAGCTCGTTAAAAGGAGGTATGCAAGCCTGGAAAGATTTGGGTTTACCAGTATCACGCCCAAAGATGCTTGATCTTGAAAGTCGTCAACGTTATCTCAGACATACGCTTATTCCTGAGATTGGTGAAAATGGCCAGTTAAAACTTTTAGACAGTCGTGTTCTATTAGTTGGTGCAGGCGGGTTGGGTTCACCAGCTGCACTCTATCTTGCTGCTGCGGGAGTTGGCACCTTGGGAATAATCGATAGTGATGTTGTGGAAGTGAGTAACCTGCAGCGTCAGGTCATTCATGGCGAGTCTTATTTAGGCAAAAAGAAAGTACTATCTGCTGCTTCGCGCATTTCAGAACTTAATCCTCAAGTGAATGTCGTTACCTATGATGCAATGCTAGATGAAGATAATGTTGATGAGCTATTTTCTCAATATGATTTGGTCATAGACGGATGTGACAACTTTAATACGCGCTATTTGATTAATGACGCATGCGTAAAGCATGGCATTGCAAATGTGCACGGTGCAGTATTTCGGTTTGATGGTTATCTAACAGTCTTTAGTGGGCACCAGTCTGCTCCTTGTTATCGCTGTATATACCCGAGCCCTCCTCCATCAGAATTAGCGCCTTCTTGTATGGAGGCCGGTGTGATGGGAGTGCTGCCTGGTGTGATCGGTATTTTGCAAGCCGTAGAAGCTATTAAGCTGTTGTTAAATCTAGGTGAGCCATTAACCAATAGGATCCTTCGATACGACGCCTTAGATGCTGAATTTACAGAACTGGAAATTGAACATGATCCAAATTGCCCAGTTTGTAGCGTTAATGCTGACGCTATTCAGTATCAAAATTTCGATACAAGCTGTTCGCTTTAACCCTCTAAGTTATTTAAGGAAAAAATATGAATTTTGGAGGCGGTTATGTCTGTAGTTGAGTGTGCTTTTTATCTAGTGCATGTGTTTGCAACTATTAGCTGGCTAGGTGCTATGTATTTCAACCTCGTGCTTATTTTTCCTTCATACCGCGCTGGGGCAAAGGATATCCAGCAAGAGCGCAGGATGTATCAAGTACAAGGTACTCGGGCAGCATATTGGTTGTATGCATTTATTATCTTTACGTTTAGCTCGGGAATTTTTCTAGCTGTTGTTCAAGAGCGAAGCGTGCTCGATTCGTTTTTAGTGATCAAAATCTCTCTACTCTCGGTTATGGCCGCATGCCATTTAATTGGTAGTTATTTCATTTGGCCAAGGATTATGTTTTCCCTTGGTGATGAAGTAAGGCGTTATCTGAACCGGTATCAATTCACCATGTTAGTAAGTGCAGCTTTGGGTAGTTTGGTTGTTGTAATTACATATGTTGAACACCTAGCAAAATAAAATTTAAGAGACTAACCATGTTAATTGATTTGATAAAAGCTGACACACAAAAGGTGTCGAAATCTGTTACACCTACTATTTCTGAATTAAGCCAAGTTGATTCTAGAATTAATCCAACTCGTCAATTTATGCTTCGTCATATTGGCTTTGACAAAGCGATTACGCATGCTCAAGGCTCTGAGTTGTTTGATGAAAATGAGAATGTTTATTGCGACTTTATTTCTCAATATGGTGCATTACCTTTTGGTCACAATGCACCCAATATCAAAAGTAAAATCGTTACGTTTTTAGCGAACAACGAAGCAAGTTTTGTACAGCCTTTACGTGCACAACATGCAGAGTTACTCGCTCAGCGTTTGATAGAGTTATCACCATTTCAACAGGGCTACTGCACTTTTTGTAATAGCGGGGCTGAGTCAGTTGAGATAGCAATTAAGCTTGCCCGTTCTTATACCGGTCGCCAGGTAATCATATCAAGTAAAACCGGTTTTCACGGGAAGACACTAGGTGCGGGATCTGCAACGGGTAATCAACAATATAGCGCGCCATTTTTAGCTGATACGCAATTCTTTGAGCATATGAATCTAAATGAGCTTAAAGAGCTAGAAGCAAGACTTGCTAAGAAAGATGTGGCGGCATTAATTATTGAGCTGGTTCAAGGTGAAGGTGGTATGCGTCTTCTAGAGCCATCTCTAGTCGAGCAGCTGTCCAAGCTTAGCAAGAAATATGGCACTTTGTTGGTGGTTGATGAAGTTCAAACAGGTATTGGGCGCTTGGGCTATACATTTGGTCTTGAAAAATACCCTGATGTTGAAGCAGATATTATTTGCCTTGCTAAAGCCTTAGGTGGTGGAATCGTGCCGCTAGGAGCAATGATTTGTCGGGACAAACTGTGGACTGAAGAGCTTGGTTTATTTCATAGCTCAACTTTTGCGAATAATAACTTTACCTGTGTTGTGGGAAATGCAGTTTTAGATGAGTTAACTGCAAATGATGGAGAGATTTTACAGCATGTTCGTGACGTTGCTAAATATTTAAAAGTAAGTTTAGAGAAGGTTGTTTCTGACTTCCCCTTTGCCTTTAAGTCGCTCCAGGGTGATGGACTTATGCTGGGGGTTGAATTAATGCCTTGGCCGCAAAGCCACAGTTATTTTCTAGCTCATGCAAGCTTTCATGGTTTAGCTGCGCCATTAGTGTGTGGTTATCTGTTAAATTGCCATCAAATTCTTACTGCACCAGTATTCAATCATAACAGTGTGGTTCGTATAGAACCAAACCTCATTGTTACTAAGCCTCAAATAGATCGCTTAATCGATGCGCTTAATGATGTGGGCGAATTGATAACTAAAAGAAAATTTAGTTCTTTATTTGCCTACATGATAGGGAAGCCTTCGCGTGAGGTTGAGTATACAGAACAAGATTTAGCACTTGATCCAGTGATGCCGCTTCCAAAGCCTTCAGGCAAGAAATTGGGCAGCTTTGCCTTTTTGATTCATCCGACAATGGATGAAGATTTAATGCGAATTATGCCTGAAGCGATTAATAACCTTCATCCAGAACATAAAGATCTTTGGTACAGCTGGATGGACTCATGGTTCTCAAAACGATATGAGCCAGCTCCTGTGCTTTATGCGCCAGCAGTGACAAATAGCGATGGTGACTATGTTGAAGGATGGTTAATTTCTTGCCCACTAACACCTGAAAAAATGATGCGTTTAAAAAAGGAAAAGCGTGAGTTTTTGATGCAGCAGTATTTTGATATTGCACATGCTTTAAATGTTGATCGTGTAGGTCTAGGCGCTTTTACATCAATTGTAACGCGAGGTGGAACTAGGTTGCCAGAGCGAACAGTCGCAGTAACAAGTGGCAATAGCTTTACTGGAATGATGAGTGCAAGGGGCGTTATTGAGGCTGTGAACGCTCGTTTCTCGACATGCAATGGTATAAGGCTTGCCGTGATTGGTGCTGCCGGTGCGGTCGGTCGTATTGCTGCGATTGAAGCGTCAAGAGAGTTTAGAGAAATAACATTATTTGGAAATCCAAGCAATCCGCATGCAATTCAAGGCTTAGATGAAATACGGGCCGAAATAGTATGGCGTGCATTTGAAGATGAAGCTGAATTTAAACCAAATGCGATTGCCAGAGAGTTAATGTCTAAAGCCGAGAAAGTAATTAATTTTAGGTCTCCTTTATTTAGAGAGTTACTTAATAGCACTGGGGTAGAGGCTTTTAGAGCCATGACTTTATTTATAGAGCAACGAGCTCCAGGTCTCATTGAATCCTGCATTCGTATTTCAGTGTCAATTGAAGAGGAACTGCCTAACTGTAACGCAATTATTTCAGCAACTTCGAATGGTAAGGGATTTATACCTAGCAATTTATTAGCTCAAGAAAGTGTTGTTTGTGATGCTGCGCGTCCACCTGACTTTTCAGGTTATATATCTCAAGAGCGCCCAGATATCGTCGCTTTTGAAGGGGGGGTAGTGAAGCTTCCTGAACCAATCGCCTTTGGCAAATCAAATATTTTAGGCTTCGAGCCTGATGTTAATTTAGCTTGTCTTTCAGAAACAATAATTCTTGCTATGGCTGGTTTAGAAGGAGATTACAGCTTAGGTAAAGAGCTGGATATTACTCAAGCTCGGGAAATATACGAATTTGGTTTGTCTTTTGGTTTTAAGTTGCCCACAACGATAGTTGAGTCAATTGAACCTGCCGCGCAACCACACACTCAGTTTGCAGTTTGAGGAAGACAGAATGGCAAATGAAGAGTTTATTAAACAGCAAAGCTTGAGTTGGGTGTTTAAAAGGTTTATTGCAGAGCGCTCAATCCAACTTTATTTTGCACTGGCTATTGCCTGCAGCATTTTATTATTTAGCAATTTCCATGCATCAGGATTTAATTTAGATGTGATGTTAGGGGAGCTGGGCATCTGGAAGTTATTAGGCGCAATGGTTTTTGGTTGGGGTTTGTATCTGATCCAAGAATATATTGCCCACGTTTGGGTTTTTCACATGCCGGCACCAGCAAACCCTAAATTGTACAGGTACTTATATCGTTTGCACATGGGGCATCATGATATGCCAAAGAGGCTAGATATTTTGATAACGCCATTTTGGTTCACTTTGCCTGTGTTGATGCTAAATATGTTTGGTTTTTACGCAGTGACGTCGAGTATCGATATGACGCTTGCAGCTACATTAGGTCTAGTACTGGGGTATATAGAATTTGAGTGGTTTCACTTATTGGTACATTCCCCGTACTCATGCAAAACCAAATGGCTTAAGTTTATTCAAAAGCGCCACATGGCTCATCACTACATTACGGAAAAGCGTTGGTTTACCGTTACTCCACTTGGTTCTTTATTAGATGATTTGTTTTTAACGGGCGGCCGAGTTGAAACAGCAACACCATCCAATAATCCCAAGAATGGCGAGTTATCCAAAGACGACCCTCGTTTAATCTATGCCAGAAAATATTACAACTTATCCGGTTCTACGCCCGATTCGGACGCAAATTTAACAGTGAAATGATGGAGTCAAATATGGAAATGGGTTTAAAGGCAACACTTAATAACTTTGCAAGTAATGTTAACCAAAATGCACAGGTTCAGAGGTTAACTAAGAATTGGACAGTTGATATTAACTTGCAATGCACTGATCAAGATGAGCAGTTTTTGATAGTAGTTAACCAGGGGCAGGTCGTTGAAATTAAAGAGCTAAACGATTGCACTGAGCAAGAAAGAAAAGAGACGATTTTATTGCGCACCCATACGGATTGCTTCATGGATATATTTGAAGGCCGTTGTAATCCTGCAATAGCAAGCCTTGAAGGCGACTTGCAAGTGTTTGGTAATGAGCAACACAGCATAAAGCTAGACGCAATAGCACTTATATTATGGGGTTTTCATTAATATGAAACTCACGGTTGATTTTGCGTCTGTATCACGAGGATTTGGCTATATTTCAACGGCGAGTGGGATCGCCATTGCAATAAGTTGTAATTACGTACTACTTATTATTCTTGGTATGGATACGCAAAACTCTCTACGCCTAGAAGGTCAATTTATAGCTATTTTTGAAATTGCGCTAGCTGCCATTCTTATGCTCACTATTATGGGTCCTATCCTTGAGCTGGCTTCTCTTTATCCTGGTTCTCCAAGTTTAAGAACCTATACAAAAAAACACTTAGGTTCACAACTATCTCTGCTCTTAACGGTAGGTTACTTAGTTGTGCTTATCACAATTGCTGGGATAGAGAGCTTTTTGCTGTATGCAATTTTAACGAGTTTTTTTAGTGAAGCGCTGTCATGGGGAGTTGTTTTCAGCGTACTTGGGTTTGTCATTTTAATTAATTACCGAGGTTTGAGGGTTTCCGAAAACCTTCAACGTATTTCAACTACTCTGCTTTGGTTTGGTAGTTTGCTTTTATGTTGGTTTGCATATAACCAATCAGAGGTTGAGCCTTTCGTTCATAGCATTAACACTTTTAATGAGATTAAAAATATCGTACCCAGTGCGATCGTTTTCGGTGTTTTTCTTTTTATTGGTGTTGAGCTAGCTGCAAGTTCAGTTCGAAAGCCTGAAGATTTTTTTAGTCTCTTGCCAAAAAGTATGTATATCGCAATCCTTTCAATCGCATTGCTTTATATGAGTATGGCCTTTGTGTTTTTAGAGTTGAAGCCTCACTCAGTGCCTGCTGAAAACCCTTTACTGTATTTTGCTGAGTTGCTTTTCTCTCATGAAGGTCGATTGGTTGCTCTTTTCTTAACTATTCAAGCACTCGTTACCTCTTTTAATAGTGGTTTGTCTGGAGCTTCTCGAATGATTTACATGTTAGCGAGAGAAGGAGTATTAACAAATAGGCTCCTAAAACTTGGCCGAGATGGCATCACCCCTGTAAATGCAGTTTTGTTGATGAGTTTGTTGTCTGTTCTGCTTAGTTTCGTGACGATTGGATTTGGCTTAAGCACTGAGTTTTCTCAATTGTCTGCTTCGCTCATTTGCTTAATTTATTCAGGTTTGTTGATTGCTTCATGTTTGACCGCTTCACGCCAACAACAGGTTGGGCATTTTTATAAGAGTCAGGTGCCGAGAGGGATGCGCTTGGGTCTGGCTATCTTATTTGCAATTTTGAGTTGTATTAATCTAAGTGAGCTACTTTCAAGCCTAGGCGGCGCTGTAATTTGCTTAATTGTTTGTGTAACTCTTTTCTTAATTTGGTTTCAAAGCAAGCCAAATACACATGTTATTAAACAAGCTCGGTAGAGTGAAATTTGTTATTAGGAACAAAAATGGATGTAAAAAATAAACTCTTCGACAGGGATAGCAAGAAGTTTACTGATGTCGGTTGGGATACTGACAAATTTGATGTGCAATCTTGGTTAGAGCGCGCGCCCTGGCACATTTTGCAGGATACAGAATATGGTGTGAAATTTGATGCGCCAGATCCTCACCCTGCATTATGGTCGGATAAGTTATTGTCAGAAATTTATAAGATTGACTTGGCTACATTTTTGACCGCAGAAAAAATCTCTATGACTGGTATTTCGAAGTTAGTGTCGTGTGCACCAGATGAGGCAAGCTCAGTTTTTATGGCAACGCAAGCTGCTGATGAAGCTCGGCACTTTGAAATTTTTAGTCGCAGGCTAGCAGATTTTGGTGTTTCCCCTGAAGAACGAAATAGCATGATGGACAGAGTTACCACACCGGAAATGCGTAAATTTTACGATTTAATCGCGGAGCAGGTGGATCGAGGTGATTTTTCAGCAGCCATGCTTTCGCACAACATTATTTTGGAAGGGATGGCCTACCCTGTTTATAGGTACGAAGCTGCTTACTGGTCTGTTTTTGACCCACAACTTTCAGCCATGATCCGAGGCGCTTTCGCGGACGAGGTTCACCATGTCGCTTATGGAGAAGCGATTATGCGTAATTACACTGCTAAAGGCGATAAAACACGGAATAAAATGGCTCGTTTAGCCAAAGAGTTCCGCATGTTAATGACGGAAGTTTTTGAATCTACAATCAATCACTATATTGGCTTGTACCAAATGGCTGCAGATAACTACATGGATGAAATTGGTGATATTCATATCTTTCCAACAAGGAAAATGCGTGACGTGACTGAAAAAGAGCAAGTAGAAATGCTTATGCATGATGTCAACAATGAGTGTGATAAACGCTTAGCGAGAATTGGGCTCTCACTTTAAGGGAATACTATGTTCTGGAAACTCTTCAAGAAGAAAACAGTTAGTGAGCATCAAGTTAGTTTCTTTAATTCTGATCAAGAGTATTTATTCACTGTTCGAGAGGATCAGACTATTCTCGATGCCGCGTTAATGCAGGATGTGCCTATACCTTATAGTTGCCAGGTTGGTTCATGTGGAGAATGTCGTTGTACGATTCAAAAGGGTGAGGCTTCTTTCATTAAAGATCTAGCATATATGTTTGATGAGGAAGAACTTGAAAAGGGTTATACACTTGCTTGTCAAACTTACCCAAGAGAAGATTTAGCGCTAAGTTCTGTATTCGAAGAGCCAAGATGTAGTGCTTTTGTCACCACAATAACATCAATAGCTCCACACATTCTTGATGTTCGGATACTGGTACCAAATGACTTTGATTTACGAATTGGTCAGTACCTTGGGGTCACCAATCCAAACGGAATATCAAGATATTACTCTATTGTATCTAAGGTAGTTACCGGCACTGAAATGGAGTTAGAAATTCATGTTGCGCTTAAGGAAGGCGGGGTGATGTCTTCATGGTGGGCAAGTGTGATGACAGAAGAGAAGCCTCTGCCAATTAAGGTCGGTGAAGCGAAAGGGAACTTTTCAGTACGTAGTAATGGCGACATTATTGCAATTGCTGGAGGATCTGGTTTAGGTGTCACAGCTGCACTTATTTCTCAACACCTTAGCAATTTTCCATCAGCTAGAGGCCACTTGGTTGGAGTTGTTAAGAGTTATGACCAAGCCTACTTTGAGAGTGTCATAGCAAAGCTAAACAACAGCTTTGGTGAACGAGTCACGCTGAAGTCAATGAACCACAAGGAGTTTCTGTCATCTCAAACACTGACAGAATTAGAAATAAAAGAATCCGCAGGCAACTCAGAAAAGCTTAGCGGCTTAATTTGTGGCTCAAAAGCTCTAGTGTCACATTGCAAAGCACTTTATGAACAAATAGGTATTGCGAAAGAAAAGGTGAGCTATGACGAATTCATCTAGCACAAATTTTCCGCCTGTTTCAAAACGGTTAGAAAGCTTCCCCAGTGAATTGGATTTAGCGCTTGAACCAAAAATGCGGATACCAACAACCTTAAAGTATGTTCGTTTATTATTGAAAGTGAGCCAATTATTACCCGGATTAACTCATCGTTTGTGCTACAAGTTATTCTTTAGAATTAATAGTAAAGCGAGGGCTGATAAACCTTCAGGGCTAGCAAGCCTATTCCCTGATGAGTATTGGATTACTTTAATTACCCACGATGGCTCGGCAAACAAACAGATTTGTTGTTATGAGATAGGCGATCCAAGCGCACCGACAGTGGTGTTAATTCATGGCTGGGAATCTAGAGTAGATCAAATGTTTAGCATCGCAGAGGCTCTGTTAGAAAAGGGGTTTCGAGTTTTATGCTTTGACTTACCAGCTCATGGTCGTTCTCAAGGTAAGCACACTGATTTATTAGAGATAAATGCGATCGTGTGTGCGATGTTGCAAGGAGCGTCTTCTGCCAATGCAAATAACAATGTACAGGCAAAGACAGTTAAATGTGAGGCTGTTGTTGCACACTCTTTTGGTGGGGTGTGTGCTGCTAAATTATTGTCCAGTGGACTTAGTTGTCGGAGCCTCGTCTTAATAAGTACACCTTCTTCCTTCGTGGGAGTTTTTAATAAGTTTTCATATTTACTGGGGCTCAATTCAAACACTCAAAGTAAACTTAAGAAACGCATTTCAGATCGTTTCAAAATGATTACTTCTAATGTTTGGGACAATTTCAGTACAAACGATAACCTTGCTTCACTTAATCAAAATGTACTTATAACGCACGATATCAAAGACAAGGTAGTACCTATCCAAGAGGGTAAGCTGTTATTTGATACATCGCAAAGAAGAGAATCACATTCAAAGCAGCAAGTCCTTGTTACAAATGGGCTTGGGCACAACCGAATTTTGGCTGATGAAACGGTTGCTGCTGAGGTCGCTTCATTTATAAATGAGCAATTCAGCTCTGCTCAGTCAGTTTGGGAGTCATAATGTCTTACTTGCTCTATGGCTTATTTAGTCTGTTATTCTTTCCTCTTCTTTACTTGGCTTTACTATTTGGAGGCATGTGGGGATGGGCTTATGTTTTAGGCTTCATTGTCATTTACCTGGTTGGTGATAATGTACTTCCAAAATCAGATGGTAAAGTGTCAGGGCGTATCGGCAGCATTTTTGATACGCTTTTAGTCGCACATATCCCACTTTCTTTTATCGCATTATTGCTGCTGTTTTGGCAAATAGAACCGAGAAATGAAATGCTATTGGTATGTGTGCAATTCTTTTCAGATAGCTTTAATCTATCGTTACAGACTAGCCCACAAAACAGCTTATTTGAGCTGATAGGATTGGTCATGGCTTGTGGTTTCATGTTTGGTCACAACACCGCAGTCGCACATGAGATCATGCACCGCCAGACGCGAGGGTTGTTTGAAGCGTCACGATTACTCTTTTCCATGTGTGGAGACGCACAGGTTGTGATCTCCCATATTCATAGTCATCATGCAAATGTAGCAACAGAGCTCGATCCTACCTCTGCACGTCGTGGAGACTCAATCTATAAGCATTTCATAAGAGCATTATTTGGCCAGTACCGCGACTCTTGGAAGTTCGAAGTTGCGCGACTAAAGCGCCATTCAATATTTGGTAAATTAATTAAGAATCAAGTCATTAACGGCTTGTTGATGACCATATTTTGGTTGGTTCTTACAGCGTTATTTGTCAGCCCTCTGGCGATGTTAGCTTGGCTCGTGATTATGTTTATAGCGAAATGGTTATTAGAGTCGATTAATTATGTACAGCATTATGGCTTGATCCGCATACCAGGCTCAAAAATTGAACCTCGACATAGCTGGGAAACTCGTTCTCTGGGCTCAAGAATTGGTCTATACAATGCAACTTGCCATGGTGGACATCATGTAAATGGTACGATCCCATTTTGGCAGTTATACAACGATAACAAGACACTTTGTCTAAAACACGGCTATATGTTCGCTATTGCCTTGTCTCTCTTTCCTCCTCTTTGGTTCCGTTATATAGCACCAATGCTCAAGCAATGGGATCAAAGTTTAGCAAGCAAAGAAGAGTTGAATGCATTATGTATTCAGGGTCATTTGAAGAAAACGCCTGTTGAGAATGAGCAGAACTTAAATTTTGGAAATTAGGATATTACCAAGGCAGTCAATCTGCTAATTGGATATTTAGAGGATAGAAATAAATGATAAGTACTAATTCAATGGCTGAATTTGTCATCAAGCGTGCTTGGTGGATTCTGCTTTTTTCATTAATGCTGTTTCTAGGCTTAGCAAAAGGTCTCAACCAGCTCACATTTAGTAATGACTACAGAGACTACTTTAGTGCTGAAAACCCTCAGTTATTAGAGTGGGAAAGGTTACAGCAAGTATTTACTAAAACAGATAATGTATTAATTTCAGTGAGTACTAAAAGCGGTGACTTATTTTCAAATGAGCATCTAGCGGTTGTTAAAGCCATTACAGAAGAAGGTTGGCAAATTCCATACGCAACACGCGTTGATAGTATCACCAATTATCAGTACGTAAGGCCTCAGGGTATCGATGATATTTTAGTGTCTGATTTGGTTGAGGAGCCTTCGATTCTCAATCGTGCTGAGTTAGATAAAGTTAAGGATATCGCCACTTCAGATCCTTTATTAGTAAATCGTCTGATTAATCAAAGTGGCACTACAACAGCAATTAATATTGAAGTGAGACTTTCAGAAAAGCCAAGAGAAGAAATCACAGAGATCTCAGATGCCGCATACCAATTAAAACAGGCATATGGTGAAAAGTATCCTGAATTACTATTTCATATCACCGGAAGTGTGCCATATAACTTCGCAATGACGAATGCGACTAAAAAAGACATGGCTTCTTTGATGCCTGCAATGTATCTATTAATTCTGGTGCTATTTGTAATTTTTACTCGTAGTATTTTAGCGGCCATTGCTGTTTTCATACTTATGGTTTTTTCGATGATTTCAACAATGGGAGCTTCGGCTTGGATGGGGATTGTGTTAATGGCCCCTTCAATGAGCGCTCCAACCATAGTAATGACGATGGCAGTTGCGAATGCTGTACATATGGTAATTACATTTTACAGCTACTATCGAGGAGATACGCTTAGGTCTGATGCTATTCGACAGACATTGAAAGCTAACTTTTCACCTGTCTTAATTACAAACCTAACCACAGCAATTGGCTTTTTAACAATGAACATGAGTGATGTCCCCCCTTACCGCGATTTAGGTAATATGGTCGCTGGTGGTTTAATATTGGTGGTATTTTTCTCTCTTTTCTTATTTCCTGCATTACTGAAAATTCTTCCACTCAAGGCTAAGAAGGTGAAATTAAGTTCAGGTGGGGTGTATACAAAATTAGCATCATTTGTAATATCAAATAATAAACTTATTTGCACATTATTCATTTCAGTAGCAATCCTGAGCAGCTTTGGCATTACCAAACTACAGTTAAATGACCGTTTTATTGAATGGATGGATGATCGTTACGAATTCAGGAACGACAGTGATTTTGTAAATGAACACCTTACAGGCTTATACCGATTAGATTGGGGGTTAGATGCGCAGCAGCAAGGAGCAGTAGCATCGCCAGAGTATTTATCTCAACTAGATGCATTAACTACTTGGGCGAGAAGTCAACCTGGTGTAGTACACGTTCATAGTATGTCTGACATTTTCAAAGAGCTGAATCAGAAATTCCATGCGGGAGATCCCAATTACTATAAAGTTCCTGAAAGCCAAGAGCTAGCAGCACAACTATTGCTTATTTATGAACTCTCATTACCGATGGGGCTAGACCTCAACAATATGGTCAACGTATCAAAATCATCGACACACTTTGTTATTCGAACAGCAAACTTATCTACAATTGAGCTTTTAAATTTAGAAAAAGCAACGAATGAATGGATTGCATCTAGTCAGGGGCCCATTAAACCTTCAGAAGCAGCAAGTACTACAATTCTTTTCGCAAATATTTCAGAGAGAAACATTCGTTCGTTACTTACCGGAACAGTTTTTGCGCTTATTTTAATTTCACTGCTATTAATTGTACCCATGCGTAGCTTGAAATTTGGTTTATTAAGTTTAGTGCCTAACTTGTTGCCTGCAGCTATTGGATTTGGTGTTTGGGGGCTGTTGGTTGGTCATGTAGGGTTGGCGATTTCTGTCGTAGTAGGAATGACAATGGGGGTCGTCGTAGATGATACGGTTCATTTTATGACTAAGTATTTGCGAAATCGTAGAAATGAAAAGATGTCTCCAAATCAAGCGCTTGTAGCAACGTTTGAGCAAGTTGGCCCCGCTTTATTCGGGACTACCTTAATGCTATCAGCTGGGTTCGTGTTACTGGCACAGTCAGGCTTTGAGGTTAACCAACAGATGGGTGCGCTTACCAGTATCGTGATTGTGGTCGCTTTCATTGCGGACTTTTTGCTGCTACCTAGCTTGATTTTACTTTTGGATAGAAATAAAGCATTGGCAAGCCGTGAAGAACAAGCTGCAGCAGATATGCCTGCATAATTTTACAAGGAATAGAAGATGATTAAATATATAAGATTCATGGCCATGGCATTTGTATTTAGTCCAGCTATGATTCTGCTGTTGATACATGGCTCTAGTCTCGCAATTTTTTTGCCGATGAGTGTGATCGTATTACAAGTCGTACTGGATAACCTTTTACCCAAATATACGGCTAAACCAGCTTATCAACACAAGTGGTTCTTAGATTTTTTATTGTTCGTGCAAGTACCTCTGACTATGGTTGGTTTATTTGTACTCATGTGGCAAATAGCACCTGGCGATTTGTTTGGCTTTGGCGCTTGGATAGAGAAGAATACTAGTTTAGTAGTCCTTGAGTCACATGAAGCATTTACTTTTAAAGATGGTCTTTTGTCTGCGATGGCATGTGGCTTTTATTTCAGCGTTAATACTTTAATTGGTCATGAATTAACTCACAGACTAGAAAAACCAATCTCAATGTTTTTTGGGAAGTTAGCACTTGCCTTAGTGGGTGATAGCCAATTCGCAATTTCTCATGTCTATGCTCATCATAAAAATGTGGCAACACCTTTAGATGCCGCAACCGCTCGTAGAGGGGAAAACCTCTACGCATTCTTTATTCGATCATCGTTAGGTCAATATAAAGAGTCATGGGAGTTTGAGACAAATCGTTTACGTAGATTGAAGAAGAATCCATATGGATTGAGTAATCAAGTTATTTCTGGACTATTACTTACTTCAATATTTGCACTATGTTGCTATTTGTTGAGCGGCTTTGATGGTCTGATTTGTTATTTAATCTTTATTTTTGTTGCTAAGTTCCTGTTTGAGTCCGTTAATTATATTGAGCATTATGGGTTGGTTAGGGTACCAGGAGAAAAAGTTGAACCGAGGCATAGCTGGGATTGCAGAAATGTTATGTCCACCTTCAACTACCTAAATTTAACACGCCACTCCGACCACCATGCGAATGCAAGGAAACCATACTGGGATTTGGAAATTCAGCCTACAGCAGCTGATCTTCCACTCGGTTATATGGCCTCAATATTGTTATCAACTATCCCTCCTATTTGGCACCGAGTATCAGTACCTATGTTATTAGACTGGGATCAGCGCTTTGCGACCAAAGCTGAGAAAAAGTTGGCACTAGAAGCGAATACTAAAAGTGGTTTGCCTGAATTAATTAATTCACATTCTTTATATTTGGAGCAAGGTAATGAGTCATAGTTCTACTCCAAAGGGGGTTGACTTTAGCCCTGTAAAAATCAATTTCACTTACAAAGGTGAAGACTTATCGACATGGAATGATAATAATGAGGGTAAAAGTCACTTTTGGAATGTTATATCCTGTGTTCTACCGCCTCTAGAAACTTATGTTATCAAGGCTGTGAGTGACGTTTTACATACTATTGAGGATGAAAAGCTACTTTATGAAGCACGTATGTTTTGTCGCCAAGAAAGTGCACATGCTCATACTCATGATGAACTGAATCGCATGCTACTTGCCAAATATCCCAGCTTAGAAAAGTTTGAGAAAGTAGATTATTTTTTGCTTAAGTTCCTCAGTAAGTGCCTCAGTAAAAAAGTTTTTATTGGCGTTTTTGTTTTTGTAGAGCATTTAACAGCAGTCCTCGGTCATCGTGGTCTTGAGCGCCCTGAGCGGTGGTTTGATAAAGCAGATCCAGCTTTATTTGATATGTGGCAATGGCATGCCCTTGAAGAAGTTGCACATAAATCGGTGTGTTACGATGTGCATAAGGCATTAAATGGAGGTTATTTTTCTCGTTTTATAGGGTTCGTAATTGGCTTCTTCTTACTCTTGTTACCTGGTATTTTTGCAAGGTGTATTTATTTGGGGTTTCGCTCACCAAATAAGCTGCGTTTCTTTGGTCAGCTATTAAGTCATTTAGTTGGAAAAGACGGCGTATTTCGTGTGATTTTAAAAGATTTCTTCGAATATTTTAAATTCACTTACCAGCCTTGGGATTTAGATAGTAGAAAATTATTAAATGACTACCATGCTGAATCTCAAGATGATGGTCAAGAAGGTTTGCAGACACAATTTATAATTAAAGGAATTAAATAGAATGAAAATAAAAAAAATATTTTACGCTGTTGTGGTTTCATCCCAGCTTCTTAGTTTCTCAGTTTTGGCTAATGATATAGATGGATTATCAGGTTTAGATATCGCCAAAGAGCGTAAGTTGCGTGATACGGGGTGGGGGGATTATAGCGCTAAGAGCACAATGATATTACGAAATGCGCATGGTGAAGAAAGTATACGAAAGTTATCTGCTAAAGTACTTGAAGTGCATGGAGATGGAGATAAGTCTATTAATGTTTTTTCATTCCCTAAGGATATTAAAGGGACCGCATTATTGAGCATTAGCCACATTGCAACTGATGATGATCAATGGTTATATCTTCCAGCATTAAAGCGAACTAAAAGAATTTCGTCGTCCAATAAGTCAGGTCCATTTATGGGGAGTGAGTTTTCCTATGAAGACCTTAGTTCATTTGAGGTTGAAAAAAGTGACTATAAACTACTTCGCCAAGAAGCATGCGGAGAGTTAACTTGTTATGTTGTTGAGTCTTATCCAAAAGACAAATACTCAGGGTACCAAAAACGCATTAGTTGGATTGATTCAAAGCATTACAGAGTACATAAGACAAATTTCTTCGATAAGCGAGGTTCATTGTTAAAAACTTTGGAATTAACTGATTATAAAAACTATTTAGAAGCTTATTGGCGCCCTCATACTATGAAGATGGTGAATCATCAAACTGGAAAAAGCACAGACCTTTTACTTGAAAAAGTGACTTACCGAAATGGTTTTAGTGATAGTAATTTTAGCCAAGCGCAATTAAAGCGTGTTTTCTAAATAGCTGTTTGACTATTCCTTTTAATATGAGCAGCAGGGAGCCACTTGCTGTTCATTGTTTACAACAAGGAGTTTATGTTGTTGAGATTTGTTTTAATACCCATAATTATTTCAACTTTTTCTTTTTTTGTAGCTGCTGAAAGTACAGTTAGCGCTCAACTGGCATTTGAACAGCGTATGTTCTGGCAGTCTCCAGCCCAAGCGAAACAATCTTCATCTTCTAGTGTTATAAAATTTGAAACTGAATATACATTGACTTGGGATGATGGATTGCAAAGTGTCGTATTTAAACCTTTTTTTCAATTAGATAATCATGAAACTAGAAATACCGCTGATATTAGGGAGCTTTTGTGGGTTTATAATCAAGATACGTGGGCAATGCGAGCGGGAATCGGCAAAGTATTTTGGGGTCAAACGGAGTCTTTTCATTTAGTTGACACTATTAATCAGACAGATATGTTGGGAGGGGTCGACGGGGAAGATAAGTTAGGGCAGCCGATGCTTAATCTTGAAATCTCGGAAGATTGGGGGAGTGCTTCATTTTTCGTTTTGCCTTACTTCCGTGCAAGAGAATACCCTGATGAGGCAGGGCGTCTTCGTTTTACTTTACCTGTTCATGATGAAGGTAACTTATATGAATCAGGCCAAAAAGAGCAGCACATAGATATAGCTACAAGATGGGTTTATTTTGGAGATAGCTGGGAGGGCGCAATTTCTTATTTTGACGGTACCGCTAGAGAGCCTAGCTTTATCGTTAGTAAAGAATTGGGGAAGTCGAATTTGACAGCTTACTACCCCCAAATGCAACAAGTTGGTCTAGAGGCTTTGTACACTTCTGGAAGTTGGTTATTAAAGTTAGAGGCAGTCCAGCGGAAAATGACTATAGGTACTTATAATGCATTTGTCTCCGGCTTTGAATATACAGAATATGGTGTTTTCAACACCGCTTACGATGTCGGGTGGATAGTTGAGTACCAATACGACGATCGTGATAGCCAAGCTTTGTCTATCGCGCAGAATGATTTTATGGTGGGGGCAAGAGTGGCCTTAAATGACATCGCGTCGTCTGAATTTTTGGTTGGATATGTTCAAGATCTGGATGCATCTTCGAGTAATTATAGCTTTATTGAAGCATCAAGCCGTTTATCTGACACATGGAAACTAACAGCTGAGGCAAGAGTTTTTAACGCCAAAGGTCAAGTTGACGTGTTGCATTATTTTAAGCAAGACGATTTCGTAGAAGTTTCATTACAGTATTATTTTTGAAATCTATTTCAAGTTAGTTAGCACAAACAAGCTTAGTTTTAAGTGTGAAGTAATAAACTAAGCTTGTTTAGAGCAGATACTGTATTTATTGACTTACACACTTAACCTCAACCTGTAAATCAGGTTGATAAGCGCGAGGGTAAGTCGGTAATCTTTCAAAGTCTTGCACGCCTTTTTGTAAAGTCAGTTGTGCATTCATGCCTTGGCAGAGTTTTTCTGAGTGCCTTAATAGAAATACGCTTTGTCGTGTGAAATGCGCATAATCATCTGAACGTACACTTAAAAAATAGTGGTTATCATTAAACTTGGTTTGTTCATAATGCACTTTGTGATCGAAGTCATATAACTTTTCAGGCTTCCCCATTGGTGTCGGAGTATGGTGGCAAGCGGTGAACAGCCCGATTACCGCCCCCAAAGCCAATAATTTAATCCATTGTATTTTCATAACAGCCCCAAACTAGATAAGTTGGTGAGGTTCATACGCCTCTAAAAGCGGATTTTTCTATCATGGGTTGGCAATAAACGCTTTTTAGTAATACAAACTGCGTAGTCTTAGGGTAGAAAAGCACACATCCAACTTCTCTTAGTTGTAGCACAAATCGCTGAACAGTAAGTGAATGTTGATCAAGGATGGGGTTCCCTGAATGTTCGGTTGGGCGGTCGTATTCTAGAAATAATTCATTATTGTTCATGAAAACGGTATCAGACAACATTGGTGCGATTCCGCCTTTTAGTGAAACGATGGCTTGCTGTAATTCCGCTTTCATGGTTGGGGTTGTGTGTTCTACAACCGCTGGAATAGGTTTTATTGGTCGGGTGTGTGTACACCCAACCAATAATGTTATGCCCAAAAGTAAGGTAATGAGCCTGCAGTGCATTACTGCTCTTTCACCTTAATATCAACCATGCTATTGCGCATAGGGTGGAATGGCTGGGTAATATTAAGACTGTCATCTAACACTGTTTTCTGCACGCTTGGCGCACGGTTAGCGGTTTCTTTTGCCACGACAGGGCAAGCGCCAGTTTCAATATGTGTTAGGGCCGCAGCGAGCATACCCTCTTGCTTATCACCAAGATGTTTAGAGAAGTCATCCGCGACATTACAGCCAGGTACTCTCGCAGATAGACCTGCTTCAGAGTTTTCGTTTTCAACTGGGATAAATCCGTCCGCGTAATCACCGAACTCTTTGGCGTTTGCGCCTTTAAATTGAACTGTATAGTAAACTTCGCCACAGTTTGGCGTTGGGGTAAAGCCGTATGGTTTACCACAGGTTTGTCCACCAATCAGTACCACATTCACATCGATACCGCGCAAGCCATTGATCAAAGATTCACTGGCAGAACAAGTGCCTGCACTTGAAAGTATATACACAGTATCTAGGCTAACACTTGGTAATATTTGGTTGGTATAAACTCTATTGTTCCAATCAATTTTGCGATTCTCAAACGTATAATAATCTTCTTCAGTGCTAGCTGCTTCAAGCTTGTCATTGCGCAGTGAACGACTGAACACCTTGGCATTATTTTGTGCGCTCTTAGCAGCCCCATTGTTTTCACTTGCTCTTGTTTGCTCTTCACCGGCAACCATATAACCAAGTTGTGCTGACATGATAACGAGACCACCACCGTTATAGCGCATGTCGAGTACGAGCTCATTAATGTTCTCATTTGAAAATTGCTGGAATGCTGCAACGAGTGGATCTTGACCGACAGAGATAAATTGGTTGAATTGTACATAACCTACTTTTTTGTCAGCGTGTTGTATCACTTGAGCATTTTGAACAGGAGTTGATTGTACATCACCAGCCGTCATTACGATCTCGATAGGGTTTTCTTCACCTTCACGCTTAACAGTAAAGGTGTGTTCTTCACCTGCTTGAGGCTGCAAACCTGCATTGAGTTTATCTATACCAGCCGAATCAGAGGTATTTATATCTGTACCATTGATAGCTATAACTGTGTCGCCACGTCGAAGCCCTGCATTAGCTGCTGGAGAACCATCTTGTGTGAAAGCCACGCGAAGTACACGAGGTGGAGAATTACTAATGAATACCCACCTTACACCGTAACCTGATACAACGCCTGATTGCGCTTCTTTTTTATATTCTTCATAGCTTTCTGAATAATGATATTGATCTTTATCTTTACCAGAGTCGGTTATTGCATCAGTTTTAAGGTGTCTGAAGTATTTTGCAACCGTATCTAAGTTATCATCAGAATCGAAGTCTGTATGGTTTGGGTCTTTATCTTCGACTTCGTCGTACCAAAGGTAAGTTTCGTTAGTGTATGAACGTAAGAACATCTTTTCATGCATGGCGGTCCCTGCTTTATCAGGGTAAGGCGCATTCTCGTATGGGTCTGTACCAGTACGCGGCGTTTCACATTGATTAACAAAACTGCTCGAAGGATCGAACTGATTTAGCGTCCAGGTTGGCTCTGTGACCGTTCCGCCTGTACCTGTGGAAGGAGTAGTCGTTTGGTTATTATTACTTGAACTACCACCACAGCCAACTAGTGCTGTTGCTGATAAAGCGAGTACTATACTTAGGCTTAATGTATTCAGTTTCATAATTTATTCCTATACATCTTGTGTGAACAAAATACCAACAAGTGTTTGTAAACACAATTGGTACAGCTCGATAAAGCGAAATTAATGCTAATTGTACCCGTGCTTTTTTTGCCAAGTTGTAAATAATTGTTGCTGTTTTTTAGATAACTTCAAGCCATAAGTGCTCTGCATATAAAAGTAAGCATCCGCAATACGCTTTTTAGCAAAATCAGGCGGCTCTACTGTCCGCACTTTAAAATTAACTTTAACAGGGCAAGCGCCATGCTTTAGTTCTGTACTTGGTAACATACCAAAACGATAATTACTTCTGTCACCGTTTATTTCACCAATAGCGGGCGCTAAATTGTTAATATCAGCTTCCATTTTGCGAAACTTAGCACTGACTTTTCTACAGTTTTTCCTACCACCATCTTGCCAACATTGTAGCTGGTGGCCAAACTCCCAAGCTGAAACAATGTGCTCCCATTCAATACGCGTGGCGCGACTATTTGGTTTTCCTGCATGGGTATAGGGTTTTCTCGGCTCATAACCACAACTATTAGCATCAGGAATAAGTTTTTTGCCTTGGCGTTTGATCTTACAGCCGCAATAAAGCGTGGTGGCATCTTGAGGTAAGGTTTTATTGAGATATTTTTTTGCTTGTGAAAAGCTTGAAAACTCTTTGCCAAAAGTTGGCGGGCTCAGCAACAGCAAAGCCATTAACGCGAATAGCGGGCGCATTTCTCTCACCTAAGTGGACTACAGAAAAATGCACTATATCACCGCAATAAAGGCTTTGAAATTATCTTGTTGATCGCAATGGTTTTTACAAAAGTTCATGCCCTAGAAAATATAGTGCGCATGTTCCGTTAAGCAGGTTTTTGTCTGCGCTTGCGCCAAGGTGGTGCTTGAAATAATAAGAACATGCCAGAGAGACAAAACAACACACTGACGACAGAAAAGCTAATGAGCAACGGGTTATTAAAGTCTTCTCGCTCGTCATAGTCCATAATGTGTAGCATCCAGAAAAAATCGAAAATACGCCAAATGGTACTTCTTACTGTAATAATTTGCCCGCTTTGCGCCTCTAAATAAAGTGTCGTACTACACCAGTCGTTGTAAGTGACTGCCCAGACGTTTTCTATATAGCCAATTTCTCTTGGGCCTTTAGCTAACAATTGAACAGCATTGATTTTGCCATTGCCTAAATAATGAGCATTGGCTTGCTTTCTAATTAAAGTTTCATTTGGAGCTGCAAGCGCTTCACCTGTTCTGCCGTTAAACCAAGCCGCGTTATCACCTTGCACTTTAATGATGGGGATATCTAACATGTGTTTGAACGCAATGCTTGAAAGTGTACCTTGGCTTTTTGTAATGAGATTCAAATCTGCAGAGTAATCGGCTCGCTTAAATGGATTATCGAGCTGACGGTGAGCTAAGTGTTTGCCATGCACTTTTTCGAGTGGGATAGCACTCATGACAAACCCGCCTAATAACCAAGCGAATATTTGAATAGCGAGAAGGTAGCCAAGCCATTTATGTATTTTTCGAATGGGTTTAAATGCTGTTTTTGTCATTATTTTTATCCAAGCAAATGAGAAAAGTGCTCAGTGTACCTAAAAAGGTTTTTCTGTCACTGCGACAAATTGTCTCAGCCTAAAAGTAGTATTAAATCTGTTTTTACGATATTGAACAAGATTTGTTCAATATTAAAATGCGTTAGCGGTAGCAACCATTCGGTGAGTTAGTTACACTTGTCTATATTCAGTATCGCTTTGTTACACCTTAAAAAATATAGCTTAAAATGAGAACAGTCATAATGTCAGAAATCCAATTCTTAAATGTAGACCTAGAGCTTGAATCAAAACAGGATATTAGTGCCTTGGTAGACGATTTAAAGAAGAACGCTATGGTGCTGCACTATGATAAAGACGACTATCGTCATTTAGCGCGTATTGAAGCCGACGCTGATGTGGTAAGTCCTGATAAAGCGATTAATCATTTATGCGAGTTAATAGAGTCTTGTTCTAAAAGCGCGCTTAAGCAATGGTTATCTTGCTCTAAGCGTACCTTTGATATTGGATTTAACTCAGGTACTGAACCTAAGTGTTTCTCTCAGCCAATTAGTGCAGATACATTACTGAGAATTTCGGCGATTGGCGCGGGGATTGAAATCACTATTTACCCGGTTGAAAGTTAAGCTAGCATTGATTTAACAAAAAACGCGATCTTGGGTTTCCAAGATCGCGTTTTTTTGTTTTTGAGCAAAATTTTCTTAAAACTGTTTTTAATGGTGTTTTTGCTCTTTGATAACCAAATGGAATAACAAAGCAGATCTAATTCTTTATCCTTGGCAACGCAAATCAGTATGCTTCAGCCTTAGAAAACCTTACTTCGAGTAGAAGTAATTCAGCAAGCAAACTAAGCAGACGGTTTAGGGTTAGGGGATAGATTCCATGTTGTTAAGTCAACTTAGTGCCGCGGCAAGCCCGCTGACACAAGAGCAAGTGCAAAAATTACAAGGTTTAGTGGCCGAGCTAAACCCAATTCAGCAAGCTTGGGTAAGTGGTTACCTAGCTGCAAATGCAAATACAGCTGCATTAAGTGGTGTAGTGGGCGGTCAAGCGCCAGCTGCATGCGAAGCGGCTGCACTCACCATTCTATATGGTTCGCAAACTGGTAATGCCAAAGGCGTTGCTAACCAGCTTAAAGCGGCTGCTGAGGCGAAAGGCCTTGCGGTTAAGCTGGTGAACATGGCTGACTACAAACCTGCTCAACTTAAGAAAGAAAAGTTTATTGCTGTTGCTGTTTCTACTTATGGTGAGGGTGAGCCGCCAGAAGACGCAGAAAACCTACATGCGTTCTTAGCATCGAAAAAAGCACCTAAACTAGATGGCGTTAAAGTAGCGGTTATCGGCTTAGGTGATTCAAGCTACGAATTCTTCTGCCAAACGGCGATTGATTTTGAAGAGCGCTTTAAAGCACTAGGCGCAGAAACGGTTGTTGCGCGCGCTGACTTAGACGTTGATTATGAAGACCAAGCAACAGCTTGGATCGGTGGTGCAGTTGATGCATTCGAACCTGAGCTAAAAGCACAGTCACAAGGTTCAGCACAAGTTATTCCTATGGCTGGCTTCGGTGCAGCACCAGCGCAAAGCCAATACACTAAGCAAAACCCATTTGCGGCTGAGCTAAGTGTGGTACAAAAGATCACAGGTCGCGATTCAACGAAAGACGTACGTCACATTGAAATCTCACTAGAAGGCTCTGACATTACTTACCTTCCGGGTGATTCTTTAGGTGTTTACTTCTTAAATGACGAAGCACTAGTAGATGAAACACTGGCATCATTAAACATTGATGGCGCAACAGAAATCACATTAGGTGAAGAAACGCTACCAATTCGTACAGCACTTATTGAAAAGCTAGAGCTAACTCAGTCTTACCCGGGTTTTGTTGAAAAGTACGCACAAGCAACTAACAACGCTGAGCTATTAAAGCTAGTTGAAGACAAAGCGGCAATGCGTGAATACATCGAAGCACGTCAAATCTTCGATATCATTAAGCAAAACCCAAGCGATATCAGCGCACAAGATTTAGCAAATAGCCTACGTAAGCTACAAGCGCGTTTATATTCAATTGCGTCAAGCCAAGCTGAAGTGGAAGAAGAAGTACACTTAACCGTTGGTTTAGTTGAATTTGATGCCTTTGGTGAAAAACACTTTGGCGGTTGTTCTGGTTACCTTGCACACCGTGCAGAAGAAGGCGTACAAGTTAAAGTATTTAGCGAGCATAACGACAACTTCCGTTTACCAAGTGATGATAACACGCCAGTTATCATGGTAGGCCCAGGTACAGGTATCGCTCCATTCCGTGCATTCTTACAAGAGCGTGATGCACGCGGTGCAGAGGGTGAAAACTGGTTGTTCTTCGGTAACCCGCACTTTACCCAAGATTTCTTATACCAAGTAGAGATCCAAGGTTATGTGAAGTCTGGCCTGCTAAATAAAGTAGACCTAGCATTTAGCCGCGACCAAGCAGAAAAAGTATACGTGCAAGACCGTCTTCGCGAGAAAGGCGAAGAAGTATTTGCATGGTTAGAAAAAGGTGCACATTTCTATATTTGTGGTGATGCAAACCGCATGGCGAAAGACGTTCACCAAGCACTTATCGACATTATTAAAGCCCATGGTGGCAAAGATGACGAGCAAGCTGAAAGCTACCTAAAAGCGCTTCGCAGCAACAACCGTTATCAAAAAGACGTGTACTAGTAGCAAGTACTAGTACACCACACTGACCGTCACAGTAGAATTTTAGGATAAGCCATGAGCACAGATTACAAACCTAACAGCAAGCTAGACCCAAATGCCAAGTTTGCTGATAACGAAAGACTTAAAACACAAAGTAACTTTTTACGCGGCACAATCACAACGGATTTAAAAGACCAGCTTACAGGTGGTTTCACAGCGGATAACTTTCAGCTAATTCGTTTCCATGGTATGTACCAGCAAGACGACCGTGATATTCGTCCAGAGCGTACTAAGCAGAAACTAGAACCAATGCACAATGTGATGCTTCGCGCACGTATGCCAGGCGGTATTATCACGCCTAAGCAGTGGTTAGCGATTGATGAGTTTGCAGGCGATAAAACCATTTACGGCAGTATTCGTTTAACAACGCGTCAAACATTCCAGTTCCACGGTGTGTTAAAGCCGGGTATTAAAGAAATGCACCAAATGCTGAATAGCGTTGGTATTGACTCTATCGCAACTGCCGGTGACGTTAACCGAAACGTTCTATGTACGACTAACCCAGTTGAGTCTGAGCTTCACCAAGAAGCGTATGAGTGGGCTGCGAAAATTTCTGAGCACTTGCTACCACACACAAAAGCGTATGCTGAGATTTGGTTAAACGGTGAAAAGACAGAAACAACGGAAGAGCCAATTTTAGGCTCTACTTACTTACCACGTAAGTTCAAAACGACGGTTACTATTCCACCAAACAATGAAGTAGACGTTCACGCGAATGACCTTAACTTTGTTGCAATTGCAGAAGACGGCAAACTAATTGGCTTTAACGTGCTTGTTGGTGGTGGTCTGGCAATGACGCACGGTGATGTAAACACATACCCGCGTAAAGCGGATGACTTTGGTTTTATCCCGCTTGAGCATACGCTTAAAATTGCTGAGCATGTTGTATCTGTACAGCGTGACTGGGGTAACCGTGTTAACCGTAAAAATGCAAAAACTAAATATACATTAGATACATTTGGTAGTGATGCATTTAAAGCAGAAGTTGAAAACCGCGCTGGTGTTAAATTTGAAGACAGCCGTCCATATGAATTTAAATATCGTGGCGACCGTATTGGCTGGGTAGAAGGTATTGATGGCAAGCACCACCTAACGCTATTCATCCAAAGTGGCCGTATTTTAGATTACCCGGGTAAGCCACTAAAAACAGGTTGCCGTAAGATTGCTGAAATTCACCAAGGTGACTTCCGTATGACGGCGAACCAAAACTTAATTGTTGCAGGCGTACCAGCTGATCAAAAAGATATCATTGAGCAGATTGCCCGTGAGCATGGTTTAATTGACGATTCACACTCTGAACAGCAAAAGAATTCAATGGCATGTGTTGCATTACCGACATGTCCGCTTGCGATGGCTGAAGCAGAGCGTTACTTGCCAGAACTTATCGAAAAGACTGAAGCGATTTTAGCGAAGCACGAAATCCCGAATGACGACATCATTATGCGTGTTGTTGGTTGTCCGAATGGTTGTGGTCGTGCAATGTTGGCAGAAATTGGTTTCGTAGGTAAAGGCCCAGGTAAGTACAACGTTTACCTAGGTGGTAACCGTGAAGGTACGCGTGTACCTAAGCTTTATCTAGAAAACGTAGGTGAAGACGTTTACTTACCAGCATTAGACGAATTAATTGGCCAGTGGGCGACCGATCGTAACGAAGGCGAATGTTTTGGTGATTTCGCTATCCGCAAGGAAATCGTTGCCGAAGTGAAAGTCTCTAAAACAGACTTTCACGCTTAAGAAATCATTGAGTTGGCAGGCAGGCCTGCCAACCTAGGAACAAGCATGAGTAATTTTAAACAATTATTAGAGTTAGAAGGCGAAGCGCAAAAAGCGTTACTTGCCGAAGCGAATGCTTTGTTAGAGCCAATGACACCGCAACAGCGTGTGGCATGGGCGCTTGAAAACTTGCCTGATACGGCATTTTTATCTTCAAGCTTTGGTATTCAAGCGGCAGTTATGTTGCACTTGGTTTCAACCGAAAAGTCAGATATTCCAGTGGTATTAACTGATACTGGCTACCTGTTTCCAGAAACCTACCAGTTTGTAGATTACTTAACAGAGCGTTTAGACTTAAATCTAAAAGTATATCGTTCACCAATGAGTCCAGCTTGGCAAGAAGCTAAGTACGGTAAACTTTGGGAGCAAGGTCAAGAAGGCATTAAACAATACAACACCTTAAACAAGGTGGAGCCTATGACTCGTGCTATCGAAGAAATAGGTGCAAAAACGTGGTTCAGTGGTTTACGTCGTGATCAGGCATCAAGCCGTGCTGACAAACAAGTGCTTGAGATCAGCCGAGGCACTGTAAAAGTGTACCCGATCATTGAGTGGAGTAACCGTGACGTGTATATGTATTTGACCAAGCATGACCTACCGTATCATCCGCTTTGGGACGAAGGGTATGTGTCGATGGGTGATGTGCATACTACCCGTAAGTTAGAGCCAGGTATGACAGAAGAAGAAACACGCTTCTTCGGCCTTAATCGAGAGTGTGGCCTGCACATTGACGGTGATGGCATTTAATATCTCTTATCTAAGAGTTCTTATTTAAAAGTTCTTATTTAAATGGCGAATTTTTAGAAACTAGTCTAAACATACAGCCATTAATAATTTTGCCTTGATGTAAATAAAAAGCGCAGGTCTTAAAGCCTGTGCTTTTTTATTCCACATTTTCTGTTGATACAAATCAGTCGTAATAGTTAAAAAATTTGAGGTGCTAAAGCTGACGCTTGCTGCGTTAAAAACTCCTCATTTAGAACAACTAAATCACAAAGGTTTTGCCTGGCAATCGCCAAATTCTCTCAGCCTCAAAATTGCTCACTAAATTACACTAATTGGTATAATATCTATAACCAAACTAAAATAATAAAGAGTCAGTACGACGGAGTGTTCTCGTGGGTTATAAAGCATATTTGATGATTATGGTGATGCTGATTGGTGTGGCATCATTGTTTGTAATTAAACGTCCTGACGGTCAACCATATCTGTCTATCGATGCGATTTTCAATAAAGTTGAAAACGATACGCAAAGCTTATTAGACGAGTCTAAACGGCATTTAAATAAAGCAGTAGATTACGCCAAACAAGCAACCGCTGATGAGAACCAAGCCACAAAACAGCCAACCATTTATAAATGGCAAGACGAAAACGGTAACTGGATTTACTCAGACCAACCTAACCCGAAAGGCAATAGTCAAACTCACCAGCTTGACCCAAGCAAAGTCACCATCATGGCTGCTGAAGACACGTCAATTTTATATAAAGACAAACAAACCGCTGAGAGCGAATCATTGAAAGCCAGCGCGATGAATCCGCAAGATGTCAAAGAGCTGATTAAGAATACCAAGAATATTCAAAAGCTAATGGACGATAGACAAAAGCAACTAGATGCTGTTACTGAGGGTAAGAAAGAAAAAGGGAATTAGGAGAAACATCAATTGAGCTGAGAAGTCTCAGCTCGTAAGATCGCTAATTAGCAACCTTTTCCTGAAGCACAAAAGAAAGGCTGGTCATTTTCACCGACAAACTTTTTTGGCACACCAGAGATATATGCATCATCATCAGATGAGCCATCTAGCGCAAAGCCTGCAGCGATATTGCGAGTAGCATTTAAACCTAGAGTTTTATTCGAAAGTTCTTTCAAGTTTTGTTTTTTTAGTTTTAACATAATATTTCCTTTAATGTTTTTTGTACCTTCACTAGGTAGACTATTGTGGTTTTTTAGACTTGTCAACTTCTTACTTTAGCTCATAACTAATAAGTTGCTTGCTCAAAGTCACCGCTTTTTATGGATACAGTGACAGTAGCTGAATGCTAATTTTTAGCTTAAGAGAGGTTCAAGTGCTCATTTGTGTAGACGCGAGCACTCCTTGTTTTGTGAGTAAAACTATTTCATTAAAGGCTTTCTTTTACCTTCCAGCGTACCACGCTCATGTTTACCATTTTCAATAAATAACACTTCACCATATTTACCGCGTTTAATACTGCTGTCGATGGCAATCACTTTACCTTTAAAGCGGGTTTCTATTTTTTTCTGAGAAGTGTGGCCAACAACGATGTGGTTTACATCGAAGTGTTTTAATAATAAATCCAGCTCTTCGGCGGTGGCACCGTCGTCTTTAAAGTAACCGCGATACCAAATGGGACCATGGGTTTTATGTAGGTAACGGGCAAAGCCTTCTCGTTTCTTCGACAGCTCTTTTTCAACAAGGTGTGATTTAAAGGTTTTGTTTATGGTGTCTAAAGTAACTTTATCTTCAGCGAGCTGAGGATGAAAACCACCATGGGCGTACAAATGGTCGTTTATTTTTACCAGCACAGGTTTGCTTCGTAACCAACGACCTAAAATAGTGTGTTGATTAAATAGTTGATCGAAAGGTGTCTCAAGCAGCTTTTCTGCTTTGACATATTTAGGATGTAGATAACGTAAATCGCCATTTAAAACCATGACTTCATGGTTACCTAGCAGAAGGTGAATTTTACCGCCAGCTCGCTCGGCTTGCTTTTCAAGGTCGTGGATAAACCAAAGGATTTCAGTCACTTTGTCGCCACGGTCAAAAATATCGCCGGTTATGACAAAATGGCCATCACCAAACGCCCATTGGTTTTGCGCGTTAATGATGTCGTTATTTTTAAGTAGAGTGAGCATCAGATCATACTGTCCGTGTAAATCACTGAGGGCCGCTACGCGTTTAACACCTTGGAACTCAATTAACTGCTCATCAAAAGTTAGCTGCGATGTGTTTGCTGTTAAGCCGCAATCAGCAAACCCATAGGGCATGGAGACCCCTTCAAGGTTGACCTGCTTGCGTTTAACTTGGTCATTGCAAATCCAATTGACTGTTAATGCATTGGCGTGCACGTCAATGTATGGACCGTCAGAAATGACTTCTTTGCTTGTCGATTCTGCAGCGCTGATTTGTGAGGCAAATATCAGTGTGGCACACAGTGTGGTGCGAAAGCGGCTTTTGATCATTATTTTTATCCTGCTCAAATTGGCGAGTGTTCAGTTTTCTTCTTAGAAATAAAGTAGCCTTGATCACATGCTTTTCGGGGCTATCAAGGCTGTTTCTCTAAAGCTAAAAATTAAAACTTAATTTCTGCGCCTAGATAACCAAAGCGCCCCATACCTGTGCCATAGCGGCTGTAGAAGTTACCACGACCGCTCGGCATGAAGTCACCTTTGTCATCCAACAGATTATTAATACCACCAAACACGCGTAGCTCTACGTCAGCTGCCAGGTCTGTATTATATGATAGAGATACATCATGACGCATATAGCTGCCATATTTGTGATATGCCAGTGCTTCAGGGCTTGCGATACAGCCATTGTCTTCTTCAGTTGATGCACAACGCTCAGCATTTCGCTCTAGTGCAGCGGTGTACTCTCTTTCTCGGCTTAGGCTATCTGTGAATGATCCTAAATATTTAACCGCATAACGTACGCGCCACTCATCTAATCGCCAGACTACTGAGGCTGATAACTTGTCTTTTGAACTGCCATACCCTGCATAATCATCGGTCTCGAGGCCATCTAAACCGAGATAAGTGGTTGAGTTTTCGAGAATATGGTTATAGTCCGCTTTAAAAGATAGTCGACCTAAACTTTCAAAGTCATATTTGTATTCGATTGCGACATCGATGCCGCGGCTGCTGACTTCGTCTAAGTTATCTTCGCGTTGCACGATTTCGGTAATGTTACCTTCATCATCACGGCTGATTTCGTTACAGAATGGGTTACTGCTACCAAATGCGGCACTTGAATCGTAACACTCCTGTAAGATGCGCTCATTAGAGATAACCGAGATAGCCCCTTCAATGGCGATGTCATAATAATCGACGGCAATTTGTAAGTCTTCGATGGCACTTGGCGCCATAGTAAAGCCAAATGTAAAGGTGTCAGCCGTTTCTTCTCTGAGGTTGGCATTACCCGCATTTGGTGAGTATTTACTGCCTGAACTTGGGTCAAACTCAAAATCTGGATCTTCAGCGAGTAAAGCTGAGAATACAGGGTCTTGACGACACTTATCATGTCCCGCATTGGTCGAGGTTGCCGTTAAGCCCTCACAAATGTCGGTAAAGCTGTCGTAGTCACCGCGAGCAGGAGACATCAACTCCGTGATAGTTGGAGCACGTTGTGCACGGGCAAAGTTAGTACGAATAGTAAGATCTTCAATAGGTTGCCACAAAATGCCTAACTTATAGCTAGGCACAGTGCCCACAGCATCTATGCTGTATTTTGCTAAACGTAGCGAGGTTTCAAGAGAAAGGCTTTTCGCTAGAGGTGCATCTTTAAGTAGTGGCACATCAAATTCAGCAAAGCTCTCGTAGACATCGATTGAGCCTTCGAACTGCGGCACAACGTTAAAGGTAATGCCGCCTTCACGCATACCAATACTGGTTTGTAAGTCTTGCTTATCTTTACGGTATTCACCACCAAATACTGCTGACACGGCACCGGCTGGTAGCTCGAATAGCTCACCTGTCATGTAACCAACAATGTTGGTTTGGTCAATATAGGTGTTGATTTCTGGGTTTACGCGGATCCAATCAGCCATTTCTGGGGTGATAGAGCCTTCACCAAACAGGTTGATTGGCACACAGCCTGCTGCACGAGCGGCTTCGTCTTTGCATTGAATGGTACCATCAGCGAGCTTTTCTGCATTCAAGGCGTGGCTTAGTTTGCGAACATCGAGTTCGTTATAACGCAATTGCTCTTGGTGGAATTTACCAAGACCGACTGATACATCCCAGTCCCACTCTCCGTCGAATGCAGTACCTTTCAGGCCCGCCCATGAACGTATTGTTGTACGTGTGTTATCGGTGGCAATATTACCCACTTCATTGAAGCGTCGGTCCCAATAAATACGATCTTTGTATGGCTCGCTATCCAAAATAGCCTGTGGAACAAATGGATTATCTAGCGGAATATAACCTGGTTTGATACGACCTAAGCGTTCTCCTGTTTCAGGGTCATAAATAGTCTGGCTGGCACCTTCGTATTCGTCTTCAGGTGACTTGTCGTTAAATGATTCGTCGATACTGAGTTGAATCTGACCATAAAAACTCACGTCATCTGTTAGTTCATAATCAACTTTACCTGCGATAGAAAAGCTGTCGTTTGGCACTTTTAACATCACATATTGGCGCGTATTGATGCCGTAAACCTCTTCGTTGTCTTTCCAGTCGTCTCGTAATGTTTGACCGTCATACCAGAATTGTTTGTCGTTTTTCGAGTTTTCTAAGAATACGCCACCTGGAATGCCGTCACTCTTACTTACCCAATCAGCCTGAGTGATGTCACGCATACACTGGTAACCTGTTGCGGTCTGCATCTGGTTACACATTTCGCTTTCACTGTAGCGGTATGCATCTTCAATTTGAGCGCGTTCGCGATCGAAGAAGCTCATACCAAATTGTCGATCCCAGTTTGCACTGACAAAGGCATAACCACGGCCATCATCAAAAGCACTACCAAAATCAAAATCTAGCGTGAACTCTTTGCCGCCGCCATCAAATGACTCACCAGTACGCGCCTTAAATGTTGCCCCTTCTTTGTCAGTTTGTGTGATGATATTTACAACACCAGCAACTGCATCGGCACCATAGGTTGCTGATGCACCGCCACTGATAACCTCAATGCGTTGCACCATACCACTTGGAATAGTACTTAGGCTGACCACGTTACCGCTGTAACTGTTTGATACGACGCGGCGACCATCGATTAAGGTCAGTGTTCGGTCAGAGCCTAAGCCACGCAGGCTGATAGACGAGATACCCGTCGACGCTACACTCGATTGGCTGGTGGTGTTACTGATAGAGGCATTAATTGAAGGAATATTATCGACGAGAATTTCAGACAGTGAGCCTAAGCCAGTATCTGAAATTGCATCTTTATTCATAGTCACTAGTGGTGTGGCGACACTAAAACTATCTCGTTTAATACGTGAACCGGTGACGACAATTTTCTCAACTTTCTCTTCTTCTTGTTCTATTGTCGTTTGGTTTTGTTTTACTTTTACGGCATCTAAATCATTTTGCTGTGCATTGGTGCTGAATACGGCACCAAATAGGGCGGCTTGCACGGCAACGCAAAGTTGCTTTTTGTTCATGGTTGTTCCCGTTTTGATGAGTTAACTTGTTAAAGTGATGTCTATTTTTGTGTTGTGTTTCTTGTGCCTTGATAATCAAGGACACATGAGACTTGATAAATTGCCAATCTAACTCAACCTCGGGAACATCCGATTTATCTCTTTTTTATATCTTTTTGTTACTTTTCAAAATCTTGTGAATTGTTAAGTAAAATTATTTGTTGCAATTAAATAACTATAGCTACTCCCTGTTTTTTATAAATAAGGTAAGATAAAACTATTCGCCCGCACTGAATAAATATGAATAAAAAGTAGCGGTTGCAAGTAGAGTGGTTAAGTAGAGCGAAGAACATGCAGTATGAAAAGTCGTTTCAGTTGGGTCCGTATCAGGTGTTTATTGATGAACACTTGGTGGTGCTGAATGGCGAAAAGGTAGCGGCTCAACCGAAAGTGATGGAGCTATTACAAGTTCTAGTACAACGATACCCTGAAGTTGTGAGTCGCAATGAGCTGATTGAAGGGGTATGGCAAGGTAATGAAATAATTGGTGAAAAAGCCCTCACCAATACAATTTGGCAGCTTAGACAATTGTTTGCTCATCCAAGTGCGCCCCTTGATGTTGTTGAAACGATCCGTAAAAAGGGCTACAAGCTGACACTAACACCTGAGCCCCTTAGCTTATCCTCAGAAACAATTAAACCAGTGTCACTGATTGAGAAAAAGTCTTACAAATATCAAGTTGCTTTTGGCTTAGTGTGCATAATGATGGTTTTAGTGGCTTGGTCCTTCTTGAAGTCTCCCATTGAAGCGCCTGCAAAGTCAGCCTCTCAAATAGATGAAATCACGAAAATGCCAGGCAGTGAGTTGCGCCCCAGTCCCTCACCAGACGGTAAACAGTTAGCGTTTATTTGGCAGCAGGGGCAAGACAGTCAGCTTTATTTAAAAGATTTAACCCACCCCAACGTACCTATTAAGCAGCTGACCTTTTCAGATAAAAGACCTTGGAAAGCAGTCTGGAGCCCCGATCAGCAATATTTATATTTTGCTCAGAAGAATAGCCAAGCGTGTGAAATTGTTCGGCTTTCTTTAGCTGACTTAGAGCAGTTGGTTTTAACCAGTTGTCCGACAGACTCAGGCTACAACTACATTGCGATCAGCCCGGACGGTAAAACGTTGGCGTTTAATGGTAGGGCGCCGTTGGCTTCGCAAGATGGCATTTACTTACTCGACCTAACCCAAAGAGATGCTTCACCCGAACGCTTGAGCTGTGATGCAGGGTGTAAACTGCGAGATCGAGATGTGGCCTTCTCACCTGATGGGCAGTACTTGGCGATCACGCAGCGAAAGAGTACCTCAGAGGAGCGCCTGAGCCTGTATCATATTGATAAAAAGCAGTTTCAAGTATTGGATTCAAGCCATGCTGATATCGTTGGTATGAGCTTTCACCCCAGTGGGCAGTACTTAGTTTATGGGGCTCAAACAGCAGATAAACGTCGCGGTTACATTATAGATCTCGAAACCAAGTCGCAGACAAAATTATCGCCGCGAGGATTCAGTTATCCGCAGTTTGATGATCAAGGCAATCTGTATTATCAAAAGCGTCGCGAAAACTATTTCATTGCCAGTTTTACTACCCAAAGTGACGTTATTTCAATGCCGTCGCCGCTGATTGAATCTCACTATTCAAACCAGTACCCGTCTTTATCGCGTGCGCATGACAAGCTGGCATTTTTATCAAATGAGTCTGGGCATTATGAGCTATGGCTAGCGAACTTAGATGGCACAGGCCGAGAGCAAATCACTCAGCTACATCGTAACTTACGCTACCCAAGTTGGTCTCTGCAAGGTGATAAACTACTCGTCGTGAGTTCAGATGAGGCCGATGGCCACGATAAGCTCTATGTGTTCGATTATGCTTTGAAGCAATTACGCCGCCTTGATTTATCTTTTGGCAAAATAGGCCGACCGTTTTGGCATGGTAACGGACAAGATATTGTTATTCGTCAATCGACGGATGAAGGATGGCAACTTTTTCGTTTAAATGTTGAAACTATGGCACTTTCAGCTCTGTTAACTAAACCAGCCCGATCCGGACAGTATATTTCTGAACATGAACTGTTGTTTGTTAATGGTAAAGGTTTATGGATAAAGCAAAGTGAGAAGCCGGCGTTGTTAATTGCAAAAGCGCAATTTAATACCCGATATGCGTGGCTAGCGACGCCAGAAAAGGTCTTCTATAAGCACTTGGGCGACGACTATAACTTTATTCATGCTTACGATCTAAATAGTAAAACCACTGAAAAGTTATTGCGATTGCCTAAATCAAGTTTTAGTAAAGCAGCTCCGTTTGTCTTTGATGAGACAACACAAGTACTGCTATTTACTCAGAGTTTAACGCCACAATCAGACATTAACCGGCTAACTATAAAAAATTAAGGCGTGAATGTATGCACTTACGCCTTAATTGACTGCTCAAAGTGCTCTAATTAAACACCCTGACACTGACCTTGCTTACATTGCTGTAGCAGGTGGTTGTAGAGACCTTGGCTTGATGCACAAGCTGAGCCGCCACCTACACGGGCACAAAATGACAGTTGTTGTTGCTTAGCCCATGCACTGCAATTACTTGAGCAAGGCGTTGCAGCAACAACTGCAAGAGACGCTGTGGCGATAAAACTTAAGCTAGCAGCGGCAATGAGTTTGGTGATTCTAGACATGTTCTTTCCTTATTTGTCAGTAGGTTTAACTTGGTTTTATATCAAAAGGGGAGCACACTCCCCTCGGCTTACTATTACTTACAGCTCGGATCATTACCGATTAGCTTCCAAACTTGTGAAGAGCCTGGCTTTTCATCTAGCGTCCACCACTTTGCTTCGTACACTTTACCGTTGTATGTTACACGGTCAGGCTTACGATAAACGGTATTGGCATCCCAAGAGCCTGCACATACAGGAATGTCAGCTGCTTTTGCAGAAATAGCTCCTGCGTGATTAGTGTTGCTGCCAGCTTCTGTAAATTCAAAGGTCACGCTAGCAGTACCAGACTGAGTCGCTGTGAATTCAACATTGACACTACAGTTGCCATTCTGGCTCAGTGTGCGGTTGCTACACGTATCAGAAGTCACAACCAAACCACTTGTTACACCACTGCCGCGCACTGTAACCGCATTAAGTGCAGCTGCCTCACTGCCTGTATTGCTGATGTTAAAGCGGTGCGAAACAACTTCATATAATGTGAAGTCAGCCAAGGTTTGGCTTTGCTTATAAACTAGGTTTGAGCCGCCGCCAGCATATTTAATTTCGTCGATCCAACCACTCAGTGCTGCCACATCGGCATAGACACCGTATTTACTTGGACGCGCACAGCCTATACCCCAACTGACTGTACCTAGTTGTACAATCTCGCCACCGCGGTTGATCACGATAGGGCCGCCACTGTCACCACTACATGAATCTTTTTGACCTTGCGGGTAGCCTGCACAAAATGCGACGCTGCCTACATTGGCATAGTTACCACCTGATTGATTACAGACAGCATCAGAAACAAGTGGCACATCGACTTCTTGAATGAATGAAGGACGGCTTCCGCCTTCTGATAAACGGCCTAACCCGGCAACAGATAATAAGTCACCGCTGCGGGCGTATTGGCTTAGAGAGCCTGAAGCGAGACGCACTGCTTGGCCTTGTGTTGGCGTGCGCTCAAGTTTTAATAATGCGATGTCATAGTTCAATGTGCTGCGGTTATATTGCGGGTGCACGTATTTTTCAGTAACGCCAATGCGGTCGCCATCTGTGCCACCGAGTCTAAAACCTGCCACTTTTACATCAATAAAGCGGGCCGCTTTACTGCTGACACAGTGCGCGGCAGTCAGTACATAACCATCTCCAATGTAACTACCGCCACAAAAAGCGGTTGTGCCATTCGAGTTCAAGATTTGCGTGTAGAACTGCCAGTTCGCCGTGTTCGCAGGACCACCCCCAACAATTTGTGGGGTGATTTCAGCAGTATCCTGTTCAGGAATAAATGGCAAGGTATCGCTTTGTGCTTGGGCTGCAAATGCACTTGAAAGCGCAATGGCTAAACTTGTTGTTAATAGGTTGAGTTTTTTCACAACGGATGTCCTTGTTGTTTTTTTAATCGAGTGGTGATTATGGGTACTGACAAGTCAAATGCAAATAAAATGTTAATGATTATTTTTCAAGTCAAGGCGTGTTTTTCAGTTTAACCAACATTTATAGAGGCTTAATGGGAGGTTGGTAAAAGAATGTAGGAAGTGGTCTAATTTGATTTGGTTTACAATTTGGTAACGTGAAAGGTTTTGCAAGTGACTTACGTCACCTGCGAGTATTGATAAGTAACTGTTATAGACTGCGGCCACACCAGACAATGCGACCGGCCACGCCGTGTTGTTCGGCGTTCTGGCTATCAATTTGCCAGCTTGGGTAGGCATCATTATCTGAAACCACAGCAATATGATCTGATTTTTGCTTTAAGCGCTTTGCCATTAAACCGTCTTGGGTTTGGATCACATACACACCTTCACGACTGATTTGTTGTTGGCTTAAATCAACCAGTACCATGTCGCCATGCTCAAGGGTTGGCAGCATACTGTCACCGCGAATAGATACGAATGCCAAACGGTCACTGTGCACACCAAGCTGTGAGCTTAACCAGCGTTTATTTAACGCAAATTGCTCAGTGACATCTTCGCTGCCGCCCATGCTACCAAAACCCGCACTGGCCTCAACGTCGAGTTGTGGCACCATTAAGAGTTCATCTTGGCTTGATGAAAACGGCTTATCGACAGGTTGCTCGCCAGTTAATAGCCAGTTTAAGTCGATACTAAATAGGCTATAAAGATGTTCAAGATAGGTCATTGAAGGGCGACTTAAACCACGACAAATACGATAAATATGTGAAGGTGACTTGCCTGTTAAAATGGCAAATTGGCGTTTGTTACCGCCAGCAAATTGCTCAACCAGCTCCATAAAACGACGAGAAAAAGCCGTGCTCATAATACATCACCTCAACATCTTTAATTTGGCCGCACAGCATAATCTCTGACCTGACACTTGTATAGCCAAGTGCAGCGCAACTGCGGAATAAGTAGACAGGTTTGGGTTAATTACATAGAAAAGTAGCCCTTAATCTAACTCAAGGGCTACTTTGGACTTGCTGGGTGTAATAGCAAGTATTAGGAGTAAATTGGTTGCTTGGGCGAAGCTATGTCTGTCACTTACGCTGCGCTTGCTTCGGTTTGTGATTCATCACTGTGGCGAATAAGGTAATCAAAAGCCCCTAAGCTGGCGGTTGCCCCTGAGCCCATAGCGATAATGATTTGCTTAAACGCAGAGTCAGTCACATCGCCCGCAGCATACACACCGCTCATGCTGGTGGCGCCATGTTTATCAACTTCAATTTCACCAAAGCGGCTAAGTTGTACGTCGGTTTCTTTTAAAAATTCACTGTTAGGGATTAAGCCAATTTGTACAAAAATACCGGCTAAATCTACTTGGTGCTGCTCGCCCGATACGCGGTCGGTGTAGCTTAACCCTGTTACACGTTGACCATCGCCAAGTACCTCGGTGGTTTGTGCATTCTTGATGATGGTGATATTTGGCAAGCTGTTGGCTTTGCGAATAAGTACTTCGTCGGCACGTAATGTGCTGGCAAACTCTAATACGGTGACGTGCGAGGTAATGTTTGCAAGGTCAATTGCCGCTTCAATACCTGAGTTACCGCCGCCGATCACCGCAACGGGTTTACCTTTAAATAATGGGCCGTCGCAGTGTGGGCAGTAAGCAACGCCTTTGCCTTTGTATTCTTGCTCGCCTGGTACATTCATATTTCTCCAGCGTGCACCGGTTGCCATGATCACTGACTTCGCTTTTAACGTCGCACCTGATTCAAGGGGGACTTCGATGTAGTCACCACGAGCAATACCTGCGGCGCGTTGCCCTTTCATAATATCGACATCGTATTCTTTAACGTGCTCTTCAAGTTGGGCAACCAGCTTTGGCCCTTCAGTAGCTTTGACTGAAATAAAGTTCTCAATGGCGAGGGTATCAGCAACTTGGCCACCAAAACGCTCGGCAACAACACCGGTATTTAAACCTTTTCGTGCCGCATAAATGGCTGCTGATGCACCTGCAGGGCCACCACCGACAACCAGTACGTCAAATGGGTCTTTTTCATTGAGCTTCTCGGCTTGTTTGGCCGCAGCGCCTGTGTCTAGCTTATTGAGAATATCGCTCAGCGATACCGCGCCTTGTGAGAATTGCTCACCGTTTAAAAATACACTCGGTACAGCCATGATGTTGCGTGCGTTCACTTCGTCTTGAAACAGTGCGCCGTCGATCATGGTCGCTTTAATGTTGCTGTTTCTGGCCGCCATAGTATTAAGTGCTTGTACCACTTGCGGACAAGTTTGGCAGCTCAGAGATATATAGATTTCAAAGTTTAATGGCTCAGTAATGCCATCAATAATGCTCAGCTCTTCTTCAGAGGCTTTGCTTGGGTGTCCACCTGTTTGTAACAGTGCCAATACCAGTGAGGTAAACTCATGACCCATCGGAATGCCTGCAAAATCGATGTGTGTATTGCGCTTGGGTGAGCGCACAGACATGTTCGGTGCACGGGTCGCATCACTTTGTTCTGAGACTGTGATGTGTGTGCTTAATGAACTTAAATCGTTTGCTAAGCTTTTTAATTCGCTTGATTTGTTGCTGTCATCTAGGGCAAGCACTAGCTCGATAGGATCGGTAATGGCAGCAAAGTGGCTTTGTAATTGCGTTTTAATGTTTTGGTCTAGCATGGTGATTGTCCTATTTTTTACTCGTCGCTTTTTAATATGCTCGGGTGTTGGCTTCGTAACCTCATAAACTCACATAGCGCTGCTATGCTCATTGAATTTGTTTACTTGCCGCCTACGCGCCTATTAACATGCTTAGAGTAAAGGGTTGAATAAAAGGCTGTTGCTGTAACAGCCTTTAACTAACTAAATTAATATCCTAGAGATTTCGCGCTGCATGCAGCCAAGGCTGGTGCAGTTCGAAAGACGAAGGATTTTTAGATTTTGCCAACTAGGTCTAGTGATGGTGCTAATGTCTCTTCACCTGGCTGCCAAGAAGCAGGACATACTTCGCCGTCGTGGTTCGCAATGTACTGAGCTGCTTGTACTTTACGGACTAATTCATTTGCAGCGCGGCCGATACCTAGGTCGTGTGTTTCAACCACTTTGATTTCGCCTTCTGGGTTGATTACAAAAGTACCGCGAAGCGCTAAACCATCTTCTTCAATCATTACACCGAAGTTGCGTGTAATACGACCTGTTGGGTCACCAATCATTGGGAATTGGATTTTCTTAATTGTGTCTGACGCATCGTGCCAAGCTTTGTGTGTAAAGTGCGTGTCAGTTGATACTGAGTAAACTTCAACGCCCATGTCTTGAAGCTTTGCATAGTGGTCAGCAAGGTCACCTAGCTCAGTCGGACATACAAATGTGAAGTCAGCTGGGTAGAAGAATACGATTGACCATTTACCTAGTAGGTCTTTTTCACTTACTTCAACGAAGTCGCCATTGTGGTAAGCCGTTGCATTGAATGGTTTGATTTGTGTGTTGATCAATGAAGTAGTCATAATGTTTACTCTCTTAGTTAGTTTGTAATTACTACGTTTAGGGCATCCTGTTGCTGTGCCCCTTTGCTTGGTAACTAAGATAGTGGGTTTAGGTTGTTAAATAAAATGGATTGTTTTGATTGGTTCAATCGTTTTTTGTGATTAAACTTTGGAATGCTCTATGCGAGATGAGAAGTCGATATAAAAAACGCAGCTTTAAAATAAAGCTGCGCTTTTTTAAGGTGATGCTTTGAAGTGAGATAATTTAAGAAAGTCGCTGCAATGCGCTTGTTAAGAACTGACCTGACTGCACATCGGCTTTAACCCTTTGCACATTTTGCTTCATCTCATCGATTTGCTCTGGCGTCAGTTCCGCAAGACGCTGTTTGATGTCACGTAAAGATTTTACTCTAAAGCCAATGCCTTCTTGCTCAACTAAGTTGGCCATCGCAGCTTTATCCCAAATGATGATTGGCATATCACACAAGAGGTAAAGTGACAGTTTGTGTGGGTTATTATATTTCAAGTACTGGCCTGTTACGCCATCACATGAATCCAGGGTGTTGCCGTACCAAACTAAGCCAAAATCTCCATCAATATGATCGATAACTTCATTAGAAGGGAAGCAGCCCTTATAGTCTAAGATGGTGTCATTGACGTTTTTGACTTTTTTCTCGTCAAAGCCGACGCCGTATAAATCAAATTTGAAGTTGCCACGCTCGAGGTCATCAAGTTCAAAAATGAAAGGCCCCATGTTGCCTGCGAAAACAATACGTAATTGCTCATAGTTTGTAGGCGTGCGTTTGGCATTTGGGTTGTCGGTGTGAAGGTAATCAAATGCTTCGATATTTGTGATGTCAGCAGTGAAGTTATGCTCTTTGAACCAAGCGCCCATTTTATCGTTATGAACGATAAGCTGATCAGATTTTTTTAGAAGCTCAACTTCTTTGTCTGAATGACCATATTTACCTTTTAGGCTTTTTAGGTCATGCACCAATGTCAGTACTTTGCTGTTTTTGAGTTTGGCGCCCCACAAGCAATATCCGTAAAACTTGTTAAACGGGTATTGTAGGCATACTGTGCTGCCCGATTTCATACGTAAAATAGCCCAAGTCACACCAAGAGCACTGATCAAAGTGCCCAGAATAGAATTTGAGATCCAAGTTTGTTTGAAGCCAATATTCTGCCAGCCATTGTTTTCTAAAATAGTTTCACAGTCCATTTTGGCTTTGCCTGCAGCGTCAAACTTAGAGCGGTAATTACGCGCGATATATACTTTATTACTCATAGGACTAGCTAAGCTCCTTGCTCGTTAATGCAAGTGCCGCTTCAATGGTGTCATCCATATCGTAATACTTGTAGTTCGCTAAGCGACCACCAAAGATAAACTTGTCAGCATATGGTGCAGTTAATGCAAGTTCTTGATAACGGGCTAACAAGGCATTGTTAGTGTCGTCATTGATTGGGTAGTAAGGTTCGTTATCTTTACTAAATTCATGCGGATACTCTTTGGTAACCACTGTTTTTTCTTGGTTGCCAAACTCGAAGTGTTTATGTTCAAGGATACGCGTATAAGGCACATCGCGTTCAGTGTAGTTAACGACGGCATTACCTTGGTAGTTTTCTTCATCTAACACTTCAGTTTCAAAATGCAGACTACGATATTCAAGCGCACCAAACTGACAGTCAAAGAATTCGTCAATCTTACCCGTGTATAGTACTTTGTCGGCTAACTGGTTATAGGCATCTTTGTTATCAAAATAGTTAACACCCGTTTGCACTTCTACACCCTCAAGTAGTGCATCTGTAAGCGCATTATAGCCACCGATTGGAATGCCTTGGTATAGGTCGTTGAAGTAGTTGTTATCAAAAGTAAAACGGAACGGTAAACGCTTAATGATGAAAGACGGTATCTCAGTGGCAGGTCGACCCCATTGCTTTTCGGTATAGCCTTTAATGAGTTTTTCATATAGGTCTCGACCACCTAAAAACAACGCTTGTTCTTCTAAATTCTTAGGATCTAAATCGGCATAAGGTGCACGCTCTTGCGCAATTCTATCTTTTGCTTGTTGTGGAGTAGTCACGCCCCATAGTTGATAAAATGTATTCATATTAAAAGGCAAGTTATAGAGCTTGTCTTCGAAGCGAGCAACTGGCGAGTTTACATAGTGGTTGAAAGATACATAGCGGTTTACGTAATCCCAGACTTCTTGGTTGCTGGTGTGGAAAATGTGAGCGCCATATTTATGGACGTTAATCCCTTCAACATTTTCACAATAAATATTACCACCAGTGTGGTCACGTTTATCAATTACTAAAACCTTCTTTCCTTTGTCTGTTGCTTCACGCGCAAATACTGCGCCGAATAGTCCTGCACCGACAATAAGATAGTCATATTGAGCGTTGTTCATTCTAGTTGGCCTTTTAATATAGTTATTGGCTGGTTGTGGCTTAGAAAATATAACAACTAACAAGTTCAAAAAGAATAGCAATAAAATAGGAAAATGATATGAGCAAAGAAGTGATGCGAAGCAAGTTTTCGCATCACTCATTTTATTACTGCTCGGCAGTATTTAAACGCTTAAATTGTTTTGAAAGCCGATAGACAATCTCTGTGCAGGCGACAACTGCCAGACCGATACACCCATAAAGTGTCACCTGATCTGGCCAAGTTGCCTCTATGGGTGACTTTTCTAGAATTTGGCAAAGGATAACCGGGGCAATAAAGAGCGTATAAAACATCAATTGCGAAGGAAACTCAATTTCATCTTTCCAGTTATATTCTTCTGGTGTGAATCGAATGCCATCATTGAGTTGTTGCTGTTCAAGCTCGTACATTAGGTCAACGGTTTTCGATTCAATTAGTCCTTGTTCATTACTTAACTCAATAATTAATGGGCCAGTTAGCTGGGAGACAACTTTGAATCTTATCTCTAGTTGTTCTTCATCAACTTGAATTAAGTGGCGACCATTTGATGAGATGTTCCTTTGCTCAGATACCTTTTCGCCATTCAGATAAATAACCTCTTTGCCAAACATGTTTGCTTCAATGGCAATGATATTATCTTGATAGTTAAATTCAGTATTAATTTTCATCGTTATTGTCCTTTTGAAATTCAATCAAATCACCAGGCTGACAGTCCAGTGCATCACAAATAGCCTCTAGTGTGCTAAAGCGAATGGCTTTGGCTTTGCCACTTTTTAGCACGCTGAGGTTTTGCGGCGTAATGCCGACTCGTTCGGCGAGCTCGCTAGATTTCATTTTTCGTTTTGCGAGCATAACGTCTAAATTGATGATGATAGCCATAATTAAATCGTTAACTCTTGTTCTTCTTCGAGATCTTTAGCGACCTTATTGTTGGCACAAAATACATGCAGTATGTATCCGGCGGTGGCGAGTACGATCTCAACATTAGCAAAGTAATCCATTAAGCTGATTGCTACATCGAAATAAATCATTTCAAGTATGATGCTCAGTAAAGGCTTAGCGATAAGTGCATAAAGTAAGATAACTCTGGCGATGAGTAAGTTGGTTTGTAAGCTGATAGCATTAAATACTTGCTGACCCTGCTCATAACTTTTGAGTAATTTAGAAAACACTAGTAGCAGTCCAAGTGCTACTAACCCATCTGCACCTAGCTGAAGAGCATTTCTGACTTCAACATATAGGTTATCTTGTGGCTCTAGACCAGTGATCAAAAAAGCAATTGAGAGCAGGCCGAGAAAACTCCAAATTGTTACTAGGAAGATTGAACTTTTTAATTGCTTTCGCTCTCGGGCCATATACTTTTTGAATGCGTTCATGTTTTATCCTTAATAAGTCACTGTTACAGGTAAAGCATAAACGTGTTAAATCTTAAAAACAATAAAAAGTTATCGTTTTTCGATAATTTTTTATTGTTTTATATTTTTTTACTCAGTTTTAATTTGTGATAAATCGATATTTGGATTGGTGATCCTATCGAACACTAGGCTTGCTCGATTAAGTGGAGGACGATTTTGTAGCTGTCTGAAATCGCTGAGTTCGATGTTGTTCTCAAACGGTTTGGCTATCTCGAAAGAAAACACATAAAAGCCTTCTAAGCCCATTCTTAAATCACTAAAAACGTAGCTTTGCTCTTGTTGATAAACCCCATATAAGCCCTTGGTAAAGTTCTGTAGCAAAGCAATACGTTGGTCTTCTAAACCTGTAAGGATATGATTTTCAGTTTTGTAAAAACGGATATCAATCTCATCAACGGAATCAAAGACTGATGCGTATATTTCGTAGTGCCCTTGTTCTGTGGTAGCCACGGCGCGCCAAAGCAAAGTATTAAATGGTGAAGGGGTGCTTTCGACTTGTTTAAAAGTAATGGCTTGCTTATCTAATGCCTCTAGTATTTTGCTGTCTATAAACCATTTGGCACTCAGGCTCCAAGTCAGATAGAGCGAGCTCAATACCAGTGCGGTAGTGTTAATTTTACTTGCATAGGGTTTTGTACGAGCAAAGCACAGAGCGACAAATGCAAACAGTAAAGGCAGGCTATACATGGGGTCGATGATAAACACACTGGAAATACCAAACGGATAATTGCTCAGAGGCCAAAGCAGCTGCGTGCCATATACTGTAAAAGTATCGAGCAGGGCATGGGTGCTCATGATTAAAAATATGGCAACAGACCAGCGTGTCAGCGACACAGATTTTGCCCAGTGCATTTTTGCAACGAGCCAGGCTATGAATGGGCTCAACAGTAATTGAATAATTAAGGAGTGACTAAAACTGCGGTGATAGACAAAGTTTTCGACGTCACCACCGAAGTTTATTAGTACGTCTAAGTCGGGCAGAGTACCAAATGCCGCGCCTACAAGTAACGACTTACGACCAAGTTTGTTGCCTAAGGTGGCGTAGCCCACGGCACTACCTAGTAAAATTTGCGTGACTGAATCCATTTTAAAAACCTAAAGCGACTTTAAGAAAAAGAGTAGTTATTTACTTATACCTTATTTTTGCTCCATAAGTTCATGCTTAAAGTAAAAGCTGCTGCTTGAACTTAGCGGCTTGTCGTCGAGAGACTTCGAGCACAGCGCCGTCGTTAAGAGTGATTTGATAACCGCCTGTTACCCACGGCTCAATATGAGTAATACAGCTCAGTTGTACAATACAACTACGGCTGATCTTAAAGAAGTAATTACCATCAAGCTTATTCTCGATACTGGATAGAGACGCGCTATGCGTTACTACCTTACCATCATAATGAATACGGCTATAATTGCCCAAGGCTTCGATATAGCTGACGTCTTTTACCTGAATAAGGTGGCATTTTTCAGAGTCTTTAACAAAAAATGACTGAGCCATATCTAGCGGTTTGGTTAAGTGGGAGGCCTCTTTATGACCTTCACTGTGCTGAGTAATGTTGAGTTTTGCGAGCGCTTTTTGTAACCGGGTGTGCTTGATTGGTTTCAGTAAGTAATCAACCGTATTGTGTTCAAAAGCTTGGAGTGCGAACTGGTCAAATGCCGTGGTAAAAATCAGTTTGGGCACGACGCTGAGGGCCGATAAAATATCGAATGCAGTGCCGCCAGGCAGGTCGATATCCATAAACACCAAGTCAGGGTCGAGATGTTCAATGAGTGCTTTAGCTTCCTCAATGTCAGCGGCTTCTCCAAGTACATTGATGTCATCAAACTCGCCCAGTAATGCCTTAAGTTCAAACCGAGCAAGATCTGAATCTTCAACGATTACGGTATTAATTTTCGGCATGGCTTGTCCTCGTTATTCTTTTGTGCCAAAGCACAACTTTGCTTGCACTTTGTCATCAGCTGTTTGCAGAGTAAATGTAATTTGTTGTGCGCTGAACATGGCGAGTCTGGCTTTTAAGTTTTCGATTCCCAAACCCGTACTTTGCTCATCTTGACTCAATATCTTGCCTGGATGCGTCAAAGAAATATGCCATTGCTTGCTATTGAGCGCGGCGACAGAAAGATGGAGTTCACCTGAGACTGCTTGTTTACCAAACGCATGTTTTATGGCGTTTTCAACCAACAATTGCAATGCCATTTTTGGCATTGATTGAGTTAGGTAGCGCGGGTCGATGTCTTTTTTAAAAGTTAGGCGACGACCTAATTGCAGTTGGTGCAGTGCTACAAAGTCTTCAACAAACTCTAGCTCTTGCTCAAGTGTGACGATACCTGCGTTTTGATCCGTGAGCTGATAACGCATTAAATCAGCAAATGCCATTAGCATATCGCGAGCTTTATTATTATCTATCAGTACCATGGCACGAATGTTATTGATGGCGTTAAACATAAAATGTGGGCTAAGTTGATCGAGTAAAGCGTTAAACTGTGCTTCTTTGGTTTTCAATGCCATTACCTGGTTTTGTTGTTCGAGCATATACATGGTTGACTGGCGACTAATGGCCCAATATAAACAGCTCCACATAAGTAAAATAACAAACAGTACAAGGGTAATACTGACACTGGGCTGGCTGGTATAAAGCACTGAAACGCCTCCAATGAGTCTATCTATACCTTGCCATGCCAGCATATGTAATTGAGTTGCAGAGAATGCACCGGCAAAACTGAGCAAAAAAAGGCAAACTACCCAGAGAAATACAGATTTTGTTTTTAACATTATCCATTGATAAAGCAGTCTCAATAAAAAGCTCATAAGTACGCCTAAAGTGGTCACACTGAGCCCAAAGGTCACCGAATATTTACTAATCAAGGGTGTATCACCAAACATGACAGTCATAACAAGCAACACTGGGGCCCAGCCAATTGCTTGTAATAAGAAAAATGAAAACCCAGACCTTTTAATTATTTTCATTGGTTTAATCAAACTGAATAAGAGAATAAAAATAGTACGCCAATCTAATTCGGTTTGTTAGTAAAAAAGAGGTTAGGGTCACCATACATTTAAAAGGTGTGATATCTGGTTGAGTGGTTATGTTTTTGGCGCTTGCCGCTCGCCCAGCTATACAGCCGCTCGACATGTTTTGCACACAAAGGTTGAGTCACCCCCTAAACTGATGCCATAGCCACATAGGAGTGACCAACATGACCAAAACAACACAACTTACCGCAGCTGCAATCGTATTAAGTAGTACATCTTTTTTCACTTTAGCTAAGAGTGAAGGCGAGCACGCCAGTGTGCACACAAGCCAGTTTAAAACGGTCAATGCAGAGCTTAACGAAGCACTTAATGCATGGCAGCAATCATTTAACCTGCCTTCTTTGGTGATAGCTGTCAGCATTGAGGGGCAAACGGTATTTAATCAAGCTGTGGGTCTGGCAGATATTGAATCAGGCAGAGCAGCGACTATTCAAACGCCATACTCTGTCGGCAGTATTGCAAAATCTATGACCAGCTTAGCTATGGCTCGTTTAATTGAACAAAATAAGCTAGCACTGCATGCGCCCATTGATCAATATGGTTCGTATCAAAACGACTGGCAGGCGCTGACGAGTTACCAACTTGCGTCACACACAGCTGGTATTGTGCACTATAACAAAGCAAGAGTAGAGCGTGAGTTTGAGTCTGTCCGTGATCATTGGTTGCCACAGCAAGCGTTTGATGTCTTTGCACATGAGCCTCTGGCTTTTAAAGCCGGAAGTGACTTTCAATATAGCTCAAGTGGCTACATTTTATTGTCAGATGTACTGGCTAAAGCGGCAAATACCCCTTACTTACAACTCATGCGCCAAGAAGTGTTTGCGCCATTAAATATGCAACATACCTTGTTTGATTCAAGTTTAGCAAATAGTGGAAAAGAAGCCGTTTATTATGCGCCAGTAAAACTTAATGAGCCTGACAATAATGTTCGTCAAAGAGACACAGCAAAGCGTGACCGCAGCTTTTTATTTGGCGGTGGTGGCTATCAATCTACCGCCAGCGACTTGGTGAATATGGCTTGGTATATGACACAAGATGACTATTTATCAGATGCCACAAGAGCGCTATTAACAACACCAGTGACTTTGCCTGATGGTAAAGCTAACCCGCAAAATTATGGGCTAGGCTGGCGTATTCATGACATGGATGTGAGCCAGTATATACCCGGTAAGCCGCAGCAGATAATCAAAGGGGTGCATCATGGTGGAACTACAGCCAATGCTGCAAATGCCTATGTTTTAAGTTTCCCAGAGTTTGGGGCTAGCATTGCTTACACAACGAACAGTATTCCGAGCAGTGAAGATCCACAGGCAAACTTACAAGTACAAATGTGGTTGTGGCTATACCGTTATGTCGAGGCATTAAAATTGGTAAATGAAAACAAAAATGCGCTTTAACAGCGCATTTTTTCTTTTAAAGCTTCAATGCTTCTTTGAACTGCGCAATAGAGGGGTGTTGTCTTTTTGTTGCGATCTGCAGTCCTTTTTCGAGAATTTTTTTGCGCTGTGTTGGTTTGTTTTGTGCTAAGTAAATATCAGACAAAATTAAGTGTGCGCCCATATGCTGAGGCATGTACTCAAGTAAGCGCGAAATCACTTGTTCGGCTTCGTCTGTTCGCTCTTCGCGTAACAGATATCGGCCAATACTGCGTAAGCTGTTTACGCTGTTCCAACGTTCAGGGGTTGGCAGCACTGGAAAAGAGTAGCTTTTACTTAGATCTTGATAGTACTGCTCTATGTTCTCAAGCGCATTGCCTGGTTGAGTGACAAGCGACCTATATTTTGGGGCCCACAAGGCTTCTGGGTATAGGGTTTCAAAACTACTGAGGAGTGTTTTTATTAATGCGTCATAGTGGCGCTCGTTTTTGTATGCATGGATATAGAGCGCGTGGTTTTGCTGCGCTTTAAAAGCAACGGTGTGTTTTAGTTTATTTAAGTTATTATCGTAGCGTTTATCAGAGATCAGGTCGTCATCGGCTTCACCAAATACCACAATGCCTTTTTCTTTACCGCGTGTAGCGACCGCTTCTGCAACTTCATCGATTAATGTTTTGGCATTGGGTAAGTCTAATCGCATGCCAATCATGTCAGCCGTAGCATGAAAGATATAGTCATTAAACACATCATCTCGGCGAGTAAGCGCATATAGCCCAAATACGGCATTGGCAGAAACACTGACGAGGCTAGTATGTTTGGCACCGCGATAGTGTGTTTGCAAATAGGGAATGAGCTCTTGCGAAAGGAAATCTAGGTATTGCTCTGGATCACCTTTGCCTTTGCGTACCACGTCGACAGGCCACATGGCTTGTGTATCAAAAGCCGGAAAGTCTCCGCCTTGGTTTAAACTCACTACAATGCTGTCTGGCATGCGATTTACACTGCTTAAGTGCTTAACTAACCCTGTTGTCATATGAAAAAACTGATGACCGTGAGAACCATTAAAGAAAATGATTGGGTAGCGAAAGTCATCACTGTGGTGTTCATGCATTTGCGGCAGATAGAGATTCATGCTGATCTCTTTATTCAGTATTTTAGAGTCAAACTGTATGGTGTTTGCAATATGTATTGGCTGCTCAGAAGTGATGCGCGCTTGTGCATGATGCATTGTGCCGATGAAAACGGCCATGATGAGTGATTTTAAGAGGTCAAATATTTTCATAGTATGTCCTTAGTAAAATTAAAGTGCCTTGAGATGTGATTGAGCTTGTTCACTGAGTGAGGTGTTACCCTGTTGCTTATACAAGTCACTTAACTGTTGCCAAGCTGTTTTATTGGATGGGGTTTGTTCGGTTATACGCTTTAATATCGCGATACTTAGTTTGGGGTAATCTTGGTGATGCTTGGTGGTAAAAGCTAACATCAGTTGCTGATCAGGCTCTGAAAATGTGCTGGCAGCTTGCTTTAATGCTTGTAGCGCATGCTTATGTTCTGCAGAGTTTGCTTGTTGTTTTGCTAGCATTGAAAGTTTGTGCCATGCAAACAAAGAATGCGGGTAAAGCTTGGTTAATTGCTGCCAAGTAGTGCGCGCAAGTTCGGGTTTATTTTGTGCTAAATATCGCTCGGCCCAGCGGTTAATAAAGTAATGTCTAAAGCGTGGTGAGGCGTCTTGCCACAATGAAAAAGCGAGCTCTAACTGCGCTGACTCCATTTTGTTTTGTGCCATGGCACTGTAAAAGCTTTGTAGGTCTTGCTCGTTACTTGTTTGCAGGTACTTTTTGCGAATGGCGATGTATCGCTCAGTCAGTTGGGCTTTGTTGAGATCAAACTGCTTTAAATAATCTGTGACCGCGTAGTCGGGGTAGGCGCTTCGCAATGCCTCTGCGATGGCGATGGGCACAACCGATTGGTGATTTTGATTAGCAATATGGCGCTGATTGAAAGCGGCTGTTTTTTGTGCTGCCTTGTTGAGAAATTGTGTATCACTTTGATGCCCTAGCTCTTGAAGTAAATTAACCTGTCCTTGGCTGTCAGCAAGCTGTTCAATTTGAGTCGCGGTTTGCCGTACATAATCCACATTAGGGAACACCACTGAGAGCGCATGCAAATGGGTAAAGTACTGTTGTAAAAGTGGACTTTGATTGAGCAGGTAAGCTGCGCCATAGGAGTGTGCAAAAAGATGGCTTTGCTCGGTGAGGTATTTGTTTTGAACGAACTGGGTGAGTTCTGCTGAGATAAATTGTGACAGCGCCTCAGTTTGGTTGAATAAGGTTGAGTACCAACTGGGGTTATTGATAAATACCACAATCGTCGCGGGGATCTGTTGATAGCCTTCAAGTTGGCGAATGCGGTGTAAAAAGTCTCCCTTAAAATCACCTGCGTAAAAGTCATGGGTATTAAGTACATAAACCACAGGGTAAGGCTTCTTGTTGTTGTAATTATCGGGAAGATGCACCGAAATGCTTTGTACTTTAGCGAGTGCTAGAGATTGAATCTGGTAATCGTGCGATGTGCTGGCATAACCGCTAAGTGCGGTTAGCAGGCTAAATAAGATTAATATGGGTTTTAACATGATGCTTTGCTCCTTCGAATTATGGGCTCAACAGTAAACGAAGCACGCTAAAAGGCTGGGGGAAAAGCTGATTTATGACTGATTTTTAACTGAGCTGGGTTTTACTTATCATTTAAAATCAGTATTTTATGGTTTATTTTTTGTGTGGAGGGTAATAACACAGCGTTAATGATAAAACGCTGTGTTACATACTGGGCCGTGATTTGGGTGAATGGTTTAACCTAAATAGAGGCCGTTGTTTTGTGCTATTGGCTTTGAGGTGTGATCATGCTTATAGTTTGGTCCACACATAAGCGCCCATATATTTCTTTTTCCAGTTGTCATCTAAGCTCAGTCTAAGGTGAGTTATTTCCTCATCAATGTTTCTTTTGATGAGCAGCTTGTCATCTCTCTCAGATGATGTGACTAGTAAGGTGTCTGCTTGGGTCCACTTCAGGGGTAACATGTAATGGTTGGTGCTGCGAGCGATAAAATCATCACCTTCTTTGATAATTTCAAAAATCTTACCATTGTCTGATACATACTGACCGAGTAGTGCATTCTTATCTTTGTTTGTCGCGTCAAAACGAGGGGTTGCATGAAAGTTTACTGCAGGTCTGACTTTATGAACGAACCATTGGTGATATTTTCTTTTAGGGTAATAAGTCTCAAAAAAAGTCGTTATGTCTTGATGCGTTGCAATTTGTTCAGGTGATAAGCCCTTTTTTGTGTGTTTTTGAATTAATGACTTAAATAACTGGGAACTGCTTATTTGGTGTTTAATATCTGACATATCCGCAAATAGCTTTTCTTTAAGTACTACGCCAGAAACGATAAGGGTATTTTCATCTGTAATTGCCAAAGCTTGTTTTAAGCCGCTGATGTGTCCATCTATGCCTTTAGGCCCAAATACAGTTAGCCAATCACTGCGGAAACTATCAGCCATAAATAACACATTTGCTTCTTTCAAATAGATATTTATTTGCCCAAACGAATGACCCTGACTGTGATGTGCAGTAATGGTTTGCCCGCCGAACTGCATGGTAAAGCCATCATCAATCAATTTTTGTGTAAATACATCGCTATATTTTAAGGCTTTGTGCGAAATGATCTGTGCCCCTTTTGCAGCGAAATAGGCATTAAGTTCGGTGTTGTTACCATCGTAATTATTATTGAGTACATACTTAACGGGTAAGTCAGAGATTTTTTTCAATTCAGCGACAAAGTTACTCACATCCCACGCAACCATGCTATTAATGAGTAACAAGCCTTCTTTGCCTTTGATGACCCCAAAGCTAATATTTGTCTCCCCAATATTGGCCATATCCTTAAAGTGTTTTGTCACTACGTGTACTTTTTCGGTGAGTTTTTTATGTGAATAACTAGACTGACTTGCTTTGCCTATATTTGCCCATAGGGCGCAAAATAATAGTATTGAAATTTTTAAATAGAGCTTCACTTTCAGTGCCTTACTTTTTGTTTTAGTGGTTTAGTTGAAGTTAGCAAGGTGAGGCATAAAGGCTGGGTGAAAAGCTGATTTATCACTGATTTTTGTCTGAGCTGGGACTGGTTAATCGACTTTAAATCAGCTATTTTCCAATTCATAGCAGCAAGGCAGCAGTACATAACCATGAATACGCGTTATCAAATATTAGAGTGTGAAGTCGATTTTACTGAGCAAACCTTAGTGAGAGCAGGTGAAGTGCATAAGCAACAGCACAAGGTGATGCAAGTGCTGCGTTGCTTACTCCAAAAGCAAGGTGAATTGGTTAGCATCGATGAACTAATGAATGATGTATGGCCTGATACGGTTGTGTCACCGAATACCTTACAACGCTGCATTGCACAGTTACGAAAAGGTTTGGGAGATTCAAGCCAAGCACAACGCGTTATAAAAACATATCCGAGACGAGGGTATGCTTTGGTGGCACCAGTGACTGCACTTGAAGAGGTCGCTGCAGCTGATAAAAATAGGCAGCCTGATGCATTACAACCGAGTGTTAGTCCCAATCAAGCTACTCAAACTAAGCCACAAAAAAGCAAACAAAAAGCTTGGCTTATCGCTGTAATTGCATGCACAGTGATGTTTGTCTTGGTGATGATAATGATTGACCAACTGAGTGTGCGTACAGACAATTCGAAGCCCAAGCGCGCACATATTACCTCAGTGATGACAGCCAGCGATGCGCACACAGGTCAGCCCAGATATGCTCCAAATGGCCAACACCTTCTATTTCAGCGTTATAGTGACTTTTGTGAAAGCACAGTTTGGTTGCAAAATGTCGAGAACAAGCAAGAAACACCACTTACTCAGCTGCAAAAACGCATCAATGATGTCGCATGGTCTAAAGACAGTAATCGTATTTTAGTGGCGCAAAGCAACCCGTGTATTGCACCAACACATGAGCAATGTTGGCAGCTTGAGTTGCTCACATTAGATGGGACAATGCAGTTGAGCAACACCCAGCCAATCGGTAGCTGTGAGCATAAACGCATTAGCCAAGTTGCGTGGTTTAATGAACAGTCGGCTCTATTTATTGAGCGTACAGATCAAACCCATAGGCAGCTTACAAAAATTGATTTACTAACCGGACAAAAACACAGTTTCTTTGCACAGGGGGATGTGTTGTCGTTTACGTCGTTGGGTTCAAATAAACTCGCCATACTCAGCCATCGGGGCAGTGCCCAACTGATGTTATACATGGTGAACGAATTAGGGGAAGTATTACAAAATCAGCCACTCGACTTTAACGATGCGCTGTCGGTGTTCTCTAGAAGTAAGCTGAGTTATGAGGCCAGCAACGCTCAATTATTGCTCGAGAATAATGGTCAATTATTTGCAATCACAGATCAAGGAGCAGTGCTCAAGCGTATGAGTTTACCTAACAACCTCTCTGATTTTTCAATTTCAAGTGATGCCATTGCCGCCACGCGAGGTCTCACAAAACAAGATGGTACTTTGCAAAGCTTAACGGATGACGAGCAAACACCGCTGTTTTCTTCTAAAGGCGTTGAAACTTATTTTCGCTTTGCGCCAAACTCTGACGCCATTGCGTTTGTATCAAATCGCACCGAAGCATTACAAATTTGGGTGAGCAGCAATAGCTCGGCTGCACCTAAGCAGTTGAGCCAATTTGAGTCTGCAAAGCAGATCAGAGGTCTTGAGTGGTTAGAGACGGGCGAACGTTTGATTTTTGTGATGAATGATCAGCTTGCGACATTATCTTTAACTGGGATGCTTGAGGTTATTAACTTACCGATGAAGGTGAAATATTTATACCAAGTCTTGCCTAATAACCACGCACTGATTGAGTATCAACATGATTATCAAGAAGTTGTGGCCACTGTCAATTTAGATACCTTAAAAGTCACACCAGTCCACGCGGGTTTATTTAACGACGTACAATTAGATACGCAAAATAACTTGTGGTTTATAGATCGAGATAATCGACTCAATAAGCTTGAAAACGGAGCACTCTCACGCCCATTTGCTGATGTAAAAGTGAATGGACTTAGGGCCTACCAGCAAGGTATGGCCATATCTGATAAGCATATGGCGCTATTTTATTTATCGGGCCTGCAGAGTGAACCGAAAAAATTACAGTCACTTGGCTCAGGGGCATGGTTGCAAGACATCAAAGATACGCAGTTTATTTGGTCCCACAAGCATGCCCGAAACAGTGACATTGTTGAGTTGGCCATACCGGATTAAAAGTTATGCTTTTCAAGGCGATATAAAAACTGTTTGTAGCTAATCCCCAATAGTTTGGCTGCTTGGGTTTTATTACCGCCTTCTCTATTAAGGGCTTGTTGTAAGCAGTCTTTTTCAAATTCATCCCAATTTAACCCCTCACTTGGCAAGGTAAACAGTGTATTGGTTTGTGTGCTGTTTGTAGTATTAGTGAGGTTTTCTTTAAGTTCAGTTTCATCCTGCAGAAGCACAAATTGCTCAAGGGTATTGGAGAGCTGACGTACATTACCGGGCCAGTTAAAGTTGAGAAGGTGTTTTAGTAGTGAGCTACTTAGCTGAGGAGCTTCAATACCATATTGCTGACTAAAGCGTTTTAAGAAGTGTTCGATTAATCGTGGAATATCTTCCTGGCGTTCTCGCAGTGGTGGCATGTGCAGCGGCACTACATTCAAGCGGTAGTATAAGTCTTCTCTGAATAAGCCATCTTGTACCATTTGCTGCAGGTTTTTGTGACTTGCTGCAAGTACTCGGACATCAATATTATGCTCTTTGGTATCACCTACCGGCGTCACCACACCCTCTTGTAATAAGCGCAGTAGTTTGGTTTGTACATTAAGGCTCAGTTCTGCCACTTCATCTAAAAATATAGTGCCCTTGTTGGCCGCGGCAAATTTACCAAGTTTGTCTTGCGTTGCGCCTGTGTATGCACCTTTGAGTGCACCAAATAGTTCCGATTCGGCTAAGTTTTCTGGAATAGCGCCGCAATTAATGGCGATAAATGCTTGCTTGCTGCGGTTAGAAAGCTGATGAAGTGCACGCGCCGCAAGCTCCTTACCTGTGCCGCTTTCACCGCTGATTAAAACCGTTGCGCTGGTGGCACTGACTCGCTCTATACGCTGAAAGACTTTTTGCATACACGGAGCATGACCAATGATATCGACCAACTGGTTTTGCTCGCTTATTTGTGAGCTGAGCTGCTGGTTGGCAAGGCGTAACTGATTGGCTTTATTGGCTTTGGCCAGTGCCAGTAATAATTCTTGACGCTGAAATGGTTTACTTAAGTAGTCATCTGCACCGAGCTCGATGGCTTCAACGGCATGTTCAATTGAACCATAAGCGGTGGCGACCACAATGCCTATGTGCTTTTGTTGTGCGCGCACATATTTAATTAAGTCCATGCCCGACAGATTTCCTAGCTTCCAATCGGTAAAAATGAGTTCGATGTCTGCGTGATTTTTAAGGGTGACGATGGCATCTTCAACGCTAAAAGCGCTATAAACCTGGTAGCTTGCAGCACTTAACATGGCGCTGATCAGGGTATTTTGCGCTTGGTCGTCTTCAACCAACAAGATAGGCTGTGGTTTAGTCATGAACAGCTCCTTCTTCAACCGATGACTGCGCTAACTGTAAGGTAACACGTGCGCCATTGTGTGTGTTTTGAACTTTTATATCACCCTCATAGTAAAGTTCTGCTAAGCGTTTAGCTAAATACAAGCCCATGCCCGCGCCATCAGCTTTGCTGCTTACATGAGGGTCAAATAGCTGAGCAAGAATATGCGCTTCAAAGCCACCACCATGATCTTCAACTTCTACAAATAACGTGTTTTGCTCTGAATAGGCTTTCACCTCAATGGCCTGGGTGTTTTGAGTGACTTGCTGCGCCTCAATGGCGTTAACTAACAGGGTGTGCAATATAGCGCGGATCTCCGATTCAGCACCTTGTATAGACAAGTTGTCAGCTACTTGAATATTAAGGTCAAAATCAAGTTGGCCTACTTCGAGTTGAATATCTTGTAAAACGGCCGAAATTGGCACAGCTTGCGCTCTAGAAGAGTGCTGATTACTCAGCTGCAATAAGGCACTGATGCTCTTATTCAAATGGGCAATTTTATTCTCGGCAATGGTTTTTAAGCTGCTTTTTAGTTGGCTGTCTTGGCTTTGCCAAAATTGCTCAAGTGTGAGACCCAAAGTATGTAAAGGGTTTCTCAGAGAGTGAGCAATTGCGCGACTGAGCTCGCCGAGCTCCGCCAATTGTTTTTGTTGTTGTAATTGTTTTTCAACTTGGTTTAGTTGTTCGAGCTTAGTGCTGGTGGCATTAAAGCTGTCAATGCAGGTTGCAATTTCACCCACGCCCTGTGCTGGCAGTTGAGTACCAAGGTTACCGCCAGATAAATCATTAAAGCCTTGCTTGAGTGCAGTAATTGGCTGGGTGAGGCGATGAACAAAATACAGCATTAAAGCAACGGCAATAAGCGTCGAGAGTGCGATACTCCAGAGGATGAGCGAAGTGAAGCGTTCGAAGCTATGACTTTGGGTATGGCTGCTATGTTCAGTACTGATAATCTTCCTGATACTTTTGTCATCTTCAAAATGAAAGAATACAGAGTTAACTTCATCTTTGAGTGATTCAGCTTTAATGGTTACAACGGGTTTTACAGGTTGTGTTGGTATTGGTGGTTTGCTTGGCTCAGGTAATTTGGAATTATCTTGAGGTTTTGGTGGTGCGGGTGGGCGTTCTAAAGTGTTCGAAATTGTCACTGTGTCAGATAAAACTACGACTTTCGGAGCGTCCCCATCTAATTTATGTATAACTTGGTTGATATCTTCTCGAGCTTTGCTAATCAGTTGCTTAGTGATCACTTTTGATTGCTCAGTAATATCAGCACTGACTTGTGATTTGAAATGCAAGACCAGCAAAGTTTGGCTTACTGCGAGTAAAAGAAATATTGCCAAAATGCCCAGAATAAAATAACGCTTAATCGTCACGCCTTCTCCCAATTAGATTTTTAAACTGTCTCTAAAACCCTTATTACAAGATGCATTCCAAAGTGCTAAATCGCAAGTGGTTTGTAAGTCTTTGAAATTATGATAACTAATTAATGTCTTTTATATCTATTAGGTTTCACCTACTGAATACTCCTGATATCAGCCCTTCCATATCCCGATATCAGGATATTTATTACCTAGCTAGTAGTAAATTATTTTTAACCCTATGAAATATATATATAAAGATATTTGGCATGGCTTTTTCTATATACAGGTCGACATTTTATTTTAGCGTGTATAAATCGCACCATAAGGAGAAGACCATGTTTTCAACCATTAAGTATAAAAAAGTAGTTAAAGCACTGGCCGCAGCGGGCCTTGTTGTCGCAGCCAGCAGTTATGCAGCTGATAAAGAAGCACACCATGTGATTAAAGTTAAACAAATTAATGATGATGTAAAAGTCATGGTGAGTGAAGGGCACAACAGCGATGTGAGAGTTATTAAGCTTGATAAGGAAGATCTGGCGAGTGACGTGTTAGTTGAAAAGCTTGCTGACTTACCGGATGAAACCAGAGAAAAAGTAGAGGAGGTGCTGTCAAAAATTAGTACAAAAGGTGATGATGGCGTGTTTCTCTTCTCCGATAAAGTGGTGCAAACCGTTAGCGAAGATGGAAAAAGCAAACAAATGGTGTTTATACATGGTGGAGAAAATTTTACGCTTCACTTGCCTCCAGAGCCGCCTATGCCAGTCGACTCAGCTCAACCTGTTAAGCCAATTAAAGCAGCTAAAGTATTTAAGTTTTCGATTGGTACAGACGGTGAAGGCGACCATGAATTTAAGTTGATTACGTCATTACTAAAAGAAATCAAGTTAACACCAGAGCAAATTGATGAGCTACAAACCCTTTTAAATGAAAAGTATTAACTGAGTTTGGTAAAAAAAAACGGCCCTAATGGGCCGTTTTCTTGTTTACTGCAGGGTGCTATTGGTTGTAGTGATGCACCAGCAGAGTGGGTTCTGCATAGTCGCTTTCACCTAAATTGAAATACTCCAATGAGCGACGCATATTATGCGCTTGGTCTGCCATTTGCTTCGCAGCAGCCATGGTTTCTTCTGTGATGGCCGAGTTTTCTTGAATAAGGTGAGTCAGGCGTTGTACAACCGTGTCGACTTCACGAATAGCCTGCTGCTGAGTCATAGTCGATTGGTTGATTTTCACAATCGAGTGATTTACTTGTGCAACCGCACCAACAATTTGTTCAAGCTTTTGGCCTGAACTGTTGGCTAGCTCTGTGCCTTGTTCAACTTTGTCATTTGAGTTGGCAATGATGTCTTTGATCTGTCGAGCTGAAGATGCGCTACGACCTGCGAGTTCGCGAACTTCGTTGGCGACAACGGCAAAACCGCGACCATTATCACCGGCTCTTGCCGCTTCTACTGCTGCATTAAGGGCAAGCAAGTTAGTCTGGAAAGCAATGCCGTCGATAACAGACACGATTTCATTGATGTCTTTGCTCGCGGTGTTAACTTCGTCAATGGCCAATACCGTATCGTGTGACAATGTGCCACCTTCTTTTGCTATGGCTTCGGCGCTTTCAGCGAGTTGTACAGCAACACCTGACTCGTCCGCGACTTGGCCAATTTCATCTAGCATATTGCTCGTACTGGCACTTGCCTCTTCAAGGTTTGCAGCTTGCTCTTCGGTTCTTGAGCTGATCTCTGTATTACTATTGGCGATTTCACCGGCACTCTGTGAGACTTGGTTAGCTGCAATCTGAATACCTTGGATCACTTCGGTCAACTTAGAAATAGTGCTGTTTACATCATTTTTAAGGGTTAAGAATACCCCTTGGTAATCACTATTGATGGTTTGTGTTAGATTACCTTGAGAGACTGCGCTTAACACTTGCGTGACTTCATTGATGGCATCCGAAATCGTATCGGTTGAGCCATTAATGTCTTGTTTGAGTTGTAGTAGCTGGCCTTGTAAGTCAGATTCAATTTTCTGAGTGAAGTCACCTCTAGACATGGCTGCCATTACGCTGACTAACTCTTGGATAACTTGGTCTAAAGTTAACACCGAGCGATTTATGTCTTGTTTCAGGGTGTTAAGCTGCCCTGTCATTGGTGAGTCAATCGTTCTATCAAAACGCCCGTGACTGATTGCCATCATTACCGCAGAAATTTCACCCATGGCTTTATCTAGGTTATTAATTGAGGCATTAATGTCTTGCTTAAGCTGACCTAGCTCACCTTCGGCATTACATTCAACGATGTGTTTGAAATCACCTTGATTCACTGCCGCCATAACACTGCTGATATCGCTAATGATTTCAGCTAAATTGGCAACACTGAAGTTGATATCATCTTTGAGTGCTTCTAGTTGTCCTTTAAGTGGTAAATTAACGCGTTTCGAGAAGTCACCTTGACGAATAGCGCCCATGACCATGTTTATTTCGGCAACCGCGCCATTCATACTTTTAACAGAGTCATTCACGCTAATTTTTAACTCATCAAGTTTGCCGCTCGCTTCAACTTGAATAGTGTCAGTAAAGTTACCTTTAGCAACATTCGCCATGGTTGCAACAATGGCATTCATGGTGTTATCGAGTGAGTTTAAAGAACAATTAATGTTATCTTTAAGGTGCGCAAGATCCCCTGACATTGGTGCTTGTAACTGCTTGTCGAATTGACCTTGAGACATAGCACTGATGACTTGGTTAATTTCACCAATGGCCATATCTAGGCTGTTAGCACAATTATTAGTTGCTTGCTTAAGCGTGTTTAACTCACCTTTACACTCTACTTTGATACGGTCGTGGAATTTACCGTCAGCCATTTCGTTAAGCACGCGGTTTGATGCGCTAATTGAAGTTTGTAGTGCTTCTAAAAGTGAGTTGAACGCCACTGCGCAACGGCCGATTTCATCTTTTGATGAGATAGGTGCACGAAGTGAAAAGTCACCTTCTTTTTCAACGCGGCGCATCGTGGCCATGAGTTCATGGACTGGCTGCGTAAGTGAACGAGCAAAGAAAATAGCGACAGCGACAATAAAAGCGATTGCAACCGCCAAGATACCGAACAGTACATTTCTTAATAATGTGACAGCTGAGAAGGCTTCGCTTTCATCAATTTCTGCAAGCAGTGCCCAGTTATTACCTAGAACATTAATACTGCGATAAGCTGATAGCACTGGCTGGCCATTATAGTCAGTAATAATTTTTTCACCTTCCTGACCAGACATAGCTAATTTAAAGGCTTCAGTATCTACACTTCCTTTAGTTGGATATTTAAACGAGTTAACAACAGAGTGATTTACTGGATCTAGAAATGAGTCCGAGCGCATGAGTTTGTCAGGACCAACCAGGTACGTTTCTCCGGTTTCACCTAAGCCTTCGCGCTCAGTCATAATGTTATTCAGCGCATCTATTGATAGTTGAAATACTAAAGTAGCTTGCGGCATTCCATCATAAATAATCGGCGCAGCAATAAAGCTGGCAGGTGCATTATACGAAGGTAAGTACTTTTGATAATCGACAAAGGCAAAATCAGTTTGACTGAATAAATCTTTGGCATCATTGAAGACTGCGGCGAGATTACTATTTGCGTAAGGGCCACTGTTTAAAGAAGTCGCAAAATCTAGTTCTTTAAAAACAGAGTAAACAACATAGCCGCTCTGATTGTCGATGATGAAAATATCGTAGAAGTCGTAAACGTTGGCGACTTCAGCAAAAAAGGTATGAAATTCTTGGTGTGCCAGGTCGTACGCATCATTATGACCCGTTGACACTAACGTTGATTTTTCGCCTAGCGGATGCGGGTTATCAGCAATATAACGAGCTTGTAACTCCAGTGCTCTAGGGCTCAAACCATCTAATATATAGCTTGGCACTGAAGCATTCGGATTTTCTGTATTAAATTTGTTGCGAAAGTCTTGTTGGTAATAATTGGTTAAGCTTTGAGGCTTGCTATCTAAACCACTCAATTCATTAAAGCTGGCTATGAATGCATTGGCAGCATTAGCGGTCTTTTGACTAATTGCAAGTGTATATAAGTTATCTTTGACACTTTCGAAATGTCGCGAGACTGCACTTTTCTTAATTTCACCAACCGCTGCAAGTTGTGAATAAGCTTGTTGCTCGAGTGCATTAGAAGCTTTAAATAGTGCGATTGAGATAATCACAATAATAGGCACTAAAGCCACACTTAAAAACGCGGCGATGAGTTTTCTACTCAGGTTTAATGAGCTGAAGTACTTCAATGGGCTAGTCATAGCGCATTCCTTTTTTAATAGTTTCATCTTGCACGAGATGAGAGCACGAACGACGACCTAAGTCGAAAAATATCAATTTATAGGGCTTAGGTACAGATGCAAAGTTTAGAACAATTATTAATTGCGTCTACAGTTATCGTCCTGAATTGTTGCTAATTTAGGTTATTTTTTTATGAATGTAAAAAAGGCCGCAAATAATGCGACCTTTTTCTTATCTTATGACACAAAACTGCAACAATTAATGTTTCCAGTGATATTTGTGTGCTTTCTCTTCCATATACGCTTCGGTTGCTGAGTGCATCGGCGCTTTGCTCCCGTTTTCGAAGAAGAATGGCTGACGTTGACGGTTGTAGTTACCCACTTCGTTCATGGTTGCTGCATCATAAATGCGACCATTAAGTACTGTGTAAGCCACTTTTTCTGACTGACGAATATCGTTTAATACGTCACCGTCGATGATCACTAAGTCGGCTAATTTGCCTTTTTCAATGGTACCAATGTCATTGTCTAGCGCTAGGTATTTAGCACCGTCAATGGTACCACTACGTAGTGCTTCCCATGCGGTGAAGCCACCTTGTGCCATTGACCATAACTCCCAATGCGCACCTAAGCCTTCACGCTGACCGTGTGCACCAATGTGAACTGTAACGCCTTTATCGCGTAACTGCTTCGCAGATTTAGCGGCATTGATGTGGTTATAGTGGTGCTCAGGTGCGGTAGGGCGGCGAATTGAGCGTGGGTTCAGAATGTACTCAGGTACAAATGCTTTTAAACGCTCGTTCTTCCATACTTCTGTAGTATCGTAGAAGTAATCTTCACCTTTAATACCACCGTAAGCGACGTTAAACGTTGGTGTAAAGCCCGCTTTGGTTTGGCTCCACATTTGTACAACGTCTGAGTAGATGTTTGGAATTGGTAGTGCGTGCTCAAGACCCGTATGACCGTCGATGATCATATTCATGTTCTGTTGGAACTTAGAACCACCTTCAGGTACGACCATGATTTCCATTTCTTTCGCTGCTTCTAGCACTTGCTGGCGCGTGTCACGACGAGGATGGTTGTAGCTCTTCACCGAGATAGCACCCGCATCTTTTAGGCGCTTAACGTGGAATTTTGCATCTTCAAGATTGTTAATTGGCGTCTTATAACCTGGCGCATTACCAGCGTATAAAATACGACCTACAGAGTAAATACGTGGTGCAACGGTTAGACCAGCACGCTGAAGCTCAGCCATTGAGAACACTTCGTTTGAATCGTTCGATGGATCGTGGATGGTTGTGACACCAAAGCTCACGTTAGAGAACTGGTTCCAGTTCTGCTCAGGCTGTAAGTTGCGGCTACCATAGCTGCCGTGTGCGTGTGCATCAACAAGGCCTGGGATCACAGTCTTACCAGAGATATCCATGATTTTAGCTTTGCTAGGAATGTTTACATCGCTGCGCGTACCTACTGCGATAATACGGTTGTCTTCGATAAGTACCACACCGTCTTCGATGATTTCTTGCTCTTGATCTGCGTTACGCATTGTCACGACTTTACCACCAACAAGTGCAAGTAGGCCTTCGGGCTTATCCGCTTTTTTCTCGAAGCTTAAGTCGATACCTTCAGCCGTTAGTTCGCTGACGTCATCTGCTGCGCCTTCTAAGAACGCAAATGTATCAGTTAGCTTGCGCTGATAAAGGTTAGGACCAAATGCCCAAGTCAATGCGCTGCTGTCTGCCTTCCAGTTTAAGAAGTCACCAGAGTACTTAGACACTTGTTTTACAGGGAATGACTTAGTGCCCTTGTTAATTGACAGTGTTTTACCTGTGCTGGTGAATGGGGCAACAAAGGTATTGAAGTTTTCAATGAAGGCCACGTATTTGCCGTTTGGTGATACGCGGTAGTCAAAGATGTACTCACCCTTGAAGTGTGAACGTGCTTGCTGACCGTTTAAATCTACTGACTTAAGTTCACGGCTAGTTTCGCTGCTTGCAACATTGAAAAAGATGCGATCGCTGTCAGCGCCAAAGTGTGGGTTGTCACCACGTTTGATGATGCGCTTTGCTTCACCGCCCTTAACGCTGGTTAAGTAAATGCCCGGTTCCATTGACCAATCACCACTTAGTAAGTAACCACCCGTTACTTTGCGGTAAAGTACTTTTTTACCATCTGGTGAGAAGCTCGGGTTGATGTAGTGACCTGGCTCTTGCGTGATCACTTTGCCTTTGCCACCTTTTGCAGATACCACGCGAACCGCACCTAAATCTTGGTCATCCCAGCTAGTGTAAACAATGTATTTACCGTCACGAGAGAAGCTTGGGTAGAACTCAAAATGGTCGTTTTGCTTAGTCACACGCTTTACTTTACCTGACGCGATGTCTTTGGTGTAAAGATGACCAAGTGCTTGGAATAGGGCTGTTTTACCATCTGGAGAAATTTGTGACCAACGTGCCAGTTTCACTTTGAATGTGTCAGGGGCAACGTCTACTGCAAACTTCAGCGCTGGTGTGATTTGTTTTTCAGCCACAACACGGGTTGGGATCACTTGTGCTTGTTTGCTAGCAATGTCTACTTTATGGAATACACCGGCTGACCAGAATACTAATGCTTTACCGTCTGGCGTGTAAGCAAATGCTGGCGTGTTACCTTGTGCACCGTTTGCTTCTTGTAAGTCGCGGTCTAGGCCTGCAAAGATTTCAGTTTCGATACCTGACTTAAGATCTTTGATATACAAAGCGCTTTGCATCTCTTTGCCGTTCTCGATACGTTTTACAAACGCAAGCGATTTACCGTCAGGACTTGGAGTCGGGCGAATTGCACCGCCTGAGCCGCGGATCACAGTTTCTTCTTCACCGGTTGCTAAATCCCAAGAGCGGATCTCAAAGACTGACTCAAGTGCGTTTTTATTGTATTGCCAGCGTACACCTGCCGTGGCATCAACTGAGTAGTAAATCTTTTTACCATCTTTTGAGAAAGCTGGCTCTGCAACGTTCTTTTGTGACTTAGCACCATGTAGGCGCTCACGTACGACTACGCCTGTACCACCTGAAATGTGGTACATGCGGATAGAGCCACCTGGAATAGTACGACCCGTTACTTGACCTTGTTTAACCGCAATATATTGACCATCAGGTGACCAAGCAGGGTTATGTAGTAGGTTGTGAGACTCGCCAGACACTTTACGCATGTTCTCGCCGTTCACATCCATAACCCATAGGTTCTCAGCGCCTTCTCGGTCAGAGATAAACGCAATTTTAGACCCATCAGGAGAGAATTTCGGTTGGAAGTTCCACGCTCTGTCATTGGTAATTGCTTTTGCTTTACCACCTGAGATAGGCATCACATAGATGTCGCCTAACATATCGAAGATAATGTTTTTGCCATCAGGACTAACGTCTAGGTTACTCCATGTCGTTTCATTGGTGTCGATGGTGATGGTTTGTTTGTCACCAGGTGGGTTTAGTACATCCCACTTGTCTGACTTTTTAGCTTCAGTTTTTACAGCGGCCTTATCGGTTGCTTTACTATCAGCATTAGCAAGCGCAGGAGCACTTGCACCGAATACGGCTAAACTGACGGCCAGCGCCAGTGGTGTTTTAAGTAATGCCATAATGGTTCCCTTTGTTTTGTTATATGTGTGATATTCACACTTGTCATTAGCATGACGAATTTGCTTCAAGGTGTCGACTCTGCGCGATAAAACGCCTTAATTCAGCGTTTGAGAGCGAACGAATTGCAAATATGCCGATAAGCTGTCTTGCCACAAGACCATGGCTTGAGTCAGTTCTTCGTGGGCAGATTTATCTTCTAGTAAACGGCGTTCGATGGTTTTTAACATTTGCCCATAGCGATTAAAGCCTAATTGTAAGGCTGTGCTCGCTTGGCGATGCAGCATTTTTATACATTGGTCGTTGTCTATGTCTAACTGCTGTTGAATGCTAATTAATTTGTTGCGCGCAGAAAGTACAAATTCATTGTAAATAGAAGAGACTTCGTCTTCATTAAAGTTTTTCTGTAAAGAGCTCGCCGCGGTTTCATCGTATAGCACATCAGCCAGTTCCACACTGATGGTAGCTTCTTTTAGTGTCTGTGAATCACCGAGCGCTTGGCGTAGTTTCTCTTGTTTGATGGGTTTGGCAACAATGTCTTTGATCCCCAACATCATGTACTCTTTTATTTCATCCGGGCTTAAACTTGCTGTAAACGCGAGGAAGGGGGTACGCTGATTTTTATGCTCTATTTTTTTCAATGATTTCAGTACTTCTTGACCGGTCAAATCTGGTAGATTCATATCGAGCAACACAGCATCAAACTGGTGATGTTGAAGTAAATCGAGTGCTGACTGCCCTGTGGTTGCTAGCTTAACTTTGTGCTCATCTTCAGCCATAAACTCAATGGCAATTTTTTGGTTTAAATCTAAATCTTCGACTAATAAAATGTTAAGTCCAGTTACACAGTTCATTTCATGAAGACGTTGCGGTACAAGGCTGAGCTCACCAATGGCAAGGTTTAAACTAAAACTAAACACACTGCCTTTGTTTAACTGACTGGCAATTTCAAGCTTCGAGCCTAAACGCTCGAGTAAGCGCGCGGTAATTGCCAGTCCCAAACCAGTACCGCCTTTTACTTTACCTGCGCTACTTTGCACATAAGGTTGAGTCAGTTTTTCAATATCGTCATCTTCAATGCCTGGGCCTGAGTCGATCACGCTGAATGTGACGGTATGTGCCATAGCAGTATCTTGCTCAAGGTGGACTTTAATTTTTACTGATCCTGAGTCGGTAAACTTAATGGCATTGCCGACGAGGTTAATGATAATTTGTCGAAGCTTTTGTTGGTCACAATAATAACAAGCCTGTTCAGGCAGGTCGTAGTCGAGCTCAAACTTCAATTGTTTTTGTTCTGCTAGAGGCGTGAGTAGCAAGCAGAGATTATTTAACCAAGTTTTAAGCTCGATATCTTCTTCATAGAGTGATTCATCACTTTGTTCTAAACTGGCGTAATCGAGTACTTTATCAATAAGTAAATTGAGTGATTCTGCTGAATTAATGATGGCTTCGCAGTAGGCTTTGTTTTTGGTGCTCTTTGTTCGGCTCAACACTAATTGCGCACTACCAAGAATACCGTTAAGTGGGGTACGAATTTCATGGCTTACAGTAGATAAAAATAGGCCGCGAATTTCTAAATCTTTTTGTGCTTTTTCAGTTAGCGCATTTAAATGTAATTCACGTCGTTCGTTACATAACAGTGCCATACCTGTGGCATAGAAAATCGGCGAGAGCACACCATTGATGAATACGGTGGTGGTGAACCAAGTGTCTTTCATAATGGTTAGGTGTGTGACCTCACCCATCATAATTGAGCGGCCAATGAAAGCGATAAGCAAAAGGCCAAGCACTATGGTATATACAATGGTGCCATTGGGGTAACGTGGGCGCGCAAAACGCCAAAACATTGATAGCAGCAGCACAATTTCAGCGATGTGCTGTAAGTCTGAAATCCAGATCCGCGCTCTTAAATTGTCGTCGACTATGCTGTAGTAGCCCAAAGCAACGAGTAAAAGACAGGTAAATGCTAAGAAACTCTTTAACTCCCAACCTTTATGCTCTAAGAATTGGCTGATCGCTAATACATGAATGATGGACGCGGCAAACAAAAGCGCATTACCAATGCCTATGGTTTGCCAATGCTCTAAATAACCATGAAGTGAAAAGCTCATAGTTGCCAGAAAAAGTACCAGCGGATAGAGGGTATAAGTGGCAGTGCCGGGTATGTTTTTATTGGTTCGCCAAGTTAAGTAACATAACAAGGTCATCATGGCCATCATAGCGCCACTAGTAAAATAGAGAGTTTTGGGGTCAAACATACGCGTCGAACTTATTAAGTAATGGCTCTAGCATAGAGGGAAGTTAGGAACAGGTAAAGAAAGAGGAAGCTAGGCTTCCTCTTTTTAGAGTTGTTTTGTTAACGAATTTCGTCTGGGATATTTTGTTGCGCCCAAGACAATAATTCAATTCGGTTACGACATTTAGTTTTTCTGAATGCACTGTAAAGGTGTGTTTTAACTGTATGCGGGCTGATATTTAAATCTTCGGCGATTTCTTTGTTCTTCGCACCCTTACTCATAAGTGAAATGATGGCTTTTTCACGTTTGGTCAGCTTAACCGGTTCAATATCGCCTTCAGTTAATTTATGAAGGGCATCTTTATTGAATTGCAACATACGGTTAAGGGCGTTACACATGATGTCACGACGATACCAAAGTTGGTTTTCCATTAGTAAACGGATCCCTTTCATCAATACATCTGCGTTGTCTGTGGTGTAGAACACACCGCGAATACCACTCAGCAATGCACGGTTTGCAAGTTCAGGGTTTTCGTCAAGATTAAATAGCACGATATCGCAATTTACTTTTAGCTTAACTAAATGTTCTTTTAGTTTGTTCCATGCATCGTTTTGTGCGGTTTCGATGAATAACAATCTGGTATCTTCTGGCACATCAGTAATGTCTGTGCCGGTAGTGACTTCTAAACCTTGGGTTTTGAGTAAAGGTTGAAGGACATTAATGCCAATTGTATTAATTGGCTCTTTATCTAAAAGTAAAAAGGCGGTACTGCTCATTTTAAATGGACGCTCTCATTCAAATTATTGCTTTAATGCTAACATGCGACTCAGACCTTTTGTATGAGTTTGCTACTAAAAATATAGAAAATTTTGCTATATATACAAGCATTTTTGTTAAATAATGCGACTAATTGGCGTTTTCAATTTTAACCAATTGATAATGTTATTATTTTGTTAGTCGCATTAATAGCTTATTCATTTACATTTATTAACGCGGAATTTTTTAAATTAATTCTTTCTTCTTATTTGTAAACGGTGGCCAGCCCATTTCTAAACCTGCCAGTACGTGTAAGTGAACATGAAATACAGTTTGACCCCCGTGCTCGTTACAATTCATGACGACACGATAACCATCTTCTGCAAAGCCATGCTCTTTTGCCAACTTTGCGGCCACCACGTAAAGTTGACCAATTAAATGGGCGTTAGTTTCATTAACATCATTGATAGTAGCGATGGGCGTTTTAGGAATTACCAGTACATGAAAAGGCGCCTGCGGATTAATGTCTCGAAAAGCCAGTGTGTGTTCATCTTCATAGATGATATCGGCAGGAATTTCTTTACTAATGATTTTGTCAAAAATGGTGGCTTGGGCCATGGTGTATCCTAAAAGTACGTTGTTGCTATCTATCGGTTTATTAAAATATTAGGGCTTGTTGAACTTTAAAATTCGAAGAGCAAAGATAAACAGGCCCTAGTATCTATACACTAATGACAAAGAATCTATGAACTGTCAAACTGCAAACGGTTAGATGATAAAAATTCAATGAGGGAGTGTGCGATGAGTCAAACTAAAGGCTTAATTTTAGCGGTTTTATTGGGGAGTTTTAACTTTGCAGTGCAGGCTGCAACACTGAGTTTTCCAGAAGAGCTGATCCCAATCTCAGTCAATGGCAAGCAAGTTGAACACTCTTTGTTTAGCAAGAAACTCGACTTTGATTTGCCAATTGGTACTCACAAAGTACAGATAAAATATAGTGACCTATACGAGCTAGACTACGATGAGCATCAAACCGTGTCATCGTCGCCTTTTTGGGTTGAAGTGACCATTAATCAGGAAGGCCAATATCGTATTGCTTTTGATAGGGCAAAAGATGCGGATGCAGCCGAGCTGTTTGCTAAATCACCGAATGTATATGTGATAGCCCCGAATAAGTCTCAGCAAGTAGCTGTCAAAGTAAAACCGAAAGCAGTCGTAGCTCCCGCTGTGGTTGCAGCAACAGTTCAAACTGTAGCAACGCCAATGACGATTACAACACAGGTTGCGCCCAAGAGTAGAAAACAAATTGAAGGGATGACGCACCCAAGTGCAGAACTCATGTTGCATTATTGGTGGCAACAGGCCGATGAAAACCAGCGAAAGGCGTTTTTGAAAGCGGTTAAAGTAAATTAAACACGCTTCAAGTGCATTTGTTAAATTGAGCTACAGAAAACAAAAGGGCCGTAGTCAGGCCCTTTTATTTATATATTTATACTGTGTTTATTTAAAAATCGCGTCCACAGTACCTTGCGCTAATGGGTGATAACCCGGACGTGCATTGTTATATACCTTTTGTGCCCAATCGCGTTTACCGTGTTGCACAAGAGACTTATACAAAGGCACGATAAGCTTACGGCGGCCAATGCTTGTTAAATGCTTATCCAACGCCGGATAAATAGCCTCATAGCCATTACCTACTGCTAACATATACCAAGCAAAAGCGCGTTCAGCGTTGGTTGAATTCGTTAAGTTAAATGCTTCGTCTAACTTCGCCATCTTATCTAGGCTTAAATCTCGTGGCAGGTTGTTTAAGAAGTGTAACCACTCATGCACTGTCCAAGCGCTCGTTGGTAAGTCTGCTAAGTCTTTGTCACCTTTTAACCAAGCTGCTGTTGCAGCATCGACTTTATTAAATGCATCTGAAGTCGGGTTTGGCGCATCTGCAGGTAAGCCTGGCTCATAGATCCATTCTTTGGCTTTTTCAAGAGACACGATACCTGGGTGCTTTTCTAGAAGGTGCGTATTTAGGTATTCAACAAACTCTGCAGTTGTTAGAGACTTAAACGAATACTTAGCAAAGTAGCCTTTTACAAATTCGTCAAAGCGAGCACGACCATACTTTTCTTCTAAGTAAATTAAAAAGAGCTGACCTTTGATATAGGGTACTTTGCTGAACGCATCATCAGGATCACGACCATTTAGCTTCAAATTAAGGCGTGTATCTGGCGCTGGAATATTTTTTAGCTGTGCACGAAGGCCAGCTGCGTCTAATGCTTGCTCCATTACGGCACGGTCGCGACCAAACACTTCTTCCATGATGCGGTTTTCAACATAAGAGGTGAAACCTTCATTTAGCCATAAGTCTTCCCACGTCGCGTTAGTGACAAGGTTACCTGACCAAGAATGCGCAAGTTCGTGGGCGATTAGATTAACTAGGCTCTTGTCACCAGCAACAACGGTTGGGGTAATAAATGATAAGCGTGGATTTTCCATGCCGCCAAACGGGAAGCTAGGTGGCAGCATCAGTAGGTCGTAACGACCCCATGCATATTCACCGTACATCACATTGGTTTTGTCGATCATCGCCTGTGTATCATTAAACTCTGCCACTGAGGCATCAAGAATTTGTGGCTCAGCAAAAATAGCTGTTTGGTGTGACATTTCTTTATATTCGAGGTTACCCGCACCAATCGCAATGAGGTAAGGCGGGATAGCCTGCGGCATATCAAACCAGTAGTCACCGTCTTTGACAAATGCTTCAGAGTTATCTGCACTCATGACCGCACGAACATCTTTTGGAGTTTGAATACGGGCTGTGTAAGTAGTACGCATTGCTGGGGTGTCTTGCACTGGGATCCAGCTACGCGCATGGATTGCTTGTGACTGACTGTACATAAATGGGTGTGTCTTACTGGCAGTCTGTACTGGTGTTAACCATTGTAGACCTGACGCTTGCGGTAAACTGTTGTAGTAAATACGGGCTTTTTTAGCTTGCTCTTTAAAGCGAATGGTCAGCTTTGCGCCTTTTACGCCATTGCGTTGTGCTAGGGTGAAATCTGCTTTGTGCCATTGGCCGTTTTTACCTTGGTACATCACCTTATCTATTTCAAGGTCGCGAGTATCTAGAACTAGAGTGCGTGCTGATGCGTTGCGCCAATCAAGGGTGTGCTCTACAAAGCCTTCCAGTTGCTTATCTGCAAAATCAACGTCTAGATCTAGATGTAGATGGGTACTCACTACATCTTTTAAATTTGCATAGGTATGTTCGTCGAACGCCTGTGTTGCCAATGCGCCGTGAGAGAAGCCTGCCAGCATTAAGCTTGCGACTAAAGCAGTTTTTTTCATTGTTTATCCTTGCACGGATTGAGTAAACGAGCGGCATTTATATCATGCTTAAGGATAAGATCACATAGGTGCGTAGAGGCAGAGCATAGGGTAAACTAGCCCGATTACTATATTATTTGTTAGGTTGAACGTGCCATCAGTCCAATCGCTCCATACTTTTGCTTTACCTGCCCACTGTGCAGCGCTCATAACCATTACTCATCCAGATAACCTCACTGAGCTCGACTTTTCTGAGCCTTGCTATGTAATGGGGGAGGGTAGCAATACGGTCTTTATTGAAGACTTTGCTGGCACAGTATTAAAAATTGCAAATAAAGGCATAACAGTGATAGAGCAGCAAGATGTTTGGCATGTACAAGCAGCTGCAGGTGAGAATTGGCATCAACTGGTTATTCATTTACTTGATCTGGGCGTATTAGGTTTTGAAAACCTGGCCTTAATCCCGGGGACGGTAGGGGCAGCTCCCGTACAAAATATCGGGGCGTATGGCGTTGAGATCGGGCAGTTTATTAAATCGGTCAAAGGTTATGATATTGGTAAAGCCCAATTTGTAGAACTTGCGCAAGCTGAGTGTGGTTTTGCTTATCGAGAGTCGGTATTTAAGCAGGCGTTGAAAGATACGTTTATTATTACCGAAGTGCTGTTTGAGCTACCTAAACAATGGCAGCCTGTACTTAGCTATGGACCCTTACAATCGCTTGATAAAAATACGGTCACTGCACAGCAGGTATTTAACAAGGTGATTGAAATACGACAAAGTAAACTCCCTGATCCGAAAGAGCTAGCCAATGCCGGTAGTTTTTTCAAAAACCCAATTGTGGGAAGCGAACAAGTGCAAACTTTGTTAAAGCAGTATCCTGGTATGCCAAATTATCCAGTGGATGCTAAGCATACTAAATTAGCCGCTGGCTGGTTGATTGAACAAGCCGGGCTCAAGGGCTTTGAGTTAGGGGGTATTGCCGTGTATCACAAACAAGCTTTAGTACTGGTTAATCAAGGTGCGGGCACAGCCTCAGAGCTTAAAGCCATGATCCAACATATCCAACAAAGCGTGTGGCAAAAGTTCAATGTGCAACTAGAACATGAAGTGCGTGTGATTGCTGCAAATGGCAATGTGAAACTACAAGGTGTGCAAGCATGAGTTATAAAGGACCACAAGGAAACAAGCTGGCTATTTTAAAAGCTCTTAATAAGGGAGAGTTTGTGTCCGGGCAGCATTTAGGTGAAAGCTTAGACATTTCTCGCGCTGCGGTATCGAAACATATTAAGTCGTTACAAGAAATGGGCATCGATATCTTTAAGCTCAGTGGTAAAGGTTACAAACTCAACCATAGTGTTCCTTTGCTTGATGAATCAGCAGTGAATCAGTATTACCAAGCGCTGTCGGGGCAACAAAAACAGCTTGAAGTGATGCCTATCATTGATTCAACCAACTCAGAATTAATGCGTCGTGTGCAAAATAAATTGCCGATTAATTCAGGGCAAGTGCTGGTCGCTGAAATGCAAGAAGCAGGGCGTGGCCGTCGCGGCCGTACTTGGCAATCTCCATTTGGTGCAAACCTGTATTACAGTTATTACTGGCGTTTAGATGATGGACTACAAGCAGCGATGGGCGTGTCTATTGCGGTAGGCCTTGCGGTCTATGATGCATTAAAGGTGCTTTATGGGTTAGAAGTCGCACTGAAGTGGCCCAATGATATTTATCTGAATAATAAAAAGCTAGCCGGTGTATTGGTTGAATTGGATGGTCAGGTCGAAGGGCCATGTCATTTAGTGATTGGTATTGGAATTAATTTACAAATGCCTGAAATGGCATCACAGCAAATCGATCAACCTTGGACAGATATAGCCTCTCACAGCAATGAACTAGATAAAGATAAGATGGTGGCACATTTAACTTATGCCCTCGATGAAAGATTAGCGCAATATCAGGTGTCAGGCTTAACTGAGATGGTCACGCAGTGGAATGCATTAAATGCATTTGCTGGAGAAGTAGTCTGCCTTTCTACTGGGCAGAGACAATGGCGCGGTATTTGTGAAGGCATAGATGCGCAAGGTGGGATTGTACTGCGCCAAGATGGTGAAGTGAAAAGCTATTACGGCGGGGAGATTTCATTGCGTAAGGAAGTAACTGAATGAGATTGTTAGTCGATGTGGGCAATACCGCATTAAAAGTTGCCAGTGAAGTAGATGGCCAGATCACCCTTATAGAAGAAGATGATATTAAGTGGTCAGCGGTTAAAGAAATCGCGATTGCACAAGTTGGGCCCGACAAACTGCTTGCAAATATAACTGCTAAAGCACAGCAGCTCAGCATACCTTTATTACAAGCAAATGTGACAGCACAGCTTGGCACAGTTAAATGTGCTTATCCGCAATTTCAAAATCTCGGCATTGACCGTTGGTTGGGGGTGGTTGCCTGCCATTACTTATATCCAAATAAACATTGTGTAGTCGTGGATTCGGGCACGGCGAGTAAAGTCGATGTGGTTACCAGATCTGGTGAGCATCTAGGTGGGTGGATTTTGCCCGGTTTAGATATGATGATCGACAGCCTTGTGAGTAACACACAAAAGGTATTTTCAGACTCTGAGAGTTTGTTTTTGCCAGAACTTGGCACAAATACACCAAATGCTGTAAAAAATGGTGCCTTGATAGCCACTTTAGGTGCTGTTGAAGCGGGCATTGCACAATTAAAGAGAGATTTTGACAATATTCAGGTGATTTTTGCCGGTGGTTATGGCGAGTTATTACAACTTCACTTTGAAAAGCCAAGTGTATATGTCGACGACTTGGTATTAAAAGGGTTGAGAAACTGGTGTGAATTCATACACAAATAGGTGTTTTTTGGCTTTTTTGTTGTAAATGTGAGCATTTAAACAAGAAACTTTGATTTTTTTTAAGATTCTTGTTGCATCGCCCCAAACCTTGCTCTAGAATCCTGCCCCGTACTAAAGCAGTGCCGACTTAGCTCAGTTGGTAGAGCAACTGACTTGTAATCAGTAGGTCATCCGTTCGACTCGGATAGTCGGCACCATTTATTTACCCTCACTATGAGGCGCTTTAGGCAAGAATTTTTGACGTGGAGGGGTTCCCGAGCGGCCAAAGGGATCAGACTGTAAATCTGACGGCTCTGCCTTCGCTGGTTCGAATCCAGCCCCCTCCACCACTTTATTCTTGACGGTTAGAGGTAGTTGAATAACAGGTTCCTAAAGCGGGCATCGTATAATGGCTATTACCTCAGCCTTCCAAGCTGATGATGCGGGTTCGATTCCCGCTGCCCGCTCCAGAGTTCTGGTGTGCTGATATAGCTCAGTCGGTAGAGCGCACCCTTGGTAAGGGTGAGGTCGGCAGTTCAAATCTGCCTATCAGCACCAGTACTAGAATCTTCCAAAATACTTCCTTTGACTTGTCATAAAAATACTTAATAATTGAAGAATAATTTTAATCTGCATTTTGCGGGTTATTTTTATATGTAATCTAGATACACATAAATCTTACTTATAGGTTCCGTCATGGCAAAAGAAAAGTTTGAACGTTCGAAACCGCACGTAAACGTAGGTACAATCGGCCACGTTGACCACGGTAAAACAACTCTAACTGCAGCAATCACTAACGTACTTGCAAAAGTATACGGTGGTGACGCAAAAGACTTCGCATCAATCGATAACGCTCCAGAAGAGCGTGAGCGTGGTATCACAATCTCAACTTCACACGTTGAGTATGACACACCAACTCGTCACTACGCACACGTAGACTGTCCAGGACACGCTGACTATGTTAAAAACATGATCACTGGTGCTGCACAGATGGACGGCGCGATCCTAGTAGTTGCTGCTACTGACGGCCCTATGCCTCAGACTCGTGAGCACATCCTACTTTCACGTCAGGTTGGTGTACCTTACATCGTTGTATTCATGAACAAATGTGACATGGTTGACGACGAAGAGCTACTAGAGCTAGTAGAGATGGAAGTTCGTGAACTTCTTTCAGAGTACGACTTCCCAGGTGACGACCTACCTCTAATCCAGGGTTCAGCGCTTAAAGCACTAGAAGGCGAGAAAGAGTGGGAAGACAAGATCGTTGAGCTTGCAGAAGCACTAGATTCTTACATCCCAGAGCCAGAGCGTGACATCGATAAGCCATTCATCATGCCTATCGAAGACGTATTCTCAATCCAGGGTCGTGGTACAGTAGTAACTGGCCGTGTTGAAGCTGGTATCATCAACGTGAACGACGAAGTTGAAATCGTAGGTATCAAAGAAACTACGAAGACAACTTGTACGGGTGTTGAAATGTTCCGTAAGCTTCTAGACGAAGGTCGTGCTGGTGAGAACATTGGTGCACTTCTACGTGGTACTAAGCGTGACGAAGTTGAGCGTGGTCAGGTTCTATGTAAGCCTGGTTCAATCAACCCACACACGAAGTTCACTTCAGAAGTATACGTACTTTCTAAAGACGAAGGTGGCCGTCATACTCCATTCTTCAAAGGTTACCGTCCACAGTTCTACTTCCGTACAACTGACGTAACAGGTAACGTTGAGTTACCAGAAGGCGTAGAAATGGTAATGCCAGGTGACAACATCAAGATGACTGTTGAGCTAATCGTTCCAATCGCGATGGACGAAGGTCTACGTTTCGCGATCCGTGAAGGTGGCCGTACAGTAGGTGCTGGTGTTGTAGCAACTATCGTTGAGTAATATCGACTTTAGTTAATGCCACAAAGCATTAAAAAAACCCGAGCTTAGGCTCGGGTTTTTTGTTTATAGGGGTATAAAACTTAGAGGTTTAAGTAATTGTGAAACTTACTTCAGGCTAGTTCTAAGTTGTAATTCATCTATGAAGCTGGGTTCAACAAGGCCTCTTATAAATCCAATAGTAGGTCAGCTATTGTTAAATTGGCTTGCTTCATCTTGCGCAAAAGGAATGAAGCACTGCGTGCTTGTCATTAAACTTTTGCACCACTCTTGCGCAAAAAGACCGCCCTCACTTCGTTCGCAGTCGGTAACCTTTTGCACCTTATGGCCTTTTTTAATGCCTGTAATTTAGTGCAGCCTATGAAGGTGGCGCACTTTACCAATTAGGTACTGGTGTTGTAGCAACTATCGTTGAGTAATATCGACTTTAGTTAATGCCACAAAGCATTAAAAAAAACCGAGCTTAGGCTCGGGTTTTTTGTTTTTAGGCTATAAGATTTAGAAGCTGTGAAACTTGCTCATTTCACCTTGCGCAAAAAGACCGTTCTCACTTCGTTCGCAGTCGGTAACCTTTTGCACCGTACTTGCGTAAAAGGAATGAAGCACTACCTGCTTGTCATTAAACCTTTGCATCATTTTATGTATTAACTTAGGTACTGTTGTTTTCCTGAACCGATTATGCAAACATATAATTTGCTAACGACTTGTTAGCAAGTTGATATTTAATTAAAAGGAAAATTAAAATGACAGCAATCTATAACTTCTTTGCAGCACTGTTTTTAAGTACAGCTCCTGTTAATGAACTGCCAAAAGAGCCTGTAATTGAAACACAAAGTGAGGTTTGTATTCCAATGCCGATAGGTGATGAAGGAGATTTTGAGTGTATTGATCCATTTGGGATTGGTTAAGTAATTTAGTCCATTTATATTTTATGTTTCAATCACATTAGCCTTAAGCAAAAGTTTAGGGCTTTTATATATGTAACAAAACTACCCAAGAGAAGTAAGTTCAAAATAGTATTTTTTACCCTCCTTTTTGCGTTGCTGGGTCTGCTTTCTTAAAACAAGACTTGATTACAGCAACATTGTTTTCCTCTAATGCAATTTATTCTTGCTAAGTGGCCCTGAGAAAGAAGAGACATTCTATGGTTGACTATTTTTAGTATTTTAGCGGTGTCTTTAATTGGGTCGATCATTTTCGCTATTCAGTACAGTTTAGAGCACTACTGGTACTTGCCATATGTGTTATCTAGTTTGTTACTTGTGTATTGGGGCGTAATAGGCAGTAAAGAAAATAACGGTGTGGTGCTATGTTTAAAAAATACGCGACCTCTTCAAATAGTTGGTATTGTGTGTTTGCTTCTTTAACCCATCACTGGGCTCTTAACTATGAGTTTAAACAGCGATGTTGATAATATGAATGGACTAGCGTTTGACTTGGGCTTTTAGCATCTAATAAGTGGGTCAAAGTGAGCCAACATCAGGTAAAGCTAGGAGCAACAGTTAAAAAAGCCGAGCTTCAGAAGCTCGGCTTTGCTTTTTATTGAGCAAGTGCTAGAAAGCATTTTTAAACAAGTTTATTTCACTTTGCACTCTGTAATTAGCCTTTCGTGTTTTCTTTCTCTGCGTATTCTTCAGCTTGACGCCATACGCGCATGGTATTGCCACCTAAGATCTTCTTAATTTGCGCTTCGCTATAGCCTCTGTCTAATAAACCTTGTACTAGATTTGGATAAGTTGATACATCTTTTAAGCCGATAGGCAGTGAGTCACCTACGCCATCATAGTCAGAACCAATACCAACATAATCAATACCAATAAGTTTGACTACATGGTCAATGTGATCAAGTACTTGCTCTAGTGTTGCAAACGGGAATGGATTTTTAGCACGGTAAGCTGCTGCGAAATCAGTCGTTGCTTTACCACTGTCTTCGGCTTCTTTTTTCGCTGCGTTACGTTTGTCGTACCAACCACGCGATGCACTAGTCACAAAGCTTGAACCAAAGTTAATCTGGATCACACCACCATTTTTCTTCAAGGCTAATAACATGTCATCATCCATATTACGCTCAAAGCCTGGCGTATATTTACGCAATGAAGAGTGTGATGCAATGACAGGCACTTTTGATAGCTCCATAACCTGATAAAACGCAGCATCAGAAATGTGTGATACATCGATCAGCATGCCGATATTATTCATCTCTTTTACTAGCTCTTTGCCGAATGGACTTAAGCCTTTCCATTTGCGTCGCAAGTCATAAGAAGAGTCTGAGATATGGTTGCTTTGAGAGTGTGCCAAAGTGATATATCGAACACCGCGGTCATAGAAGTGCTTTAGGTTCTTCATGTCGCCTTCCATCGGCGAGCCGTTTTCCATACCCATCGCAATCGACATTTTGCCTTTTTTAAAATGTTGATAAGCATCTTTATATGAATATGCCATCGCGAATTTATCAGGAGCACGGAATACTAGGGCCTCCATACCATCAATCAGCTGGTTGGCTAATTGATAACTTTTACCTTTGCCTTCAAACTCCAAGCTAGCAGGAATATAAATCGACATGAATGGCACATTTAAGCCGCCTTTTACAGCACGAGGATAATCAAAGTCACCGCCTTCAGTTGCTTTGCTGACATCATCCCACCTGTCGGCGATGCGATAGGGAACATCAATATGGGTGTCGATTAAAATGCTTTGTTTGGCAATACGTTCGGCGCGTTCTGATGCTGTGTATTGTTTTTCTGCTGCTGATAAGTGTGCACTGGCAACCGCTAACGCGAGTGCAGCAAGAGTAAAAGTTGCTTTCATAACTCAGTCTTTTCTTGTTTTAAGTGGTTTGATTGTAACAACAATTTCTTCATCCTGTATATTCTCCGCTTATCCTCTTTTTTAACCATTTATCACTTTTCGCAAATTACTATGGCGAGTTTTCCATATAGTTATTCCCAACAGAGGCACACAGCCCAAATAAATTAAAAATTAAGGAAAACAATATGACTAACTTCAATGCTAAAACAATTCGCCGTACGTTAATTGCTGCTATTTTAGGGTCAGCATCAAATGCAGCCATTGCAACGGAAAACAGCCAAGCTCAGCAAACTGAAAAAGCAGAGGCATCGGCCAAGCTGGAGCTTAAAGAAGGCTTTAATATCAGTGTGCAAAGCAATGAGATTGATGATGTTTTCGAAGGCAGTGGCCTTGGTATGAGCTATCAAGCAGACTTTGGAAACTTACTTAAAGAACAGGAGAAAAGTTTAAACTTATATGGTCGTATACACTATCAAATCAACCGCAGTGATGAGGATGCTCAGCTTGCTCAGACTGATATCACACTGGGTTTGAATTTCGCTCATTCTGACAAGTTGCATGTTTATTTGGAGTCAGCGATCTTACAACAAGAGGTCTCAGGTCAACCGACAAGCTTTACTCGCAGTTATGATGTCACTCGCTTAGGCGCGCGTTACAACTTTAAAAAGAATTTTGTACTTAATGGGGCAGCAATTCATCGAAATGGCAAAGAGAACGAATTGGGATATCGAATCGCTTTAGAATCTACAAAGACAGATGCTTATTCAATGGGTATAGGGTTTAGCCGTGTAGGTGACAATGATTCGCTGTTTATATCAATTGTTTCAAAGTTCTAAGTTGGTAATGGAAATCAATATGGGTACAATTCATCGCGTCGAAGCAAGGAGTATTGTACCCATGAAGCAATATTGGCTGTGTCAATTAGCCGTTTTCATTTTCATCTTAATCGTTGAAATAATGATGGTTGTAATAGTATTGAAAGTGCCAATTGATAATTTGAACGGATTACTTTGGCGTGCAAGTGTTCAAACAGCATCATTTATATTATTGACCCATTTACTGTTAAAACATGGCGGGAATTGGGTCACTAACAGACTTAAATCTGCCCGTATTACTATTTGGCACATGGCAATACTCAGCTTGGGTGTAGCGAGCTTGCAAGTTGTGTCTTTGCACACAGTCATTCCATTTTTATCTCCTGCAGGGATTTCTGATGTCATAATGCAGGTAGGGGATGGAGACAAAATGAATATGATGGATGATAGTTCAGGTTTATTTTCAGCGTTTCTAACTAACTACTTTAAAAGTTTGGCTTGGGCTTCCTGTTATTTAACAGTGGTGTCACGAAGGGAAAAAAAAGTGCTAATAACGCAGTTAAAAGAGCAACAACTTGCCAGCTTACAAAATCAGATAAACCCACATTTCTTGTTTAACTCGCTCAATACGATTCGTGGAATGATCTATCAAGACCAAGATAAAGCTGCAGAAATCGTCACACAGCTTTCAGAATTGTTTAGGTATAACCTGACGACAGATTTACGGACACATGTCAGCGTTGAGGATGAGTGGCAAATTTGTGAAAACTACCTGGCTATTGAACAAGTGAGATTTGGTGAACGCCTCAGAGTACACTTTGATTGCCCACAGAATCTAATTAAAGCAACCTTGCCCTGCATGTCTCTACTTACGCTCGTTGAAAATGCAGTGAAGCATGGTATTGCCCACCTTCCTAACGGAGGGGAACTGAAAATTCATGTGTCAGAGCGTGAAGGCAAAGTGCTGGTACAAGTTATAAATCCTTTTGATGAAACTAGAATTAAAAGTGGCACCCAGCTAGGGCTGGCAAATATTCAATCTCGGTTGGAGCTTATGTTTGGACAACAGGCACAACTGTTGATTTCACAAGAGCGTCAGAAATTTAAAGCCGTTATGGAGGTGCCCCATGCAGCCTAAAGCAACAATTAAAGTGCTTATTATTGACGATGAGCCTTTGGCGCGAGCAGAGTTACAGCGTTTATTAAAAAAGCATAAGCAAATAGAAGTGCTGGGTGAAGCGCAAAATATTATCGAGGGAAAAGCCTTAGTCGATGAATTAGCGCCAGACGCAATATTTTTAGATATTGAAATGCCGGGAGGGACTGGGCTTGAGCTCGCTGAGCAATTAAAAGGTGAAATCCCCATCGTCTTCTGTACAGCTTATAACGAGTTTGCCGTGGACGCCTTTTCGCTCAATGCAGTTGACTATTTACTAAAACCCGCAGCCCCTGCGCGGTTAGAAAAAGCCATTGAAAAGCTCACAAGTCTGCTATCAGAAACCGAAAATACACAGCTTGAAGACGATTTTAAATTGATGGTGAAATTTGCTGACAAGATGAAAATCATCTTGTTGAGAGACATATTACGTTTTGAAAGTGTCGGTAATCATGCGGCAATTTACACCGAGTTTGGCAAGTCTTACATTCATAGTTCGCTGAGTAAAATAGAAGCAAAACTTGATCCTAGTGTGTATTTACGCGCAAGTCGCAGTGAAATAATCCGTTTGGATGCGGTGGTGCACCTAGAAGAGAATATCAACTATGGATTAACTGCGACATTAAGTAATGGATCGGAAGTCGATATATCACGCCGCCAAGCTTCTGCATTGAAAAAACAAATGAGCTTTGCAGCGTTTTAATACCAATCCTCTTAATTAAGCGGTCTATTTTGAGGCAAGAAAAACTAGTCGATAACGAGGCGGAAATTTTGCTATTTAATTGTTCTAAATAAGAAGTTTTCAATCAAGTTAGCGTCAGTTTAAGTCCCTCAAAATGATTGAGTATCATTGAGGATTGGTGTAATAAGTGTTTTCTTGCTATCTGTAAGTGAGCTTAGATTGACACTGATTACGCGTAATCAGTGTCATAGCCTTCGGTATATTCTTCACTTTGCATGGCGTTGAATTGGGCTTTTGAGACGATATTGACCGACTCATGCAGTTCAGAGAACACAATTAGAGCTTCACCTGATTTGAGTTGGGCTTTCACTTGCGCCACTTTTGTATCTGTATTCACTTCAGCATCACCGTAATCGGTGCCTTCGCGATGTACATAATGCTCAATGAGATTATTAAGCGTGTTTGGATCAAGTTGCTGATATGGGACGAGCATCTACTTCTGACCTTTAAGGAGTGATTGAAAATAATGGGGAACGGCTTTTTCAAGCCAAAACTCGGGTTTGAACGGATTCTTACCACCAATAAAGCCGACATGACCACCTTTTTTAGACACCGCCAAAGTGACTTGCTCGCTGACTTGCTCGGCTTTTGGCACAGCTTCTAAAGACAGCATAGGATCATCTTCGGCATGGATCAGTAAAGTGGGTGTTGCAATGTGTTTTAAGAAAGGCTGAGCACTTGCTTGTGCATAATAATCTTCAGCACCCTCAAAGCCATGTAGTGGCGCTGTTAATTGATCATCAAACTGCCATAAATCGTTAATTTTGGCTAATTCTTGCTTGTTTAGCTTTATCGCTTCACCGATCTGCGGGTATTTTCTGGCAGATGATTTTTTTAATCGGTCTAACAAGTATTTTTGATATAAACCAAAACAGCTTTTTCTGATCACCTGACACGAAGAAGAAAGATGATGGGGTGCTGAAACTACCGCAGCACCGCTGAGGTCACTTTGCTTACCTTGCTCACCTAAATATTTGGCAAGTACATTGCCACCAAGAGAAAAGCCAACTGCAAATAAAGAACTCGGGTTGAAACGTACTTTTAATGTTTGAATTAAAAACTGTAAGTCACCGGTTTCTCCGCTGTGATAAGCACGCGGCAAACGGTTAGGTAAGCGTGAGCAGTTTCTAAAGTGCATGAGCACAGTATCAAATCCTTGCTGAGTCAGGGCTTTGAGCATGCCTTTGGCATAAAAACTATCTAGGTTGCCTTCTAGACCATGTAGCACAATGGCAAGAGGTGAATCTTTTTTGCCTGTGCGACTCCAGGCTAACTCTAAAAAATCACCGTCGGGCGTAGTCAGTTCTTCATAATCCACATCAACGCGCTGAAAGGGTCTAAAAAAACGGGGCAAGATAGTTTGTGCATGGCGATTCGACATCCACCAAGCACTTTCAAACTGATAACTCATAATTCTTCTTATTTGTATACTCGCAGGCAGTGTAGCAAAGAGTCGAGATGGGTTAAATAAGTAGAACTGTCGAGATAAAGCTGAGAATGGGTGAGAAAGTGCCGAATATAGTACACAATCTTTCTGCTTCACAAATAAAAAGCACCCGACTAACTAGGTTAGTAAGGTGCTTTGTGCGTCGTGCTTAATTCGTCTCTATCGGGGAACAAATGCCTTTATTTAAAGTGGGTCAAAGGCAAGACCACAAAAAACTATTTATTCAGGAGCTTCTGACTCGTTAATCTTCTTCATGAAGTAATAAACGTAGTAAGCGCATAGCACAATCACTGTGCCCAAGATACCAAATGACAGAAACAACACTGGGTCGCTAAAAAAATCTCTAAAGAATACGTTCATGGCCTTGGCCTCCTAATTACTCGATGAAGTAATCATAGGTGAGGGATGGCGGGCTTGATATGATCGAGATCAAGTTTGTTTTCTGATCAGCTTGGCTTAGGGTTAGAGCTTGATCTTGATCATGCTTTTCGTCTCTAAAGATACTGGAAAAGGCGGTTTTTATCTTGTTCTGATAAGTAAAGAGCGAGGTTGTCAGCGCCGCTGTTAACGCTGATTGAACTAGGGAGCGCGTTTAATAATAAGCTTTGCTGTAATTTCTCAAGGGCTAACTCATTTTCGAGCAATTGTTTGCGAATAACCGCATAGTCAGTGCGGTGCGCATGGTGTGTTTTTAGGTTTTTTCGGGTTAAGCGGTGTGGGTTTAGTAACTGAGCATCACTGAGCGCAGCGGCATTGTCGAGCGCTGAAAACTGAGTTGGTGTTAGTTGTAGCTTTAGACTGTCGAGGAATAACAGTAATAAGCATACGTTTACGTTTTTTTGCTGCTCGTCTTGTAGCTCGAGCAGCAGAGGTTGCACGCCATTTTTGCTATATATATCGCAGGCAAATTGCCAAAATGTATCGCACGTGAGTTTAGACATTAGGCGAGACTTGCCTCAAATGCAGCTTGCTTTTCTTCCATCTCTTCAAGTGCCATTAATAAGTCTTCTTCTATTTGGTTCACTTTTGGTGTTAATTCAGCTTGTTTGCCAAGCAGCTCGGTAAGCTTGGCTTTGTTTTCATCACTGTACAAATCGTTGTCGCCAAGCTGGTTTTCAACGTCAGATAACTGCTCTGAGAATTTATCTAGTTGCTTTTCAAGCTTATCGATTTCCTTCTTCAAAGGTTGAACTGACTTTCTGAACTCGGCTTCAAGACGTTTTACTTCTTTACGGTTACTGCTGGAATGCGATTTAACTTCGACTTGCTCTTTTTTGCTGTCGGCTTTATTGGCATTCAGTAACCATTGGTAATACTCATCTAAATCATAGCCAAATTGCGATACGCTGCCGTTATCTACCAGATAAAATTCATCGGCGGTATTTTTTAGCATGTGTCTATCATGCGATACCGTCACCATCGCGCCTTCAAAACCCTGTAGCGCCATAACAAGGGCATGACGCATTTCTAGGTCTAAGTGGTTGGTTGGCTCATCCAGTAATAGTAAGTTTGGCTTTTGGAATACCAACATGGCTAGAACTAAACGGGCTTTTTCGCCTCCTGAGAAGGGCGCTACAGGCTCTAAAGCGCGGTCACCGTTGAAGGCAAAGCCACCTAAAAAGTCACGTAAAGATTGTTCAGGTGCATCGGGGGCTAGGCGTTGTAAATGTGTCACAGCACTCGCTTGTAAATCTAGTGACTCAAGTTGATGCTGTGCGAAATAACCAATTTTCAATCCTTGATGCTGAAAGACTTCGCCAGATTGTGGCTGCAATTCGCCTGCAAGCAATTTGATCAGGGTTGATTTACCCGCACCATTGCGACCAAGTAGCGCAATGCGGCTACCAGGTACCAGATTAAGTTTGATTTGATGCAAGATGGTGATGTCGCCATAGCCTGCTTGTGCGTTATCTAGCGTCATTAATGGGTTTGGAAGTGCACTAGGTTCGGCAAATTCAAAATCGAATGGCGAATCAGCATGTGCCGGGGCAAGCTTTTCCATACGCTCTAGGGCTTTAACACGGCTCTGGGCTTGTTTTGCTTTACTGGCTTTGGCTTTAAAGCGGGTAATGAACTTTTCTAAGTGAGCAATTTGCTCTTGTTGCTTGTTGAACAAGGCTTGTTGCTGTGCCATGCGCTCTGCTTTTTGACGTTCGAACTGAGAGTAATGGCCTTTATAAACATTAATAAGGTTTCGATCGATATGCCAAATTTGGTCTACCACTGCATCTAAAAACTCGCGGTCGTGAGAGATCAGCACCAGTGTGCCGGTATATGCTCGTAAAAAGCGCTCTAACCAGTAAACGGCATCTAGATCTAAGTGGTTAGTAGGCTCATCGAGTAGCAGTAAATCTGCATCGCGAATAAGTGCTTGAGCAAGGTTTAAGCGCATGCGCCAACCACCTGAAAAGGCACTCACTGGGTTATCGATTTGCTCGTTGCTGAACCCTAGACCGTGTAAAAGTTCACCGGCTTTGGCCTCAATGCTGTAGCCTTTTAGATGTTCAATTTGCTGATGTATTTGCGCTTGTTTTGCGCCGTCATCGCTCGCTTCTGCGTCACGTAGTGCAATACGGCAGGCGTAATATTCAGGGTGACCTTGTAATACGTAATCTAGGGCACTGATCTCAAGCGCTGGGGTTTCTTGTTTTACCGAGGCAATAGACCAATCTTTTGGGAATTGAAACTCACCCGAATCTAACTGTAGTTCGCCCTTTAACAATGCAAACAAAGATGATTTACCACAGCCATTAGCGCCGACTAGGCCAACCTTGTGCTCTGGAAAAAGTGTTGCACTAGCGTTTTTAAGTAGGGTTTTGCCACCGCGAAGTAGCTCGATATCTGACAGTTGGATCATAGTGTTACAGCAACAATAAATAATGGGGCTATCATAGCATGAAGTGCTTTGTGGGGCTCAACTCTATCTTCCATTTGAAGGTCGGTATTATTTCTGCAAACAGAGTGAACGTGTTTCTTATAAATCGGGTATTGAGATAGAATAGAACATAACTTAATCGCGGGTCGAGACGAAGATGAAACAGAAGAAACGCTTTATTGCTGGGGCAGTATGTCCTGAGTGTAATAAGCAAGATGTCATGATGCTATATAAAGAGCATGATGTAGAAAAAGTAGAATGTGTTGAATGTGGTCATAAGATGACGCAACCAAAAGATGCGGTGCAAGCATCAACACGTCAATTTGAGCAAGTAATTGGTGTATTTAAGCCAGAGTAACACTGGCTTAAACGTATTTATTATTAACCAGATACTCGTTTAGTAATGCGGCGGTGGTGGCTCTTGATGCTGAGGCATTAACCCACTGTCACCTCCTTCTTTAATTTTTTGCGCTAATAACTCTAACTGGCGCTGCATTTTGGCTAAATGCTTTTGATGGGTGCGAAGTTCATCGTTCAGTGTTTCGATGGTATCGTCCTGAAAAGCAATTTTTGCTTCTAACTCCATCACGCGATTTTCTAATTCTGTCATTGTGTATCCAAATCGGTAAATATTTCTAGCAAACCACTTGAGCTCTCTGTGGTTAAACTGCGCTCGTTATCAGTAAAAGCAACATCAAATACCACCGCTGATTTAGGGCGGCTGCCCTCTCTCGGCTTTACTAAAAAGGTATCTAGTTGTTGGCCGTCATTTACCCGCCAAAGCGATAATTCGCGATTCGGTGAACCTGTGGCAATGAGTGTCGCACTTTCATTGAAGCGAACGGCGCTAAAGATTTTCTGGCGAGCAATATACTGTAATTGTGATACGAGATCACCTGAAGTGAGTTGCCAGACACTGGCTTTTTTTAAACTATCGGCGGTAAATGCGTATTGACCACTGGCATCTAAGGCGACTTTGGTGACGCGACTGGGATGATTAAAGCGATGAAGTACTTGTCCAGTTTTAGTGTCCCAAAAATAGGCGGTGTAATCATTACCGCCACTTAACGCGAAATGGCCGTTAGGTGATAGCGCAATGCTATTGATTTTTTCTTGATGACCGAGGAACTCTAAGCGTCTACCGTTGACTAAGTCGAGATGGACGATGACATTATCACTACGACCATACATTACATAGCGGCCTTGATTGCTAATGGCTATATCGCGGATCGTAGCTGTTTTTATTTGATAATAGCCTTGGTTTTTACCGGTTTGAATATTCCAAACGGCAAATGTATCGTTGGCGGCAGTCACAGCAAAGCTGTTGTCATAGGCGATGGCGAGCGAATGTACTAGGTTTTCGGGATCTGCAGAATGCTGCCATTGGTATCTTAAGCCATGACTTTGGTTGTCCCATAGGCTAACGCCATGCTCGACCGATGAAATCAAAGAGTATCGACCGTCTGCAGAAATTGCAGCTGCAAACGAGCCTCGAACAGCATGCTCTACAGTATGTGATGCTTGTTTTGCTGAAGGGGTACATGCCAGCAGCAAGGTACAGAGTATAGTAGTAAGAAAGAGTCGAATACTTTGCATAGTTTAGTTTTTTCCCTTAACGCTCTGTTTCACAAAGGGTACACTTGCGCTCATGTCCATATAATGGCGCTTTTTATTGATAGTAGCGCATCAAAGCCTGAAAGTCGCGTTGTTACGCTTGTATGACGATAACCGCATGAGGATTGGCATCTGAGCGGATGAATGATAATGTGGATACATAAATTTAACCTTTCAAGTAAATAGTAAAGGCCACAATAAGTGAGCCGGAGAAATAGAATGAAACAGACGATTAAACTGTCTTTAATTGCTGCGTCGGTATTGGCGCTAACTGCATGTAATCAAAAAGCAGAAGCTGAACAAAAGCCAGCAGAAGTAAAACTAGAAACAGAACTACAACAACAAGCTTATGGTATTGGTGCGTCTGTTGGTAACTTCTTACAAAAAGACCTTGCTGATAAAAAAGAGATCGGTGTAGAGCTTGACCAAGAACTTCTAATGCGTGGTTTTAAAGATGCATTAGCGGGTGAAGCAAAATTAGATGAAGCGAAAATTCGTGAAGTATTAACTGCGCTTGATACGACGGTTCGTGCTAAACAAGCTGAAAAAGCAGAAGCGTTAGCAAAAGAAAGCAAAGAAAAAGGCATTCAATACTTAGCTGACAACGCTAAGAAAGAAGGTGTAACAGTGACTGAGTCTGGCCTTCAATATGAAGTGATCACTCAAGGTGACGGTAAAAAGCCAGTTGCAACAGATGTAGTAAAAGTACATTACAAAGGTACTTTAATCGATGGTACTGAGTTCGATAGCTCATACTCTCGTAACGAGCCTGCGACATTTGGTCTTCAACAAGTAATTAAAGGCTGGACGGAAGGTCTTCAGTTAATGCACGAAGGTTCTAAGTTTAAATTCACGATTCCTTCAGAGCTTGCGTACGGTGAACGTGACCTTGGTAAGATCCCTGCAAACTCAACGCTAGTATTTGAAGTTGAGTTACTTGAGATCCAACAAGAGAAAAAAGCGGCAGCAGCTGAGTAATATGATTAATTAGGTCTTTATGCTAAAGGCTTAATAAAAAAGGGTTCCATTGGAACCCTTTTTTTTGTCTAAAGTTTATCTTAATTCTGTTCTAATCAGTATGATTCGCGTAGAAGTTTTCGATTAACTCATCTTCTAGTTCAAAGCGTAATTCTAAAATTTCACCCAGCTTAGATAAGTCAGTGTCAAAGTCCGCTAACATGTTATCCTGGGTTACTTCTGCATACTTGTCATTGAAATCAAGTGCGACATCAGTGGTTTCTGAGATGCGAGGATAAAGCGCACTAGCCAGAGCGACGCTCTTTGGGCCTTTTTCTTTACAGGCCTGTACTATGTTGTCGTACACTTCAAAATGACCAGCGGATAAATAATCCATCATGATCTGACAAAAGCATTGAATCTGCACTTGGTCAGGTAGTGCATGATCTTTTTTGTCATATGGTGCGAAACCAGCCAATTTACAAAACTGTAATAACAATTCCTGACGCTCAGTTAACCATGCATCGATAACGCTGTGACTACCACCCCATTTCTGTTGGGCTTCTTCAAATCTTGATAACATAGCGAACTCCTTTAGCGTGTTGTTTCCTCTATAAAAAGAAAATCTAGCTCAAAGGTCAACCATTTTTTTCATTATTTGTTCAGGTTTGCTTGTAAGTTGTTGAAATTAATCGGTTAAGATTTTTTGGTTGTGGGCATAAAAAAACCACCCGAAGGTGGTTTATCAATTGGTTTAGCAGTTTTTATTTTTATTAAAATTAAAAGTTATTTTTATTATTAAAGGTGTTTTGTTGTTATTTTTTTAACGCGGGGGAAGTTATACCAAGCTTTTTTTGTTGTTGCAAATAGTTTAACAAGATGTTTTTTAATTTTTTTGCTTGTCTTTCCATAAGTGGTTGAAGCGTTAGTGGTTTAATCTAGATCATGACAAATCACTTTGCTTGGGCGTTTAGATAGAGCCTACGCATAATTAGTGATACAATTTGCACAATTTTTTTAGGCTTTGGAATCGAGATACGCTATGAGCGAATTGAAAAACGATCGTTATTTACGTGCGTTAATGAAACAACCTGTTGATGTAACGCCAGTATGGATGATGCGTCAGGCTGGACGTTATTTACCAGAGTATCGCGCAACACGTGCGCAAGCTGGTGATTTTATGAGTTTGTGTAAAAACGCAGAATTGGCATGTGAAGTTACTTTACAACCACTTCGTCGTTACCCGTTAGACGCGGCAATTCTGTTTAGCGACATCTTAACTATTCCAGATGCAATGGGCTTAGGTCTGTATTTCGAAACTGGTGAAGGCCCTAAATTTGAACGCCCAATCAGCTCTTTAGCAGATGTTCAAAAGATCCCTAATATTGACCCGACTGACGAGCTTAGCTATGTAATGAATGCGGTAAGCACCATTCGTCGTGAGCTGAAAGGTGAAGTACCACTGATTGGTTTCTCTGGTTCTCCTTGGACGCTAGCTACTTATATGGTTGAAGGTGGTTCGAGCAAGACGTTTGGTAAGATTAAAAAGATGGCTTTTGCTGAGCCAAAAACACTACACCTATTGCTAGATAAAGTCGCTGATTCAGTAATTGATTATCTAAACGCGCAAGTAAAAGCAGGTGCACAATCGCTTATGATCTTTGACTCTTGGGGTGGCGTGTTAAGTCCACGTGATTATAAAGAGTTCTCACTGCAATACATGCACAAGATTGTTGATGGTCTAATTCGTGAAAACGACGGCCGTAAAGTGCCAGTAACCTTATTCACAAAGAATGGTGGCCAATGGATTGAAGCCATTGCAGCAACTGGCTGTGATGCGGTAGGCCTAGACTGGACGATTGATATTGGTGATGCACGTCGTCGTGTTGGTGATAAAGTGGCGCTTCAGGGCAACATGGATCCTGCAATGCTACACGGTACACCTGAGCGCATTCGTGAAGAAGTACAAAATATTCTAGCAAGCTATGGTGAAGGCTCTGGTCACGTATTCAATCTAGGTCATGGTATTACTCCTGACGTAGACCCTGAAAATGCAGGCGTATTTATCAACTCAGTACACGAGTTCAGTGGTCAATACCACAAGTAATAGCTACTGGCATAAGCTTTTAGAATTTGTATTAAAAAAGCCTTAACTTAATCGTTAAGGCTTTTTTATTTGTCAGTAAAATCGATTTTTACTGAACTAAACTTACAATCAGCTGGTAAGCCGACTCTTTGTTTTCACACTCTTCAGCATGCAAAATCAGTTGCTCACCCAGTAATAAGGTTTGCTTTTGTACTTGCAGACGAGCACTCTCATTTTCAATACCATCAATATCTACTACATGTGCAAGTCCTATGGTTCTGCGAATTAATTCAGTGCCAGCGTAACCCAATGCGTCTTGAATGATTTGCTCTACAAACTGTTGTGCATAACCAGGTGCTTGTAGTGCTAAATCGCGGGTATGTTGCGTTGCTAATGTTAACCAAATACTTTCAAAACCATTTAGGCATTGTTGTATTTGAGTCAATAGATAAAACTGCATTTGACGGCGCTTTGGTGTTTCTCTAATGCGACCATTTTGCGCGCAATAATTGAGCAGTAGGTTCCCTATGAACGAGCCTAAGTCGAAACCTATTGGGCCGAAAAAGCCAAACTCAGGGTCGATTAACTTGGTACTGATTTGATCTGCAAAAATGCTGCCTGTATGCACATCACCATGTAATAAGCTTTGTGGTGCAGAGAAGAATAGATGCTTTAACTGCGCTACTTGGCGAAGCAATTGAGGACTTTGTTGTAAACGCTGTACATCGGCTTGTAGCTCAACCGGATAATTATTGCGTTCAGATACTCGATAGGGGTCATCAAAGAACAAGTCTTCTGTGATTGAACATAGCTCAGGGTTTGTAAATTCTTGGACTAACGATTTTTTCTCCGCAGGCTTTAAATAGAAATCGGAGTAATAAAAACTGCTTGTTGCTAAATAAGTGGCCACATCAGCACCAAGTTTTGGATAGGATTTTGCTAGATTTAATTCGCTGCGCAAAATAGCCATATGACCCAAGTCTTCAAGTACAGTAATAGCAAGGTCATCGTTGGTGTGAAGTACTTTGGCAGTATGTTGCTCACATACTACTCCATGTTTTTTTAACACTGACGCTTCAATACGTGCTCTATCTAGGGTTAACGGCCAAGATTCTCCCACACAGCGTGCATAGGGTAAGGCTTGCTTAAGAATAATGCTGTTGCTATTTTGATCCGCAATGCGAAATACCAAATTTAAATTACCATCGCCAAACTCGTTACAAGTGAGTTGTGCGTTTGGTTCAAAAAACTCGCCAAGCTGCTCGATATAACTCAGGGCTTGTGCGTTATCAAAAGCAATATAGTCAGCCATACTCTTTTATCACTGTGAAGAACATAATTGCGGCATTCTATATTTTTAAATGTTTAGATGTCTATACTTCTTTGTGTCTTTGTGTAAAATCTAGCGGTTATCATTTTGGAGTGACTTACATGCAAAATTTGCTGGCGCGCAGCCTAAAATATCAAGATGGAAAACTATATGTTTTAGATCAGTACCTTCTGCCGCATGAGCAACATTGGCACCTGTGCAATAGTGTGTCTGAGATGCAAACATTAATTCTGTCGTTAAAAGTGCGCGGCGCGCCTTTAATTGGCTTGGCAGCCACTTTGTTGGTGGCACATTTGGCTGAGCAAGGCATGAGCCAAACTGATTTAGCCCAAGCGATCGATGAGTTAGAAGCCACGAGACCGACGGCTGTTAACTTAATGCACTGTATGAAGCAGATGCGTGATGCGCTAAAACAAACAGCCTTTGTCGATGCGTTAGTCACAGCAGCTGAGCGTTTATTTAACGAAGATGTTGCGCTATGTGATGCAATGGCGAAACTGGGCGCTGAGCTTGTGAAACCCGGCGAGCAAATTTTAACCCATTGTAATACTGGAGCTTTGGCGACAGCTGGTGTTGGCACAGCACTTGGGGTGATCTATCACGCGCATCAACAACACGGTGATATTCATGTCTGGGTAGATGAAACCAGACCCTTATTACAAGGTGGTCGTCTAACAACATTTGAGCTTGAAAGCTGGCAAATTCCATACACCTTAATTTGTGACAATATGGCAGCTAGCCTAATGGCGGCAGGCAAGGTAGATAAAATCTTTGTTGGTGCAGATCGTATTGCTGCAAACGGTGACTTTGCCAATAAAGTGGGGACTTACAACTTGGCGGTATTAGCGCATTTCCATGGCGTCGAATTTTATGTCGTTGCACCTACAACGACATTAGATGTTGATTGTCCCGATGGTCAACGTATCCCTATTGAACAACGTACAGCGACAGAGGTAACAGGCGTCAGTGGTAGCTTTGGTGATTGCCAATGGGCGCCAAATAATGCGCAAGTATTCAATCCTGGATTTGATATGACCCCAGCAAAGCTCGTAACGGGTTGGGTGCTCAATACTGGTTTATATGATCAAGCCCAAGTAGCTGCGGGTGCATTAAAAGCTCTGTAAGTAGAAATCTGATAATTGCGCCTTCTAATTAGCCTAAACTCGGTTTTCTTAGGTGTTTAATCTTTAATATTGAGCACCTAAACCTTCCCAAGTCATTCATTCCGCCTGCCAAAAAGAAGATGTTTTTTAATTTAAGGTTCTGTTATTTATAGATAAATTTCAATAACATCTTATCGTTTCTTTTATATGAGTTTGATAAGCGACTTCTTTTACATTCCTGAGTAAATTAGCTCTATCGCAGCAATCGATACACTTTGAATTGCTGCAGCAGACATAATGAAGATGTTTAATTAAGGAATGAGGAATGAAATTTAGCCCAATCATAATCGCGTTAATGTTATCAAGTTTACTAGAGTCATGTGCATTAGAAGAGCAAACAAGAGCGCAAAGTAATATAGATAACGTAGAGCAAGGTTTAACGCCCTCAATGAATACTAAGTTAGCTAATAGTGAACGTAATAGCTCAGCAGCCACTGAGCTATTCTTAACTACAATCGAGCGTGTGCAATAGTAATAGCTGTCCTCAAAATAGAATGCTTAATTAAGAGGGTTGGTAAAAACTAAGTTATGGTTTGGATGTCAGACTTAAAATCTCATTATCACTTTCACTCGGACTGCTGAACAAAAGATTGCCTTTTTGAGCTCTTATAGAAGATAGCCTGATTGGCTTGTCAATTTTTTCAGAGAGATCGACGAAAGGGCTTAATTCTGGTGAAGAGCCGAGTTTAAGTTTATAAACAAGACCTGCATCCTTTGCGAGATAGATGCCAGTTTCATCTACGGCGAGCTGAACATGGCTATTTATTTTGAAATCAGCATTTAACTCCGATATTGACAGCTGTAACTTAGTTTCATGTTTTACTACATCATATATGTAAACTTGATTTTTCAGATCAGTAAAGACAATCGTTTGGTTATCTAACCAGTCAAACAGGTATGGGTTAGATACATGGATAGGTGTTTTTTGTTTAAAGCGAGTGTCGTAAACAAAGAGAGTGCGGGTACCTGTTTCAGCATCTTGATTTAGCGCTACGACCCTATTCTTTCTTACTTTTAAACTGGTAAGTCTGCCTTCTAAAGGCAGTTTTAACTTAGGTTCAAAACTTGGTAAGTGGACGAGTTGATATCTTTGGCTTTGAAAGTCGCCAATAATAGCTTGTTTATGGTCAATGTCGGTGCTCATCAAGATAAAATGAGGGTCATCTAAACTTGGAATCTTTTGGTAGGCTTCATCAATGTATTTCACTATTTCGAAACGGCTCTGTTGCCAGTTATATAACGTTAAGGCGTGTGAGTTGTCATCGATTAAGTGTAATTTGTATTCAGTAATACTAGGTCTCGTGAATGCTGTTACTTTTTGAGTAAGAACATTATATTGGTAGGCGTCCGTATCAAAAATTGATGACGTTGCTAAAATGTGATTAGGATTGATTACAAATGCCTTATTAAGTCTCGGTAGTTTTAATTTCAAAGGCTCTAACAATTCAAATGAATCTAGTTTAAATTGGAAAAGTGTATTTTCTAAAAGCGACACCCATGATATTAAAGACAGTTGCTCATCATAGGTGACACCTCTGATTAGTGTATATAAATCAGCTATTTCTTGGATTTCATGGCCATTAGCACTGCCGATATATAACTTTATGCCATTGCCCGTAGCGCGTTGAAAAATGATCTTGTCCGGTTTTGTTGTCACCCCAACTAGGAAATCACCAGTTCCGATTTTACTGGGTGTTGTAATTCGAACTTCTAGTTGGTTTTTTTGATCGTATGCGTAAATAGCATCGGCATATGACCCATCTTGATAGGCTCTTTTATTATAAAACAACGTATCTTTTAATGAGAAAACTCGGCTTCCTTCATGAAGATCGGGTAGCTTTTCACAATTTATCAGCTTCTCAATAGTGGGTGAAGTTGACTCAAAGTTGCTGATAGACCAAATTCCACAATATGTCTGATCAACTAATCCTTCAAATGAAGTGCCATTCTGTTTTGAAAAGTAGAGTCGTTGGCTATTATCAGACCAGCCCTGCAACTTTATTTTTCCAAAGGGTAACTCAATGACTTTAATTCTTTCTTTTTCTAAATTTAAAATATGAATTTTGTTGTCTAGCCCAACGTTATAGCTTGGTATATTCTGATGTGCCAAATATTTATGGTTTGGCGAAAGTAACTCGTTAGTATGTGTTCCTTTATGCCAAGACAAAGAACGAGACGTGAATTCAATTGGCTCTGCATGAATCAAGTCAGCTTTTGATTGTGGTTCAGAATTTGTGTGAGGTTGATATAAAAAGGATAAGATTAAACCCACAATAGTGATACAAAGTAATACAACCAAATATTTGTTATTTTTCGATTTACTACTAGAGGTTGTAAGCGGTTTGCTATTGGCTGATAAAGGTTTTATGGGGCCAGTTGTTGCACTATTTGCTGTTATATTTTCAACAGGCAAGAACAGTGAGTAGCCTTTTCGATAGTGCGTTTTTATCGATAGACCCGGCTCGAGTTCTGATTTTAAGGTCTTCCTAAGATCAGAAATGGCGCGATTAATCGCATTATTATCAACAAACCCTTTTTGCCAAACTTGCTCTATAAGCTCTTGTCGCGTGATGATGCGTTCATTATTTAGAATAAAGTACTCGAGTAACTTAAATGATAGAGGATCAAGTTCTCTTTTTTGTGTGCCATCTGTAATGGATTGTGTTGCGAAGTCACAGTTCCAGGCGCCAATCTTGTAACGTGTCATTGTCGAACTCAAGTTCGTTTCCTTGCGATTTTGTTAATAGTGCTTTGTTGACAGGCGCAATTAAAAACTGAAATCACTGATATTTCAAGGGTGATACTGTTAATAAAAGTGAATAAGCCTCGCGAAGAGGCTTGATAGATTTTGAGATTGCTTAATCTAAAATAGGAAATTGTGTGGCTATGTTGCTGGCAGTGCTTTGTGCAACCCAACCCGCTTCGTTATTGAAAAAACGAATGGCGGTAAACTCAGGGGCGCTGCCCATATCGAACCAATGTTGAGTGTTTGCTGGTACAGAAATTAAATCACCTTGCTGGCATAACACTTGATAAACGCGCTCGTTTAAATGCAAACAAAATAGCCCCTTACCTTTCACAAAGAAGCGTACTTCATCTTCGCTGTGAGTATGCTCGAATAAAAACTTTTGTCTTAATTCGGCAGCATTAGGGTTGCCTTTGGCCAACGAGATAACGTCTACGGTTTGGTAGCCACCATCTTGTTGTATGCGAGCAATGTCATCCGCGTAGGCTGAAATAATATCTTCTTGTGTACTTTCGGCTGCAATTTCGGCATTTGCTTGCCATTGCTCGAATAACACGCCAGCCTTGTTTAACTCGGTTTGAATAGCTTTAAAGTCTGCGCTTTGGAAGATTGCTTGCGCAGGCTCATCATGACGGTAGATAGTTAAATTACTCATACAAATAACGCTTCATTAAATTGTGTAAAATCTTCGATAAATGGGTGTGTTTCGCTACGGGTTTGGTCATCGCGCCACAGCTGTAAGGTATGCATACCCGCAGCTTTGGCCGCGTCTAATTCTGCTAACACATCGCTTAAAAATACCACTTCATTAGCCGAAAAAGGGAGCTGCGCCAAGATATTTTCATAAGACGTTTGCTCTTTTTTACCACCGACTTTGGTGTCGTAATAGCCACTGAATAACGGACGAATATCGCCAAAATCAGAGTGTTCAAATAACAAGTGTTGAGCTTTTACTGAACCCGATGAATACACATACAACTCACGGCCAGCGGCTTTTTGCTCAGCAAGAAACTGTTGTGCGTCTGGGTAGATGTGGCCGGTAAAGTCACCTTGTTGGTAACCCGTTTGCCAGATCAAACCTTGCAGTTGTTTAAGTGGCGTGATTTTTTTATCTTCGGCGATCCAACCAAGTAGGGCATCAATGACTGTGCTCAATGGCGCGTCAGGCTGTGCTATTTCGGTTTTTACCGTCTGTATTTGCTCTTCGACTTCTGGTTTGTCTTGGTTTTGCTCGATAAATTGCGCAAGGTGCTGAGCTGCGTAGGGGAACAGAATGTCTTTCACAAATGAAATACGAGTTATGGTGCCTTCAATATCGGTGATGATGGCTTTGATCATAGAGCTGACTCCAATTTAATGCGTTCTAATTCACAGGCGAATAAAAACTCTAGCCCTTCAATATGGCGACGGGTTTCTGCCACGCTATTACCCATGGCATATAAACCATGACCGCGGATCAACACGCCATGCACGACTGGCTCCGATTGATGACGCTGTGCGACAAGCTCAGCCAGTCTGTCGATGTCTTGATCATTGTCGAAAATGGCAATCTTTAGTGTGTTTTCATGGCTGCTAATACCGCGTAACGACTTTTGCATCTCATAGCCTTGTATATACAAGGAGTCACCTTTAATAAAACGTGATAGCACAGTGGCCGCTACTGAGTGAGTATGCAGTACACATTGAGTATCAGGCTGAAGTTGATACAGCTTTAAATGCAGGGCTGTTTCGGCCGAAGGCTTACCATTACCTACGGTAATTTCGCCTTGTTGATTAAGTTCTAAGAAATGCTCAGGTGCTAAGTGGCCTTTATCGTAACCACTGGCAGTCACAACAAATCCAGTTTCTGTTTTAATTGAGAAGTTTCCACCAGTCGCGGGTACCCAACCTTTTTGGCTTACCCAACGACCAGCTTCTATCAGTGCGCTTTTTGCGGCATTATTCTGCATAATAAAGAATCTCAATAATAATTTTAGACGGCTATACATCTATTTTTGGCAATGATAGCATCGCTCGTGCGAAAGCACCATCAACAAAAAAGGGGCCCTTGTGCAAAGTAAATTACCTAATTTAGGCGTGAGTATATTCTCGCAAATGACTGGTTTGGCTAATCAGTATCAAGCACTGAATTTATCTCAGGGTTTTCCTGAATTTGACGCACCGACGCTGTTAAAAGAGCGACTGGCGCATTACAGTCAAAGTGGTTTTAACCAATATGCGCCATCGAGTGGTGTACCTGCTTTACAACAGCAAATCGCGCAATTGGTTGAGCGCAAGTATGGCCTGACGATAAATGCAGAGCACTCTGTTACGGTGACATCGGGTGCAACCGAAGCCTTATATGTGGCTATTCAGGCATTAGTTAGTCCTGAAGATGAAGTGATTGTGTTTGACCCAGCTTACGACTCTTATAAGCCAGCGATTGAGCTGGCAGGTGGTAAAACCGTGCATATCGCGCTAACTGCACCAGATTATAAAGTGGATTGGCAGCAAGTTGCTGAGGCAATTACAGATAAAACCAAAGCCATTATTATCAACACCCCACATAACCCAAGTACTAAGACGTTAAAGCAAACAGATATTGAGGCATTAAAACGTTTACTCGAGCAGCATGACTTATATTTGATCAGCGATGAAGTGTACGAGCATATTTGCTTTGATGGGCAAGCGCATTTAAGTGCTTTACGTGATGAACGTTTATTTGCTCGCAGTTTTGTGGTGTCGAGTTTTGGTAAAACATTCCATTGCACAGGTTGGAAAATGGGTTATTGCGTGGCACCAGCGGCATTGATGACTGAGTTTCGTAAAATCCACCAATATGTGAACTTCTCGAGTTTTACGCCAGCACAGTTAGCTATCGCCGACGCGATGGCCGAGCAGCCTGAGCACATTGACGAGTTAAGCGTGTTTTATCAGCAAAAGCGCGACCTGTTAATCGAAGCGCTCGCACAGAGTCGTTTTAAAATTTTGCCAAGCGAAGGCACTTATTTCTTATTACTCGACTACAGCGATATTTCTGAGTTAGACGATGTGGCCTTTTGCGAATACCTTGTCAAAGAAGTGGGCGTTGCTGCGATCCCATTAAGTGTATTTTATAACCAAGCACCGAATGACAAAGTGATCCGTTTGTGTTTTGCCAAAGAAGACTCAACATTGATTGCAGCTGCGGAGAAATTATGTCAGCTATAAACTCAGAAACCTTAAAAGTTGCCTTAGTGCAAAGCGATATTGTTTGGTTACAGCCGCAGCAAAATCTAGACAACCTAACGATGCAATTGCAGCACATTGAGCCGGTTGATTTAATTCTTTTACCTGAAACCTTTGCCACAGGGTTTGCGATTAACTTAGCTTCTGCAGAAGCTGAGCGAGGGCCTGTTTTTAACTGGATGCAAACGCAAGCCACAGCACACAATGCGGTGGTTGCTGGCTCTGTACTGGTTGAGCAACAAGGCAAGAAAGCCAATCGCTTTTATTGGTGCAGGCCTGATGGCAGCTTTGAGTTTTATGATAAGCGCCATTTATTTTGCCTAGGCAAAGAAGGTGACTATGTACGTGCTGGTGATAGCCGTAAAGTCTTCACAATTAATGGTTTTAGATTGTTACCGCAGATTTGTTATGACTTACGCTTCCCGGTGTTTCAGCGTAACCGTAACGACTATGATGTGATGGTTAATGTCGCTAACTGGCCTGCGGCGAGACGCCGTATTTGGGATACCTTGTTACAAGCTCGCGCCATTGAAAACCAATGTTATGTGTTAGCCAGTAACCGTGTAGGTGATGATGGAAATGGCGTTGCGCATAATGGCGGAACGGCTGCCTATGATTTTGTTGGTGAAGCTTTGGCTCAGGGTGAAGATAACAAGCTTGGGGTTGTGATCACAGAACTTAACAAAGAGAAGCTTGAGCAATTTAGAAAAAGCTTTCCAGCCCACCTAGATGCGGATGATTTCTCGATTAATTTTTAGATATTAACCGGCTAATTAACCGAAGCTCTGGTTAATCAAATAAAAATGGGCGCGTGAATACGTGCCCATTTTTATTACTCATTTTTTCTACTCAAGATGTATTACAGCTTTTCTAAAATAGATTCCGCTTTTGATACTTCAAATTCACCAGCCGCTTCTACTGCAAGCTCAGTAACCACGCCATTTTCGATGATCATGGCATAACGCTGTGAACGCACGCCGCCAAAGCTGCCTGTTTCTTTATCTAGACCGATGGCTTTAGTGAATGCCGCATCGCCATCACCTAACATCATTAATTCGCTAGCATTATGTGCTTCACCCCAAGTTTTCATTACAAAAGCATCGTTAACAGACACACAGGCAATAATATCAACGCCTTTTGCTTTGATTTGATCTGCAAGTACCACATAACCAGGTAGGTGGGCGGCAGAGCAAGTAGGTGTGAAAGCACCAGGGACTGCAAATAAAACCACTTTTTTATCTGCAAATAATTCAGTCACTTGGTGGTTTTTCATGCCATCAGCTGTCAGTTCGGTTAGTACAACATTTGGTAGGGCTTGGCCTTGTTCGATCATGTTATTTCTCTCAATAAAATTAGTTTTACAGAGTGTAGCTTTAAATTTGCGAGAGAAACACCGAGAAAGTGTAAGGTTTATTTGGTATTTAATTAATGTAAATAAAGTGTTTATTTATGTTTTTCTTGGTGGTAGGTTATTCTTTGCTCATTATTGAGTGAAATTAAAATATTAATAAGGACAATTAAAATGAAAAAACTAATCGCTTTGATGGCGCTTGTAGCAGGCCTATTCTCAGTTAACTCTTACGCCAACTCTGTATCATGCTATGTAGATACAATGAAGTACGATAACTATACGCAAAACCGTTGTTGGGGTGCTGAGTCAAACCCGCAGTTCTCACCTAAAGTTGCTTTTAAGGTGAATACTTCTAAGGAAGTTGCTCGAGTAGATTGGACGTTCAGCGGTATTTATGACCGTTCAAGTGCGAGTAAGTGTACGGGCACGACATGTGTGGTAGATGTATTCAAAATCGAAGAAGGTTACATGAAGGCATGTGTAGATAAGATCTATTATAAAGATTACACATGGGCTGATGTAAACTGGTGTGCGACGGCTGATTATATGTATTCACGTTCAGGTGTGTGGAACTAATACGTTGCTCAGATGATGTAAAAGCAAGTGCCATAGTTATGGCACTTGTATCAGGTCTACATCTTATTTAATGCATACACCATCGCCTCTGCGACAGCCTTTGATGACTGAAAGTTAGTACCAGTTATTATTCTTCCATCAACTTCAACATAAGATTGATTACGTTCACCATATTTAAATGCGCCACCTCTTTGCTTTATGAGTGTTTCTATTTCAAAAAGAAATTCTTGATAATAAGCGGCATCAGTTTTTTCAAAAGCAATAGGGTAATCGTTTCTTCAAAGAAGTATAAAAACTAACGGCTGTGACGCGAAAGTTTAGGTTCAATGATAAGTAGCACTAAGCCTGCAATTGTACTCAGTAAGCCGAAGAATTGCATCAGTACATTTCCTAGTCGGGTTTGCTCTCTCTCTGAAGTAAGGACCTGTCTATAAAGTCTTCTATTTTCCCCTTCTGAAGTTGTAAATAGTACTCCTTGATAGGTATAGGTGAGTATGATCTTGATAGATTCTCTTTTGCGTATTTCTCGCGCTTTAATTTCTCTTTGTTCAGGAGTGTCGGTAAATTGATGCCAAATAGAGAAAATATCTTCGGGCTCGCCTGCTAGTACAACGCCTTCAGAGCGATATTCATATAAACGTTCTGGTAAGAGAATTTTTTGAAAACCGACATAAAAGACAGCGACACCTAGTGCAATTAAAAGCATGGCGCTATAAAGCAATGTACGCTGCTTATGCTCAGAAGTGACTTGTTGTGAGGCGTACCAGCCATCTAGGTCGGGGATCTGTCTTAGCGATGCCATATTGCCTTTGTCTTTTAGACCCGACATAAATGCATCGACATCCATTGATAGCGCACTGAGCAGTTGCCTAAAAACCTCATTAGAGGGAGTAGATTTATCATTCTCAAGTTTTGATAAATAACTTTGCTCTACCTGCATACGTTCAGCAAACTGGGGTTGGCTTAATTCCATATCTGTACGCAGCTGTTTGATATATTGTCCGAGTGTCATAACCGATTCCTGTTGTTGTGGTAATTGACGCCTTATTCTTGGTAATTCATCCATAAATACCAACATGAATATTTAGGAATGTTTATGAATATTATGCTTTTTTATTTTAATTTTAGGTTTGCAGCACGTTTTTGATATGTTTTGCAATGGCCATGCTGGCTGTGAGTCCGGGGGACTCAATACCAAATAAATTCACCAGACCCGTTATACCATGTTGCAGCTCGGTTTGAATGACGAAATCTTGTTGGCCGCTTAAAGTGAGCTTAGGGCGAATGCCTGCATAATCAATATGTAGCTTGGTTTCGTCCAAGTTGGGCCAGTAGCGTTTTATCGCCGATACAAATTTGGCTTTTTGTGTTACGTCAGTTTGATAATTCAGGCTATCGATAAATTCAGTATCAGGGCCAAACTTGAGTTGATTAGCCATATCCAAGGTTGCATGGATCCCAAGGCCATGTTGTTCAGGTATGGGATAAATAAGGTGCTTAAATGGGTGTTTACCCTGATAGGTAAAATATTGGCCTCGGCAGTAATGCAGCTCAGGTATTAAATCGTGATTGGTACCTTCGATATTGCGAGCAACATCTTGTGCAAATAGCCCTGCGGTATTGATGAGGTTTTTACAGTGTAACTGCATCTCTTCGCCATCACAGTGTAAATAGACCACAAATCCATTTTCACTCGGTACGGCTTTCACAAAGCGTGTGTTTGCAATATATAGGCTCTGATTTTGCTCAATCTGTGTGATGAAAGAGTTCATCAACTGATGACTATCAATAATGCCTGTAGAAGGCGAGTAGAGTGCTTCGCTGAAGTGAAGGTCTGGCGCATAGTGGTGCTGTGCTTGTTTAGAAAGCCAGACTAAATCATCAACGCCATTGTTAAGTGCTTGTAGGCGTATGGCTTCGAGCTTCTCTGCTTCATCATGGTTTTGTGCAATTAATACTTTACCTATAGGTTTGAAGGGCACATGAAATGCTTGGCAGTGTTTATAAAGGTGTGCTTTACCTTGTACACAAAGCGACGCTTTTAAACTATTTTCAGGGTAATAAATACCGGCATGAATGACTTCGCTATTACGGCTTGATGTATGCTCGCCAAAGTGGGTGTTTTGCTCAATTACTAATACATTTTGTGATTGACTGAGTTCAGCTCCGATTGCTAAACCAATGACCCCCGCGCCAATTACTAAGGTTTCTACTTTGTCCAAAACATCATGCCCTTAACCTAATATGTCATGAGTTTAACAAGCAGAGCGATGCGTTGTCAGTGATTAGTGCTCTTCATTTTTCATCAGTAAAATGGTGAGGTAAATCTTAGTGGGTAATGAGCAAATTAAGCCTATCACAATGCAAGACGCGCCTATGATAAAGCCAAGAGGCCCTAAATGGGTTAACCATTCTTTACTGATAATAAAGTGGCCTGTCACGATGAGGATTAAACCAATCACGATGAAGACTTTTAGCAGTTTTATTTGTTCTTTAGCGGTCACAACTGGGCTCCAAATACATATTCCACTAAGGAGATACTTAGAGCCTAACTTGTAAAAAAGAAGTGCGCGATAAACTACTCTATATATTATTGTGCTAAATCAAATAAAGAATATTAAACAAGTCATGTGTTGCTGAAATGGCTAAATGACGCTTTAAATAACCTGAGCTTTGGTTAAATAGGCAACTTGTTGGCGCGCTCAATAACTGCTGCTGTCATACGTGAAATACAGCACAATTCGCCTTTTGCATTGGTGATTTTAACTTCCCATACTGAGGTACGTTTACCCAAATGTAGCGGTTTCGCTATGGCCGTTAAGGTACCGTTACGCGACGCCTTGAGGTGATTAGCGTTGATCTCTTGGCCGACACAATAAAATTGTTCAAAATCGACGGCAAAATTAGCGGCGTAACTGGCAACGGTTTCTGCAAGGGCGACATTTGCACCGCCATGCACCATACCGATTGAATTATGATGACCGGCTGTTGCAGGCATGGTGGCAACTAGGTAGTCATCACCAATTTCAGAAATTTCGATCCCTAAGGTTTTCATTAGGGAGCCTTTGCCATGTAAACCCGCATCGAGTTTTTGGCAGAGCTCAAGTGTGATTGGGTGATACCAAATGGCCATCTTAACTTACCTTCTTATCGAGAGTTGGTTAACCAAAAGAGATAGGACGGCGACCTGTATCGCTGTCTTTTTTGTTCTTACGGCTACGACTACGTTTGCGTTTAGTGGGGGCTTCTTCTATTGGCGGTGTAGGCTCTGACTTTACTGCAGGTGTAACACCCTCAGCTAAGGTTAGTAAAAAATCTTCACCATTAAAATGAAGGCTGTCACCTGAGTACATTTTTTTTCGCTTAACTGTGCATAGTTCCATGTTAACGCCTACGTAGCCATCGGCGATCAACTGTTTTGCTTGCCCACCTGTTTCGGCTAAATCTAGCACTTTTAGTAGGTTACATAGCTCTATAGGTTCTTCTTCTAGTTCAATTTCAATGTATTCAGGTTCGTATTCAGACATATTGCTAACCTTAAAAGTCGTCTTTGCGACAGTATAATACCAATCCTCAATAATACTTAATCATTTTGAGGGACTAAAGCTGCTGCTAACCTCGTTAAAAATCTCTCATTTAGAACAACTAAACAGCAAAATTCTTGCCTCGTTATCGACAAGCTTTCCTTGCCTCAAAATAGATCACTTAATTAAGAAGATTGGTATAACGCTTCGCTGGTTCGAATGACGAATTTTTTTCGCAAGCCATTCGGTCTTAAGTTTTATTGCGCTTGTCATTTTTCTGCAGTAAATAACAGGTAACTTGCGCATCGCTTTTAAACAGTTAGGAGTAGGGTGAGCATGGGCGTAAGAAGTCAGCTAAGACGTGAATTAATGAACCTAGATGCTAACGGGCTAATGACCGCAGATGATGTCAGAGAGCATTTGATGAAATCTAAAGCGCTCGTTCGTCAAACCGGCCTAAGTTTGGTGGCACGATTTAATGCCCACCACAATAAAGTGTTGGCAGGATTACCAAGTCATGAAAAGGGTCTGGAGCATCAACAGCATAAATTGTTTAAAGAAGTCTTATATCCGCGTAACTCAGTTCAGACTTGGCTTTCAAAGGTACATTAAGTAAAAGTAATTGTTAGGGCGGTTAAGTCGCAGCAATTGACAGTATATAGGCATGTTATGTATGCTGAGCTAAAAAATAGGCATGGAGCCAGTCTATTGAATTTTAAACACCTTTCTACTTCTATTACTGGTTTGTTGATGCTTTCGGCCTGCCAACAGCCCGTTGTACATATTTATCATGAAGGTTTATCTGATACACAGCGCTTTCAATTAAAGCAACAGTTTGAGCAGCAGCAAATTAACTATGAATTTACTGAGTTAACTACGCCTGATAAATACAGTACGCCACACTTACTGTATTTTCCGGGTGATGTAACAGAGGCTTATATTCAAAATGTTGAGCGCATTGTCAGAGGTTTGGGTTTCGATAGGTTTGATAGCCAAGTATTTAGTCATACAGGCCACTACTACACAAAAGGTAATCTAGGTCTCTATTTTCCTAGCGCATACTCGGAGCGGGTATTGCCTGAATTATTGTTTGCTCATAACTGTGGTGATCAAGACTTTCAAATTAATATTAAAACTAACGGGCAATGGACAGCGATGAACAGTCCAGTTGATATAAAGGGCTTAAAATTAGAGTGGGAGTTTAGCGAACCATTTTTGACGCTCAGAAGACACTTTGATGATGGCACATATCAACAGCAGGCTTATCAAGCTAAACAGCATCAAGTGAGAACATTGCAGGGCTACAAGCCTGCGGTGACCTATGAGGTATTAGGACACCGCACCTATTCGTTTAGCTTATTTAATTGTGACCTGCAGGCGATATTTGCTGACTAATGTTTTGCCAATAATTTATTGGCATCAGCTAAGCGCAGCAGGCCTTGTTTTATGGCTGATAGATTGGGCTTAAAAGGCACATGGCTGGCCATCATGCCATTCAATACCGGGAATTCATGTAAGCTTTGAGCATAAATTTCTTGGGCTTTTTGCGTCAATAAGAAAGCAATAAATTGCTCAGCATGTACTTTATTCGGAGCGTGTTTTGCTATGGCGGCTGTAGTGGTAGAAACAGGCGTGAGGCCGTCTTCAGTTTGTAAGAAGTGAATACTAAGCTTTTTCGCCAGCATTTGGTCACGCTTGTTATCGGCGCGCTTCATCATGTGCCAATAATAGTGGTTGGCGAAGGCCAGTTTGCAATGCCCCAGAGCCAGGGCGCGTAATTGATCGCGATCTCCACCACTTGGTCGTTTAGCTAACAATTTATTACCGAGCTTTAACCAGTCACTGTCTTTTTTATTGTCGGTTGTCAGCAGTGCTGCGGCTAAGGTTGCATTATAGTTATGTTGCCAATCTCGAATACATAACGCACTTTGATAGTCAGTTTGCTTTAACTGTGCAAATGAATTTGGAATGGATTGCGATGTTTGCTCTGACAGGCTGAATAATGCGCGGGTACGCATTGAGATGCTGATCCAGTAACCGTTTTCATCATACAGTGCACTGGAGACATTTTGCCATGCTTGCCTGTTTTCTATGGGTTGTAACAAATCCTTATGATTGTGAAGTTGTGCTAGATCTGAGCTCAAAATCACATCGGCTTGAGACGCTTCACCATCCTGTTTTAAACGAGCAAGCAATCGCTTTGATTTACCATTGACTAGGTTCACCTTGATGCCGGACTCGGCTTCAAATTGGGTTAATACAGGTTTGATCAATTCATACTTTCTAAATGAATAAATATTAATTTGCGGTGATTGAGCGTATACAGCGGTTGTTTGTCCCATAAAAAGGGATAAAATTAAAAGAAAGCTTTTATTCATTGCAAATAAGAATTATTATCGGTTCTATATAGGATACAGTGCTTTTTTATACGATGTCTATAGCGACCCGATTTATTTCTTTTCTTCGTTCACCGCTTCAGTCCGGGACAATTTATTGTGGACTCTTTATCTCTTTAATGGCCTATGTTGGTGCTGTCGTAAACGAGTATTACCATAAACAAGAAGCGCAAAGTGCTGATTTACAGCTCGTTCAATACGAGTATCAACTTAACTCTAAGCTGGATCAATTAGGGCATCTTATTTATGCCATAGATGCGTTTTTACCAGCGACATCGACGCAATCTCTGTTTCACCAAGTTGCTTACTCGCAGTTATCTAATAGTGAACTGCCGATCAGCTTAGAGGTGTATCATGCTATTACAGCATCAGATGTAGAAGGGCTTGAAAAGTTATATCAAGAAAATGGTTCTTTTGATTTTAGAGTACAAGTACCTGATTTAGCCTCACCTGAAGATAGTTTCTTCACTATCGTAAATGCTGCCCCTTTAGCTGACTATGGACACACACTTGGTGAAAGCTGTGCGATGAAAGAAGCGTTTAATCATATGCTGTTTGATACTCAAACCTTGCAAACACTCAATTGGCAAGACGGCAATAAGTGGAGTTTGATCTTACCTCGTCCTCAAGAGTTTGGGTTGCAAACAGCCATTGGTTTGAGTTTTGAGTTGTCGCTATTGCTTGAGGGGTTGTTTAGTCAAGTGTATCAAAATACTCAGCAGCACCTGAGAGTATTAGCTGATGAGCGTGTGGTGTTTAACAGTGACTGGCAAGATACTTATCAACTCGCTAATCTAGTGCCGAAAGTGTCTAGAGATATTGATTTTAATGGGCGCACTCTAACGTTACAGCTTTATACAAAGAAGCAGCTGAATCCCAATTTCCTAACGAGTAGGCAACTCATTATTATTGGTTTTGTTTTTGTTGCCAGCATTTGTGGGATCTTAGTATGGCTACAACTGAGAGCACTCGCTAACCGAAATCAGACTATCAATAACCTAGTCATAGAGCGCACTGCCAGTTTAGACCAAGCGAACCAAAAGGTGCTACGAGAATCAGACAAACGCTTACAAGCATTACAGCAGCAAGTGGTGGCAGAGCGAAAATATAAAAGTTTGTTCGTGAACAGCCGAGAAGGGTTATTTGTACTCAATCATCGAGGTCAGATCATAGAGGCCAACCCTGCCTTTAAGCAGCTGCTCATGGGGGAGTCTGCATCGTTAGAGGGGGTCGCGTTGGAAGACTTTATACTTGATGAAGAAGTAAAAGCTTTATGGCAGCAAGTGGTTGTAGATAAACAACAGCACAAAGAGTTAGATTGGTTAGCACGCAGTGATCAGCATGGTACGATTTGGCTAAGACAGAGCGGACATTGGTTATATCACCCAGATGCCGTACTGTACGAAGGCAGGATCACCGATATTACTCAAGATAAACTATTTAACGAGCAGCTTAAGTATAAAGCGCGTCATGACAGCTTGACCGATCTGCTAAATCGTTTAGCTTTTCTGAAGTTGGTCGATGAAGCCAGAGAAAGTAGAGGAAAGACATTCATCTTACTCTATATCGACTTAGATAGGTTCAAACTCATAAACGATACCTTAGGCCACTTAGCAGGTGATAAATTGCTGGTGGAGTTTGCAGGACGTATGCAGCTGTTGCTCGGTAGCTTTGCAGATATTGCTCGCCTTGGTGGTGATGAGTTTGCAGTGTTATTTGATTTAGAAAACTTAGAAAGACCACTCGAAGGCATACTTGAAGATATGTTGTCTGAGATCCGTAAGCCATTTACTTATAAACAGCATACCCATAGCGTAAGTGGCAGTATTGGTGTGCGCACATTCACAACGCCTTGCACTAATGTTAAAGCTGAAAAACTGCTACATGATGCCGATATTGCGATGTATGAGGCGAAGAAACGCGGCAAAAATGCGTTTCATATCTACACCCGAGATATTGCATGCCAGGCTGCGCGCAAAATTGAGATAGAGCGCGCACTTCAAGATATCAATTTAGATCAAGAGTTGTCTTTAAACTTCCAGCCAATCTATTGCCAAAGAGGCAAAATATTAAAAGGGTTCGAAGCTTTACTAAGGTGGCAAAGTCCTAGCTTAGGCTTTGTGAGTCCAGCAGAGTTCATTCCAATTGCTGAAGAGTGCGCCAAGATCACAATGTTAGGTCAATGGGTGTTTGCAAAAGCCATGGCGTTTATGAAGCAACATAGTGGCAGCAATATTTTTATGAGTGTGAATGTTTCGCCGTTACAATTACAGAGCCCGCAATTTATGGCTTGGTTGACCCAGCAATTCACTCACTCAGCCTTGCAGCCTGAGCAGTTTAAAATTGAACTAACTGAGTCTGCGATGATGGCAACCGAAGATAATCTGGTTGAGCCGCTCGAAGTACTGCATGAGCAAGGGTTTGGTATTTATATAGATGATTTTGGTACGGGTTACTCAAGCTTAGCGCGCTTAAATCATTTACCCGTTGACGGTCTCAAGATAGATAGGGCATTCATAGAAGGGATAGAAAGTGGCGAAAAACCAAGGCAATTAATAGAAGCCATTTGTGCCATCGCCAAAAGTTTTAATTTGGTTGTGACTGCAGAAGGCATTGAACAGTCCGAGCAGCTGGATGTATTGGTGAAATTACACTGCCAACAAACTCAAGGATACTATATGAGTCGCCCATTAAATATAGATGACGCCAGTTCATTGTGCGCTCAGCAAAGGTTAGCCATAGTCAGTTAAACTGGGCATTTAATTTAGGCTGATATATATTGCGATGCAAACAACGATTTTGAGCGATGAGTTTGGCTAGAATAAAGGGAAGAGAATGAAAATATCACAGATATCTATCGGGCTGGTGACAGCGCTGATGCTCTCGGCCTGTACAAGTTTGGTTGAGAAAGGTGACAAGCTGTATGGCAAAGGCATGTACCAACAGGCAGCAGAATTCTACGAAAAAGCGCTTTTAGAGGACCCTGAAGACGTAGAGGCAAAACAGCGCCTTGCTGAAACGCGCAGTAAAATCATCGACCGAGGTTTGATTGAAGTGCGTATGCTACGCTTAGGTGCAAACTATAAAGGTGCAGCGAGTAAACTAGAGTCCTTGCTGGCAAGTCAAAATCAATGGCATGTTGAGACTATGGGGGCGCAGGCAGCAACACAGCGTGAAGAAGTGTTAGCCGTAGAAGGGTGGCTAAAAACCGAAGCCAAGCAGCTTGCGGGTTTATCGCAACCAGATCCATTTAAGTGGTTTGAGCATGAGTATCGTAATTTAATTGCCAATGCACAGCTTGCAGGTGAATTACAGCAATACAGAGACACTCTAAATAAAGCCGGTAAACAACAATGCTTAGCTTTGGCTGAGCAAGTGCAAGGTCAACGCTTTTATTTACATGAGTTGACGCAGCGATACTGTGCTCTTTGGCAACAACCAGTGAGCTTAACATTAGATAAATCTGATAAATCACGCTTTACTGGTTTGAAAGTGAGTAAGCGAGAACGTTTTAAAACACCCAATGCTCAGGCCCATCGCTATGCGCTACGTAATACGCAAGCAGAGCTTGAGCAAGCCTTTCAGTCTAGTCCGTGGTTTAGTCACGCTGGCACTGCCGCTTTATCTCTCACCTTGGAGGGCAAAGCACAATACCGTAAACAAACGTCTTACCGACAGGTTGAAAAGCGATATGTAGTGACTGAGCTAAAGCCTGATCCAAAAGATGCAAATAATAAGTTGGCGACAGATGTTGAAAAGGCATTCGCCTATCAGTTAAAAGAGCATGAAGAAACCTATTCAGTGAATGTAAGCTATTTGGGCAATTTGCTGGGACTACGTTTATCTAACAGTGAATCAGGTTCTTACGATAATCTCACCCGCAGTCATAATATTGAGTTTGCAGAAGCTGATGTCACTCCGCTCAGTGCGGATTATCTGAATCAATTACAAAAGTTTGAACAGCACTTAACGCAATTAAGTACAGACTTTAGTGGAGATCTGAATAAGCTTTGGCAGCAAAAGTATTGCTCTATGGTTAATCAGTCATTTGTCGCAGAGCAAGCATTACGCTGTGCCCAGATAGAACCAAATAATGACTTTGTGAACCGTTGGGCTCAGCAAACATTTGGGGTGGATTATAAAGCGATGCAGGTGCTGTACGGGATTTAATACCAACCTTCAATAATACTCAATCATTTTGAGGGACTAAAACTGACGCTAACTTCGTTGAAAATTTCTTATTTAGAGCAACTAAATAGCAAAATTTCCGCCTCGTTATCGACAAGTTTTACTAGCCTCAAAATAGATCGCTTAATTAAGAGGATTGGTATAATAGAAAAGCTGATCTCAGAAATAAAAAAGCGAAGCCTTATTCAAAAGTACTTCGCTTTTTCATTTAGTTTGTCCAAGTCACTCAGACGAATCTTTCGGGCGAGTAACTCGTTCTATAAGTCCAGTAAGTACGTTTAAGCCTTTAATCTAGATACGATAAAGTAAGGATTAAGGTAACTTTCTTTTTGATTGTACGTCAGTGCTGAACCATCAACTTGGGTAATGGTCGCGCCTGCAATTTCAGCCACAGCATGACCCGCTCCTGTATCCCATTCAGACGTAGGACCTAAACGCGGGTAAACATCTGCTTCGCCTTCTGCGACAAGGCAAAGCTTTAGAGAGCTGCCTTTTGGTACCATTTCGACGTCATCAAACTGCTCAAGATAAGCGGCTAAATCAGGCGATGGATGTGAGCGAGAGCCAACCACTTTGATAAGACCAGTATTCGCTTTCTTAGTGACTTTCAGTTCTATACGTGCTTCGTCGCTTTGTTTGAATGCACCTACTGCTTCTGCAGCAAGGTAGCTGACATTTAAAGCGGGTGCGTGCACCACACCTAAAATAGGTTTGCCAGCTTTGATAAGCGCGATATTAACGGTGAATTCGCCATTCTTTTTAATGAACTCTTTGGTGCCATCAATTGGGTCGACTAGCCAATATTGGTTCCAAGTTTGACGTGTTGCCCAATCAATACCAGCACTCTCTTCACTTAATACCGGAATATCAGGGGTAAGTTGTTGCAAGCCAGCTGCAATGACTTTGTGTGCAGCCAGATCCGCATCGGTCACTGGACTTTCATCTTCTTTGTACTCAACGTTAAAGTCTTTCGCATAGATGCCCATAATGGCATCGCCTGCTTCAACGCTCAGTTGTAAAATTTCTTCTAACAGATCCGTTTGATTCATTACTTATCCAATTACTTGCTTGTCTTTCAGATACGCTACCAGTTGTTGTACTGATTGTTCAAGGCTATTCGCGCTGGTATCGATGCGGATCTCAGGATTAACAGGCACTTGGTAATCTGAATCTATGCCCGTGAAGTGCTTAATTTCACCTGCACGTGCTTTTTTATATAAGCCTTTAGGGTCGCGTTGCTCACAGACATCTAACGGTGTATCTAAAAAGACTTCGATGAATTCACCGTCACCGACAAGGTTTCGTACCATGTCGCGCTCAGCTTGGAATGGCGAAATAAACGCGGTGAGTACCACAAGTCCTGCGTCTACCATAAGCTTGCTTAGCTCACCAACACGGCGAATATTTTCGACGCGGTCTTCATCGCTGAAGCCTAAGTCTTTACATAAACCATGACGCACGTTGTCACCATCAAGTAGGTAAGTGTGCACACCTTGCTGGTGAAGGGCACTTTCTAGTGCGCCTGCAACAGTACTTTTACCTGAGCCTGAAAAACCGGTGAACCATAAAATCACTGGCTTGTGACCTTTTTGCTCGCTGCGTTGTGACTTGTTTACGGCATAGTTATGCCAAACGATATTTTCATCCATTGCATCACCTATTTAAAAAGGGAAAACCAGCGGTATTAAGGTCAACACCGTGATTGAATAAATAATTGAAAGCGGTAAGCCGACCGTAACATAGTCTTTAATACGGTAGTTACCTGCACTGTACACCATGAGGTTGGTTTGATAGCCAAATGGTGAAATAAAACTCGCCGATGCGCCAAATGCCACTGCCATCACAAAAGGTAATGGGCTCACATCAAAACCAATGGCGAGTGCAAAGGCCACTGGGAAAGAAAGCGCTGCCGCTGCGTTATTGGTAATGAGTTCCGTGAAAATCACGGTCATCATAAAAATAGCGATAAAAGCGCCATATGGACCGAAGTCACCGAGCAAATAAAAAAGTGCATTTGAAATTTGTGATGCCAGTCCGGTATCTATCATTAATTTAGCTAAGCCAATGGCGCTTCCAACAATAGCAAGTAGCTCGATGGGAAAACGGCGCTTCAATTCACTAACCTTAATAGCGCCCATCGCAAATAGCGCGATTAAAAATACCAGTAACCCTTTAACCAGTGGTACCACATCAAAAATGCTTAACCCGATAACGGCCACAAAACTTGCTAATACCAAATTAGACTTTTTCGACTTAAGATGAGTTTGTAAATCAAGGCCTGAAATATAAACGAACTCACGCTTCAAGTTAGGCAACTGATAGAACTCAGAACCTGGGGCTAAAATAAGAGAATCACCGGCCTGTAAGCGCACTTGTCCTAAACCACCTTGTAATCGGTCATGACCACGGCGGATAGCAATAACGGCTGCATGTACTTGTTCACGAAAACGCACTTCTTTGACTGTTTTACCGACAAAGCGAGACGACTGACTGATCACCACTTCGACTAAATGCTCGACGTCTTTTTCATGCTTGTCATGGACGATTTTCAAACCATCAAAACGTTGTAATAAAGGCACTGATTTGATGTCGCCAACAAACAATAAGATGTCGCCTTGTTGAATAACTTGCTGAGGCGTCACGGCACAAATACGGCGGTCACCATGGATGATTTCAGCTAAGAATAAATCTTTTAAATCACGCAGACCGTTTTCTTCTACGGTGCGGCCAATTAGTTTAGAGCCAGCTTCGACTTTGCCTTCAAGATAAAAAGGCACCACTTCTTGGTCTTGTTTACCGTGATCAGGTAAATACTTCAGTAGCACGATAATGGTGATCAGGCCGACACTGAGTGCGCCTAAGCCCACTAAAGTAAAATCAAAAAAGCCCAATGGTTGCATGCCCGCTTCAACGGCAAAACCATTGACGATTAAATTTGTAGAGGTGCCGATAAGGGTTAAGGTGCCCCCTAAAATGGCGGTATAAGACAGCGGTAATAATAATTTGGAAGGCGAGTGGGTTGGGCTGTCTTTTATCGCTGAAATTAACGACGCCACCACTGCGGTATTATTAGTAAAAGACGATAAAAACGCAGTAGATAAGCCGAGCTTCATCACTGATTTAGAAAGACTGCCTTTTGCTAACGATTGTGCAAGACCTTGCACTAGGGTTGTTTTCTCGATGGCGATCGACACCAAGATCAACAGAATAAGGGTAATAAGAGACGGGTTAGCATAGTTGGCTAACATCTCTTCTAACTCAATGAGACCAGTTAAATAGCTGGTGCCAATGGCACCGACAAATAACCAAGCTGGATTAAGGCGAGTGCCAAAGAGGCAGCCCACCAATGCCAGCATAATGCCTGTTAATATGATCTGTTCGTACATTATTTAAAATTCCACATAACAGGCAATTACCCGTTGTCCTTCACAATGCACGGTTGTTGGCTTCGCGCATTCGCCAAATCACATAGAATAACTATGCTCATTGGTCTCATTTGCTTGCCGCCTACGTGCATTACGAATTTCATAAGGTAATAAACAGCTTATTTAAGCTTAGTAATGTCAAGCGCTTGCCAGTGCGGGAAGTGCTTGCGAACTAGGGCATTAAACTCAACTTCAAAGTCGCTAAACTCTGAGTTTTGTGTTGCTTGTTCTGAAAGTAATGCTTCAATCATGCCTGCACCAATCGTCAGGTTTGATAGACGGTCGATCAGAATGAATGCGCCAGTTTCGTGGTTGTTGCGATATACATCAGCCACAATGCTTTCAGTCAGCTCTAGTGTCACAATCGCAATTTCGTTTAACTGTAGGCTGTCAGCTTGACCTTGCTCTAAGGTGTTTACATCAATGGTATGGTCAATTTTCTTCACGATAGCAGCGGTGTTTTTGCTACCTAACTTGAAGTTATAACTCTTACCTAGCACTAACGGCTCTTCGTGCATCCACACAAGTTTTGCTTGCACTTGGTTTGTTACAGCAGCTGTTGAGTCAGCAGGTACGATCACATCACCACGGCTTACATCAACTTCATCGTTTAATGTAATTGTGAATGCTTGGCCTGTTTGCGCTTGCTCTAAGTTACCGTCAAAGGTCACTAGCTCTTTGATGCTAGATTGCTTGCCAGATGGTAATACCTTAACCGCTTGACCAACCGTTAATGAGCCCGATGTTAATGTGCCTTGGAAGCCACGGAAATCAAGGTTAGGACGCACCACATACTGGACAGGGAAGCGTGCTTCAAAGTCTGTGTTTGCTTGTGCTGCTGGAGAATCTTCAAGTAACTCAAGCAATGGCTTATCTGTGTAATAAGGTGTGTGCTCAGAACGCGTTACGACGTTGTCGCCTTTAAGCGCCGACATAGGCACAAACTTGATGTCAGATACGTTTAACTGCTCAGCAAACTTCAAATAGTCAGCTTTGATTTTTTCAAATACGGCTTCGTCAAAGTCCACGATGTCCATCTTGTTGATGGCAACAACGAACTGCTTGATACCTAATGAATCACAGATAAAGCTATGACGCTTAGTTTGAATTTGCACACCGTAGCGCGCATCAACTAAGATGATAGCTAAGTCACTCGTAGATGCACCTGTTACCATGTTACGTGTGTATTGCTCGTGTCCTGGTGTGTCAGCAATGATGAATTTACGCTTCGCCGTTGAGAAATAACGGTACGCAACATCAATGGTAATACCTTGCTCACGTTCAGCTTGTAGACCGTCAACAAGCAGTGCTAAGTCTAGCTCTTCACCTGCGTTACCCACTTTTTCGTTGTCTTTGTGAAGTGCAGCAAGCTGATCTTCATAAATTTGGTGGCTGTCGTGTAATAGACGACCGATAAGCGTTGATTTACCGTCATCCACGCTACCACAAGTCATCATGCGTAAAAGGCTTTTGTCTTGTTGGCGCGCTAGATAAGCGTCGATACCTAATTCTCTTACTTCATTTGCCGTAGACATTAGAAATACCCCTCACGTTTTTTCTTCTCCATCGAGCCTGATGAATCATGGTCAATTACTCGGCCTTCACGCTCAGAAGAGGTAGAAAGCAACATTTCTTCGATGATGCCAGTCAGAGTGTTTGCTTCTGACTCAACCGCACCAGTTAGTGGGTAACAGCCTAACGTACGGAAACGCACTGATTTCATCTCAGGCACTTCGCCTTCGTTTAATGGCATACGCTCATCGTCAACCATGATTAACGTACCGTCGCGCTCAACAACAGGGCGCTTTTCAGAAAGGTACAATGGCACGATTTCGATATTTTCTTGATAGATGTATTGCCAAATGTCTAGCTCAGTCCAGTTAGATAGTGGGAATACACGGATTGATTCGCCTGGGTTAACTTGACCGTTGTAGGTGTTCCAAAGCTCAGGACGTTGGTTTTTAGGGTCCCAACGGTGGTGCTTATCACGGAATGAGTACACACGCTCTTTCGCACGCGATTTTTCTTCGTCACGACGCGCACCACCAAAAGCAGCATCAAAGCCGTATTTGTCTAGTGCTTGTTTTAAGCCTTGTGTTTTCATCACGTCAGTGTGCTTTGCTGAACCGTGCGTAAACGGACCCACACCCATGGCGATGCCTTCTGGGTTTTTGTGGACGATTAAGTCAAAGTTATATTCTTTTGCTAAGCGGTCACGGAATTCGATCATCTCGCGGAATTTCCAATCTGTGTCTACGTGTAGTAGAGGGAAAGGAATTTTCGCTGGGAAGAATGCTTTACGCGCTAAGTGTAAAAGTACAGATGAGTCTTTACCGATAGAGTAAAGCATCACTGGGTTTTCAAACTCGGCTGCGACTTCGCGAATAATCTTTATACTTTCAGCTTCTAATTGCTGAAGGTGTGTTAAAGCCATTGTCGTCGTCCTACTTAAAAATTAAAAATAAAATCGTTACGCCACATCGGTCAGTGGCTGAGCAAAACTGCTGATCTGTGCACTTTGCCCAAACCAAGCTAACTCTTCATGTAAAGCAGCTACTTCTCCGATGATCAGTAGTGCTGGTGAGACAATCTCATGTGCCTCAATTTGTTCGGCCAATTGGCCTAATTCGGTTCTAACCACGCGTTGATTCTTACGGGTACCATTTTCAACGATTGCAACTGGGGTGCGAGCACTACGGCCATGTTCTAGTAACTTAGCCTGAATATGCGGTGACTTGATCACACCCATGTAAATTGCCAACGTTTGGTTAGGCTTAGCAAGCCCTTGCCAATCTAATTCTTGACCGTCTTTTTTACAGTGACCTGTTACAAACTGGATTGCCTGTGCATGATCTCTGTGTGTCAAAGGAATACCTGCATAAGCGCTACACCCGGCTGCGGCAGTAATGCCCGGTACGATTTGATAACGTACATCATGGGCTTTCAGTACTTGTACTTCTTCACCACCACGACCGTAAATAAACGGATCGCCACCTTTGATTCGGCAGACTTTTTTGCCTTGTTTCGCAAGGTCGACCAACATCTGATTGGTGTCTTCTTGCTTAACACTGTGGTAGTTAAGACGTTTACCGACACAAATTAAATCTGCATCACGGCGTACTAAATCCATAATCTCATCAGAAACGAGGTAGTCATACACCACAACATCGGCTTGTTGCATAAGCTGTAACGCTTTAAGTGTTAGTAGCTCAGGATCACCGGGACCTGCACCAATCACATATACTTCGCCTTCTGGCTCAGCTTTAGCGTCGAGCATGTCGTGTAGTTGTTTGGTCGCAGCTTCGGTATCGCCTACCTGCACTTTACTCACCACACTTGAATCGAACACGCTTTCCCAAAATTGGCGGCGATCGGCAAAATGCTTAAAGCGTGACTTTACCTTATCTCTGAAACTGCCTACTAAGGTTGCTAATGGGCCAATGTGCTGTGGAATAAGTGTTTCTAGCTTCTCACGTAAACGTCGAGCTAAAACCGGCGCAGTGCCTGCGCTTGAAATTGCAATGGTAATTGGATCACGGTCAACAATAGACGGGAAAATAAACGAGCACTTAGGCTGGTCGTCTACCACGTTGACGAAAATATTATGCTGGTTTGCCAATTCAAATACAGTGTTATTAACAGACTCAACATCAGTAGCGGCAATAACAAGCATTTTGCCTACTAGGTGAGACTCATTAAAGTAGTCTTTAATGAGCGTAACTTCGCCATCTTGCTCGGCTTCGAGTAACTCATGGCAGAATTCAGGGGCCACAATAGTTACGTCCGCACGTGCTTTTAAAAACGCACGCGCCTTACGAAGTGCAACATCACCGCCGCCGACAACCAGCACCGGTTTGTTATCAAGTTTGGTAAAGATAGGTAAGTACTGCACCATTTGCCCCTTAGTTATACTCATATTCTGCTATTTTTATCGTGCAGAACATTACAGAGCAGCAGAATATAGCGGCTTTGAAACAGGAAAAAATAATTAAAACCTAGTCTATATAACTAAAAGTTATAGAAGGGGGTTTAATTTGGTTTAAGGCTTTATTTACAAGCCCTTGAGCTAAGTTTTAGCTGTCTAATTTAGCTTATTATGTTTGGTTATGAGATATGCTAAACACATAAATTTGATTTTGAGCAGAGTCTTTAGCGGACAAATGCCCTAGGATTGAGGCAATACATTCACTTAACTATGGTGAATGACTTACACATAAACGGGAAAGTACCATGACAATACAACAAGATGCAGCACAAGCACTGTCCCTAATGGACCTGACATCTTTAAATGAAAACGACACAGAGCAATCAATATTAGCATTGCTTGATAGTGTGTGCCCTGAGATTGGTCTGCCAGCTGCCATTTGCGTTTATTCACAATTTGTTGGTTTAGTAAAAAAAGAACTGAGACGAAGAAACTGGCAGTCAGTAAAAGTTGCAACAGTGACAAATTTTTATGATGGTGAGCAGTCATTAGACTCGGTGCTTACTGAAACAAAACAAGCTTTGTTAGATGGGGCTGACGAAATTGATTTAGTGATCCCCTATAAAGAAGTGATACAGGGCGAGCTAGAGAATACCAAATTGTATGTTCATAAGAGCAAGCTGTTATGCACAGAATATGATGCTTGTCTCAAGGTAATCATAGAAAGTGGTGAGCTAAAAGCGCCTGAGCTTATTCGCAAAGCAAGTAGCTTAGCGATAGAAGCGGGTGCAGACTTTATTAAAACCAGCACCGGAAAAGTGCCTGTTAATGCCACGTTAGAAGCAACTGAAATTATGCTTGATACAATTAATTCATCAGGCCGAGAAGTGGGCTTTAAAGCTGCTGGCGGGGTAAGAACAGTGAATGATGCAAGTGCTTACTTAAGATTGGCAGAACAAAAACTAGAATGCAGTAGTTTGACGCCAGCGAAATTCAGATTCGGTGCGTCTGGCTTATTAAAAGATATCCATAGCATTTTAGATGCATAGATACAGTGAACAAGAAAAAATAGAACTTTAGCATCAAGCGGCCAAGTTATTCTTAAGATTTTACGAAAAGGCGTATGGCACCCTATGCGCCATATCTGGCATAATGAACCACGAAAACCCGATGTCAGCAGTTACCAAGGTGATCAGAAACTCGACATTGAAGAGGCGCATTTGTATGCCAGTGAAACCGAAGCTATGGCTGTACTTGGCAGACCGCTATCGTTATCGATGCAACGAGAATTAGCAGTGATGTCGCAGGCACCGTCTGAACAGCAGCTCAAAGTGGCGTTAGGACGGTTATTAAATCAAAAAGGCAAGAAAAGTTATCAATCAGAGCGGACATGGTTGTTGATCCGTAACGCCAGCCCAATTTGGCATTACGATGATTTTAAAAACGTGCAGGCACAATTAAGCTTTCCAGATACCCATCCATTTGAACAAATCTGGTTATTATGTGATTTTCATTATGGTGGCTTGTTACAGCTGGCATAACCGTTAAAATACACAAATGTTTTTGTTTGATTTATAACCACTGTTGGCGCGAGATTATCGTAAGATTTGACAAAATTAAAATTTGCGCATCTTTTACTCTTGTTTTCGCTTTGTTCGTCAGTATAATGGGCATCCACTTTGCAGGGGCGTAGTTCCAATTGGTAGAACAGCGGTCTCCAAAACCGATGGTTGCGGGTTCGAGTCCTGCCGCCCCTGCCAATTCATACAGCTAGTCTAAACCTAAAATAATGTGGCCGTTCAATGAACCTCTCGCTTATTTGTAGATTTAGATTAATGGATTTACCCTGCCATATGCAGGGTCGTTGTGTCTGTATTTAAGGTAAAATTTTTATGAGCACGAATGTAGAAACTCCGTCAAACTCGATGGATACGGTTAAGTGGCTAGTATCAATTGCATTGCTATTAGGTGCAGTGGTAGGTAATTACATGTACGCTGACCTATCTGTGTTAGTGCGTGCGGTAGGTGTTGTTGTTGCAGTAGCAGCCGCTTTAGGTCTACTGGCAACTACTGAAAAAGGTCGTACTTTTATTGCTTTTGCAAAAGAGTCTAGAATTGAAGTACGCAAGGTTGTTTGGCCAACGCGTCAAGAAACAACGCATACAACTTTTATCGTAATGCTAGCAACAGTGGTAATGGCGTTAATCCTTTGGGGTTTAGACGGCATTTTATTCCGTGTTGTTGGCTTTTTAACTGGATTGGAGATCTGATCCCATGTCGGATGAGAACAAAGAAAAGAAATTACGCTGGTACGTAATTCAAGCGTTTTCGGGTTTCGAAAAGCGCGTTGCTCAAACAATTATTGAGCATATTAAGATCGAAGGCTTAGAAGATAGCTTTGGTGAAGTACTAGTCCCTACTGAAGAAGTAGTTGAAATGCGTGCTGGTCAAAAGCGCAAATCTGAGCGTAAGTTCTTCCCAGGTTATGTTCTAGTTGAAATGGACATGAACGATGCGAGCTGGCACTTAGTGAACAGCACGCCACGTGTAATGGGCTTCATTGGTGGTACGTCGGATCGTCCAGCACCAATCAGCAAAAAAGAAGCTGATCGTATTCTTAACCGTATTCAAGAAAATGCTGAAGCGCCTAAGCCTGCAACACTATTTGAAGTGGGTGAAGTGGTACGTGTAAACGATGGTCCATTTGCAGACTTCAGTGGTGTAGTTGAGGAGGTTGATTATGAGAAGAGCCGCTTAAAAGTGTCTGTTCTTATCTTTGGTCGTTCTACACCAGTTGACCTAGAATTTGGTCAAGTAGAAAAAGACAAATAATTTCTTTTCTAAGAGATTGAAAAAGGCCGCTGGTTAATCTATAATCAGCGGCCTTTTGTTATCTGGTATAGCAAAAGCAAAGATTTTTTTAATTTGGGAAGCCGCTTGAGTACGCGTCCTCGCGCGCACAAGGCAAAGACCCAACTAACGAGGTTATTTAAAATGGCAAAGAAAGTTGAAGCTCTAATCAAGCTACAAGTTGCTGCTGGTATGGCTAATCCTAGTCCTCCAGTAGGTCCTGCACTAGGTCAACACGGTGTAAACATCATGGAATTCTGTAAAGCGTTCAACGCACGTACAGAGTCTATCGAGAAGGGCGCTCCGGTTCCTGTAATCATCTCTGTTTACAACGACCGTTCATTCACTTTCGACATGAAAACTCCACCTGCTTCTTACCTTCTTAAGAAAGCAGCTGGCATCAAGTCTGGTTCTGGCCGTCCTAACACAGAAAAAGTTGGTACAGTAACACGTGCTCAACTAGAAGAGATCGTTGAGACTAAACGTCCTGATCTTACTGCTGCTGATATGGATGCAGCTGTACGCACGATTGCAGGTTCTGCACGTGCAATGGGCTTGAATGTAGAAGGGTAATTGAGAATGGCTAAATTAACTAAGCGTATGCGCGTAATCCGCGAAAAAGTTGACGTAACTAAAGAGTACGAAATCAACGAAGCTGTTGCTCTTCTTAAAGAACTAGCTACTGCTAAATTCACTGAAAGTGTTGACGTTGCTGTTAACCTTGGTATCGATGCACGTAAATCTGACCAAAACGTTCGTGGTGCAACTGTACTTCCAAACGGTACTGGCCGTGAGGTTCGCGTTGCTGTATTCACAGCTGGCGCAAACGCTGAAGCTGCTAAAGAAGCGGGTGCTGATTTAGTAGGTATGGAAGAGCTTGCTGAGCAAGTTAAGAAAGGCGAAATGAACTTTGACGTTGTTGTTGCTTCTCCAGATGCAATGCGCGTTGTTGGTCAACTAGGTCAAATCCTTGGTCCACGTGGCCTTATGCCTAACCCTAAAACTGGTACTGTAACACCTAACGTTGCAGAAGCAGTTAAAAATGCTAAAGCTGGTCAGGTTCGTTACCGTAACGACAAGAACGGTATCGTTCACACGACTATCGGTAAAGTTGACTTCACTGCTGAACAGCTACAACAAAACCTTGAAGCACTTCTTGTTGCGCTTAAGAAGGCTAAGCCTTCTCAAGCGAAAGGTACTTACTTGAAGAAAGTAAGCATCTCAACAACTATGGGCGCAGGTGTTGCTGTTGACCAAGCTACTCTAAACACGCAAGTAGCGTAATTTAGAAATTAGCATTTACATGGCGTAAAATTTGAACTATAATTTCGCGCCATTTCGTTGAGAACGTGTTCTGTAACGAAGCAAAGAATTCGGGTTGAAGCGCATAATTTCGTGTATTGTTAACCAGTTGGTCTACAATCAAACGATAAATTGCGTTTCCGTCCAAGACCGTAGGTGGTGAAAGCCTTAATAATTCCTACGTAGACGGTGTGAATCCCAGCTAGATTTTCCTAATCTTCTGGCTCTCGCCGTAAAAAGCACCTCAGCAATTTTGTTGAGGTAAGAGTAGAACTGAAAACCATTAGGTTTTTAATTAACCAGGAGTAACACCCATGGCTTTAAACCTTCAAGACAAGAAAGCAATTGTTGCTGAAGTTAATGAAGTTGCCAAAGGTGCTCTATCTGCAGTAGTTGCAGATTCTCGTGGTGTGACAGTTGATGCTATCACTGCTCTTCGTAAAGAAGCTCGTGAAGCAGGCGTTTGGATGAAGGTTGTTCGTAACACCCTAGCTAAACGTGCTGTTGAAGGTACTGATTATGAGTGTCTTAACGAGTCTCTAGTAGGCCCAAGCCTAATCGCTTTCTCTTCAGAGCACCCAGGTGCTGCTGCGCGTATCTTCTCAGATTTCGCGAAAAAGAATGAGCTATTCGAGCTTAAGTCTGCTGCATTCGAAGGCAATATCGTTGACGTAGATATGCTTGCTAAGCTACCTACTTACGACGAAGCTGTTGCACGCTTAATGAGCGCTATGAAAGAAGCGTCTGCTGGCAAATTGTGTAAAACAATTGAAGCAGTTCGCGTTAAGAAAGAAGAAGAAGCTGCTTAATTTTAAGCCTTTATTCACTTTCTCATTTAAAAATTTTTTTGAACCTCATGGGTTCGTAATTAATTAGGAAATTTACAATGTCTGTAACTAAAGACCAAATCCTTGACGCGATTGCTGAAATGTCAGTAATGGAAGTTGTTGAACTAGTTGAAGCAATGGAAGAAAAGTTCGGCGTAACTGCAGCTGCTGCTGTTGTTGCTGCAGGTCCTGCTGAAGCTGCTGAAGAAAAGACTGAGTTCGACGTAATCCTAGCTGCTGCTGGCGGTAACAAAGTTGCTGCTATCAAAGCTGTACGTGGTGCAACTGGTCTTGGCCTTAAAGAAGCAAAAGCTCTTGTTGAGTCTGCTCCTGCGCCAATCAAAGAAGCTGTTTCTAAAGAAGAAGCTGAAGCACTTAAGAAAGATCTTGAAGAAGCTGGTGCTGAAGTTGAGATCAAGTAATCTAGCTACGGCTAGGTTCGCTGCCTGAGCAATCAGGCAAGGGCTGGTGATTATTTAATCACCGGCCCTTTTGCGCTCTAGTATGATCATATTTACTAGATGCAAAAAACTCTAAATTTCACTTTTATTTCAATAACTTAAGTTTTTGCTAATAGCAGTGGCATTTAGTGCAACAATGAGATGTTGTTATCATGGCTTAGATGCCAGTAATGCTGTTCTTACAAGAACAGGTTGGGTCAAAGATCAGCAAGCTGAGGAACCCCATGGCTTACTCTTATTCTGAAAAGAAACGTATCCGTAAGGATTTTGGTAAACGTCCACAAGTTTTGGATATACCTTTCTTACTGTCTACACAGTTAGAATCGTTCAAAAAATTCTTGAATCCTGACGCTGTAGGCGACTATGGACTGGAAGCTGCATTCCGCTCTGTTTTCCCTATTAAAAGCTACTCGGGTAATTCTGAGCTCCAATACGTAAGTTACCGTATTGGCGAGCCAGTATTCGATGTAAAAGAATGTCAAATTCGCGGCGTGACTTATTCTGCTCCACTTCGCGTGAAATTACGTCTTGTGCTAATGGATAAAGAAGCACCAGGCACAGTTAAAGACATTAAAGAGCAAGAAGTTTACATGGGCGAAATCCCGCTCATGACCGATACCGGTACCTTTGTAATCAATGGTACAGAGCGTGTTATCGTTTCTCAGCTACACCGTTCTCCAGGTGTATTCTTTGATAACGACCGTGGTAAGTCACACTCTTCAGGTAAAGTACTATATAATGCACGTGTTATTCCTTACCGTGGTTCATGGTTAGACTTTGAATTTGATGTAAAAGATAACCTATATGTACGTATCGACCGTCGTCGTAAGTTACCGGCGTCTATCATTCTACGTGCTTTAGAGTTTACATCTGAAGAGATCTTAGCAATGTTCTTCGAAACGACAACGTTCGAAGTTGCTAACGGTAAAGTATTAATGGAGCTTGTTCCTTCACGTCTTCGTGGTGAAACAGCTGCATTTGATATTAAAGACAAAGACGGTGATGTGATCGTTGAAGCTGGTCGTCGTGTTACTGCTCGTCATATCAAGACTCTTGAAAAGAAAGAAATTACACAACTTGAAGTACCACATGAGTACATCATTGGTCGTGTAGTAGCGAAGAACTACATCGATGAGTCTACTGGTGAAATCATCGCAGAAGCGAATGCTGAACTTTCACTAGAGCTGATGGCTGAGCTTGTTAAAGCAGGTCACGCGCAAATCGACACACTTTACATCAATGATGTAGACAGTGGTGCATACATTTCAGATACATTACGTATCGATTCTTCTACAAACCGCTTAGAAGCGCTTGTAGAAATCTACCGTATGATGCGCCCTGGTGAGCCACCAACGAAAGAAGCTGCAGAAGCTTTATTTGAAAACTTATTCTTCACTGAAGAGCGTTATGACCTATCAACTGTAGGTCGTATGAAGTTCAATAGCCGTGTAGGTTATGATTCAGATACAGGCCCAGGTACACTGAGCAAAGAAGATATCGTATCAGTAATGAAAGTATTGATCGATATTCGTAACGGTAAAGGCGAAGTGGACGATATCGACCACCTAGGTAACCGTCGTATCCGTTCTGTAGGTGAAATGGCTGAAAACCAATTCCGTGTTGGTTTAGTTCGTGTTGAACGTGCTGTTCGTGAGCGTTTAAGCTTAGGTGATCTTGACAATGTAATGCCTCAAGACCTAATCAACGCGAAACCTATTTCAGCAGCAGTTAAAGAATTCTTTGGCTCTTCACAGCTGTCACAGTTCATGGACCAAAACAACCCGCTTTCAGAAGTAACGCACAAGCGTCGTATTTCTGCATTAGGTCCGGGTGGTCTTACACGTGAACGTGCTGGCTTCGAAGTTCGAGACGTACACGTAACACACTATGGTCGTGTTTGTCCTATCGAAACGCCTGAAGGTCCAAACATCGGTCTGATCAACTCACTTTCTACATACGCACGTACTAACGACTATGGTTTCTTAGAAACACCATACCGTAAAGTTGTTGATGGTGTAGTAAGCGACGAAGTTGATTACCTATCAGCTATCGAAGAAGGTCAATTCGTAATCGCTCAGGCGAACACGAACCTGAACGACAGCAATGAATTTATTGATGAGTTAATCCCATGTCGTCACAAAGGTGAATCGACATTTATGGGTCGTGATGACATCCAATATATGGACGTATCACCTCAGCAGGTTATCTCAGTTGCAGCAGCACTAATCCCATTCCTAGAACACGATGATGCTAACCGTGCACTAATGGGATCGAACATGCAACGTCAAGCAGTACCAACACTACGCGCTGATAAGCCGTTAGTAGGTACAGGTATCGAGCGTACACTAGCAAAAGATTCTGGTGTAACAATCGTTGCTAAGCGTGGCGGTGTTGTTAAGTATGCTGACGCAAGCCGTATCGTAGTTAACGTAAATGAAGAAGAGCGCATCCCAGGTGAAGCGGGCATCGACATTTACAACTTAACTAAATACACACGTTCTAACCAAAATACGTGTATCAACCAGAAACCAACTTGTATGGTTGGTGAGCCGGTTGTACGTGGTGACGTATTAGCAGATGGTCCTTCGACTGACTTAGGTGACTTAGCACTAGGTCAAAACCTTCGCGTGGCATTCATGCCATGGAATGGTTACAACTTCGAGGATTCAATCTTACTATCTGAGAACGTTGTAAAAGAAGATCGTCTAACAACAATCCACATCCAAGAACTTCAGTGTATCGCACGTGATACTAAGCTTGGTCCTGAAGAGATCACAGCTGATATTCCAAATGTAGGTGAGTCTGCACTTGGTAAACTGGATGAGTCTGGTGTTGTTTACATCGGTGCTGAAGTAAAAGGTGGCGACATCCTTGTAGGTAAAGTAACACCTAAAGGCGAAACGCAACTTACTCCTGAAGAAAAGCTACTACGTGCTATCTTCGGTGAAAAAGCATCTGATGTTAAAGACAGCTCACTACGCGTACCAAACTCTGTAACTGGTACAGTGATCGACGTACAAGTATTCACTCGCGACGGCGTTGAAAAAGACAAGCGTGCGTTAGAAGTTGAAGAAATGCAGCTTCGTGAAGCGAAGAAAGACTTCAACGAAGAGTTCAGAATCCTTGAAGGCGGTATCTTAACACGCGTACGTACATTGCTTGTAAAAGCGGGTCTAAGTGAAGAGAAAGTAGCTGAATTAAGCACTGACAAGCTACTAACTCAAAGCCTAGCTGATGAACAGCAACAAGCTGATCTTGAGCAGCTTGCTGCACAGTACGATGAGCTTAAAGCTGAGTACGATAAGAAGTTTGAAAACAAACGTCGCAAGATCACTCAAGGTGATGACTTAGCACCAGGCGTACTTAAGATTGTTAAAGTATACCTAGCTGTTAAACGTCGTATCCAACCAGGTGATAAGATGGCTGGTCGTCACGGTAACAAAGGTGTTATCTCGACAATCGTACCAGTAGAAGATATGCCATACGATGACAAAGGTCGTACTGTAGATATCGTACTTAACCCGCTGGGTGTACCATCTCGTATGAACATCGGTCAGATCTTAGAAACACATATGGGTCTGGCTGCACGTGGTATCGGTGAAACGCTAGAAGAGATGATGAAAGAGCAGCGTGAAATTCACGAAATGCGCGATTTCATTGCAAAAGCTTACGCTGTAGGTGATTGCCGTCAGAAAGTTGATATTGCTAGCTTCTCTGATGATGAAGTCCGTCGTCTTGCGAACAACCTGAAAGGTGGTCTACCAATCGCGACTCCTGCATTCGATGGTGCACGTGAGTCAGAGATTAAAGACCTTCTTGAGCTAGGTGGTTACCCACGTAGCGGTCAGGTAACGCTATATGATGGTCGTACTGGTGATGCGTTTGAGCGTCAAGTAACCGTTGGTTACATGTACATGCTGAAACTAAACCACTTAGTAGACGACAAGATGCACGCGCGTTCTACTGGTTCTTACAGCCTAGTAACTCAGCAGCCGCTGGGTGGTAAGGCACAGTTCGGTGGTCAGAGATTCGGTGAGATGGAGGTATGGGCATTAGAAGCATACGGTGCTGCCTATACACTTCAAGAGATGCTGACGGTTAAGTCAGATGACGTAAATGGTCGTACTAAGATGTATAAGAACATCGTTGACGGTAACCACAAGATGGAACCGGGTATGCCAGAGTCATTCAACGTATTGTTGAAAGAAATCCGCTCACTAGGTATCAACATCGAGTTGGAAGAAAATTAATCCGACAGCCGCAGCTAAGCTGCGGCTCCCCGGACTGAAAGAATGTAGGGGCAAGCATTGCTTGCCCTCGAGATTAACTCCGACAGGAGAGCTAAGGTGAAAGACTTACTTAAGTTTTTGAAGCAACAAAATAAGACCGAAGAATTTGATGCGATCCGCATCGGTCTTGCTTCACCAGACATGGTACGTTCTTGGTCTTACGGCGAAGTTAAAAAGCCTGAGACAATTAACTATCGTACGTTCAAGCCTGAGCGTGACGGCTTATTCTGTGCCCGTATTTTCGGCCCAGTAAAAGATTATGAGTGTTTATGTGGTAAATATAAGCGCTTAAAGCACCGTGGTGTTATTTGTGAAAAGTGTGGCGTAGAAGTTACTTTAACTAAAGTACGTCGTGACCGTATGGGTCACATTGAGCTTGCTAGCCCAGTGGCACACATTTGGTTCCTTAAGTCATTACCGTCTCGTATCGGCCTAATGCTAGATATGACACTTCGTGACATCGAGCGCGTACTTTACTTCGAATCATTCGTAGTAACTGAGCCAGGTATGACTACGCTAGAGCGCGGTCAGCTATTAGGCGAAGAAGAGTACCTAGATGCACTTGAAGAGCACGGTGATGAGTTCGAAGCTAAGATGGGTGCAGAAGCTGTACTTGATCTACTTAAAGAACTAGACCTAGGTCAGCTTATCGCAGAAATGCGTGAAGAGTTACCAACAATCAACTCTGAAACTAAGCGTAAGAAGATCACTAAGCGTCTTAAGCTTATGGAATCTTTCCACCAGTCAGGTAACAACCCTGAGTGGATGATCATGAGCGTGCTTCCGGTTCTTCCACCAGATCTTCGTCCTCTAGTACCACTAGATGGCGGTCGTTTTGCAACGTCTGATCTGAACGACCTTTACCGTCGTGTTATTAACCGTAACAACCGTCTTAAGCGTCTACTTGACTTAGCTGCACCAGACATCATCGTACGTAACGAAAAGCGTATGTTACAAGAAGCGGTTGATGCGCTACTTGATAATGGTCGTCGCGGTCGTGCGATCACAGGTTCTAACAAGCGTCCACTTAAGTCGCTTGCAGACATGATCAAAGGTAAGCAAGGTCGTTTCCGTCAAAACCTTCTAGGTAAGCGTGTTGACTACTCAGGCCGTTCTGTAATCACAGTTGGTCCTACGCTTAAACTTCACCAGTGTGGTCTTCCTAAGAAGATGGCACTTGAGCTATTCAAGCCATTCATCTACGGTAAGCTAGAGCGCCGTGGCATGGCGACAACCATCAAAGCTGCGAAGAAGATGGTTGAGCGTGAAGTACCAGAGGTATGGGACGTACTAGACGAAGTAATCCGTGAGCACCCGGTTCTACTTAACCGTGCACCAACACTTCACCGTCTTGGTATCCAAGCGTTTGAACCTGTTCTAATCGAAGGTAAAGCAATCCACCTACACCCACTAGTGTGTGCGGCATATAACGCTGACTTCGATGGTGACCAAATGGCGGTACACGTACCGTTAACATTAGAAGCACAGCTAGAAGCACGTGCCCTAATGATGTCAACGAACAATATTTTATCACCAGCGAACGGTGAGCCTATTATCGTTCCTTCACAGGACGTTGTATTAGGTCTTTACTACATGACGCGTGATCGCATCAATGCCAAAGGTGAAGGCATTGTATTTAAAGATGCGAAAGAAGCTGAAAAAGCATACCGTACAGGTGTTGCTGAACTTCATGCTCGCGTTAAAGTTCGTATTACAGAAACAGTTATCGATGAAGAGACTGGTGAACGTTCACAACAGACTTCTGTAGTAGATACGACTGTTGGTCGTGCGATCCTTTCTCTAAGCACACCTGAAGGCTTACCATTTGAGCTTATCAACCGTGCATTAGGTAAGAAGCAGATTTCTGCACTTCTAAATGAATGTTACCGTCGTCTAGGTCTTAAAGACACAGTCGTGTTTGCTGACCAAGTGATGTACACAGGTTTCCATTACGCGATGAAGTCAGGTGTATCTATCGGTATTAACGATATGGTAATCCCACCGACGAAAGCGGGCATCATTGAAGCAGCTGAAGCGGAAGTATCTGAAATTAACCAACAGTTCCAATCAGGTCTTGTAACTGCGGGTGAAAAGTACAACAAAGTAATCGATATCTGGTCACGTGTTAACGAAAACCTTTCACGTGAAATGATGGCGAACTTATCGAAAGATACAGTTGTGAATGCGCAGGGTGAAGAAGAAGAGCAACCTTCTTTCAACTCGGTATTCATGATGGCCGACTCAGGCGCACGTGGTAGTGCTGCTCAGATCCGTCAGTTAGCGGGTATGCGTGGTCTAATGGCACGTCCAGATGGTTCAATCATCGAAACGCCAATCACGGCTAACTTCCGTGAAGGTCTAAACGTACTACAGTACTTCATCTCGACGCACGGTGCGCGTAAAGGTCTAGCCGATACGGCACTTAAGACAGCGAACTCGGGTTACCTAACTCGTCGTCTAGTAGACGTTGCACAAGACTTAGTTATCACAAACGACGATTGTGGCACGTTAGACGGTCTAACAATGAAGCCGCTAATCGAAGGTGGTGACGTTGTTGAGCCACTTCGCGAGCGTGTATTAGGTCGTGTTGTTGCTGAAGACATCTTAAAGCCAGGTACTGAAGAAGTACTTGTTGAGCGTAACATCATGCTTGACGAAAAACTGTGTGACCTTCTAGAAGAGCACTCAGTGGACGAAGTACGTGTACGTTCAGTTATCACATGTGATAACGACTACGGTGTATGTGCTAAGTGTTATGGTCGTGACCTAGCTCGTGGTCATATCATCAACGCAGGTGAATCAGTCGGTGTTATCGCCGCTCAGTCAATCGGTGAGCCGGGTACACAGCTTACGATGCGTACATTCCACATCGGTGGTGCTGCATCAAGAGCGTCAGCAGAAAACAGCGTACAAGTTAAGAATAACGGTAGCCTGAAGTTACATAATGCAAAATATGTATTAAACACTGACGGTAAGATTGTTATCACTTCACGTTCAACTGAGATCACAATCATTGATGATCACGGTCGTGAGAAAGAGCGTTATAAGGTACCTTACGGTGCTGTACTTTCTGTACAAGATGGTGCAGAAGTTAAAGGTAACGATATCGTTGCAACATGGGATCCGCACAGTCACCCAATCATTCTTGAGCATGAATCAAAAGTGTCATTCTCTGACATTGATGATAGCAACACAGAAGCGCAGACTGATGACCTTACAGGTTTAACACGTGTTGTTGTTAAAGACCTATCTAAGGTTAATGCGAAAGAGCCTAAGCTAATCATTGAGAACGAAGAACGTGGTCTTCAAGAGATCCGTCTACCTTCATTCACAACGATTGAAATCACAGATGGCGCAACAGCGGCACCTGGTCAGGTTCTAGCGCGTATTCCACAAGAAGGTTCGAAGACTCGTGACATCACGGGTGGTCTACCTCGAGTTGCTGACTTATTCGAAGCGCGTAAGCCAAAAGATCCTGCAATCCTTGCAGAAATCACAGGTGTTGTGAGTTTCGGTAAAGAGACAAAAGGCAAGAAACGTCTTGTTATCACTCCAGAAGAGGGTGATGCATACGAAGAGATGATCCCGAAATGGCGTCAGCTTAACGTGTTCGAAGGTGAAATGGTTTCTAAAGGTGAAGTTATCGCCGATGGTCCAGAGTCTCCGCACGATATCCTTCGTCTTCGTGGTGTAACTGATGTATCTAACTACATCGTTAACGAAGTACAAGAAGTTTACCGCTTACAGGGTGTAAAGATTAACGATAAGCACATCGAAACGATCATTCGCCAAATGCTACGTAAGTGCATCATCTTAGACGGTGGTGATACTGAGTTCTTAGCAGGTGAACAAGTTGAAGTGGCACGCGTTAGTATTGCAAACCGTGATTTAGAGAAGCAAGGTAAGATCCCAGCTAAGTATGAAATTCAGCTGATGGGTATTACTAAAGCGTCTCTTGCAACAGAATCTTTCATTTCTGCAGCATCATTCCAAGAAACAACACGTGTTCTTACGGAAGCAGCAGTAAATGGTAAGAGCGATGAGCTACGTGGCTTGAAAGAGAACGTAATCGTAGGCCGTCTGATCCCAGCCGGTACAGGTTTCGCGTATCACCAAGAGCGTATGAATCGTCGTAAGCAAGCTGAGCTTCCAGTTGAAGAGCAAACAGTAAGCGCTGAAGAGGCAACTCAAGCACTAACTGATGCACTGAACGCTGATCTATTAGGTGGCGAAGAGTAGTTCTTCCCACTAAATAGATAAAGATAATACGGGCAAGTCTGAGAAATCGGGCTTGCCCGTTATTTTTTGGTTGACAGCTCAATCTTTGCTCATTAAAATTCCGCCACCCATTTATTCGTTCGAATAAAAGAATGTTTAAATAGGGCAGATTTTTTCATTTTTCAGTAGTAATTAATCAGGAGCTATTTAATGGCAACTATTAACCAGCTAGTGCGTAAGCCACGTCGTAGCAAGGTTACAAAGAGCAACTCTGCTGCTCTTAAAGCTTGTCCACAGAAACGTGGTGTATGTACTCGTGTATATACAACAACACCTAAGAAACCAAACTCTGCATTACGTAAAGTAGCGCGTGTACGTTTAACTAACGGTTTCGAAGTAACTTCATACATCGGTGGTGAAGGTCACAACCTTCAAGAACACAGTGTTATCCTAATCCGTGGTGGTCGTGTTAAAGACTTACCGGGTGTACGTTTCCACACTGTTCGTGGTGCACTTGACTGTGCAGGCGTAAATGACCGTAAACAAGGTCGTTCTAAGTACGGTGCTAAACGCCCTAAGGGCTAATGGTTCTCCGTTAGTAAGGCCAAGCACTTAAATTTTTAATTTTTATATTTTGTTTTGGGAGTCGCTGAAGTAAAGCGAACCTGAAGATACCGGAGAAATAAAATGCCTAGAAGACGCGTTATAGGTCAACGTAAAATTCTTCCAGATCCTAAGTTCGGATCAGAACTTCTTGCTAAATTCGTTAACGTAGTAATGTTAGACGGCAAGAAATCTACTGCTGAAAAAATCGTTTACGGTGCGTTAGACGTGGCTGCTGAGAAATCAGGCAAGTCGCACCTAGAAATCTTTGAAGCTGCACTTGAAAATGTACGTCCAGCGGTTGAGGTTAAATCTCGCCGTGTTGGTGGTTCTACATACCAAGTTCCAGTTGAAGTACGTCCAGTACGTCGTAACGCATTAGGTATGCGTTGGTTAGTTGATGCTTCTCGTAAGCGTGGCGAAAAGTCAATGGGCCTTCGTCTAGCTCAAGAGATGCTTGATGCAGCTGACAACAAAGGCACTGCGGTTAAGAAACGTGAAGACGTTCACCGTATGGCTGAAGCGAACAAAGCATTCGCTCACTACCGTTGGTAGTCTGCTAACACCTTTTAAGAGGATATTATGGCACGTACAACTCCTATTGAGCGTTACCGTAACATCGGTATTTGTGCTCACGTAGATGCAGGCAAAACCACCACAACAGAACGAGTTCTGTTCTACACGGGTCTTTCTCATAAGATCGGTGAAGTTCATGATGGTGCTGCAACTATGGACTGGATGGAGCAGGAGCAGGAGCGTGGTATTACCATTACTTCTGCTGCCACAACGTGTTTCTGGAAAGGGATGGATGCTCAGTTTGATGAGCATCGTATTAACATCATCGATACGCCAGGACACGTAGATTTTACTATCGAAGTAGAGCGTTCATTACGTGTACTTGATGGTGCTGTCGTGGTTTTATGTGCTTCATCAGGTGTACAACCACAAACGGAAACAGTCTGGCGTCAGGCCAATAAATACGAAGTTCCTCGTATGATCTTCGTAAATAAAATGGACCGTACAGGCGCAGACTTCCTAGCAGTTGTGGATCAGGTGAAGAACCGTTTAGGTGCTACACCTGTGCCAATTCAGTTACCAATTGGTGCTGAAGACGAATTTAAAGGTGTTATCGATCTAATCAAAATGAAAGCAATCAACTGGAACGAATCGGACCAGGGGACGACTTTCACTTATGAAGAGATCCCAGCAGACCTTCAAGACCTAGCAGAAGAATGGCGAGCAGAAATGCTTGAATCTGCTGCTGAAGCGTCTGAAGAGCTAATGGACAAATATCTTGAAGAAGGTGACTTAAGCGAAGCTGAGATTAAAGCTGCGCTACGTCAACGCACACTGGCCAATGAAATCGTGCCAATGACTTGCGGAAGTGCATTCAAGAACAAAGGTGTTCAAGCAGTGCTTGACTCGGTTGTTGAATACATGCCTTCGCCTACAGAAGTAAAAGAGATCCAAGGTATCCTCGAAGACGAAACCGAAGGAACTCGACCTGCAGACGACAATGCACCTTTTTCTGCATTAGCATTTAAAATTGCAACTGACCCGTTTGTAGGTACATTGACTTTCTTTAGAGTTTATTCAGGTACAGTGAAGCAGGGTGATGCAGTTTATAACCCTGTTAAATCGAAAAAAGAGCGTTTAGGCCGTATTGTACAAATGCATGCTAACTCTCGCGAAGAAATTAAAGAAGTTCGCGCGGGTGACATTGCAGCCGCAATCGGTTTGAAAGATGTGACAACGGGTGACACGCTTTGTTCGAGTGACTCAGTAATTACCTTAGAGCGCATGGAGTTTCCTGAGCCGGTAATTTCTGTAGCAGTTGAACCGAAAACTGTAGCTGACCAAGATAAAATGGGTATTGCACTAGGTAAACTAGCTGCAGAAGATCCATCTTTCCGTGTTGAAACAGACGAAGAGTCTGGCCAAACCATCATCTCTGGTATGGGTGAGCTTCACCTTGATATCATTGTTGACCGTATGAAACGCGAATTTGGTGTTGTGTGTAACGTGGGTAAACCTCAAGTTGCATACCGTGAAACAATTCGTGCTTCAGTCGAAGCTGAAGGTAAATTTGTACGTCAATCAGGTGGTCGTGGTCAATACGGTCATGTTTGGCTTAAACTTGAACCAATGGAAATTACGGACGACGAATCCCCTACTTACGAATTCGTGAACGAAATCGTAGGTGGCGCTGTTCCGAAAGAATATATTCCAGCGGTTGATAAAGGTATTCAAGAGCAGATGCGCCAAGGTGTCTTGGCTGGCTATCCGTTACTTGGTGTTAAAGCAACGTTATTCGATGGTTCTTTCCACGATGTTGACTCTAACGAAATGGCCTTTAAGATCGCAGGTTCAATCGGTTTCCGTGATGGTGCGCTGGATGCAGATCCAGTTATCCTAGAACCTGTTATGAAAGTTGAAGTAATTACCCCTGAAGAGAACATGGGTGATGTAGTAGGCGACTTAAACCGTCGTCGTGGTATGATCGAAGGTATGGAAGAAGCGTTTGGCGGCTTGAAGCAAGTTAATGCTCAAGTACCACTTTCTGAAATGTTCGGTTATGCAACTGATCTTCGCTCTGCAACGCAGGGTCGCGCATCATACTCTATGGAATTCTCCAAGTATGCTGAAGCAGCCAAAAACGTTACAGAGGCAATAATTGCAGCTCGCGCTGTAAGATAATTTTAGTTCGGTCCGATTCATACTGGATCGGACTTTAATTTCTTTTATAGGAAATTTTTAAGATGGCAAAAGAAAAGTTTGAACGTTCGAAACCGCACGTAAACGTAGGTACAATCGGCCACGTTGACCACGGTAAAACAACTCTAACTGCAGCAATCACTAACGTACTTGCAAAAGTATACGGTGGTGACGCAAAAGACTTCGCATCAATCGATAACGCTCCAGAAGAGCGTGAGCGTGGTATCACAATCTCAACTTCACACGTTGAGTATGACACACCAACTCGTCACTACGCACACGTAGACTGTCCAGGACACGCTGACTATGTTAAAAACATGATCACTGGTGCTGCACAGATGGACGGCGCGATCCTAGTAGTTGCTGCTACTGACGGCCCTATGCCTCAGACTCGTGAGCACATCCTACTTTCACGTCAGGTTGGTGTACCTTACATCGTTGTATTCATGAACAAATGTGACATGGTTGACGACGAAGAGCTACTAGAGCTAGTAGAGATGGAAGTTCGTGAACTTCTTTCAGAGTACGACTTCCCAGGTGACGACCTACCTCTAATCCAGGGTTCAGCGCTTAAAGCACTAGAAGGCGAGAAAGAGTGGGAAGACAAGATCGTTGAGCTTGCAGAAGCACTAGATTCTTACATCCCAGAGCCAGAGCGTGACATCGATAAGCCATTCATCATGCCTATCGAAGACGTATTCTCAATCCAGGGTCGTGGTACAGTAGTAACTGGCCGTGTTGAAGCTGGTATCATCAACGTGAACGACGAAGTTGAAATCGTAGGTATCAAAGAAACTACGAAGACAACTTGTACGGGTGTTGAAATGTTCCGTAAGCTTCTAGACGAAGGTCGTGCTGGTGAGAACATTGGTGCACTTCTACGTGGTACTAAGCGTGACGAAGTTGAGCGTGGTCAGGTTCTATGTAAGCCTGGTTCAATCAACCCACACACGAAGTTCACTTCAGAAGTATACGTACTTTCTAAAGACGAAGGTGGCCGTCATACTCCATTCTTCAAAGGTTACCGTCCACAGTTCTACTTCCGTACAACTGACGTAACAGGTAACGTTGAGTTACCAGAAGGCGTAGAAATGGTAATGCCAGGTGACAACATCAAGATGACTGTTGAGCTAATCGTTCCAATCGCGATGGACGAAGGTCTACGTTTCGCGATCCGTGAAGGTGGCCGTACAGTAGGTGCTGGTGTTGTAGCAACTATCGTTGAGTAATATCGACTTTAGTTAATGCCACAAAGCATTAAAAAAACCCGAGCTTAGGCTCGGGTTTTTTGTTTATAGGGGTATAAAACTTAGAGGTTTAAGTAATTGTGAAACTTACTTCAGGCTAGTTCTAAGTTGTAATTCATCTATGAAGCTGGGTTCAACAAGGCCTCTTATAAATCCAATAGTAGGTCAGCTATTGTTAAATTGGCTTGCTTCATCTTGCGCAAAAGGAATGAAGCACTGCGTGCTTGTCATTAAACTTTTGCACCACTCTTGCGCAAAAAGACCGCCCTCACTTCGTTCGCAGTCGGTAACCTTTTGCTCCTTATGGCCTTTTTTAATGCCTGAAATTTAGTGCAGCTTATGAAGGTAGCGCACTTTACTAGATAGGTGCTGGTGTTGTAGCAACTATCGTTGAGTAATATCGACTTTAGTTAATGCCACAAAGCATTAAAAAACCCGAGCTTAGGCTCGGATTTTTTATTTTTATGGATTAGAACACTTAGAGGTATAAGTAGTTGTGAAACTTGTTCATTTCACCTTGAGCAAAAGGAATGTGGTTTCTGTGCACTATGTCATTAAACTTTTGCACTACTCTTGCGTAAAAGGAATAAAGTACTGCTATAGACATGTCTACAAACTTCAACCACTGAATTAGTGGTCAGAAATCCTTAATATAAACTCATACCAATTTGACGCTTTAATAATGTTCCCAAATATAAAGTAGATAAGCATGAATGAACAAAATAGAGTTCAAAGCATTCTTCATTGATAGGTATTAAATCCCAAGATGATTGTAAATCGAATTTATTGCTCAAAATAGAGCAATAAAGCAGCGTTAAAGTAT
>NZ_BTGK01000012.1:0-113759 GCF_042848605.1 Pseudoalteromonas sp. MTN2-4
ACAGCTAAAACTTGATTTCACCATTAAAAATAACCAAGACCAGTTTAAGTTCAAACCAAATGCATTTGTGTCTTACTTACTTGACTCTGAAATGCCTGGTACACCAGCGCAGCAGCTAAAAGCATTGGGCTGGATCAGCTCATTGAATGCCGGTGCTAAGCCAAACCATTATGGTAACTACGGTGAAATGTCTATTACCCTAAACCTGACTGATTTAGGTATGCAGAACCGTGACGAAATCGTTGCCATCATCATGCAGTACATCGACCTAGTTAAAGAAAAAGGCGTTGATGAAAAGTACTACAAAGAAATCAAAACTTCGCTTGATAACGAGTTCAGATTCTTACAAAAAGTCGACGAATTCAGTTATGCAGCTCAGTTAGTTAACAGCATGCAAGATTACCCGCTGAATTATAGCATCAACGCGCCATACTATTTTGGTCAATTCAATGCCAAAGCGGTTGATGACGTGCTATCACAATTAACGCCTGACACACTGCGTATTTGGTATACCAGCAAAAATGAGAAAGTCGATCAGAAACAACATTTCTATGCAGGTGAATACCGCATCGAAGACATTGCTGAGCGCGAAATTGCAACTTGGAAAAAACCAACTCAGGTGGCATTAGCACTACCAAAAGTGAATCGCCTATTACCTGAAAACTTCGACCTAAAAACAGCGGGTATGAAGCAATCGACCGCTGAGCTTAAAGTTGAAAAAGACGGTGTGAAAGTGTGGCACTACCCAAGTCAATTATTTGCCGAGCAACCAAAAGGTATCTTAAAAATTGACCTAAACGCCGGCGCAGCAAATGCAGATATCGAAACTCAAGTTTCTCTCGCACTTTGGTCAGAACTATACAACCTACAGCAAAGCTTATTACAAGCTGAAGCTAGTGTTGCGGGTATCAGCACACGTGCAATGACGAGTAACGGAATGAGTCTGTTATTGAACGGTTTCACTGATAAGCAAAACTTGCTGCTTGCTGAAATGCTGTCTGACCTCATTCCTGAGGTGACAGAGACGAACTTTGCTCAAGCTAAAGATCGCCTTATTCGTGGCATCAATAACGCACAAAAACAATTTACTATTCATCAGTTATTCCCTGCCCTTCAGAATTTAACTGAAGCCAATAACTTTGAAGATGGCGCATTAATCGCTACAACACAAAAGCTAGATATAGCGACTTTCAAAGCACGCTTAGAAAAGCTGTTGAAGGCAAACCAACCACGTGTATTTGCATTTGGTAACTACAATCAGGGCGATTTAGAAAACGTTGCTGAGGTTATCAGCAAAACCCTTGGTAGCGACCACACGCAAACAAGCTTTGCAAAAACCAAAACCATTGCGCCATTACCGCAACAGGTTTTGAGCTATCAAAAAGATACCGCAGCTGCTGACAATGGCTTATTAGATATTCATGTTCATCGTAAAGCTGGCTTCAAACAAAAAGCCATTGCAAAGGTATTGGCAAAACACTTCAGCCATGTGGCATTTAACCAATTAAGAACCGAGGAGCAATTGGGCTACGCCGTAGGTGCGCTCTACTATCCGATTGATGACTATGCAAGTATTGGTCTATATATCCAATCACCTGTCATGGACTTAGTCCAAGCGCAAAAACGTTTTGATGACTTCAAGGTAGAGTACAAAGCCAAGCTAGATGCACTGACACCTGAGCAATTTGCTGCAATGAAGCAAGGTGTACTAGTAGAGCTGACGCAATCGGCCAAGAATATGTATGAAGAAGTCTCTCCTATCTTCTCTGATTGGTATAAAGAGAACTGGAGTTACGATTCTAAGCAACAAATGATCACAGAAGTTCAAAACGTGAAACTGGCTGACATCAAGCAGTTCTACAATGAAACGTTAGCGAATCCTAAAGCGTCTCGTATCAACGTACAACTGCGTGGTGCAAACTACCAAGACAAGCCGTTTGCTGAGATTAAAGGTCAAACGAAGATCACCAACATCGCCGAGCTTGCTGGCAAAGTCAGCTATCAACTTTAAAGAGTAATACCAATCCTCTTAATTAAGTGATCTATTTTGAGGCAAGGAAAACGGGGCGATAGCAAGGCGAAAATTTTGCTATTTAGTTGTTCTAAATAAGAAGTTTTTAACGAAGCTAGCGTCCGTTTTAGTCCCTCAAAATGATTGAGTATTATTGAGGATTGGTATAAATGTAAGCCCATCAGGGCTTGCTCCTACTCATATGCCCTCAAGGGTTAACCTAACGGTTAACCCTTTTTTATTTCTTGGTAGAAGAAACCTCGCTTTATTGTGAAAGATTGTAAATATTAACAACAGGTTAAAGGTAAGGTTACAAGCATGGTCTAAGCTAAATATTGAAACAACATGGAGAAACTAAAATGATAAAAACAGCCAAAGCACACATGCAAGAAAACCTCAGCGTAGACATGAATCCGATGCTAGACATTGTTTTCATCTTATTAATCTTTTTTATTGTAACCGCCAGCTTTAACAAAGAAGCTGTATTAGACATCGAACGAAATAACTCACCGACATTGTCTGTTACACCTAAAGTGACCCCACAGTTCACCATAGATGCCAACAACAAGGTGTATTTAAATAACCGCCAAGTTGAAATTGAAGCAATTAATGTAAATATCGCCAAACTCGCTGCCAATGCAGACATTACCGCTATCAGTGTTAGAGCCCATGAAAATAGCCAACACAATACACTGGTCGCAGTTTTAAATGCGATTAAAGAGCAAACTTCAGCGCCAGTAGCGGTCGGAGAGGTTACTTCTAATTAGTATTACAAATAATGCCAGCTTAATTGTGACAAAGAAGAATTAAGCTGGCAGTTTGTGGAAAAAAAATACTCATCCACTAAATTTATATTAATTGTATCAATTTGGTTTTTAACTTTGAGTTCAAGCATACTAAAAGTAACAGTTCTGGCAGTAACAGGCTTTTTCATCAGTGGGTTAGTTTTATTTTGGATGAAAAGTATCGAACGAACAGCCATCATCAATAACTACCAATCTGAAGTTGAACAAATTGCCAACAATTTACAAAAAGAAATTCAAGTCCATTTTGAAATTTTATATCTGATCCGCTCTGTCTACTCCTCTGCCGATAATGTCAGTAAAAATGAATTTTCTAGTATTGCTCAACAGGCACTCAAACGGCATCAAACCATTCAGGCACTTGAGTGGATCCCTAAAGTCTCACACCAAGACAGAACAAAATTTGAAGCATTACAGCAAGAAATATATAAAGGGTTTGAAATTAGAGAGAGAATTAACAATGAAATGCGTGTTTCGCGAATTAAGGAGTTCTATTTCCCCGTTTCGATTGTAGAACCATTTATGGGTAATGAATCAGCGGTTGGTTTTGATTTATACTCCAATTTAGCAAGACGCGAAACTTTACTAAAAGCAGCCAATATGAACTCTATTCAGGCAACTGAAGGCGTTAACCTTGTACAATTAACAGGCCCCGATAAAGGCTTTCTGGTTTTTTTACCAATCTATAAGAAAGGTGCACTAAAGACATTAAATAATTTAAAAGGCTTTGCACTAGGAGTTTATCAGTCAACTGATTTTCTCAAAGACGCTTTGAGTGATAAGTTTACATCACTTGGTAATTTAAAATTATATGATGTTACCTCTTCAGCCTCACTACTAACTCAAATAGCACCTAAAGCGAATGATGTGTCTACGTTTAATGTATCTGTATCGGTTGATAATATTGCGGGCAGGCAATGGATGATACAAGCCTCAATCCCACAATCATATATAGCTTCACACCAAACATTTGAGCCTGTGCTCTCTGCACTTTTAAGTTTAATGTTCTTCATGTTTTTAACGCTCATTTACTATAAAGAGTTAAAAACTGCCAAAAAGATCAAAGCTGAAGTAGCTAAAAAAACTGAGCGCTTAACTAAAAGTAATTTATTTATTAAAAACCTCACCAATAGCGTGCCCATCATGCTGGGCTATGTTGATAAATCTCGCCGCTACCAATTTGTTAATAACAAATTTGAATCATGGCTACAAAAACCAACTAACTTCTATAAAAATAAACTGATTGAAGACACGGTCTCAGAAAGTAACCTGTCATTGATACAAAGTAATATAGAAAAAGTGTTTTCTGGTAGCGCGACTTCTTTTATCGACGAACAAACAGTAAAAAATAAACAACTCAGTTTAAAAACGACTTATACTCCCGACTTCGATAATCATGGCAACTTTATTGGCTTCTTCATATCAATTGAAGATAAAACAGATGAAATCAATAACGAACAAAAGCTTGCAAAGTACACTGCAGATCTCGAGTTTAAATCTTGGGCATTAGGTGAAGCGAAAGAGCAAGCAGAACAAGCAACAAAACTAAAGTCAGCCTTTTTAGCTAACATGAGTCACGAAATTCGGACTCCTATGAACGGTGTGATTGGCGCTTTGGAACTCGCTCTCAATTCCCAAGAACATAGTGAACAACTAAGATTTACGCATTTGGCTTATTCAAGTGCCGAAACACTACTAAGTTTAATCAACGAAATTTTAGATTTATCAAAAATTGAAGCCGGAAAGCTCACGATTGAAGAAACCCAATTTAATCTGGTCGAGTTAATAGATAGCCTCACTAAAATACACACCCACCTAGCTTATGATAAAGCCTTAAGCTTTACTGTGCATATGCATACAAACAAAGAACTCCTAATCATTGCTGATGAATTAAGAATAAGCCAAGTTATTAATAACTTGATCAGTAACGCCCTTAAGTTTACCCATAAAGGTGAAATTTCTATCACAGTCCGGCTCAATGAAGGCAATGACAACTCAAATATAAAAAGGAAACTAAGTATAGAAGTCAGTGACACGGGTATTGGCATGACAGCAGAACAAGTTAAGAGCGTATTTAATGCTTTCGAACAAGCAGATAACTCGACTACCAGAACATTTGGTGGCACCGGCCTTGGACTCAGTATTTGTAGGGAGTTAGCCGAATTAATGCAAGGGACTATTCAAGTAATGAGTGAAATAGGTAAAGGAAGTAAATTTACTTTTTCCATACCTGTAAAGCTCTCACACCTTGATGCATTAGTAACCAACCAAGAACTGATAGATGATGAACAAACGCAAAGTAATATTTTAACTAAAGAAATATATGTCTTGTTAGTCGAAGACAACCCAGTAAATCAGATTGTAGGAAAAGGCATACTCAATGCAATTAATGTAAGCGTTGTAACTGCTAACAATGGTCAAGATGCAATCGCCATACTAAAACAGCAACCAAAAAGGTTCGATGTAATCTTGATGGATTGCATGATGCCAATTATGGATGGGTATCAAGCAACTAAAGAGATCAGAGAATCATTACATCTAAAAATACCTATCATTGCCCTCACAGCAAATGCAATGAAAGGCGAAAAAGAAAAATGTCTATCGGTCGGTATGAGTGATTATTTATCTAAACCCATTCAAAAACATAAGCTAAAGAGCACTCTGTTACAATGGCTCTCAGTATAAAGAAGTCTCTTTCACCAAGTTAAACGCACAATATTACTTTGTGCGCTTAATGACTCAACCATCAACATGGCTTGTTGCTTAGGGTGAATATCAAAGTTCAGACGAAATTGGTTATCATCCATTTTTTCGCACACCGCATCTTGAGAAGGATTAGTGAGAGACACAAAACAAACTTCACCCACTCTTGCCACTCTTCTAGAAAAATACAATGCGTTATTTCTAATACGCCAGCGATTAGGGCTTGCTGAGTTCAGTTGGGCCAGTTTCGACTGCTTTTGCCAACCTTGTTCACCCTTTTTTAAGAACCAAGCCGTCAGTGAGGTATCGACCCCGACAGATGTGTCTGCATCTAATGATTTAAAGCTCAAAAAACCTGAAGCAATAAATTCCCTCTCACCATTGAGTACATTGAGCTTCACTATATTTGGCACATTCCCCTTTAAGTGAGCAACATAAATCGCGTGGTTATCTGCACTCCAAATAGGATTTTCAACGCGCTCTAAAGCCGCAGTTACAAAGTTGAGGCTTTGTGTAGGCTTGGCTTTTCGAGTGTTCAATATAAATAACCGCCCAGAAATAATACCGGCTAATTGGTTGCCATCATCCGATGCGACCAATGCAGTCAGTGTATTAGCGCAATTAAATTCTGCAAGCGTAAAACGTTTGCCATGTGAGTTAATGCGTTCTATCGAAAACTGCTTATTATTTAATTCTGCAAATACCAGATCGGCTGAAGCATTTAAATAAGAGGGAAAGTCTTGAGCCCCAGCATAGTTAAATATTCGCCCATTGAATAATCCATTCTGTTCAACTGTGCCTGTGACTTGAAGTGGGCGCTCTTTAATATCTAAAAAGTCACCATTATGCTGCCTTAAAATCAAACACTGCTCACCACAACTGGCAAATACATCATTGGTGTTTGCCGGCAGAGTTATATCTTGTTCTATTTTTTTACTCAGCAAATTGTAATGGGCTAGTTGCCCATTAAAACTGGTCAAGAAGATCTCTGTACTTTCGTGCCAAACCAACTTGCTTGCAGCAAAAGGCAACATCACATTGGCTTCTTCATCCCCCGACTTTAAGTCGATAATAACCAGTGCTGCTTTTTGCTTGCTCACCTCTCTCAAAATGGCCAATTTAGCACCATCATCAGAGAGCCCGGCTAGGTAATCTCCCTTCCCTGCCACATTGGGGTAACTCAGTGTTTTTAACTGCTTTGACTCTAAATCATATTGATAAATACTATGTTGCTTAGTGCTTTTGACTTGCTCCGCAAACAATAAGCCTGATTGCGCTTTGAGCCATCCAATCACAAATAAATTATTTAAACTTTTATCATTCAATATCTGGGTTTTTATTACATTACCCTGCTTATCAAACTCAGTAATATAGTGCAGATAGTCAATGCCATTACCTGCACCATAAACCAGCTTACTGCCATCTGGTGATCAACATACATTGGTATAATTTTGCGTACCCCATGTGAGGCGATTGAGAGAATTAGATGTCAGGTTTTTGATCTATATTTGCTGCGGACTCGATTTAATTTCTCTATGTAAAAATACCAGTCGTTGTGTGTCACTATGGTAATCAGCAAACACTTCTGAGCCTGATAGTTCTGTTACATTACTTACACTTAATTGAGTTGGTTTTACTACCGCTGACTCAGTCTGTACAAACCACATCATTAAACTGACTACCACGAATAATGCCAACAAAATAGTGACAATACTTTTAGGTGTTTTTATTACTCAGCCAATAAAAGTGTTTTACCTACTTTTTACTTATAAAAAAACAAAGGGTTTACATTGAAATTTGTCATTCATGCTATTAATCAGAGCTTAGTTATTAGTCTGCTATGCTTGCTATTTAGTTTTTCAGCCTCTGCTGAATTAACTAAACATGATTTAGGATTACTTGATCAAGATATTCAGAAAATCGTTAAACAATATAAACTTCCCTCGTTGGCTTATACCATTTTACAAAAAAGCACTTCACCATTTATCAGGGGCTCGGGCGTTACCAATATAAAAAATAACACGCTTGCCGAGCAGCATACCCAATATCGCATTGCCTCAATCAGTAAAATGTTTATTGGCATTGCCGTAATGAAATTGGTAGAAACAAAGAAAGTTAAACTCAGCGATAAAGTCAGTGACCTTTATCCTGAGCTGGAGTTTCATAACCCTTGGCAAGACACTCACCCACTGCGATTAGTACATTTATTAGAAAACACCACAGGCTGGAATGATATTTCACTGAGCGAATTTGCCTATGAAAATAATCCGGCCTTAAATCTTGATGACGCGTTAGCGATTAACTCAAACAGTCGCACGTCGCGATGGCATCCGGGTACACGACAGGCTTACACCAATTCCGCTGCGACAGTCGCCGCACGTATAGTTGAAAAACTATCAGGCTTGAAATTTACCGATTATGTCGAACAACATATTTTCACGCCATTGAACATGCTAAATAGCAACTATGCCCAGCCACTTGCGCAAGACAACGCTGCAACTGGCTATAAACGTCATCAGCCTGTGCCGTTTAAACATATTTTAATGCAACCCTCAGGCAGTTTAAGTGCCAGCATAGAAGATATGAGTCGATTTACTATGATGTTAATCAATCAGGGGGAGCCACTTTTATCTGCTAACTCACTAAATAGAATGGAACATTCTGAAAGCACTAACTTGAAACGATTTGCCGCGAGTTATAGTATTGCTAACTTTTCGAGATACTATCAAGGTCACCGATATCGCGGTCATGATGGCGCTTTACCTGGGTGGATGTCAGAACTTGTTTACTCACCAAGGCACCAAGTCGGGTTTGTACTATTGCTTAATAGTGAGCAACCTCGCGCTTTTAGGGAAATTGCCGAACTTATCAGTACAACTCTCGCAAAGAGTTACCCTAAACTTCAGCTCTCCAACACGAAAATACCTGAAGCATTCAAAGCTCAGTCTGGTTATTACCAATACATTAATCCAAGAAACGAAAAACAATTTTTCTTAGAACGTTTGATTGCGACAAGAAAATTAACCGTGACACAAGACTCTGCAAACTTCTCTTCTTTATTACCTGCCAATTGGCAACGCACACTGTATTACTCTGAGCAAGGTAAATGGTTAAACCCCCAAGGGGAAGAAGTTATGGCGTTTGCTAATGATCCCATCGAAGGTGAAGTGTTGCACTATGGTAATTTGGTCTTTAAATCGGTTTCTGGGTTTCAAGCATGGGCTGATAAAGTCATCGCAATTACATGGCTGCTGCTTCTCATTGGTTTGATTTTACATAGTTGTTACTGGCCTTGGCGACGAAAAAAACTGACAGTACCTGAAGTTCAGCTGAGACAATCGCTATCACTCAATGCTTGGAGCGCATTACTATTTTTACTTTTCTTAACTATTGGGCTTATGTCAGCCATCGATCGACTTGGTCATATCGGTTTTTTCTCTTTGGGCCTCATGCTCTCAAGTCTACTATTGGCAGCAACTTCTTTATGGTCTGTATGGAAGTTGAAACTACTTTATAACCAGTTAACAACCAAAAAAGCCTTTTACATCGCCAGTCTATTTGCTGCATTACAGTTAATGGTGGTCGTGTATCTCGCTACTCATGGCGTCATAGGTATTCAAAGTTGGAATTAAACCTTAGTTTCTACCAAGGTAGCGCGAGTAACTAACCTCGCGCTATTTAAAACACGACTTCTCGCTCGCCTGCTTTTACCGCATCTAAAATCCGAATCACGTGATTAAGCTTCATCGCTTTGGGCACAGAATAAGAGCCGTTTGCCTCACGTAATGCTTGTTTCGCTATCTTAAAAAAGTCTTTTTCTAAAAGACTATCAAGGGACTTTTCTATTTGTAGTTCATCAGACAATTGATCGATTCGTTTAATAAAATTATGTGCCAACTGCTGTTCGGGCAAGTCCGAGCCCTCCCCTGCAATTGCACTTTCTATCTCAGCAAGTTGATTTAAACAATGCGGTTTATTGAATCTTAATACTCTCGGTAACACCACTGCATTGGCTAAACCATGGGGCGTATTGTAATGCGCACTGAGCTGATGAGAAATCGCATGCACATAGCCCAAGCCTTGTTTACTAAACGCATAGCCCGCCATAAACGAGGCAAGCGCGACCATTTCCCGCGCTTCTAAATCCGTACCGTTTTTATAAGCACGAGGTAAATACTCGAGCAATAAACGAATTGCAGTTAAGGCATCGCTCTGTGCATCATTAAAATGCACACGCGCAATGTATGCTTCAATAGCATGAGTCAGCGCGTCCATGCCGGTATAAGCGGTGATCGAAGGCGGTAATGAAGCGAGTAAATCAGTATCGAGTCCTGCCGCAAGTGGCACAAAATCAGGGTCTAAGAAAAACGCTTTTTGATGTGATACAGGGTCGGAGATCACCGCAGCAACGGTTACTTCAGAGCCAGTACCAGATGTAGTTGGCACCGCAAACAAAGGGAGGGGCTTGTTCCTTACGCGCATCATGCCAATGAGTTTTTTAGGTTTGTTGCCATTGGTAAGCGTCGCAGCAACCACTTTGGCAATATCAATCGCAGACCCCCCACCGACCACAAATATGCCATCAGTCTTAATACTCTGAGCCAGAGTCACACTGTTTTCGACTTCCAGCATGGTCGGATTCGGCACTACTTCATCAAAGACTGTAAATTGACAATTGGCATCTTTTAAAAGCTTCGTTAATGCAGACAGTTTACCGCTTTGTGTCATAAAGTCATCGGCAATGATTAAAGGTCGCTGTACACCACTATTCATCATTAGCTTAGCCAGTTTAAGCATCGCGCCACTGCCCGTTATCAAGGTCGGTTTGTTAGCAGGAAAAGCCCCCGCTAAAAACTTAATCCCCCATTTATTAATTGCAGCACGCATAACAAAACTCCTTTGTTAAAAATATGATATCAAATAGGTTAATTACTCAACAATAAACTAGCTAAGCCTGAGTCTCAAGCCATGCTATACTCTCGCCAATCAATTTTGTAAATCAAAGAGCCTGACCTTGACGCAACAGCTATTTTCTCAAACATCCCTTTCTCGCGATTTGTTAGACAACCTAGAGTCATTGGGTTATCAACACATGACAGACATTCAAGCGCAAACACTGCCATTAATTTTAGCAGGCAAAGATGTGATTGGTCAGGGCAAAACAGGCTCAGGTAAAACGGCCGCATTTTCTTTAGGTTTACTGCATAACCTCAATGTAAAACGTTTTCGTGTGCAGTCGCTGGTCGTATGTCCAACGCGCGAATTAGCTGACCAAGTTGCGGTTGAAATTCGCAAGCTTGCTCGCGCTATTCACAATATCAAAGTACTTACTTTGTGCGGCGGTGCGCCGATGGGCCCACAAATTGGTTCGCTTGAGCATGGCGCGCATATTGTTGTTGGCACACCGGGTCGTATTGAAGAGCATATACGCAAAGGTCGTTTAGACTTAAGCGAAGTAAATACCTTTGTGCTAGATGAAGCCGACCGCATGCTAGAAATGGGCTTTGAAGACGCCATTGAATGTATTATTGAGCACTGTCCTGCACAACGTCAGAACTTACTGTTCAGTGCAACTTTCCCACCAAAAATTGAGCAACTGGCTAAGCACGTTATGACTGCGCCAGAAAAAGTGACGGTCGAAGCAAGCCACGATCACAGCAACATCACCCAATATTTCTATGAAGTAGACAACAACGATGTGCGCTTAGATGCAGTACAAAAGCTATTACTTGAGTTTCAACCAAGCTCAGCGGTGATATTCGCTAACACCAAAGCTGAGTGCCAAGCGGTATGTGATGAGTTACAACAACTTGGGTTTGATAGTGCCGCCCTTCATGGCGACCTAGAGCAAAAAGACCGTGACCGTACTTTAGTGCGCTTTGCTAATAAGAGCTTAACCATTTTAGTGGCCACGGATGTTGCTGCACGCGGTATTGATGTTGACCATGTTGAAATGGTGATCAACTACCATATTGCCCACGACCCTGAAGTACATGTTCACCGAGTAGGCCGTACTGGTCGCGCTGGCAACAAGGGCATTGCATGTTCACTGATGAGCTATAAAGAATCTCACAAAGTAAATGCCTTAGAAGATTATTTAGATATCACCATTGAGCCGAGTGACCTGCCAAGTGATGCCGTGTTTAACAACCCAATTACCCGTGCACCTATGGTGACACTACAAATTGATGGCGGTAAAAAAGCCAAGCTACGCCCGGGCGATATTTTAGGTGCTTTAACGGCGAATAATGCGCTTAAAGGCAGCCAAATCGGTAAAATTAAAGTGACGGCTATGGCCTCTTTTGTTGCTGTTGAACGAAAAGTTGCAGGCAAGGCCTTAAACGTGATTGGTGAAGGTAAAATGAAAGGCCGTAACTTCAGAGTGCGTAAAATCAATCGATAGTTTAAGCGTATAAAACAATCAAACTGCTACGATATGCACAAAAATCGTAGCAGTGCTTTTTAATCTTCACTTATCACCTTCATCGAACAAAACACATATAACTAAAAAGAATTAATTAGATTAAAAGGAAATATGATATATTATCACTCTTTTTTTGAATAAGACTATAAACAGAGTGTTATGAACCAACTTACATTAGAAAACATTATCGCCAAACGTCATTGGCTGGGATTATTTGCCATTGCGGTCAGCATCATTGCTTGGACGGTAGAATTAATGGGCGCCGTATATATTTGTCCATATTGCCGAACACAACGCACAGTTATCGGTTTGCTTGGTATTATTATGATTTTGCCATTTGTGCATCATTTTCTGACGAAATATTTGGCGTTAGTATTAGGGTTCTTTGGTGCAGTCGTAGCTGCTAATCAGCACTTTATGGGCTGGAAGAAAATCTCTGCAGGTAAATTCTCTTTCAATGAGAACATTTTTATCGACCCTTTCTTACTCTCAGGTGGCGCGCTATTTTTCATCATTGGTTTGACTGCACTTATTTTGCATACTCAAAAGCCAAATAGCTAACTGTTTGCATTGCACCGTCTCGATATTAGGCTTCTCACACTCTGAGAAGCCTTTTAACGGTTAGCTTGTTAACTTAATAACTTAGTAAGCACCGGCACTATAAATCAGTTCATAGCTATGGCTATAAATTTCTAATATGTTGCCAAACTGATCTGCCATATAAAACATACGATAAGGCTTTTCACTCGGATAATAGTAGCGCGGTTTTTCCATACGCTTTTACCACCCGCAGCCACGACTTTTTCAGCTAGTACTTCAACATTAGGATCCTGCACACAGAAGTGGAAGATCCCACTCTTCCAATATTCAAAATTTTCTTCTGGTTATTGCTGTGTCTTAAACTCAAAAAGCCATATATTCAAATAACAATTATGCAATCACAACATAACTAGCGCACTACCACGAATGCTTTGTAACAAATATGGGCTTTTAATTTTAAATAGCTTCTCTTAATCTGGGCACAGATATACTCAAACTACATCAGCCTATGAAGTAGTTTAGGTAAAAGTGAAGGAGACAAAATATGAAAGACTTGCAAAAACTCGTTGGTAGTCTTAACAAATCAGGTGCCCTAAGTGGCTTTTTAGGGGGGGTCGCCGGCGGTGGCTTAACCAGCTTAGTCAGCGGTAAGAAAAGTAAAAAAACCGGGAAAAAAGCCGTTAAATATGGTGCACTTGCTGCGGTAGGCGGTCTTGCTTGGAAAGCTTACAAAGAATATTCAGAGCAAAATAAAGCTGCGCAACAGCAAGCCGATAGCCGCGCTTATGACAACGCCATGAATAAACGTAGCCACAATCAAGCGCATGCTCACCAAGGTCGTACTTTTGACTTCACACCTGCTTATATGCCGGAGCAAAGCTTTGAACAGGTGGTGGAGGATGAGTCGGGCTCAGGCCAACTCATTATTATGCGTGCCATGATAGCCGCAGCTTATGCTGATGGTCATATTGATGAAACCGAGCGTCAGAAAATCTTTGCGCAAGTTGAAACCATGGAGTTGACTGTTAACGAAAAAGCCATGTTATTTGACGAGTTAAGAAAACCTATGACACTCTCAGAATTGGTGCAATCAGTGCCTGATGCACAAACAGGCATTGAAGTTTATGCCGCGAGTGTCAGCGCCATTGATTTAAACCAGTCTATCTCGGGGCAATACCTTGAGGCATTGGCCAATCAACTTTGTCTACCGAGAGAGCTGGTGCAGTCGATTCACCACCAGCTTACCGTACAAGCTTAACTTAAAGCTTGGTGATTCACTTATCATCAAGCAAACTGACCTATATTATAAGTTTGCCTTTAATAGCCTAGCTTCAAGCTCGGCTATATGATGATTGATCTGACCCCGACTACCTATGGCCAATTTGGGTTGGCTTAAGGCTCTTTCGTATACACTTATGGCTTTTTTATAATTTTGTTGTTTTGCATAAATAGAAGCCAAGCCTATATACGCTGACAATGTGCTGGGTTCACGCTTTAGAATTAATTCGAACAATGACACTGAAAGCTGCTGTTTATCTTCAAATAAAGCGCCATAGGCTAACGCTTCGAGCTGACTTTCAAGGTGCTGTTTAACCCCATACTTACCCTTTACTAGTTTTTGATGTGCCAAAATCTTCTTCTCACCTTGTGCGGTGTTTGCAAGCGTAAGTGCAAAGTCAGAGAATATTGATTTCAAACCAAAATACATGCCTTGATTAACCACACTATTATGGTTTTCTCCTAAAAAGCGCTTAGCTGAAAACTTAAACCCATCGATAGACCGATTATTTAAATATAACTTCACTTGCTCATAAGGGTCTTCCATCAGTGGTCCCTCTTCTCCCACAGCAAAGAAAATCGATTTATCGCTTAATTTATTTAAAGGTATCGACTTTAAATGTCCCAGCCAAGCTTGATGATCCCACCAAAGGCTTGGACTAATCGCAATAAAAGCGTCAAATAGATCTGGTTGTTTAACTAAGCTATAAACCGCAAATAAGCCACCGAAAGAGTGACCTGCAAATACATCATAACCTGAAACCCGATAGTGCTTCTGAACATAAGGTTTAACTTCATCAGCAATAAAGTCTAAAAACGCCTCAGCGCCGCCGGGATCTTGATTTAGCAGCATTGCACCATCGATCGGGAGCACCTCAAAACTATCTTCGCGATAAGTGGGGGTAAGGTTATGAGTGCGGTTTTGATTACTTTCAATACCGATGATAATTAACTCAGGTATTAGACCCTGCGATGATAAAAACTCAACAGAAGCGATTGTATGTTGGAGATTTGCTCGACCATCAGTCATAAATAAAACAGGATACTTTTGTTGAGACTCTGCATATTGTTTGGGTAAATGAAGATGTAATCGTCTCTTTTCTCCTAAAACCGAAGACTGCAGTTCAATAATATGCGTACTAGCTTGATTACTTTCGCCAAAACCACCACATCCGAACAAACAAAAAACCAGCAAAACCAAACAAATATGTCTCACTTTTAACTCCCTTAAATTACCACAATATTTTTAACGAATTTAATCAGTTATAACGCTATGCATCAAGTTAAGTACGCTTAATTCGAACAAAATTAAAACAGTTTTGAAATAAATATTTATAGTCTCAGGTCTTGTAAAAAAATGACATGAACCCAAGTTTAACTATGAACAAACTCATTCAACTTTCGACTGTTTTAAGCTTTACCCTTTTAACTGCGTGTGGTGGTAGTTCAAGTTCTAATTCTACATCTGAAACAACAACGAGAACACCACCAGCAAGCACAGCTCCAGCTGATACAGTGACTTACGAGCTCACTTTTACGCAAGAGTGGACAGCGGCTAACTTTACCACCAACTACCCTAGTGGTACTCACTTCTCTCCTCTTATAGGGCTTACCCATAATTCAGAAGGGGGAATCTTCAAGCGTGATGAGGTAGCGTCGCCAGGTATTGTTTTAATGGCTGAAACGGGTGGCAAAAGTACATTGAAAAATGAAATCAGTGACATACAAAATGCAGGTCATTCTAATTATCTAATTGATGAGTCAGGGATCTCAAATGGCAGCCACAGTGTGACGTTTACCTTTGAAGCCAGCCAAGACTTCCCGCTTTTAAGTGTGGTTTCGATGATAGCACCGAGCCCTGATTGGTTTGTGGCTATTAACAGCTTATCTTTATTTAATGACAATACATGGGTTGAGAGCCAAACCATTGAATTAAAAGTTTATGATGCGGGCAGTGATAGCGGTCTGCGCTTTAACTCTGGTAACCTAGCTACAGTTCCTTCCGAACCAATTACTTTACTGTCAAGCGAACGTGACGACACAGACTTTGCTGAAGGTATACATTATCAAACTAGTAAACATATTGGTTACGTCGAAATTAAGTTAATGCAGTAACTTTTTCTGAGAGCTGTTTCACTTGTTGTCGGCTTAAACCTCAGGCTTAAGCCGTTATACCAATACTTTATTTAACACACTACGTAACCAACGGCTTTTGTCATCTTGAGTTTTCACTTCAGGCCAGATCATCGCAATATCAAAATCAGCAACTGCAATCGGCGGCTCTAACATCGAGAGCCCCCCTTGCTCGGTAGCCAAATCTGCCATTTTCTTCGGCACAATCGCCATCAAGGCGCGCCCTTTAAGCAAGGTTTGAATGGTTAAAAAATTGCGACTTGCCACCGTGACTTGCCTTGATAAACCATGCTCTGCGAGAGTTTTATCAATTTGAGTTGCCAGCTTACCGTCGGGGCTCACTAAAGCATGCTCTACTTTTGCAAATGACTGCAAACTTAATTGGCCATCGGCTGAGAAAATAGATGAATCTAAAGCCGATAAATCAGCCAAACACACATGCTGTTCAGTGTATAGATGCTGACTGCTAAACCCATCGGCTAAAAGCGGCATACTACCAATAATGATGTCGAGCTTTTCTTGCTCAGAGGTTTGCTCATAGTTATTGCGATTCACATTTATCAAGCTGATCTGAGCATGAGGAGCTTGCCCTCGAATAGCATCATAAATCGCTGGCGCAAATATCAATTCGGCGTAATCGGTTAACCCTATTCGACACACACCTTGATAATGGCAGGGAGAAAAAGGCTCACTTTGCAAAATCTGCCCTGAAACTGTGTCGAGCAACACGCTGATTTTAGGCGCTATCTGATGAGCACGTTCGGTGGGACACATTTGATGTCCCTTTCTTTCAAATAATGCATCACCTAAAAGTTGCCTTAATCGAGCAAGACTATGACTCATTGCCGATTGGCTCACACAGGCATGCTCTGCGGCAATACTCACGCTACGATGGCGATACAGATACGAAAATGCCACCAGCAGATTTAAATCAATATGTCGCCACTGCAATTCTTCTTTACCCATTTGTTTCTCTAGCTCACTCTAGCCCTATAAATCCTGAATTATTCATAGTTAGCATAAATACTATTAATTTGAATCATGCTAAGTGAATTTTTACACTATGGGCATATTTATAACAACCTCGCGTTTTGCGTATGCTTTCTATTTTTAAAACTTTTTTCTACCTTGGCTGGATAAGCTTTGGCGGGCCAGCCGCTCACATCGGCTATTTTCGAAAAACCTTTGTCGAGAAGATGAAGTGGCTTAATGATAATGAATATGCACAAATCGTTGCGCTTAGCCAGTTTTTACCGGGTCCGGGCTCTAGCCAAGTCGGCTTTGCACTGGGCTATAAACGCGGCGGCCTGTTAGGAGCCTGTGCGGCATTTTTAGGTTTTACCCTGCCATCTATTCTGATCATGATAGGCTTAGCCCTACTTTCAAGCCAAGTCATGGATACCAGTGCTTTTCAAAATGTGGTGCATGGCTTAAAGCTACTGGCCGTGGTAGTGGTTGCCGATGCCACTTGGGGTATGTATAAAAACTTCTGTAAAAACACGCTATCGGTAAGCTTGTGCTTGCTCACGGCAATCGCGCTATTGGTCATACCAAGCATCATGATACAAATCGCCGTATTAGTTTTTGCTGCTATTGTCGGCACACTGTTTTTACAATCAGAAAAAAGCCACTCAAATGGCTCAAATTCAAGCCCTTTCAAGCCGAATCTCGTCCCGCTGATTTTGTTTATCGGTTTATTGCTAGGGTTACCATTTGCTGCGCACATCTCGCCAGAGTTAGGCTTATTTAATGATTTTTATCAGGCGGGCAGCTTGGTATTTGGCGGCGGCCATGTGGTGCTACCGCTACTGCAAAATATCGTCGGAGATCAACTCAGCCAAGATGCATTTTTAACCGGCTATGCGGCTGCACAAGCAGTGCCTGGGCCTATGTTCACCTTCGCAACTTACATTGGCTATGAGCTACTACCTAGCAACCCAATTGCAGGCGCGCTCATTGCCACAGCGGCGGTGTTCCTTCCGGGCTTTTTATTATTATTAGCGGTATTAAAGAACTGGCAACAGCTGGCGCAAAAACCGAAGGTTGCGGGCGCCTTAACCGGTGTTAACGCTGCTGTCGTTGGTCTACTTGCTGCGGCGCTATATCAACCTGTATTTATTAGTGCAGTTCTACAGCCGCTTGATATTGCCTTAGTATTAGTGGGTTTTTACTTAATGAAACAGCTTAAACTGCCTATTATCTGGATGGTTGTTTTCTTTATGTTGACGGGCTTTGCAACTGGCCTTGTTTGAGGATAAGCTGAAAAATAACTTAAAAAACGCGCTGATCATTTCAGCGCGTTTTTTCTCATTCTGGCTCTGACTTTATTCGAATGCCATGCCGCTGGGACAATCACAAATACCGCAATGAGTCCAAGCACCCAAGGATAATACTGGTTAATGAAAGATAAATTCGTCAATTGCGCAGCGAGTTCGTTATTTGCTTGCTCAGCATACGCAATTGCGCCAATGGCACCGTTTACGGCAACTGCAAAACCACCACTCACAGCCCCTTGCCATGCCAATGAAGACAAAGAAGAAAATGCCTGATAGCCAATGGCTGAGGCGCCAAATGCCAAACCACCTATAGCCACCGTGCCTGTTGCTAATAATCCAATGCCTACAGCCCCCACACTTAAAATACCGAAAGAAATAATACCAACACTAATAGGTGCGACGGCCACGCCTCCCCATGCAAATAGCAACCCATATGCTTTACTCCCACCAGCTATCCAACCAACGGCAGGGTTGTCGGTTTGCTCAGGCATTGCAAATTGCATATGGATCAGGGGCACACCGAACAGACGAATGGGACTAATATACTCCCTTTGCTTGGCATTGGGTTTATCTTGCTCTGCGCTAAAGGCATCAGTGTTAAAAAGCCGCTCTTGCGCCCTTAAATGCTTCATTGCATTAAATGCGTATTTCACTAGCCAAAAATAAGCCGCAACAAACATAAATACGCTAAGATGCGCGACCAAGGTAATTTCATCGACATAATTTTGCTGTGCAGAAGCGAGTGGCTTTAGTAGTAGCAAAACCCCAACAAATAGCGCGGCTATGAACATAAATAAAAATACGCTTTTCTTCACTAAGCTTTTTTCTCGCTCAGTGCGAGATTGATCAAGACTGGCTCTCAAACCAAAATATGCACTCACAAACCCAGATGCTGAACCTAGCACAGCCATGATGCTGGCAAAGTTAAACCCTGTGCCTGCTTTAAAAGCACCGAAACCTGCTGCAACTTTAGCCGGTGGAGCAATGTCGCTGATTGCAGACATGACCGCAGAAGTAAAGGCCAGACCTGGTTTTGAATGTTTAAGCGATACTTCAACAAGATCAGTAACCACCTCTTTCATCATCTTCCGACCTCGCGACAAGCGCTGCTTTACAGTGTCGAGGGATAAATCCAGTTCGCTGGCGACACGCTCAACGGATTGCTGCTCTCGGTAAAATAAAATCAGCGGTGCACGATAGATATCGTCAAGCTGCTCAAGCACTTGCCACATCAACGCTTGTTGCTGCGCTGAAATTGCGTTGGCCTCAAGTTCGGCGTTTTCAGCGCCAATATGCTCCGCGCTTTCTAGCTGCTCCCTGTATTTTTCTGCATTTGAAGCCTGCTTACGATAATGGTGACTTATCTTAAATTTAAGAATGCCACACAACCAAGCCTTGAGTTTATTTGGGTCGTGCAATGTATCGAGCTTTCTCCACGCCTCAACAAATGCATCTTGCGCTAAGTCTTCACTGTATTTGATATCGCCCACGGCAGAATAGGCCAATGAACAAAGTAGTGTTTGGTAGCGCGATACTATTTCGCAAAAAGCACTTTTATTGCCGCCAAGCGCGCGCATCACCAAAGCCGCATCATCAAGTGTTTTATGTTGTTTTGCTGTATTGAACATGCCTCAAGCCTGTTTTTATCTTCTTTGTTTTATAAGTGCCTGCTCTACACAAAAGGTGACAACAAAAATTTAAAAATTTTTTGTGATTTATTTTGTCACCTTTTCAAATCGACCGGCACTTATTGATTAAACCAAGCAAAAACGCCGCAGGCTTTTTGCAATCGATAATCAACATAGAGCACACTAACATGACATTAAAACACTTTATAGAAGTCGTAAAACTTACCCTACTAATTACCTTTTCACATGCCACCTGGGCGGGAGAGTCGCAAACGCTGGTTGATGATTTTAATTCAGCCTCGCAAAACAATATGGGCTTTGAAAGGCTCTTTATTGACGACACCAGTGCCGGCGGTAAGACCAAAACCCATATAAGCGTCAACAATGGCCTACTTTCAGCCAAGGGCGATATCGTGCCGCCTCGAGGTCAGCCGGGTTGGGCAAGTTCGGTATTGCCACTGAACGAATTTGGCAAACAGCTCGATGCCAGCCAATATCAGGGCATTGTGCTCAAAGTTAAAATCAACCAAGGCATGTTGTCGGTGTCAGCCAATAGCAGTGCGATTGATAACTTCGATTATCATGCACTTCCAATCATGATCAAAGCGGATGGACAATTTCATACCGTCAAATTGCCTTTCAAAGACATGAAACGCGCATGGTCGGCACAAACACCACTAGACCCTAAAACCCTCAATAGCTTAAGTATTGTGGCGTTTAGCCTGCAACAAGCCAAATTCGATTATCAAATTGATGAAATTGGCTTTTATTAATAATGCAATTAATAAGGCCTGAATGCAGGCCTCTCCCTTCACTTTGAGAGACATAACAATGACGACCACAACCCGATTGCACTATTTAGACGCAGTTCGTGCGTACGCTTTATTACTGGGCATTGTCTATCATGCCAGTCTATCGTTTTTACCTATCTTCATCGGCTGGGCAGTGATGGATATTTCAACCAGTGACTGGGTGTCGGTGTTTGTGTTTATTAGTCACGCGTTTCGTCTAGAGGTTTTCTTTTTAATTGCCGGCTTTTTCTCTTGTATGACACTACAAAAAGTCGGTATAAAAGGGTTTTTAACATCACGATTTACACGAATTGTGCTGCCGTTTTTACTAGGCTGGATATTGCTTAGACCACTGCTGGTGTCAGGCTGGATAATGGGTGCTGAAAGTATGCAAGGTGAAGCGAATATAATCGCGGCTTTAGTGACAAGCTTTAGCGATTTTAAGGGCTTATCGATGAGTTTATTTGTCGGCACACATTTGTGGTTCTTGTACTACCTCACTCTGGCTACTTTTCTGACATTATTACTCTACTTGCTCCATACCAAGCTTTCTCAATTAGCACCTAAGTTCTCTGACTCAATGCAATTTATTGTTAATACACTTACCAGTAAAAGCTCGTACTTACTTGTTGTTTCTCTGACTGCTGTTTGCCTTTGGTATATGCAACACTGGGGGGTCGATACCCCAGATAAAAGCCTAACACCACAATGGCCCGTGCTATGTATATATAGCGGTTTCTTTTTGTTTGGCTGGGTATTATTTAATCACCAAAATACACTTGCAGATTTTGCGAAGCTGAGCGCTTTTAAAGTAGGTGTTTGGTTGTGCAGCTGTATCGCCGCAGTCATGCTCTCTGGTTATCAAATGCAATATATGCACGAGTATTATCTACAAATCAAAGTCGCCTTTATAATGAGTTATGCAGTAATGATGTGGACATCATGCATGCTATTTATTGGTTTATTCAAAAAGCTGGCAAACAAACCTAATGCATTCACACAAAAACTTGCTGACACCTCTTATGGGCTTTACTTAGTGCATTTACCTTTGGTTGTTTGGCTACAAGTGGCTGTCGCTGAATTAACCATGCCATTGATACTCAAGTTATTCATTATTTGTACCTCGACAGTCGCAATATCACTATTGATCATTGAAAGTATTAAGTTTCTCAAAAATATATTTATAAATAATTCTAAAAGTGAACCAGAAAAAGGCATGCGCTATCAATAAAAATTGATTTTAAGCTTTTATTTTAAACAACAAACCAATAAAATTGAATGATAACTATTTGCAATTGGTATGTAATGATATGCTCAGAGAACTGCTCACAAGGAAGTGCCCTTGTTGTAATAAATCATTGGGTATGTCGCAAAGGCTTCCATTATTAAACCGAGAACCTTTAACCTGTGTTTATTGTGCCAAACCACTTAAACCAAAGTTAAGCGTAATGTTATTTAACATATTTTGGTTATGCATGAGTGTATCTTGGATTATAAAAACACATACTGAATTGAACTATTTTTGGGCGTGCTCTGTCTCTTTATTATTTGCAAGTACAGTATTACCAGCTTTAGATCTGCTCTTCCCGTTAGAAGAAGAGCAGTATTGAGTTTATTTAACTGAGCACAGGATAAATAAACAACTCTGGTCGAATTAACCCCAGAGTGTTGCGAGAATAATGATAACCGAGGCTACACTTGCAGTCATACATATCATATTAAACAGTTTATTGAGCGGTTTTTGTTTTACATAATCTCCTGCAATTTGCCAACCCGCAAGTACACTGTTAAAAGCGAAAAATACAACACACAAAGAGGTAATCACTTTAAACCATGTACTTTGAAACAAGTTAGAAACTGCGGTAAAACTACTAAAATCTACAGTAAATAATAAACAAATTAACAATAAGCTATACGCAACAATACATGCATTGCTCAAACGTTGAAAAATCCACTGGTTTGAACCTGACTTAAGTATATTCATCATAACCAGGTCCACCATATAGCCAATAAGCTAAGCAAAATCCCAACTGCGATTGCTACCAATGAAATCACCTTGCCGCTTTTTAGTTCTTCGCAGTATCCAAAATCTTGAATAATATGCTTTACAGTTCCCGCACAGTAATAGCCTAGTGCTGTCAAAAACCCCCAAACCACAAATTTTGCAATAAAATAACTCTCTAACACTGAGCTTACTTCATCAAAGTTAGTTTCAGACTTTAATGCGAAGTAACTAATAACAATAGCTACTATCATCGCAACCCAGACAATCACCCCGCTTACTCTATGTAAAATAGATGCATACGCTGTAGCAGGTAAAGCAATCGTATTTATGGCCAGATTCATTGGCCTTTCTTTTTTCATATTTATGTACCAATAGACAAACGAACAAAACAAATGCTAACGCAAACCATTTTTATTTACAATTTTTGATTGAACATTTAATTTTTTACAAAAAGTAAACTCTACGACTGTATAATTCGTAATCAATCATGAGAAATAGTTAAGGTAGGTTAGTTATGCAAGCAAATGAATTAAAGCGCGGTGAATGGGTGGAATATAACAATCATCCAGTAGAAGTTGTTGCCATTGATGCTCATAAGCAACAAGCAACGGTATGGGATGAGCAAACTTCAACACATCAAACACTGAGTATTTCAGAGTTGAATGCCGACCCACAATGCCACTGCGACTCACACCAATATTACTAATTTCCAAAAAGTCAGCATAGACATAGCGTATGCTTTGCTGACTGCTTTTTTATTCAACTTAGTTACCTAAATACTGTTAAAATTGACTAAACTAAATAATGTTTAGAGATGTTCTGAAAGGATTTTGTCATGAAATTATATCTCACTGCCGCATCATTGTTTTATTATCTATATCAACCATTACGCACGCATCTAAGCCATCTAAACAACTATTAATTGACGCTCAATCTGATGCCAATGCATTGCAATTGATGGTTGGCTTTCTACCTCTTATTGATAAACGCGTCAATTTGCCTGGCTCTAATTTTTTCAGTTTTCCAAAACTACGCTGGTCGGTTTGCCATATGCATGAACTGCTACCAACCGCCAGCATAGCACGTATCCCTCACGCCTACACGCCGCTAAATTACGCCTTATTACCTGGCATTGATGAACTGACATTTAAGCCAAGCAACAGTAATAAGCGAATGACTTGGCAACAAAGTTTGGCAGCTAATTACACTGATGGCATGCTCATTTTGCATAAAGGTAAAGTTGTATATGAGCGCTATAAGGGCTGTTTAGATGAGCACACAAATCATGCAGCTATGTCGATGACCAAATCTTTAACCGGCCTAGCCGCTGAAATTCTTATCGCTCAAGGCAAACTAAACGACAAAGCTCTCGTCAAAAACATTATCCCAGAGCTAACAAATTCTGCTTTTGGTGATGCCACAGTAAGACAAGTCATGGATATGACCACTGCCCTCCAATATAGCGAGCATTATGCAGATCCTAACGCCGATATTTGACAGTACAGTTATGCGGCAAACCCACTGCCTAAACCTAAAGAGTACACAGGCCCTGTTGGTTATTTAGAGTATTTACAAACCGTTCAAAAGCAAGGTCAGCATGGTGCATATTTTGGCTATAAAACTGTAAACTCAGACGTGCTAGGTTGGATTATTTCTAGAGTGACGAACAAAAAGTTCGACGAGTTAGCCAGTGAACTCGTATGGTCAAAAATTGGCACAGAATACAATGCTGATATCACTGTTGATGGCTTAGGCACGCCTTTCGCCGGTGGAGGGCTGAGTGCAACCTTAAGAGATTTAGCTCGCCTTGGGCTTGCCGTTGCAAACCAAGGAAAAATTGACGGCGTACAAGTTGTTCCTGTAAAAGCGATAGCGAGTATTCAAACGGGTGATGATAAAAACGCTTTTTCAAAAGCAGGCTTTAGCTCAATGCCCGTCGGAAATTATCGCAGTATGTGGTGGCATTTTCACAATAAGAATGGCGCATTCGCTGCACGTGGTGTGCACGGACAAACAATTTATATAGACCCAACAGCCGAGATGGTCATTGTTCGCTTAGCATCACACCCTGTTGCTACAAATGGTGTGATTGATCCAACATCGTTGCCTGCCTATCAAGCAGTGGCTGACTTTTTAATGAATCAGTCTAAATAAAATTGAAGTTTCAAGTTGAGAGGGAATTTGGCTTATTTTAGCAAAGTCACTTATAAAATAGCCATATAAATCAAAGGAGTAAGCAAACGCTTACTCCTCAAAGTGATTAGCGGAAGAATACTTCTACTTCACCTTTTGATTTGATCAGCATTGGCTGACCGAAGCGGTCTAGCGCCTTAGGTGCAGCTGTTTTGATCCAGCCTTCGCTGATGCAATACTCTTCAACGTCGTTACGCTCTTTACCTTTAAAACGCACACCAATATCGTGCTGTAAAATCTCTTCATTGTAGAACTTGCTACGAGGATTAATTGAAAGGTGATCTGGAATTGCTGGTAAATCTGTCTTATCAGTCATAATCTTTTCTTAAATACAGTGTAAAAACTGGGCGTATTGTAGGTAATTGCTAACAAGCTCTCAACCAACTTTATCACTTAATAATTAATCTTCTACTAAAGTGTCTAATTTATAGAAAAAATCACCAAATACGGCTGACATATCTTCTGTATGTTCATTAACTTCCAATACCCGCTCTCTAGACTTACTAAGCAAGGAAAGTAGTTCAGCTTCTTGTTGCTGACTCAAACCAAAACCTAAACTCGCTTCTTCGATCTCAAACAATAGGTCTTCAATTAGATCTTGAATCGATTGCGTATAGGCCTTGTGAGTTTGTTCAATATTAGACAAGTCTTTTTGGGCAATTTCGCTCAGCTCTTTGATCCCTTTATTTCTTTGCTGCATCATTTTGATATTGGTTTCTAAAGAGGACAATCTTGCATCTGCCCCTCTTACGATTAAGGCTAAAATGTCATTAAAGCGACCATACTTTTCAGAATCATCGCAGGGCATATTTTTAACTAACAACGAACACCGCTCACTATTAAAAAAACTTCTTTTATCTATATTAATTACTGTTTTAGAACTTCTTGCTCGAGTTAACAATTCATTTTCTAGCGGGTTAACTAACTCTGAACTGCTGTAATTTTTAAAACTATTCAATATCCCTATTTGAGTTGATACCTCTAAACCTAATTGCTTGGATGAACTAATGACTTCATTGGCTAACGCCGTCATTGTTTTGCACTGATAGCTTTTTTCTATAAATTCAAGCGCAACGCCCAACTCACTACAGCTGGTAATCGCCGTCAGTGTCACTTCTTCTGCATTTTGACAACTCTCTTTTAATGAAGCTATTTCATCTTTTAGACTCATTAATCTATCTATACGAAACTTTAACTCATCTGCATCAAAAGGTTTGGTAATGTAATCATCTCCACCAGCGCGAAACCCTTGTAAGATATCTTCAGTAGAACTTTTGGCAGAAACAAACAACACTGGCGTGCGACAATTAAGCTGATTTCGTAGCTGTTCACACACCTCATAACCATTTACTTCTGGCATAACCACATCCAGCAAAATGGCGTCGTACTCTCCTTGAGACAACAATTCAAGCCCTTGCTTACCTCCTAAAGCTGGAGTGATATCATAGTGCTGGCCGAGCATTGAGCTCACAATGTCATGGTTTACATCATCGTCATCAATTACAAGCACTTTACTTTGCATGCCTAGCTCCTAAGCCTTATCATTAATCTCGATACTTTTCAGAAATAGCAAAAAATTCGTTTTCAATTTCAAGAAATAAATCAATAAGCAAAGGATCGAATTGCTTGCCTTTGCCCTCTTTGATAATTTCAACAGCTTGCTCATGAGACATTGCTTGTTTATAAACTCGTTTAGAAATAAGTGCATCATAAACATCAGCAATAGCCATTAACCGAGCACATACAGGGATCTTCTCGCCGCTAATTCCCTTAGGATAGCCGCTGCCATCCCATTTTTCATGGTGGTATAAAGCAATCTCTTTCGCAACTTCTAGAAAATCATGTGCTCTGCCAGCTTTTTGCTCGGCCTGATTTATGGCGCTATATCCTAGCACTGCATGACTTTTCATTACTTCAAACTCATTCTCAGTCAACTTACCTGGTTTAAGTAAAATGCTATCTGGTATGCCAACTTTGCCAATATCATGTAAAGGTGCTGACTTATAAAAAATATTGATCCGCTCTTTTGTGAGCACTTTTTTATATTTAGGAAGCTTTGCTAACTCCTCAGCTAATCGCTTTACGTACAATTGCGTACGCTTAATATGAAAGCCAGTTTCTTCATCTCTCGTCTCAGCTAAACTCGCCATTGCTTGAATGGTCACGTCTTGTAGCTCAGACATTTGCGCAGCGCGCTTTTGAACTTCTTCTTCTAAGTATAAATTTTTACTCTTTAAGAAGTCTTTTGAGCGCTTATTTAGAAGATGCGTTTTTAGCCTTGCCATCAAAATTGGAGGGCTGATTGGCTTTGAAATATAATCAGATGCACCTAGAGAGAAGCCTTTTTTTTCATCCTCCACAGAAGACTTGGCAGTGAGAAAAATTACAGGTATGTCTTTGCTTTTGGGGTTTCGTTTTAACTCCGTGATAACTTCATAACCATCCATTTCAGGCATTACAACATCTAAGAGAATAATATCTACTTCATTGCGCTCTAAAATGGCCAGTGCTACAGAACCACTTTTAGCTGCTAACACCCTGTATTCATCACCAATAACTTCACTAATAAAAGATAAATTTTCGCTGACGTCATCAACTACCAGAACTGTTGCATTCTCCATAAATTAAGTACTGTTTATTTTTTAAACATAAAAATAAATATAGGTCTATCCTGTAAATTACAGCAAATAAATTTATTGAATAATGCTTAACTTAAGAACCACATTCATCATTACATTTACAATAATGCTTCTTTCTGGGTTAGGTATGGGGTTAACAACCTACACCTCCCAAAGTAAGTTATCCGAGATCACTTTATTAAAAGAGCAGCTTTTTAAACTAAACAACCTCGCCAATGAGTTGAAAACCAGTTCAGATAAGCTCTCACAATTTGCTCGAAGCTACGCAAACACTAGAAATAAACGATGGTTAGATTTATTTGATTATGTTTTGCTATTACGTCAAGGCAAAGTTCCCCTTCCTGCTGAATACACTCTCGACTACTGGGATAAATTATCAGCTCCCAATATGCCCCTCCCTCAAATAGATAAAACTATCAAAGGCATAAGTATTATTGAGCGACTTGAAAATACCGGGATCAAACCAATAGAGCTTGCAAGATTACGTAATGCTTTAGCTAAATCTGATGCCCTAGTGAATCTAGAAAATCGAGCATTTAACGCAATGAAAGGCTTGAGGCAAGATGAATTTGGCAATTGGAATATTAAAGGTGACCCCGATTTTGCGTTAGCAAGGCAAATATTATTTAGTGATGACTACTTTACTGCTAAAGCCAATATCATGACAGAAATTGAACAAGCCTATCATAGTGTTGAGAGTCGCCTTAATAATCAAATGCATAAGTTAAAAGAAGAGTACGAAGTTGTTCACTTTGCTAATACGGTACTGATTGTCTTACTTGTGAGTAATATTATTATTTCTTTCTATTTGCTCTGGAGTTTATACATCAAGCCAGTTGCCACAATTCAAAAGCAAGTGGTGCAAAATGTAAAAGAGAAAAACCTCAATTTCAAACTCAATGAGTCTGTCAGGGGTGAGCTTTCTATATTCACTAAGTCTATGAATTTCTTATTAGAGAACATCTCTGAACAACTAAACTTTAATACCATCATGAAAGATTTTGGTATGGCTTTGAGGGGGAAGAAAGATCCCAAAGCATTGGGTGAAGAGCTTCTACAATTTTTAGAAAAGCGCTTGCCCATCCCCTTGATGGGCCTTTATGTCATCGAGAATAATAGCGTTCTCACCAGAGTAGCAGGTACAGGCTACTGTGCTTCAGCCCCAAAAAAATATGACAATAAAGACTGCATTCATTTTCATGTCGTAGAAACAAAAAAACCTTATAGACTGCGTTTCGGTGAGCATCAATACTCGATTGATTTGAATGGTGAACGCCTTGAAATAGACGAGATGCATTACTTCCCTCTCTTAGTCGGGCAACAAAGCATTGGCTTATTAGAACTTGGGTGCTTAGAAAGCATTAATAGTTCTGATTATAAATGGGTTAAATCTGTTATTCACGATTTGGCTATTAGTTTACAGTTAACACAAAATATTGAGCTGCAAGCCAAGGCTGAAAAACGTGTCAGTGAACAATTAGAGCTTAATAAGAAAATTCTAGATGCAATACCTAATCCCATGTATTACAAAGACAAAAAGGGAGAGTTTTTAGGCGTAAACAGTTCTTTTCATCGCTACTTTGGGACTTTTGACGCCGATGTACTCTCAGCTATGCCCTCTGATATCTTTTCTCCACATGTTGCCTGTATTTTTGAAGAATCTCACCAACGTTTAATCTCTAACGGTAGCAATCATAACTTTGAAATTATGATTGATGATGAGCAAGGCCACACCCGAAGCTTCGTCGTGTACGAAGCCAGTTTTACCGATGTTAATAACATCGCTGACGGCGGTGTGGGTCTGCTATTAGACGTAACCGAACGCAAACAGATGGAGCAAGAATTAATAGAAGCAAAAATCAAAGCCGATGAAATGAGCTCTGCAAAAGGAGAGTTTTTGGCGAACATGAGCCATGAAATCCGTACGCCTATGAATGCCATTATTGGTATGAGCCATTTAGCTTTAAAAACAGAACTAACAAAACAGCAATATAACTACATTAATAAAATAGATCTGGCTGCAAAGAATTTGCTGGGCATCATCAATGATGTTTTAGACTTTTCCAAAATTGAATCCGGCAAATTATCTCTAGAAGAAGTGCCATTTTCACTGCAAGAAGTACTAGATAATGTTGTTGCTATTAATATTATTAAAATCCAAGAAAAAGACTTAGAGCTGCTCATTGATATTGAGCCAGACACACCAATTAACTTAGTTGGTGATCCTCTACGCTTAGGGCAAATTCTTATTAATCTAGTCGGTAATGCAATTAAATTTACCGAAAAAGGAGAAATAAAAATCACTGTCAGCGCGAAGAAAAGTGGACAAAAGGTTGAGCTAGACTTTGCAGTGCAAGACAGCGGCATAGGTATGACGCCTGAGCAGCAAAAAAGGCTGTTTCAAGCTTTTTCACAAGCTGATGGTTCAATTACCCGTAAATATGGTGGAACTGGCCTTGGCTTAAGTATTTCTAAGCGCTTAGTAGAGCTTATGAAAGGCGAAATCACTATTTCTAGCACCCCAAATAAAGGCTCTCAATTTAGCTTTAACATTCTCTGTGAGATTCAAGGTGACAAAGCTTCAACGGTTACCTGCCCTGCGAGTATGCTAGAGGGAAAACAGGTGTTAGTTGTAGATGACAATGACAGTGCGCGTGATATTTTGGCAAACATTTTATGCACTATGAAATTCAATGTTCACCGAGCTAGCAGCGGTTTTGAAGCCCTTGAAATATTAGAAACAGAGCGAATCGAAATACTATTCATTGATTGGAAAATGCCTCAACTAGATGGCATTGAAACAATACATAAAATAAGAGCCAAATATATAGATCTCCCTCCAAAGTGCATTTTAGTCACCGCTCATGGTAGTGAAGTACACCTTGAACAATCATTGCAATGTGTAGATGCTTTAATGCTAAAACCAGTTGATGCTTCACAAGTAAATAATGTGCTTTCAGAGTGCTTTAACCTTCAACAACCTAACTATAAAAAACCGCCTCAAACACACAGTGAAACAAAATTGTTTAATCAAGAGCAAATTTTATTAGTTGAAGACAATGAAACTAATCAAGAAGTCGCTTCTGAAATGCTGCAACAGGCGAACCTAAAAGTCACAGTGGCTGATAATGGGCAGATAGCTTTAGATTTACTCTCAGAACAGACTTTTGATTTAGTGTTGATGGATATGCAGATGCCAGTGATGGATGGACTAACTGCGACGAAAGAAATTCGCAAACTAGAAAAATTTACAACACTCCCCATCATTGCAATGACTGCAAATGCGATGCAAGAGGATATAGATAAATGCTCTAATGCTGGTATGAATGGTCATATTGCAAAACCCATTAACTTTCAAACAATGATAAACACCATTCAAACCCATTTAAGTGCTGAGCTTCCCTTACTCTCTGTAACAACTGAAGAGGCACCTAGCGTTACTCTTGAAGAACCCAGTAATTTGGGGTTTCAATTTGAAGGGCTTGATCAACAACAAGGTATTGAACGCTTAGGAGGAAATAAAGAGGTATACTGGAAAATCTTGAAAAAATTCATTAATAAGCAAATTGAAGAAACCATCAATTTAAACCAAGCGCTCATGCTAGGTGATACAGAGTGCGCCCACCGTTTAGCCCATTCATTAAAAGGCTCTGCTGCAAACTTAGGTGCTCACTTTCTTGAGCAACGCGCGTTAGAAATCGAACACGCAGTGCATAACAATCAAGCCGTTAATAGTGATCAAATCAGTGAATTAACGGCATATTTAAGAGCACTTAATGAAGCGCTAACACTTGAAGAAAGTAATCAAAATGAAAGCTCTAGAGCAGAAGCTGAACTAGTAACTTTAGATAGAGCGCTTTTAGTTCAGCGCTTCAATACATTAAATGAAACATTGCAAGCATATGATGCCAGTTCGAAGAGTCACCTAAAGTCAATTGTCAAACTCAATATGCTACGAAAAGAGCAGTTATCGCCTATTGAAGCACATATTGATAATTTTGACTTCGAACAGGCAATTGAATCTCTTAATGCCTTAAGGCAGTCAATGAACTGCTAGCTTAAATTAATAAAACCGGCAATAACGGTACAAGGAGTATCTATGCCCACAATGCTAACCAGCATAGGTTTACCCGTCGCGCTGATCTTGATTATGATTGGTGTCGGCATGAGTTTGACCCGAGACGACTTTACTCGGGTTTTCAAACAGCCTAAGAGTTTTTTAATAGGTGCTGGTTGCCAAATGTTATTGCTTCCATTGGTCGCGATTGCCGTTATCGCTTTAACCGGCTTATCGGGCGAGTTAGCCATTGGCTTATTTATTTTATCTTTATGCCCTGGTGGCACAACCTCAAACCTATATAGCTACCTAGCAAAAGGCGATGTTGGTTTATCCGTTTCACTCACCGCGGTCATTGGTTTTATCACCCCATTTACTATCCCGTTTTTGGCCACTTGGGCAATCGCATTTTATGGTGAGCAAGCTCAAAATTTTCAATTACCTATAATAAGCACTTGGTTCAAACTTCTGGCAGTGACTGTATTCCCAGTTTTAATAGGTATGGGAATACGCACTAAATGGCCTGCTGTTGCGAACCGTGCGCAAAATTACGTAAGTTGGTTTTCTATTGCTGTTCTGACTCTGGTGATTTTAAGCATTTGCATTAAATTAGGCGACCAACTCATTGAGTTTATTAGACTAGCTGGACCTGCGGCTGTTTTACTCAATATCGTCACTATGTCGTTAGGTTACTTGATTGGTCAACAGCTATTACATAACGATGCTCAGTCGCGCACCATCACCCTTGAGGTTGGACTGCAAAACGGCACCCTAACATTGCTCATCACCAGTACCATTTTAGAGAACACGACGATGTCTATTGCACCAAGTATTTATAGCTTATTTATGTTTATCTCTGCAGGTTTATTTACTTACTTTGTCACCAAAAAGACAGGCTCAGTTATTGAAAACGGACAATGAGCCAATGCACATTGTCCGTCTAAACGTTAAGAATGCAGCTCCCTTTTCGTAGGCTCTGTAAAGTCTGGTCGAGGTAATTTTTCTAGTACATAATACAAGCCCATTACCACGACACACATAGCTGAACACAATACAAATAAACAAAAACCGCCAAATAGATCCAAAATAATACCGCCACCAAGGGGCGCAAAGGCAAAGCCAAAATCGTAAAACGCGGACGCGCCGAAATAAGCCCCCCTTAGATTATCCGGTGCAATGCGGTCTATGTGTACGTTCATGGTCGGGAATAAAATCGCCTCCGCTAAGCTCAGCACCACCACTGCACCTATCCAGCCCCAGAAAAAACTTGGCGCATTGAGTGCCATAAACACTTGTGAGCACATCAACAAAACTAAGCCAATTTGAATACGATGTATTAGTTCAACTTTAGCCATGATCCGCAATAACAGAAACTGGCAGGTGATGATCACCATTGCATTGGTAAATATCAGTGATGAGACTAGCTCCAATAATTGCGGAACACTCTCGCGCGTTAGGTATTGCACCAATGAGCTGTCCATTTGCCCGTAGATAAACAAACAGATGACATTTGCTAATATCAAACACTGAAGTAAGCGATCTTTAGCTAAAATAGCCAAAGTTTGCTTCATGCCGATGCTTTCTTTTTCTGGTTCATTATTCTCTAACTCTTTCGAGCATGTACTGTGACTCTCTGTATTTTTCTGTGACTTTTTATGATGAGACCTTTTATGGTGGGAAAAGCCCCACACTAGCAGCCCTAGTAAAAATGCGAAGGCGACTGTTGTGATATAAAAACTCGACTGCTGGCCGGTTAAACCCAACCAAACACCCGCAATTGGGCCAACCGCACAGCCCACATTAACGATAAAATACATACTCTGCATCGCCAGTTCACGAGTTTTGCTATCACCAATAATGTCACCGATGAGCGCCGAAGCCAGCGGTCGCCAAAGCGCCGTAGCAATCGAGCAAAGCGTGATCACAATGGCAAACATAGTGACGGTATCAGCTTCAGCCAATAAAGAAAAAGACACGATATAAAGCATGCCAGTGGCATACATCACCGTTTGTCGACCCAACTTGTCAGAAAGCGTACTGCCAATAAAGCTGACAAATACCGCCACTACAGCAGCCGTCGATAGGATCAGCCCGACCTCAGTCGCACTTAAGGCAAATTTATCGTACAGAATGACCGCCAAAAATGGCCATACCATAAAGAAACTCCCCCGAGTAATAAAGGAGCCAAAAAGTAATATCCACATCAGTAAAGGGAAATCCTTCACCCGTGAGAATGATAGTTCACTACTCATAACTGATTGTTCGCAAATAATAGTTAGCTTGACGCTGAAATTAACAAGAAGGGTTTTGTTGGGAAGCCCGAAGTATTCATAATGACGCTAATAAAAAATTTGTCACTATAAAATTAAAGGCTTTTTTAGGTTAAAAATGTAACCAGAAATGTATGCCTGTATACGTACCGTTTTATACAGGCAATTTTATTAAAAAGAGTTCTTATACTTGCGCTACTTTTTGTGGCCAAGGATCATCGAAGGTGCCGCCGTTTCGCCAAAAGTTCAATTCTTCATCGGTTAAAAAACAGTTTTTAAGTGCCTTAATAAAATCCGCCGCTTCTTCTTTTTGTCCAATCACGGTTAAACGACAACGTCTGTCTCCAAACCGGCTTTCTATCTTATCGACCTTATTTTTTAGAATATCATAGTGTTCTTGCGTAAAGTTTTGACTGTCATCATTGAGTATCGGCGCACGCCAAAAACCAACGACTTCTAACCCTACACTGCCATTACTTTGGCTCCACAGTAATGAAACATCATCGCGGGTCGGCAACCAAAAGAACCCCTTACTTCTAAATACCCCATGAGTCATATGATTATGGCAGGTTTCCCACAAGCGCATAGGATGAAAAGGCCTATCATCACGTAAGACTTTTGCAATCAGCTTTTGATTTTTTTTGCCTGAGAGTGTGAGTGGCGTATTCACCGTAGCACGTAATTCATTTGTAAGTTGAGACACTAAGTGGAAATTATAATCTTCAAAACTTTGGATATAATTTAAATCGACCTTACCCCATTGCGCACTAGAAATGGCAGCATAAGGGTTGATGGGGTGAATTGCTTGAGCGACGGTCGCAACCGCTTTATCGGTTAATTTATCTGTTTTGGTTAAAAATACATTATTAGAAAATAGAATTTGCTCAGCCAGAATGTTTTCGACCCCTCGCCTTTGTGCATTCATATTATCTTGCCATCTCGGCATCAATTCTTTACCAAAATTGTAGTCCTCTTTTAACCAAGTCGCATCAACCAATGTAATCACGCCTTTAAGCGCAAAATCCTTATTATCTTTAAAAAACTCTATCAGGGGTAAAGGATGGCTACTCCCCGATGTTTCAATAATGATCCATGGTGGCCTAGCCTCATTCTTGAGTGTTTTTAAAGCCATTTTGAGCTCTTTGAGCCCTTTGCTACTACTGACACTGTGGCCACTAATGGTTACAAAGTTGCCACTCTCACTACTGACTATTTCAGTGTTCATGATAAGTACACCATCAACATCTAACTCACTCATATCATTAACAACCACTCCCGGCACTTGCTGAGATTTATATGACTGGGACAGCAGGCTGCGCAAAAGTGTGGTTTTTCCTGAGCCAAGAAAACCATGCAAAATTGTGACTGGAATAGACATGACAACTCACCTTAAAAACAAAGATACAATATAACATACCAAAGATTGATTAAGGTGAGAAACTGAGTGCAAAGAAAGCTTTAATTAAATCAGGGCTTTTTGATTTTCTTCGGGTGCTTGCGGTTTGGATAACAAGTGGTGCAAATTGGGCACACTAAACCATGACAACTTCTTGCTTGGCAATGCTCGCGGGCATAGTAGATGATCTGCAAATGCAAGTCATTCCAAGTCTCTTTAGGAAATAAACGCTTTAAGTCTTTTTCAGTTTGCTCAACACTGCGACCATTAGTCAGACCCCAACGCTGCGCTAAACGATGTATATGAGTGTCGACTGGAAACGACGGAACACCGAATGCCTGAGCCATCACGACCCCTGCAGTTTTGTGACCCACGCCCGGCAGAGTTTCTAAAATAGCCATATCTTGCGGTACCACACCGCCATGTTGCTCAACTAATATTTCAGACAAACGTTTAATTGCTTTCGACTTTTGCGGAGATAAACCACAAGGACGAATAATAGCTTGAATGTCTTCAATACTTTGTAATGCCATATCAAACGGGTTATCAGCTAACTCCCATAATGCCGGCGTCACTTGGTTTACACGTTCATCGGTACATTGCGCCGACAGTAACACCGCCACCAGCAAGGTGTATGGGTCGTTATGATCTAAAGGAATTGGCGGGTTTGGATAGCGCTTTTGCAGTTCAGCCAAAATATAATCAACACGTTCTTGTTTTAATAAGTTTTTTACTTCCACCACTTGCTCTTTTTGTTGGCACAACGTGAGGGCATTATAAACTTTCAAATTACAACGTAAATCAAAAGAACAGGATTACAAGCAGCATGTATTCGCAGGAAGCTATGTGATTTAAAAAATAAAAGGCTGGCAAACAGCCAGCCTTTTTTAATTAAGCTATATTAGAACGAATAAGCAATAGTCGCTTTAATATTTCTACCCGGTTCATAGTCTTGTAAATAAAGCTCTTTAAACCTTGGATGGAAAGATAAACCTGTTCGAGATGATTGCGACGCGTAATATTCATCAAATAAGTTATCGACACCAAATATCACAGTAAGACCTTCAAGCTGCTCAGGCGCCCATTTTGCAGAGATATTATGTACCGTGTATCCATCTTTGCTGTTGTCCAAACTCGCACCGTCTAAATCAATACCGGCTTCAACATCTGAAACCGTTAATACTTCCCAGTTTAAAGCTAGATTAAGTGCAGATAACTCGTAATTAGCATGTGCACTGATTGTGCTACCTTGCTGCCTATCTAGGCGTGCTTTATCAAGATCTTTATACTGTGAAAATGCATCTAACTCACTTTCAGCATCTGAGAAAGTAATACCAAAACTGAGGGCATTCAGCTCATAGTTAATATATGCTTCATAGCCATCTACAGATAAATCACCAATATTATCTTTCCAACTGCGAACTTCTGAGCCCTCAGGTGGTGTTGCATAATCATAGATGTAATCATTAATTTGCGTATCAAATACAGTTGCACCCATTGATAACTCGCCTTCACCAACCTCAACTCTATATGCAAAAGAAAGCTCGACGTTCAAGCCTGTTTCAGCATTAATGTTAGCGTTAGCTAGGTCATCGCTTCCCGCACCTGTAAATACTTCAGCAATTTCTGGACCTTTAAATATTTCAGTACCGCTTAGTTTAAATAGTAAATCATTAGAGGCCTGGAATTCGAACGCTAGAGCAAATGACGTGTCTGTAAAGTCATCATCAATTAAGTTTGAATCTATGCTGTAGTTGTCATAACGTACACCTGGGATCACAGTAAACTGCTCATTCAACGCAATTCTGTCTTGTACAAAGAAAGACAAGGTTGTTGATTTTTCTTCCGAATTATTTGAACCAGCGTCACCTTTAGCTGTATATTTTGTGTCATGTTTTACATAGTCAAAACCATACGTCAGCTCTTGGTTTATTGCACCGTCTACAAAGGTTTCAGCTAATACATTAAAACCTGAATTGGTTGCTTCACCTGTCACTACACCAGCCCATCTTACAAAAGCAGGGTTTTCTGCCCACCCCATTTCGTTTCGCCATAATTCGCTTGTACTACTATAAATTGCGGCTTCAACTTGAGTCGTATTGGTACTAAGTTGATAATTAACAGTCGCGGTGTCACGAGTCAGTTTTGTAGGCCAAAGTAGTGGTACTTTTAATGCATTTGTGATGGCTAAATCCGTTGCAAGCCCCATATCTGGGCGATAGCTGTAGTTACCTTCATCAGTATATTGCTCATAACTGAACTGAATACGCTGGGCTTCAGTTAAATCTACACCAAACTTAATCAGTGCATCATCAATTTCACCCGCAAGACCTCTTACAGTGCCATCTGTACCAGGAAACACTTCGCCTTTTTCATTTAAGATTTTTCCGCCACCCACTTCGTAGTTGTCACGATCAACAAAGTTGTAATAAGCAAGAAAGTCAACATTATCGTTTATAAGCCCATAGCCCGTCAGAGAGTAGTTACTACCTGAATTATCACCTGCACTCACTTGAACGCGTCCACCAAATTGCTGTTCTTCATTTAGAAGATCTCTTGCTTGCTTAGTTTTGAATCGAACAGCACCACCCAGACCGCCATTTAAAACTGAGTTGCTACCCACTTCTATTTCTACTGATTGTAAAATATCGGCATGGATCTGTAAGTTACCCAAGTGATGGTACATATAGGTATTTTGACGAGCACCATCGATTGAAATATCTAAGTCCTTATCATCCATACTACGAATTGTAATACGCTGGTTTAATGAGTGAGCTCCCCCTACATCGACACCTGGAATAGTGCGTAGTAAGTCGCTTAAGTGGTCAGCTTGTTTGGTCGCAATGTTTTCCTTATTAAGGTACATTGATGACGCTTTTACGCCTGTGCTCCACACTGCAATCTGTTCAATCTCTTTGTCTTGATTTGAGTCTGCCATTACTGGCGAAGAAGAAAAAGCAACTGCAACAGCTGCTGCTAAAGAACACTGTGAAAAGCGTTGGAGTGACATTTAAGATCCTTAACAACTTAATGAGAATAATTCACATTACAATACCTGTTTACATGATAAAATTCCTCATTATCTGCTATGCAAAACTGTCATTTCATTATGCTTAACTGTCAAAAAATAAGATATACACCATGGGTTTAAAAGATAAAAAACACTCAAAACAGATACTTAAAAACAAAATTTTGCAAGCTGGGTATGACTTTTCTGCAATACAAGGAAGTGGACAAAGTTCGGATACCCTTCTATCGGGAGCATTAAATTTTAAACAGCTTGCGAATGGAATATCTTTTCACTTTGCTGATACATATGAATCGAGTAATACCGTGAGTAGCTGTGAAATTACAGACCTCATAAGCTTTAATATCTTATTTTCTGGTAAGTTATCATTCGCCATCAATGAACAAAAATACCATTTTGATGCAACCAAATCAGAAAGAGCTTTCATCAATGTAATAAATGGAAAACAAGCTTTTTCTCGTTTTCTTACCGTTGATAATTCGCTAAAAAAACTAAATTTAAGTATTAGTAAAGAGTGGCTAATTCAACGCTGCCTAAATGAACAAGAAAAACGATTTATTTCTTCATTATTCAAAAATAAGCATGCTGTATATGAATTAAAGTGCTCAGAATTATTAAAAGAGCAAGCATTGCAACTTTGTAGCAATGATTTTGATGATTCACTCAAAGCACTGCTAACCTTGGAAGCAAACGCAACTCTCTTTATTACAGAGCTACTCTCAATGTTAAAAAACAATGTTTCTAGCCATGTCAACAGTATTGAATTTCTTGTAGAAAAGCAGAAAAGAGAATTCGACAAAGAAGTGTTGCCCCTGATTCAAAGCGGTTTCACAGTAAAGCAAATTGCGAGTAAGCTCGGGACAAGTGAAAGTACAATGCAGCGTTATTTTAAGCAGCATTTTCAGATGAGTGTCTTAGAATTCATTAGAGAAAAAAGACTAGAGAAGGCAAGGCGTATGCTAGTTATAGAGCGCAAAAGTATCGGGGAGGCTGCTTATTATAGCGGCTACAAACATGTCTCTAATTTTGTTACCGCATTCAAAAAGCAATTTACAGTTACACCCAGTGAACTGCTCAAACAGCATAAATTATAAAACCTTGAAGATTCCTTGAGCTAAATTCACGTCGCTTTTATATGCAAAGCACTTATGGCAGACTTACAGGTCTGATCTCTTAGAAAAATAGGCAACGTCTTGCAATTTACGGGTACTGAAAACTATATCGCATCTGACTCTCTTAAACTTGCAGTAAATGCGGCAATCACACTAGAAAAACCATTACTAATTAAAGGTGAGCCAGGTACAGGTAAAACTATGCTTGCTGAAGAGCTGGCAAAAGCACTTGATACTGAGCTTATTCAGTGGCACATCAAATCAACGACCAAAGCACAGCAAGGCCTTTATGAGTATGACGCTGTATCACGTTTACGTGATAGCCAACTTGGCGATGACCGCGTTCATGACATCAGTAACTACATAGTGAAAGGTAAGTTGTGGCAGGCATTTACTGCTGAAAAACGCCCTATTCTGCTTATAGATGAAATCGACAAAGCTGACATTGAATTCCCCAATGACCTGCTTTTAGAACTCGATAAAATGGAATTCTATGTTTATGAAACACAAGAAGTTGTTAAAGCCAAGCAGCGTCCGATTGTGATTATCACATCTAACAATGAAAAAGAGTTGCCGGACGCCTTTCTTCGCCGCTGTTTCTTCCACTACATCAACTTCCCAACACCTGAAGAAATGGCCAGCATCATTGATGTACACCACCCAAATATCAAACAAGAGTTGGTACAAACGGCACTGGGCGTGTTCTTCAACTTACGCGAAGTAAATGGCTTACGTAAAAAGCCATCGACCAGTGAATTAATCGATTGGCTGAAATTATTATTGGCCGAAGACATCGATGCCAAAACATTGCACGATAAAACGCACAAAGGCGGATTAATGCCATTATTTGGCGCACTGCTTAAAAACGAGCAAGATGTCAGCCTGTTAGAAAAGTTAGCATTTATGGCCAAGCGTGGTTAACCCCCATGCTTATCGACTTTTTCTTTACCCTAAAAAAGTATCGCGTAAAGGCCAGCTTGCGCGAACTACTCGATTTAATTAACGCCTTAAAGCAACAAGTGGTGCTTGCCGACATTGACGGCTTTTATGAGCTTGCCAAATTGTGCTTAGTCAAAGACGAAACCCAATTCGATAAATTCGACCGCGCCTTTTCAGAGTATTTTGAAGGCGTTGAAAGCATCGATATTTTTAGTCAGTTACAACAGCATAACTTGCCCAGTGATTGGCTAAGAAAAGAGTTTGAAAAGCGACTTAGTGAAGAAGAAAAAGCGCAACTTAAATCACTCGGTGGCTTAGATAAATTGATGGAAACCCTTGCCGAGCGTTTGAAAGAACAGCAAAAGCGTCATGCTGGCGGCAACAAATGGGTGGGCACAGGTGGCACTTCTCCTTTTGGTGCCTACGGCTATAACCCTGAAGGAATTCGCATAGGTCAAGACGGCAACCGTAATCGTCGCGCTGTAAAAGTGTGGGACAAACGTCAGTTTAAAAATCTCGACCAAGATGCCGATATCAGCTCTCGTACCATGAAGCTGGCACTCAAAAAGCTGCGAAAATTTGCCCGCAGTGGCGAAAGTGATGAGCTCGATTTAAACCGCACCATCGAAGCCACCGCTAAACAAGGTGGTATGCTCGACGTAAGAATGCAGCCACAGCGTCATAATGCTGTCAAAGTGCTGATGTTTTTTGATATCGGCGGCTCGATGGACGATTACATTCATACTTGTGAAGAGTTATTCAGCGCCGCACATAGTGAGTTTAAGCATTTAGAGTTTTTCTACTTTCATAACTGCCTTTATGAATACGTTTGGCAAGACAATGAACGCCGCTTACAAAATGCGCTTGACACCATGACAGTGATCAATCGCTTCGGCTCAGATTACAAGGTGATTTTTGTCGGTGATGCCACTATGGGTCCTTATGAAATCAAATATTCTGGTGGCAGTGTTGAGCATTGGAATGAAGAACCTGGCAGCGCGTGGTTAGAACGCATCACCAATCACTTTGACAATGTAGTTTGGCTAAACCCACAGCCAGTGGATTATTGGCGTTACTATCATTCTATCGATATCATTTATGAATTGATGGATAAACGTATGTATCCATTGACGTTAGATGGTATTGAACAGGCTATTAAAGCACTAGGTTAAACCTAGTGCTTATTTACAACACTTAAGCTTTTACTTCTTCCGCTAATTTCGTTACATCAGAAATTTCAGTGTAATCGGCTAACGTCACTGGTACTTGATTTTCCTCTACCCACTCATTGGTTCTTGGGTCTAAGAATCTAAAGTTAGCAACACCGGATTTAAAATCGTCATTTAATAAAATATGCGCATCAACATTTTCTACTGAGATTGGCGGTAAAATTCTAGCTCGAATGGCATCAACACCTTTCAAATTCACCATCACAAAACAGCTATTATTTGTGCACTGATAGTGATATTCACCCACTAACTCAGTTCTCACATCAAGCGGTGGATTAGTTGCCTGAGTCACAGCACCACGACCTACCACTTTTTTGTCTTGAGTCGAAAAAAGCAATGAAACATCAAGCGAAACACCACCAGCTAATTGGTGACTGATCCGATAATTAGCAACAAAAACACCCGTGTTATTAAATTCTGAAGTACTCATAATTACATTCCTTATATAGCCAAATTTAAATTTGAGAATAAATACAATTCTCACTTCACCTTGGTTAGGTAAAATTAAATCTAGCAGTGAATTATCAGAGCACAATTACATTAGATTACAGGCTGAGTTTCCCAATTAAACTTGACTTACACTTTATCAATTTTTCAAGTAATTGCTTTTGAAATCAGCGTTAAAACCGCTTTTTAACCAAACAACCTTTCGCAACCTTTACCAATATAAAGGTTACCACAAAACTTAACCATAAATATCAATACCTTAAATAAAAATTTCAATAACCAACAAATTTCACCCATTGTGTAGAAAAATCTCTTTGCTAACTTAAAAAACAACTTAACGCGGCTTAATTACCGCGAACTATTCACAAACAAAATTTAAAAAACATCAAAGGGATGAATCATGCATAAAACATTAAAAATCGCTTCACTGGTTATGGCATTATCAGCCAATATGACACTCGCTTCACAACAACTTTCACAAGCGTTCCCCTCTTCTTTGAGTGTGTCTAAATTTGTAAAAAGCCCTTCAGACACCAGAGAGTACGACACTTTTAAACTAGAAAACGGTATTGAAGTTGTAGTTGTTTCAGATCCAACTCTCTCTGAAGTCGCAGTTAGCTTGACGGTCGGAGTGGGGCAATTTCATGACCCTAAAGCACACCAAGGGCTTGCGCACTTCTTAGAGCATATGATTTTCCAAGGTTCTAAGGCATATCCTGAACCAAACCAATTGATGGACCACATAAAAAGATATAATGGGGTCTACAATGCAACGACTGAAATGCAGCAAACAAACTACTTTTTTAGTATCAATGAGCAAGGTGCTGATAAAGCGATTAATATGCTTGTCGATGCCATCGCATACCCACTTTTTAAAGAAACTAATTTAGCTAAAGAAGTGAATGCTGTTGACCAAGAATGGCACCGTAATAAACAGCAAGATATGTATGGCATTAACCGCGTCGTTGCTAATACAGTAAACCCAGAACACCCAATTTCAGGCTTCGGTAGTGGCAACAAAGCAACATTAAACAATGGCGATAAGAAAACGTTAGCTGCTATGAAACAAATGCATAAAGCGTTTTATTCTTCAAATTTAATGAAACTAGCTGTGGTAGGTAATAGTTCAACCGCTGAACTAAAAAATAAAGTACAAGCAATTTTTAATAAGATCCCTAATAAGAGCAAACCAGCACAACGTATCACTCTTCCGGTATTTACACCTGACACATTACAAAAAGAGATTTTTGTAAAAACTAACCAAGAAATTGACAGCTTGCTCCTACAGTTCCCTATTAGCAATAACTTCGCAAGCTGGGAATCAAAACCGTATAAATTTATTAATCACTTACTCTCTTCACAAGAAGAGGGCAGCTTTCTAGAAACTTTACAGCAACAAGAACTCATTAATAATGGAGGTACGTATGTTTTACCCAATATTTATGGTCAGTCTGGTACTGCACTTATTGAACTTTCTCTAACTGAAAAAGGTGCAGAAAACAAACAACGTATCATCGCAACATTCTTTGAGTATATAGAATTAATCAAGAAAAACCCGCAACAAGTCCAGCATGAACAAGAGTTCGCAGACATGCTCAAAGCTCAATTCGAAAATTATTTAAATATGCCAGCATTGCGCCTTGCAGTACATTTAAGCCGAAATATGACGCATATACCTGCAAAAGATATTATGCATTTTAACACTCGATTCACTGGGCTAGAGCAAGAGCAGCTAACTCAAACTTTAAACCAATTTAGTCCTGAAAAAATGCGAATCTTCCATTTTGGAAATAAAGAAGAGGCTAATATTAAGTTGCGCTATGCTGATGCAAGTTACCGAGTTGAAAAGTTTACACCAACCAAACTACAGCAGTTAACTCGCAATGCTTATCAAGTAAACTTACCCGCGATAGAACAAAAAGAAGAGCAAATTGCAAGTTTAGAGAACAGCGATTTAACTTCTCCAGCTAAAGTTATCGGCATGCCTGGAGCTGAAGGCTGGCTTGTTAACAGCACTGAATTTGCCGATACTAAACAGGGTATGATGGCATTCACGCTTGAGTCTCCTTTATTTAATCAAGATGTAAAAAGTCACATCATGACCAATTTGTTGCTGATTGCATTCCAAAAGGATACCAACTCGCTTACCTCAAGAGCACAGAGAAAAGATCAAATTAACACCATGGGTCTTCAAGATGAGTATGGCAACTTATTCTTTAGCTTATTTGGCAAGACTAAGAAGCAAAACGCTTATGCTACAAAGATTATTGATAAATGGGTCGCGTTAGAAGTGTCTCAATCTCGTTTAAAAAGTGCCATTAAGCAATATGAAAAAGCATTAAAAAACCTAGATAAACAACCTTTGCCACAACAAGCAGCTGCTCATTTAAATATCGCAACAAAAGCGAGTAATACAAAGTGGGGTGTGGATACTCAACTTAATGCTTTACAGAGCGTAACACTTAAAGAGATCAATGCGTTTCATAAACAAACTATGTCAAACCTATATTTAGATGTTTTTGCGATGGGATACTTTGATGCCAAGAGTATTAGCAAAACCGTGAAGCTGCTTCGTGAAAAGTTAGGTGATACAGCGCAAACTGTAAAACCAAAAAGAAGTGATGATTTTAAAGTGAATTCAGGCACCATTACTAATTTTAAGAAAACCTCTGAGCTAGATAACGTGTTCTTCCAAGAAACATTTATTTACCCAGAAGCTTCTGACGAAGTAAATGCTAACTTAGCGGTTTTAAACAAAGTATTTTCTCAGCTTTTATTCAACTCTTTACGTACTGAAAAACAAATGGGCTACATGGTCACAAGTCAGCTTGCTAAAATACAAAAACATCCTGCGTTTTATATCGCGCTAGAGAGTAATAGTCATGACTTGGTCACAATCAAAAAAGAAGTAGATAGCTTCATTCTTGGTTTCTATAAAACATTACAACAGACACCAAGTGAAGAATTAGAGCAAATTAAATCGAGTGTTTTAGATGAATTACAGCAAAAACCTGAAAATTTATTTGCTGAGCTTGCGGTACATTTAAACAGCTGGCACACAGATACTCGCAGTTTCGATAGCCGCTCAAGAAGTATCAAAGCGCTAAAACAAGTGAGCAAAGCTAGTTTGGTTAAACACTTCAAAGAAATTTTACTAGAAGGTAAAGCAGAAAATATCTTAATCCAAATACAGAAAAAAGATAATCAAGCGGACTATTATAGCTATAACCAATCTGCTGTTAGTAAGTAACCAAACTTATTCGAAACAACTCCCAATCAACTTGAGTAAGTTAAGGTCCTTAAACTAATTTAAGGACCTTGTTTATTTTCATTCCTTTAAACACACTGAAAACATAGGATTGTGTATATAATTTAGGTAACATTACAAAAAATTAGCTATTCCGTTATTGAGATGTTTATTAACAAGGTTGTTCGTTTTCTTAACTGGGAATTTAATCCTTCCAATAATACGTTAAATTGGCTTGGTAAAGATGCATCGCCAAATGGTTCTCTTTCTATTGAGTTAGAAGCAAAACAAGCGTTGCTTTTGAGTTACCTCATTTCAATTCAAGGTCAAATTGCTTCAAGAGAAGCGCTACAAAAACACATTTGGTTTGATCGTTACGTGGACGATAAAACCATCAATGCCACTATTTCTAAACTACGCAGAGCCTTAGGCGGTGATACTAAAAGCATCATTAAAACTCACCCCAAGCAAGGTTATTCATTCACACCCACTGTGTTAAATGATGAGCCAACAAATACAAAGCATCATTCGGTTAAGCTTAAAACTATACCTTTATTGTTACTGCTTTTTACACTTATCTCAGCAGCAAGCTTTACTGTCTATCATGCCCAACCACACACATCAGAAACTAAAGCTGAAAGTCAGCCTGTGACTTCACCGCAAACAATAAAACCGCTTACTTTTATAACTGGCTGGAACAGCGCACCACAACTTTCTAAGTCAAATTTGTTAGGATTTATTCATCGCGACCCTGAGCTGCAAACTCAACATCTCATAGTTCAAAAAAGTCAAAACAATCAGCATAGAGAAGTTTTTAAGATTGAGCATGTAAGGGCGTTTTCATGGGCTAAAAACAGCGATACACTTTACTTTATTAAAGAAATAGATAAACAATGCCATATCATTAAACGTGAACTGGTTTCTGTTACACCCACCTATCACGATGAAATAATTAAAGACTGTCAAACTGGCATGAATTTACAGTCTATAAGTGTTGACTCAAAACAAGAGTGGCTTTACTTCCCATCTCGTAATTCTGACACTCAAGTGCATAGTATAAAGCGTTATCATATGCAGCAAAAAATTACTGAGCAACTCACTTTCCCGATAAAAGTGCATCAAATGGATAGCTACGCACAAATAAACCCAGCAAACACTCATTTTGCTTTTATACGCTTTTTCCAAGCTCGTCATGCTCAGTTAATGGTATATGATTTAAAAGATGGCAGTGTCGAAAAGCTAGTAACATTAGAGACTACTCACCCTCTTAGAGTGTCTTGGGCAGATAATCGCACCTTGGTATTTAATAAAAATGCGACAGCCATTGCCACCATAGATATTCAACAAAGAAAAGCGATTGAGATTTATAAAACTGACAAGCAAATTTCGATGCCTATCCTGAATGGTAAAACGTTGCTGGTATCAGTAGGACAAGAAACTAACTCAAATACTGTTGAAGTAGATTTGGCCAATGACACTTTATTGCCTAACTATTTAGCTCGCTCGCCCTTTACAAATTATGCGGGCACAACCTATCGCAGTCGTGAACACCTTAAAACAGCGGTTATTTCTTTACGTACCGGCAAGCAAGAGGTTTGGTTGATTGAGAATGGTGTATTCACACAATTAACCCATCTTAAAGATAGCAAGCTAACTTATTTACTTTTTTCTAGTAATGGTTCAAAACTCTTGTTTAAACAAGATACACAGCTCGGGTTAATTGATTTAACCTCTAAAGCCATTACATACTTAACATTGCCCTACAGCGAATTTAAGCCACCCGTCTTTGCATGTGACTCTGAACAAACACTTCTTTTACCCGTAAGGGAAAACAATCAATGGCACTTATACAAATACAACATGTACTCTCAACATAGTGAGAGATTGATAAATAATATCAATGACTTTCATCAAAATTGTGACTTAGGCACTTACTATGTCACGCAACCTGATAAGCCAGGTATTTATCCGTTAGACTCAAACTGGCAAATCACTACTGAGCATATTTTCTTTGCTGATAGGCTGTTTAATCACTTTCGACATTGGGATACAGATGGTGAATTTATTTATGCACTTGAAGGTCAAAACCAACTTTTGCAGCAACACATAAAAAGCAAACAAATTACCCAACGTGGCATTCTTGAACTGCAAACTTGGGGGATTAACATCGAGTATGGACATTTAATAGTAAATAAATCCCACTCGATGAACACCTTCGTTGGACAAACGGAAATTAGCGCAAGCCAACTTTAGAGTTGGCTTGCCGGCAATAAATCTTCTAAAAGGACGAATAGCTAAGAACAACCGCAGAGTCGTGCATTTGCACAAATAGACATTGAGTGAACTCGGTAACTTTCTCGCTCGCGCTTATTGTTCTTCATGCGCTGAGTTTTAGTCAGTTTCAAGCACCGAGACCTGCCAGATTACACCACAGATTAAAATAGTTCGCATTTTCAGATTAAATAGTGCCATCAAAGTCGTGGTAAATAACAAACGCAGATCATCATGGTCTGCTCAAACAGTAAAATCGATGTTCAAGATACCCATCAAAATCATTAATTACATGGAGTAAGTGACTTTAATTGGCCAAATAAAATATGAAAATTAACGAGTACTTTTAAAGGGCTAGTTAGCAAAAATAAAGATGAAATATGAGAAGCCACTTTGAAAAACCAATATGAGTAAACAAAATTACTTCTCTTAAGCTAGAAGCGAGGTTAATTAGTGACGCTTTTTAACCCCGTAACGCACTATGTCTTTACCATTTTCGTATACGTCTTGCGATACCCAACGACCATGTAGTAATTGATGCTTATCATCTAACACAGCAATAAAAGGACGGCCATTGCTGTTATGAGTTGCCAAAGCAACCCCCTCTACATTGGTGAACCCTAGTCCACCTTTTTCAACTAACAATAAGAAAGCTTCAAGTTCTGCTAATGTTTCGATGATATCGTTATCTTTAATCATGTTTTAATACTCAATATACTGAATATGCATAGGATAACAGGTGTTTTCAGAAGTATAAATTAGCAGGTGTTTTGAATATAAATAAGAGCCTGTTTGTTACTGGCTCTGTTTGAATGATATCCGTTTTCTAATAACTATCTTAATAAAATACTGTTTACATCACTGTACAGTCTTTCTGGTCAGTAACATAACATGTCTCTGTTACTACACACTTTTTATCACGACTACACCACTCAGTGATCTTCACACCACCGGCAATTTGAGGAGTTGCTTGCAAGTGTAAAACTGAATCTTTTGATAATGATTTAAGTCGTTTCTTTTGTAATTTTAATTTCATGTTTTTTCCTTAAAAGTTATTACCCCTAATGGGTTTAATCAAATTATGTAAAAACCCTATAATCGTCAATAGAACTTCACATCAAGTTACAAATTAGGCATCAACTAGTCCTCCCTAAAAAAAGTAATAAAAATCCCAGCCCTTTTATATTCATCTGAAAGAGATTGCAGTTAGACGAGAAGGTGTCATAAACTCTGAAAAATGTTCAGTGGCTCATAGAGGTTTCAGTGACACAGCAAGAAAACAAACCAAGTGGTTTTTTCAGTCAACTTTTATTCAATATCATAGTGCCCGTTATCATCCTGACTCGCTTTTCAGGTGAAGAACACCTCGGGCCAAGCCTTGGTGTTGCGGTAGCGCTTGCCTTTCCACTAGGGTTTGGTGTTTGGGAATTAAAAAAAGTCGGTAAATTTAGTTTTATTTCTATCTTAGGTATCGTTTCTGTCTTATTGACTGGCGGGATCAGCTTATTAGAGCTTGATGTGAAATACATAGCCATTAAAGAAGCACTGGTACCAGGTTTAATCGCAATTGCGATCTTTGTCAGTCAACACACTAAGTACCCGCTTTTGAAAACTATGTTGTTTAATCAAAACACGTTGGACGTGGCGCGCATTGAAAAAGCACTCGCAGAAAAAGGTAACTTAGAGAAGTTACCTAAGATACAAACTACAGCATCGAATATCTTGGGCGGTGCTTTTGTATTTTCTTCTGCGATGAATTATATATTAGCGAAAATGATTGTCGTGAGCCCAACTGGCACTGAGGCTTTTAACAATGAGCTTGGTAGGATGACAGCGCTCAGCTACCCGGTGATAGCCATTCCAAGCATGATTTTATTTTTTGTGGCACTCTATTATTTACTTAACTCAATCAAAAAGCTGTCTGGGTTATCGCTAGAAGAGATGTTTCCCGATAACTAACTTCTCTTAAGATTAAACTTTCATCTATGACGTGTATGAATTTTATTCACCCACGTCATAGTTCACCTACCCTCTTTTAAATTCAGCAACTTAACCGTCGACTCCCTGAGTATAAAACTCATATCACGCCTCACCTGTACCTAAAATATTAATTTATGTATGCTAAACATCTGATATTTATGTTTTTAAGGAAAATGATGCGTTCGCCATTTACCGCACTATGCCTGCTCCTATCCGCGACTTTAGCTGATGATTTATTCGCACACGAAGCTCTACCCGCCTTACCAGAAGCCGTTCAGGAAATATATCCAGCAGTTTATAAGAATAAGATTTGGGTTGCTGGCGGCATTTCTTAAACCCTGCCAGCTGAACAAGGCAATATGACCGCCAAAGTATTTTTTTGGTCAACCGAAGAAAAGCAATGGCAACAAGCCCCTAGCCTACCTGAAGGTCGACATCATACTTATCTTCAAGCAGCGGGTGGGAAGCTCTTTGCTTTTGGTGGCTTTATAAACTCAGCACAAGGGCAATGGCTGAATACAGCAGACGTATTACCGCTCGATGAAGCAAAAAATACATGACGAAAAGTGGCAGAGCTCCCGATGCCTTTAAGTTAAACGGTTGGAGCAGTAATTAACGGTAAAATTCATCTAGCAGGTGCTAGAAGCCCACAAAAAAACCAAAATGGGCAATGGCAACACAGTACAGATACCGCCGCCCACTTTGTTTTTGACCCTCTGAATTATACGTTTACACACGCAAAACCACTGCCAAACCCTCGTAATAGCGCGGCAACCGTAACAAGCAAGCATGGTTGGATAGTTATCGGTGGCAGAAAAATGGGTGGAAGTAACTTATCAGAAGTTTTGCATTACAACGCCAAGCGTGATACTCGGCAACCCTTAGCGCGCTTGCCTGAGCCAAGAGCCGGACATGCAGCAACAATCATCAATGAGCGTATTTACGTGTTTGGTGGTGAACATCACAGCGGGGTTTATCAAAACATTCTAAGATACGATTTACAAACAGACGCTTTTGCACAGTATATCAAAGTGGCCAGCGGCCCTTCATGTTTTAGGCGCAGTAACGCTTAATGACACACCATGGCTGATAGGGGGTGCACGTCATAGTGGCTTAGCTGACACAAGTAATGTACTGCTTGATGCCAATAAAGTGATAACACCTCAAAAGTTATAGTCAGAATATTATTAAGTTGTATTTTTTTCATTTGCCAAAGTGCGCTTTTTACCGATAAGTTTTTAACGTTTTATTTACAAGGAAACATTATGAAACTACAAATCAAAAAACAGTCACTTAAACAACTTTCACAAAAATCTTTAAGTAATGACCAAACAGCAAAAATTGCTGCGGGTTACTTCACGCCAGACCCACAATCTTGGCTAGTGTGCCCTACTCACCCTGCACTTTGTCAAAGCGCTCAAATTACACAATGCTGGGAAGGATAAGGCATAGAAGCCCAACATCTAATATTAATTAGATGACTCAATGTGCTGAGTAAAAATTTAGAGTCGTGCAGTCGCACGATTCTTTTATTTATCCCGCGCCTTCCTAACTCCCCTTCTGACATTAAAAAAGTACCTTTATTAGAAAAATTCATTTTCCAAACACACATAGATGACGTTAGCTTATTTACAATTATTTTACACGAGGTACATCAAGGAGCGATGGTCGTACTCTACCTTGTTTTTACCGAGCCTAAAGTCTGAATTGTCGTTTTTATTCCGAGTTTAGGTTGCTAACTCGCCTGCAAGTTATTGCATGGCATTAAAACAACAAAAGGAATTAATAACATGTTGAAAATATCAAACACCCTAGTTACAGCAGTTACAATGGGCCTTTCATCACTCGTTTCAGGCAGTGCATTAGCGAGCAGTGGTGACCTTATGGTTAACCAACCAAGTGGGGTCGTTGTCGGTTATTGGCATAACTGGTGTGATGGCGCTGGGTACAAAGGCGGTAATGCGCCTTGTGTAACGCTTGAGCAAGTTAACAGTCAGTATAACGTCGTGAATGTCTCATTTATGAAGGTATATGACCTTGCTGAAGGGCGTATCCCGACTTTTAAACTCGACCCAAAAATTGGGCTGTCCGAGCAAGACTTTATTGATCAAATTGCGAAATTGAATAGCCAAGGTCGCAGTGTATTACTCGCGCTTGGTGGTGCTGATGCATTAATTGGCCTCAAAACCGGTGACGAGCAAGCATTCGCTGATGAGATCATTCGCTTAACCGACAAGTTTGGTTTTGATGGTTTAGACATCGATCTTGAACAAACCGCAGTTACCGCAGATGATAACCAAACCGTGATCCCTGCAGCTCTTCGCCTTGTGAAAGATCATTATGCAGCACAAGGCAAAAACTTTTTGGTGACCATGGCGCCAGAATTCCCCTATTTAACGCAAGCTGGTAAGTATATTCCTTACATCACAGCACTCAATGGTTATTACGATTGGATCAATCCGCAGTTTTACAACCAAGGTGGTGACGGCGTGTATGTTGATGGTGTGGGTTGGATAGCACAAACCAACGAATCACTTAAACAAGAGTTTATTTACTATATGTCTGACTCTCTTGCCAACGGGACTCGTGGCTTCCATAAAATCCCACACGACAAACTAGTGTTTGGTATTCCAACCAACAACGATGCTGCAGCATCTGGCTATATTCAGAACCCAAATAACCTGTACAACGCGTTTAATCAGTTAAAACAGCAAGGTCAGCCACTTAAAGGGGTGATGACTTGGTCAGTAAACTGGGATATGGGCACAAATGCCGCAGGCACAGCCTACAACCAAAGCTTTATTAAAAGCTATGGCCCATTTATTCATGGTCAAGTAATCGATCCACCAAAGAATGCGCCAGTATTCAGCGGTGTGAGCAATGCGCGAGTTCGCCAAGGTGAGGTGTTCGATGTACTCGCAGGTGTCAGTGCTACCGACAAAGAAGATGGCAACTTAACCAATAACATACTGGTTTCAGGCAATGTCGACACTTCAACAACAGGCCAATATGTATTGGTATATAGCGTAAGTGACTCTGCTGGCAACGAAACCAAGGCAACTAGAACAGTAGAAGTGTACAGCAACAAACCTGTGTTTAGTGGTGTTAGCGATGTGCAACTGGCAATTGGCTCAAGCTTCAATGCACTCGCGGGTGTCACAGCCGTTGATGAAGAAGACGGTGATTTAACAGCGAATATCACTGTTACAGGTAGCGTTGATACAAATACAGCAGGGCAATATCAACTGACTTATAGTGTATCTGATAGCGCGCAGCAAACAACGACGGTCGTTCGCACAATTACCGTGTCTGATGCCTCATGCGCACAGCCTTGGGATCGCAATACCGTATATTTAGCTAATCAACTTGTCAGCCACAAAGGCGATATTTATAGAGCAGGTTGGTGGACTAAAGGCGAAGAGCCAGGCACGACCGGTGAATGGGGAGTTTGGAAGTTAGCGAATAACGCTTGCCAGCTATAACTAAACAACCAAATTTAAGGCTAATTGGCCTATTTATTAAGCCATTCATAGTTCAAATTTTTACTATGGATGGCTTTTATAAAACAACCATTTTAGGTTCCCTCTATGGTCTGCTGATTTTTCACCTTAGTTTGCTTTCTTATTTCGATTTTTACTGAACAACAATACTCATCGTCTGTTGCATTTCAGCATCTTTTGGCATGGTACTCTTTGTACTTTTATTCAAAAAATATCATTAATAAATGAATGGCTCTTTTGTATTAAAAGGAGGGACGTATACTCTCTTACTAACGATTGCTATCAGAGCCGTAATGCAAAAGCGCACTATCTAAAAAATAAAGGCACACATTTCGATGATAGATTTTATTTTCATAGAAGACTGAATAAATTAAAGATTTAAAATAATATTAGCAGTTTTTAAGTAGTGAAAGATGGCTTGTTTTTACTACATAAAAGCCTATCTCATAAAGAAATGAAGCATCTGAAATTAAATGTTTACTTTGAAACACGTTTTCTTGGTAAGCACTTAAGTGTGACCTACTATTAAAACAGGTCACACTCAGTAACCCTAGTTACTCAACAAAAAAACTCGCCAAATATCTAGTAGTTAACAGCTTTCAGCTTAGAAAGGAGGAGTCCAGCAGTCGATGTTTCCGCCTTGGTCAACCCAACAAATTTCACCATCTTTCCAGAACCAATCCGCACTAAGTGATGTTTGCTTTGCTGTTTCAACAGTTGGAGCCTTTGTAAATTGAGCCTGAGTGTTGCTATCTGTTGCAGCAAAAGTTGAAAGGCTTAAAACAGCTAAAGAAGCGATTGTTAATTTCTTGAACATAATTATTGTCCTATATAATTCTTAATTTTATGTGTAATGGCACTTATCGGTTTCCTAACCTTTAAAATTTCACTAGCTCTAAAATCGATAAAGATAATCAAAACTCGTGAACCACCATTAAATCTTCAAGTATGCAAAAAACAGTTCGAAAGAAATGACCCTGTTTAATGACCAATTCAAAGTGACACAAAGGTTCAAAAACCAGTTAGAAAAAATAGGACATATAAATTAAATTCTGAGACTTTAAAGAAAACAAAAGCACAACCCCATGTTAACAAAGGATAAAAAAACATAAACTATAGGTACATAAAAATAAAAATTAATTTCTATGATGACTTACTTTTTAAAATGTCTTCCGTTACGGACAGCAATCTTATATTTGGTGGCTTTATTTATATCAACAAATGCTGATAGCTCCCCCACCAATCATCGACTTAAAACCTTTGAACCTTTTGCATTTAATGATGAAATTCCAACAAAGCAAATTGCAACTAATTTACAAGACCAAGATGGCCTAATGTGGATTGCTACATGGGGCAGTGGCATATTCATAAATGACGGGATTAAAGTTGTGAGCTTGTATGAATACTTCCCTAAACATACAAATAAACTATGGAGCGAATTCATTCAAAAAATCGTAACCGATAAGTTTGGAAATATCTGGATAGCCACTTCAGCTGGTGTCAATGTCTTCATTAAAGAGACCGAAAAGTTAGAAAGAGTTTCTTTAAATAATGACATGAATACAACTCAATATATTCGAAATATGGGAGCAGACCACGATGGAAATATTTGGTTTGTTTTGAGGGGAGGCTCAAACGTTTATAAAGTTAACGAAAAAAGTCTAAAAGACCCAGAAAAAGTAGAACTTTATCCAAAGGATTACGAGGCTACAAAGTCCGTAGCAGTGAGAGTTCGTCGAGCTGAAAAAGGCTTTATATGGGTTTTTCGAAATGATGACTCTGTATTAAAAATAAATACATCATCAAATCAAATTGTAGAAAGGCACATTTTAGACTCAGCCAACTTCGATCAACTATTTATCAACAACCCGAGCTTAGGGATACGCTTAGAGAATGGTATGAGTGTATTTCCAAAAAGAGATTCTCTCTGGATAAAAGATAAAAATAATATCCAAAAAATAAAACTCTCAGAACACTTCAGCACCAATATAAACACAAACATTAGAGACATAGCCAGTGATCATGAAAATAATATTTTAATTGCCATATCGTCTGGCATCATAGAATTTACCCCTGATAAAAATCGGTTTTATCATTATCAATACGCTAACGAAAGTAAAAAAGACGTCAAGCTGAGCCTTGTCACAAATATTAAACGTGATAATTTTAATAATATATGGATAAGTTCCTTCTCAGGTTTGTTTCTCCTAAGCAATCAAAATCAGTCAATCCAACACCTTCAACCCTCAATCAATAACATCCCCCACTACTCAAAGGGAAGTTTTGCCCTATTTAAAGATAACTTTGGTTACTTTTGGTCTGGAGATAATGGCCTTAATGTCTTTAACGCCCCTGAATCATTTAACCAAGAACTAAAAAAACACTTTGAAGGCATTTTAGTACGGAGTATTAAATCAAATAAACATGGATTATGGGTAGGGACTATAGAAAAAGGATTATTTCATATCGACTATAACGCGAGCAAAATTAATAGTATTACTCACTTTAAAGAGACCATTTACACAGATATTCTAGACTTGGCTTTGGACAGTAATGATAAACTATGGATTGCTGGTTATTATGCCGGGTTAAGTTATTTTGACACTGAATCTCGAACACATTACAAAATCCCCCCGAAGGTGTTCAATAAAAAATCAATCAGCTTCGCTAAACAATCAGTATCTGCAATTAGAATCGACTCAAAAGATAACATATGGGTAGGCACTCAAAATAGTGGTTTATATACACTATCAAATGATGCATCTATACAATCTCACTTTTCTCTTTCTGAGAACTCTAACCATGTTGGCAATCTCTTCATAGACACAAATGACACTGTATGGGTGGGTTTGGAGTCTGCAGGTGCTTTTGAGATCTCAAATGGTCAAGTTACTCCGTTACTCAACAAATATCCTGATTTACCTTCAAATATAGCCCAACAATCAGTTTGGTCTATTACTAAAGATATATATGGTGCTATGTGGTTCACAACTGATAATACATTGTATCAATTATCACCCAATGGCAGGATAAGAAAGTTAAACCGTGACTATCGAGCGTCACTTGCAGCATTTAATGCTCATGCTATGCACCCAACTGAACTTGGAGAACTTTACATTGGTTCTGAAAAAGGCGTAACACTAATTAAAGCTGGTTACTCTGAGTCATTGAGTAATGAGGTTTTCAGTTCAATAAAGCCAATGATAGGTGCTATGTTTTCTGACGAGATCAATAAAGAGGTCAACCTATATACCTCTTCTCAATTGAAGCAGAGACCTATAAATTTATCATCTCAAGGTAATAAAATTGAGTTTACTCTAAGTTCTCCATTACATTCACACCCGAACAGTTTTGAATATCTCTATAAAATAGAAGGCTTTCACAACACATGGCAAAAGACATCTAACAAAGGCCATTCAATTCAGTTTATGAACTTACCACCTGGAGAGTATGTTTTAAAAGCTAAATTACTCAATAGAACATTGCCCTTTGAATTTAATGAACTTGAACAAACTATTATTATACACCCAGCTTGGTTTCAAACCTGGTGGGCCAAAGTACTTGGGATATTATCATTTCTTTTTGTCGGCTTCTTATTTGTCAGATACCGTTTCAAGAAATTAGCTAACAAAGCAAATAGGCTAGAAGGTTTAGTTAATGAGCGAACAAATGAAATCAATAATCTTCTAAAACAGAAGCAATTACTGTTTGCAAAAGTCTCTCATGAATTTAGAACACCGTTAACTTTAATATTAGCGCCTCTTGAAGACTTAATCAGCCATAATGAACTAAGCGCTTATAACAAGCAATTCAAGAATATGAAAGTGAATGCAAATAGGCTTCTTAGAATGGTTGAGCAGCTTTTAGAACTTGCTGCACTAGAGAATAATGCACATTTAAAAAGAGATTTTATTTCTGTCAAACTTAGATTGAATGTAATTGTAGAGTCATTTTCAAGTTTTGCTCGAAAACAAAATATAGTAATAAATATTTTACCATTTAAAGATCTCCACTTAGCGCTTATCAGAGACTCTTTTGACAAAATATTCAGTAACTTACTGTCAAATGCAATCAAATATTCAGATTCCGATTCAAGTATAACCATAAGCGTCATTTCAGATGCCGAGCAGGTTCAGTTTAAGATAACAGATGAAGGTATAGGCATAGCACCTAGCGAACAGCAAAAAATCTTTGAGCACTTTACTCGCGGGGATTCTCAACAGCACTCAGAAACACCTGGAACCGGTATTGGCTTAGCGCTTGTAAAAGAATTGGTAATCGCAAACAACGGAAGTATCACTTTGCAAAGTGAAGTCAATGCTGGTAGCACATTTATAGTCTCATTTCCGGTAGCATCTGCGAAACAAATGACGTACGCAGAGCAAAATGATTCTTTACAATCTAATCAGGCACCTTTAATCCTAGAAGCGGATTACTCAACTCATCAAAATATAATTGCACAAACTGGAAATAATGAAACGAGTTTTTCTAATAAAAAAACAGTGTTGATTATTGAAGATAATGCTGAGTTGCGCAGCTATTTGCGCTCAACTTTACAAGAGCATTACTTATGCTTTGACGCGCCAAACGGAGAGCAAGGCTTAAGAATAGCCAAAGAGCAAATTCCAGATCTGATAGTGTGTGATGTTATGATGCCTGGCATTGATGGCTATGCAACAGCGCAAGAGCTGAAAAGCGATGAACATACAAGCCATATCCCTATATTAATGCTTACTGCAAAAAATGACTTAAACAGTCGTTTAAAAGGTTGGCAAAGTAGTATTGATGAATATATGGCTAAACCATTTTCTAATACTGAGCTACTTTATCGGATACATAATCTATTAACCGTTCGTGACTTACTCAAAAAGCGCTTTGGTAGCTGCCTGAGCAACGAAACGCCGATTTTAAATGCTGAATTTATTCATAATAAAGACGAAAAGTTTATTTTAAAATTTGAAAAGGTGATTGAGGAAAACTTCACAAATCCTGAATTCAAAAGAACTGATGCGGCCGAACTCATGGCAATCGGTGAACGTCAGCTAAATAGAAAACTATCTGCATTGGTAGACCACAACTTTAACGAGTATTTGCGCAAATTTAGATTGAGAAAAGCGAAAACATACATTGGATCTCAACTACAAGTATCTGAAGTTGCTGATATGGTAGGGTTTGCTAATGTGACGTATTTTAGCACTTGTTTTAAAGCTGAGTTTGGAGAAAGCTATAAAAAGTTTGAAGATAAAACCATTAATGAAACTGAGAAAACCTGCTTAGAAAGTTAAGTTAACAGGAGTTATGGTTAACTTAATCTGCTCAATAAAATGGCCTTTAGTTTAAAGGCCATTTTGAAAGTATTAACAATCGATGTTAAATGATGGGTTCTATAAAGCACCTATGCTTTAACTTCTTGCAAGGATACTTCTTCCTTCTCACCCAAAATACGATGGGTAATCGTACCCGCTGTCATTGAGCCAGATACATTCAACGCGGTACGCGCCATATCAATCAGTGGCTCAATAGAAATAAGTAAGGCCGCTATCGTCACAGGCAACCCCATGGCAGGCAATACAATCAAGGCTGCGAAAGTTGCACCACCGCCAACGCCAGCAATACCAAACGAGCTAATAGTGATCATCGCAACCAATGACACAATAAAAGAAAAGCTCATCGGGTCAACACCTACAGTCGGTGCAACCATCACTGCTAACATCGCAGGGTAAATACCCGCACAACCATTTTGACCAATCGTCGCGCCAAATGACGCAGATAAGTTAGCAATGGCAGGTGGTACATTTAACTTGTTGATTTGCGTTTCAACATTAAGCGGTATCGTTGCAGCACTGCTTCGAGAAGTAAAAGCAAAGGTCAACACAGGCCAAATCTTTTGAAAATATTGTTTTGGGTTTACCCCGAACAAGCCCACCAGCAGGCCATGCACCACAAACATTAATAATATAGCGACATAAGACGCAACAATAAAACCAAGTAAATTCAGAATGTCAGTTAGGCTAGACGTCGCAACCACTTTCGCCATCAAAGCCGCAACACCATAAGGAGTCAGTGAAATCACCATTTTTACCAGTCGCATGACCACGGCTTGTAATGTTTCTACAAAAGTACGAATAGGTGCTTCTAACTCTTCACGCTCTTGCATCACTTTGCGTGCGGCAACGCCCGTTAAAATACCAAAGATCACCACAGCGATAATCGACGTTGAACGATCCCATGCGAGATCTTGGAAAATATTCGTTGGAATAAAGCTCACCAGCATTTCTGGAATTGATAAATCACTGACTTTTTCCATTCGCGTTTCTAAGTCAGCAAGTCGAGTGGTTTCGCGTGCGCCTTCGGTTAGCCCCTCTGCGGTGAGACCAAAAAGCTGCGTAATGGTGATACCAATCAGTGCAGCAATCATAGTGGTAAGCAAAAGAATTGAAATAGAGATACCACTGATTTTGCCAAGTGCCCCTGACTTATCGAGTTTTACAACTGCCGCAATCATCGACACCAACACCAATGGCATGATGATCATTTTAAGCAAACCGACATAACCACTGCCGACCACATTAGTCCAAGCTAAGGTTTCTTGAATCGCAGCGTGCCCTTCTCCTAAGAAGAATTGCAGTGCCAAACCAAACACGCTACCTAAAGATAAACCAATTAATACCAACCGAGAGAGCGGCGCCTCTTTTTGTTGTATTTTAAATAGTGCCAAGAGTATTGCTGCGAAGACAGCCAAACTCACCATAGCAATGAAAGACATAGCGTTAACCTATTAATACTGTTATTAACTTACAGACCAGAAAACCGACTGAATCAATTCATCGGTTAAGACGAAAACTTCTCATACGAAGGAAAACTTAAATTAGAAGATAATTTTTAAAGCTTTTACTCAGCGCAGCACAGTAATAAATTATTGACCGCTAGAAAAGATTGAATCGGAATGAGATATATTTTCGAGTTATGACATTGCTTAAATAGTGATGCTTATCGGATTGTGTCTCACTGTTTTAGCCACTCGAGCTCAGGTATACTCTTGCTGTATTAACTCTTTGTCTTTTTGGTTCATTTATGAAAAAGCTTTCAAAAGTACAACAAAAGCAACAGGCCTTAGTTTTACAAATCGCTGATATGATCGAAGCGCAAGGTCGTGAAGAAATTCCAGGTATGCTGCAATGTTGGTTCGATGTTGAATATCATTTATTTCCAGGCTCGCTGTTATTGTGCTTTCAATTTGAAGATGAGCAATCGCTAGAAGCGGCAAAACCTGATTTATTAAAATGGCAGAAACGCTTAAGCGCAGCCATGCTTAAAAAAGGCGTGATTTTAAAAGACATGCGCAAACATTTAACCTTTACGTTATTAGGGCCAGAAGACTAACCTAATTCAACTAAGAATAAATAGGGCGCAATAATAAGCGTTTTATTTATTCTTTTCTCACAGCTGCAAGTCCCTAATCTCTTTTCAAGTAATGCATCGATGCCAAACCTGCACTTCATCGATTCTATGTTGAAAATTAAATATTCACCCCAAACTATGCCATATCACTCATTTTACCGATATCAGAGCCATGGCATCACAAAGTAATTTAACTTCTAAGTTGACGGCACTTGTTGAAGCAAAATCTTTTCAAAACTTTCTTATTGCAGTCATTTTATTTAATGCGATCACATTAGGTATTGAAACCACCCAATTTGGCAAAACTAACTCTGTCTTACTAGCTAAGATCGATTTAGTCGTCCTTATCATTTTCACAATAGAACTCGCACTCAAACTATTTGTATACCGCTTTAAATTTTTTAAGTCTGGTTGGAATTGTTTCGACTTACTTATCGTTGCCATATCTTGGATTCCTGCAACTGGCCCACTGTCAGTACTTCGCGCATTCAGAATATTACGAGTGCTAAGACTTTTCTCAGTTGTGCCACAAATGCGCCGAGTTATCGGTGCGCTTGGCCACTCATTGCCAGGTATGGCCTCAGTTATTGGTGTGCTTGGGATTATCTTTTATGTTTCGGCCGTACTATCAACGAAACTTTTTGGACAACACCCTGATCCAAATATGCAGGAGTGGTTTGGCACTATCGGCGCATCAGCCTATACCTTATTTCAAGTAATGACTTTAGAAAGTTGGTCAATGGGCATAGTGCGCCCAACGATGGAACTATTTCCGCAATCTTGGTTATTCTTCGTCCCGTTCATTATTATCACCAGCTTCGCGGTATTAAACTTATTCATTGGTATCATTGTTGATGCCATGCAGATCATGCATGAAGAAGAAAATCAGCCAGAAAAACCACTGGCAACAAAAGAAGATATATTAAGGATAGAGGCTAAATTAGACGAACTTCTGAAACAAAAAAAATGAGATTTAAAATATAAGAACGAGTTATCTGTTAAGAAGGGCCTTATAAGGCCCTTCTATTAGCATTCATATTTATTGAATGATTTCACTGCTCATAAGCTGCTCTTCTGTCACATCAACATCAAAACTGCGACTAAATACAGGACTGCCATACCAATACATGCCATATGCACATGAGTTTAAAGATTCCCATGTGCCATCTTTGTATAATACTCGTCTAGCACACGCCTGAGCACTGCCGTTCCCTGATACTGTACGATTACTGAATCGACAATACTCACCATTACGACAATTCCAGTACCCATCATGCTCACTAAAATGTGTCCAAGTTACTTCTGCAATTGGCTTAGATGCTTTTAATCTAAAAACAACAGCTGAAGCAGTTGACGAAGTACCGCTAGAGCAGAATTGTTCACTCCACTGTTATGGTGAAGGTGTACCACTAATAACACATTCAACAACTGCTGCTTGACTGGTAAACGTAGCACCTAGCGCAAGGGATGCGGCAAATAGATAATTTTTCATTTAGATATCCTTCTAATTTTATTAATTATTATTACTTTCATTTAGAGTATCTCCTTACAAAATGAAAGTATGCGCAAACTACACCCCAAGCGTTTAAAAATCAAACAAAAAAGATAAGAAAAATACAAAAACAAAACATCGAGAAATACTCAGATTACACAAAAAAAACAAAAACCCTACATTTAAATTTGCGTTAAATACTTATTCTTAAAAGAATTAAACACCTTTTGCATGATGCTCATACCAATAACTTTCACTCACCAAATCTTCCATCGACTCCAGTCTGTCGATAAAAGTTAGACCATCTAAGTGATCGATTTCATGTTGAAAGATACGTGCAATAAACCCAGTAAAAACGCTTTCATGCTCTCGCCCTTGTGCATCATGATATTTCACTGTTACAGCATGATGCCTCGGCACTAAGCCACGCATACTCGGTACACTTAAGCAACCTTCCCAGCCTTTTTCTATTTCTTCACTGACAGCGACTATCTCTGGGTTTATAATGGCAGTAGGAGCCATTAGAGGTGCATCGGGGTATCGTGCATTAGGCTTTGAACACATAATAAAAACACGTAAGCTGTGATAAATTTGTGGCGCAGCTATCCCTACTCCACCAGCCTCTTCCACCGTAGACATCATGTTTTTTATCAAGTTTTGACATTCGTCACCAAGAATGTCTTCAACAAGTTGCGCTTTTTGCTTCAAAACAGGCTGACCCAACTGAGCTATATTCAAAATCTGTCCTCTCACTTTCTTCATTTTTATTCCTAGAATCTCCCAGTTTTTACTAGATAATTTGTCCCTAAAAAATATTTTTTGATCTTACTTTAAAACACCTTCGTATATTCAACGCTTTTATAAAAGCTAATTAATAAGAATAACGACTTATAAAGGAATAGTAATAATGAACATAACAAAAACGTTGCTTACAGCATCAGTTTTAGCTTCACTATCTCTTGGTTCATCTTCATCATTCGCTTCAAACAAGATCGAAACATTTTCAGCTATATCTTCGTGTAATACTGTTGTTGGTACTACAGAAACAGCTGGGAGTGGTGGTATATCTAATGGCTCTGGTGGTATCAAAGCAACTTCTGATCTAGTGATAATCTCTTGCACATTACCAACGACTACAGATCGCCCAGGAGTTGATGTTTATATCAATGATGGTTCTCCAGCCTTTTCTTATCCGGGCTTTGGTGGACCACCTATAAAGAATGGCGGGACAACTGTTTGTAGCTTAATTGCATACGACAACTTCGGAAACGTCACTTCCTCTGACTCTGACTTTGCAAACAACCCTTGGTCTGAAAGTTTAAATCTAACTTTAAATGTAAAGGCGCAACAACCAAACTCTGGTTATTACAATTTTGCTTGCAGATTAAGTCGTAATGACGTCGTTTATATGTACAAACATAACCCGTTTTCAGAACCTGATAACGGTGAATTTTAATAAACATCATTAAGGCTTTTGAATGAAAGTGTAGGCGTATTCATATTCTCTGAACTACGCCTACTTTAAACAACATATTAGGAGGTTAGATTGAAGATAATAGTTAGTTTGCTATCTATAACTCTTGTTATTGCATTTGTTTTTATCAACACTCCAAACCTAACAGAAAAGTATAATCCAAACACACCAGAATCGAGCTTTAACAGAGAGCCTACATTAGAACAAATAAACCAACCACCGGCTCTTCAGAGTGATGCAAATACCATTAATGATATCTATAAGATAATGGAGGCGCAAAATGAACTTCTGAGCAGCTTAGAAAAGATTAATCAAAAACTTAATGAATTTGATGCTCGCATAGAAAGGATTGAAAAAGCTAATAATGACAATAATCAGTTGGTAATGAACACTCAAAACACGAATGAATCAGAAACTAGTTTAGTAGAAAAGAATAAAACATTTAGCACTGCTGAAAGTGAGTTTTACAATCAAAGTTATGACCCTCAATGGGATTCACTAATGAATGAGTCGCTCAACAATGTAACTTCGACATTAAATAGTATCTTTGACGACGGCATCATTATTAACTCACAAGAATGTAGAGGGGACAAATGCCGTGTTGAATTCAACATTCAAGATAATGAAATCAATGTCCACCCCTTAATGTTTGCCGCAGAAGGTAGTCGAAAAATGTATTTTGATTCAGAAGTAATCAATGGAATAAAAAAGACGACTATTATTTACCAACGCTAGCATTGATGAAAGTCAACTTTTAACCTGTTAAGGTCATGGATTATTGCCTTTGCTTAACAGGTTAAAATTAGAATTAATTTTTGCCTGCTCTCGCATATCTAGACGCTCCTCCATGAGTCCTATACAACGCTTCTTATTCCACCCTTGTATGTTCTACAATAGGCTTCAGTAAGCTGTTTAACCCCAAACAAAAAGTAAATGTAAATGTGCTGAGCCGAAAGTTGAATCTAAGCACCTAGCTTTATACCGTATTTAGAGCAGGTTAAAGACTCAAAAGCGTTTCGAGCTATGTTTTATTATAACCTCACTTTTAACGGTTATACTCTGTTACAAAAAACATTAAAAAGAAAAGTCACCCAAAACCTGATATTTTGTAAATAAAAAACAAGCTAAAAATAGTTTAACAAACTTAATTTGACACTCTTATATAGGTAGAAACAAAAGTAGGAACATAGTAAACTTGAGCGCTAAGCATCTTATATATAAGAGAACAACGGAATGATAAAGCACTTACTATTTCTTACTTTAATACTTACCTCTCCAAAATACGCTTTCGCAGATATACATCAATGTAATGATGTAAAGCTAGAAAAAGATAAAACCTATTTTTCCCGCGATAATATTATCTTGATTGGTGATTCTACTGCTGCTTGGTATGGCGAAACACATAAAATTTATAGCCAAAGAAAAATTAAAGGTTGGGGAATGACTCTCCACACTGGGTTTCATAGCCAAACCGATATCAGAAACTTTGCAAGAAGTGGCGCTGATACAGCAGAATTCATAGATCTGAATTGGCACAATGAAAGTATGTCTTCTTTAGAACGAGCCTTAGAATGCTTAGATAAAGATACAAAGCTTTTTCTTATACAGTTTGGTCACAATGATAACACCAATGACATCGCACTTTATAAAGACAATCTCAGTTTTATGATCAATAAGGTCAATGAAAGAATTAGTAGTGTAAATTCAGATGCTGACATTGTTTTAATTACTCCGATGGTAAGAAGGCAGTTTAATAAAGACAGACTTAAAAACAAATTAAAACCGTTTTCAGAAGCTAAAAAAAGTTTGGTACAAGAATTATCTTTAGCCAACTTATACTACATCGACATTAACTCAGTGAGTGAAACATATATCAATAAACTTGGTGAGATAAAAGCAGACACCATGAATTCCTTGTTTGATTCTGAAACACCAAGTCAAAATAGCTTTGGTTCTGATAAAACTCACTTCAATTTAAAAGGTGCCAGTATACACTCTTCTTGGATAGTAGAAGAGCTTAGAAAGTTAAATTTAAAGTCTGTTAAAAGTATATTGTCTCCCGACATTATCAGTGACTCTTTTGAGGATAATCTCAAAACAATTGATGAGTTAGAAGGTTGGAAAACAGTTCTCGGTTCACCTCAATCTCATATACTACAAAGCGGAAATAGCGAGCCACAGTATGGCTATGATGATTTGAATTTTTATTCAGGGTTTCAAGCACTAGAATTAAAAAGCGACTCTACATTTAGCAGGAATGTTGTCCGAAGAACATTCGGTGAAATAAGTAAAGGCAGTTATATATTTCAAATTAAGTTATGGCTTTCTTCAGAGAATACTCAAGCGGTATCACCAAGAATTCACTTTAGAGATAGTGATAACAATATAGTTCATTCTTTTACATTTGAAGATGGAATCATAAAAGGAACAAACATTGATTTTCCCTACTCTCAATGGATGAAACTTAAGATTGGTGTAGACATAGATCAGAAACAATTCGACTTAGTCTTGAATAACGAGCTTAAAAGAACACATAACGCAATACCTTTAAATAATCGTAACTTTTCTAACATAGCTAGTATTGAAGTTGATTGGGCATTTAGTGAAGAAAATGGAAGAATTTTGCTTGATGACTTAAATATTTCAACAACACCAGATAATTTTAATTCTGGACAAATTATCGTTGATAGCGAAAGTACAGAACTATCTGAAGGCGAACGAAATTTAACTTTGCATTTAAACAGAGTTGGCGGTTCTGATGGAGAAATTACTGTTCAGTACAGTTCCAAAGACCAAACAGCCACTGAAGGTGAAGATTATGAACCAGTGAGTGGAACTTTAACTTGGCAACATGGGTCAACTTTGCAAAAGTCGATAAGTCTTAAATTGTTAAATGATGATAAGGCAGAAGAAAAAGAAAGCCTCATAGTTGAATTTCAAGTTAAAGAAAATAATATTAATTTAGATACAATTCAGACTGAAATATTTATTAATGACGAGGAAGATAGCTCATCGGATGATAATGACTCATCGGATGATAATGACTCATCGGATGATAATGACTCATCGGATGATAATGACTCATCGAATGATAATGACTCATCGAATGATAATGACTCATCTAACAATAATGATGACTCATCTAACAATAATGATGAAACCAACTTATCTGTTAAAGAAACAGCCAAACAAAAAGACTCAGGAAGTTTAGGCTCACTGTTTTTACTATTATCATTTTTCATTTTTAGAAGAAAAAAACTTATTAATTAATCCGATTCTCACTCCTCATATTTTTCTAAAATATGAGGAGTGAGAATAAGTCATTCTAATACTCAGTTTTGAAGCATTGCATTACTCGAAACCTAGGTGCTTTAATGATTATTAAAAAATAGTTGATAGATATTTAGATGCTAAATACCCTCTAGACTTACGACAGCTTCCCTCAAGCATACTGATAGTTTAAATTCATATTCGAAGTATTGAAAAACATACTGTCTAACCCTTAGGTCCCCCCCTCCCTCACAAATCTTCCATCCCTGTAAGTTTTACAGTAAGCTTTCAGCCTTGGCATCCTCCCAAAAAACCAAAGGTAAATGTTTTGAGTAAAAGAATTGAACCTGAGCTGCCTAGTATTATGCCCGATTTAGACCAGGTTAAAGATTTTAAGCAGTCTCAAGCACCATCGAATCACAAAGCGCCAGCATTTGACAAAAGCGAGATGGTTAATCAGCAACCGACTAAATCAAGCAATGCTGCATTATGGCTTTGTATCGTTTCAATCATTGGCTTTTCAGTTGGCGGTTATACACTTCACCAACAAAACTTAAAAACTCAGGCGAAACTGTTTGCCTCTGAGCAACGAATTATCGAACTTGAGCGAGCTTTGTCTGCTACTGGTGAAGAGATGGGTGAATCTGCAGGCGCTATCAAAGCAAAGCTGAATGCCATTACCGAGCGTACCGATGAGCTTTGGACACAAATGGATAAGCTATGGGCATCAGCTTGGCGACGCAATCAATCAGAAATTAAAAAGCTGCGCGAGCAAACAGTAGCACTAGAGAATTCACAATCACAACAAAATAAAACACAATCTAATACAACCTCTAGTATTAAGTCGTTGTCAGATAACCAAGCTGATATGACGTTAAAACTATCTCTTTTACAAGAGCAATTAGATGAAGCACAATCTATCAAGACCCAACTAACGGCAATGCTCACAGATTTAGATAAACTTAAATCGCAGTCTCAAGGCAGAGATGCTAAGCAGTTAGAAATTGGTAGTAATATCGCACAAATTGAAATGACACAAAGCGCGCTTGTAGAGCAACTTGAGCGATTAGAAAGTAAATTATCTGCATCTGCACAAACTCAAACTCAAACTCAAACGCAGTTAGATTAAAGTATTGTTAGAAAAGTTAGTTTTGGGGTCATAAGTATGATCCCACACTTTGTTTACCTCTAAGCGCTATGGCGCTTATAAATAATATTCTTATCCCGCTTCCCTTAATAATTAACTTCCCTCCAACTCATAAATAAGCGTTCTACCTTTTTAGTGTCACTAACAACATATTAAACGTCTTAATTAAACAGACACTTTTTTGGAGTATGCAACATGGGCTTAAACTGTACATTTTGTAACGAATCCGTCATTAATTCAGATCCCTCTAAAGGTCACCCAGTAAGCATAGCGCCTTATGGAGTGGCACACTCTTATTGTGCCCAACAAGACTTATTGTATAAACGTGTCTTTCAAGGAGTACGTATAGCCGAACTCGATCACCAAAGCTTTCTGGAATTAAAAGAAATGGTGCTGACAGAAGACAATGTAAGAAGTGGCATGACAAACCATGTAGATTTATTTTGAAATAATCTAGATCATAGATTTAATTTATATCCATACTCACTTCACATTCAGCAAATAGTCTAAAGCCATATTTATTAATTCTCTGATTAACTAATATGGCTTTAAATTGCATTTTTTGTCATCAATGCGTCGTCAAGACAGATAACTCTAAGGGTCACCCAATTAGTGTTCCGCCATATGGTATTGCGCATTCTTACTGTGCAGAACAAGATTTATTGCTGAAACGCATCTTTAAAGGTATTCACATAGCCGAGCTAGATAATGAAAGCTTTCAAGAGCTTAAAGAAATGGTTTTAGCTGAAGACAATGTCAGAAACGGTATGACAGAAGAGATCGATTTATTTTAAAAAGCAGCATGATTTTGAGAAACTCAACATATTAATTGTTTAAAGGTCACTAAGCCATACTCGCTCGTCTTGAAAATATAGCGTAAAATACTCACCATGCATGTATCTATCAAGACGCTTCATATAATACTTGATAAGTACCTTTCCCGACTCAAAAAGCAAGTCGCATATTGAGTATTGATGCTTGAAGGCAATTATGAAAAAAACATTTGAACTAACTCACCCTAAAATCAAAATCGCACGCCGCGTTGACGCGGTTAAGCATGAGCTGAAAAAGTATGTAAAACGCGAACGTAATAAAAAGTTACCTGCGGGCGTTGATTATTGGGACTTTGACTGTAAATTCGGTAACACAGAAGCTGAAGCTGAAACAGTACATTTATCACAAATCAATAAACTGATTGATAAATCACAAGATGAGAACTTAACTTCATTTTATGTTGAGATCTTAGCAAAGCCTGGTTTTAGAGAATCAGCAGACTTTGCTGATTACGATGACGAGTAAATAACCTGAGCTCTGGATAATAAATCTATCTCCAGCGGCTACTTTCAACGTTAACTGCGTTGAATTTACTTGCAATAGGCCAGCTATTGACGCGTAAATTCGCCTTGTTATCGCTAAAAGTCTCCGGCTGCAGACTTGATAATGCACTTATGATTTCAATATCAATAACTTAGTAAATCTCTTAACCAAAGCTCAGGTTAAATAGCTAAACTGGTTTCTTAGCTAAAAGGCTCCTACTGAACTGATTTATCATGGCTATGATATAAATATCAGTTCAGTTTAATTCTCTTTTTGCTTTTTTATACCTACTCCTTACCTCTGCAAATCAAGTAAACACCACTTAAACGCATCTAAAGTATAAAGCTCCCTGAATTTGTGTTACCCATATTAAATACTAAAGTTAGCAAACATTATCAAACGGCTTTGCATTACCTTATTAATGTCGCTGAACAATCACCTTAACTTAGATTTTGAGTGAAACCATGAATCATAAACTTGTTACTAAAAATCAGTATGAGCAACGCCTGCTTAAAGTTATCGACTACATCTATGAACATGTAGATAGTGAGTTAGATGTGAATGCACTTGCTGATGTGGCCTGTATGTCTAGTTATCATTTTCATCGGATATATCGTGAATTTGCAGGAGAGACCATCAATGTCACTGTAAGAAGAATGCGGTTATTAAAAGCAGCGGCCTATTTAGTGCGTAGTGACTTGTCTCAACAGCAGATTGCGAAGCAAGTTGGTTATGGCAGTGTTGAAGCTTTCAACCGAGCGTTCAGTAGACACTACCGAGAAACACCTAACCAATATCGTATTGCAAGAGCTACTAAGCAAGTGACCATGCTTTATCCAAAATCAGATAAGGAATACAAAACCATGTACCAAGTTGAACAACAAACAACACCCGCACTTTCATTAATCACCATTGATCACATTGGTGACTATATGCAAATAGGCCAAGCATTTGAGAAGCTTTCAATGATGGCTGGTAAACTCGGCCTGATTAACGATACAACACGCTTTTTTGGCATTTACTACGACGACCCTAAAACCGTTAAAACAGATGAGTTAAGGTCAAAAGCCTGTATTACTGTTGATTTAAATACCCTCCCAGAACAGCATGAATTTGAAGTCATGAGCATTCCAGCTTCTAACTCTGTGTCTTTACTATTTAAGGGGGATTATCCAGAACTTGAAAAGCCTTATGACTGGTTGTTTGGTGAGTATTTGCCAAGTAGCCAATACCAATTAAAAGACTTTCCACCGTTTGAAGAATACTTAAACGACCTGCGTGAGGTTGCCCCCCAAGATCTGCTTACACGTATTTATTGTTTGGTAGAGTAATCATTAGACTAGGGTGTTAAATTAATTAAACACCCTAGTTTTCCTCTATGAAAAGTGCTTCTAAATTCTCCAGCTTGCAACGTTTCTTTTTTTCATCATCCGAAACCATATACCCAAAAACAAAGTTGATATTTACAAATAAATAACATTCTATAAAATCGGTAAAGTGTGTATATAAAACACTCAAAACCTATATTAATAATATGAAAGGAAATCAAAATGATTAAAACAACTTTAATCGCACTAGCAACCTTATTCGTCGCCTCGATGTCGCCAGTTTCAGAAGCTCGCACTGCAACTTATGTTTTTTGTGAAAAAGATGGAAAATTGGCTTGGTCTGAAGAGTATTACAACTCGCGTTCTGCTCAGGCTGCATATTACCGCTGTGTAAATGAAGGTGGCTCACCGAGCATTGTATATTTCTAAATTCATATACTTAGTTGTTTAGTAATAACACAAGGGGAGTAAGCTCCCCTTCGTAACGAACGAGCTAAACAATACTACCCAACTCACCCGCTTCATACTTAGCCACAACATCATCAATTTCTTGTCGCGTTGTCATAGCAAATGGACCTTGTTGAACAAAGGCTTCTTTGATCGGCTCCCCCGACATTACCACAAAGTGGCTTTGTGTAGAGGCTGCACCTCTCACTGTTAAGTGTTGCATCTGCTCAAAGGTAAGTGCAATTGATGACCCTTGCTTTAAACTTGCCCAATGACCACCTAGCTTATACTCAATATCGCCCTCAACGGCATATAGCCATGTGTTAAATCCGCTTTGTATTTGATGAGTAAATAGGGCTTGGTTATCAGCATAACCATCTAAAATAGTCACAGGCCAAACGGCATTGTCTTGTGAAGAGTGCCCATTACTTTCTCCTAGCACCAAACGAACCCTATAACCTAACCCCTCAAGAGTTGGCATGTCTTCTCGCTTTATATGTAATGAACTTGGTGCATTATGTTTTAGCTTTGCTGGTAGGTTTACAAAAACCTGTAAGCCATGAATTTTAGCCCCCGGCCTTGGCGCTTCATCATGAATTGCGCCGCTACCGGCATTGAGCCAATATAAATCCCCCGCTTCAATATCAAAGTCATTGCCCAGCGAATCTCGGTTATTAAACTTTCCTTCAGTGTCTTCAAACAGTACTGACACCGCTGAGATACCAGCATGCGGGTGTGCGCCAAAAGTCGGTACTGTCATCGTATAATGGTCTGCCATGATCAAGGGGTCCATCACACCGTTAAATTGTTTGTGGCGAAAGCCTAAACCGGTAAAGCCTTCGCCAATATTAAGTGGATTACCTGTCACTGGTGAGAAATCAATTGTTTCATTTTTGTTTTTATAAGTCGTCATTTTACTATTTCCTGTTGAACTCTTTGCGTTGAAATAACTATAACAACTTGAAATTGGCACAAAAATAGACAACAATCGAACCTATCGTTCCATATTTAGAACAACCTAAGATATTCATGAAACTAGATCTCAACGACTATTACTACTTCGTACACGTCGTAGAAAAGCAAGGTTACACGGCTGCGGCTGCCGCACTGCAAATGCCAAAGTCTCGGTTGAGTCGACATGTAGCACAGCTTGAAGCCCGCCTTGGGGTTAGACTGCTGCAGCGCACTTCACGTCATGTCGCGGTGACACAAGAAGGTCTACACTTCTATGGGCATGCTCGTAAGCTCGTTGATGCCATGGAGTTGGCTGAATCTGCCATGAAGAATACCCAAGGTGAACTCTCGGGCAAAGCTGTGATCAGCTGCTCAACGGGAGTTGCTCAATACGCTCTAGGGGAGTTATTGATTGAGTTCGCCGAGCGACATCCGCAGGTAAAAATAGAACAGCGCGTTGCAAATAGCATGGCTAACCTTATCGCAGAAGGCGTCGATTTGGCAATTCGGGGTCATAACACCGACCTACCCAACTCAAGCTTGATCCAACGCTCTATTGCACGAGTCGATTGGCCGCTATTCGCCTCTCCTGCTCTGTTAGAAAAAGTGACATCTTTAAAAGATGCCACTGACTTGGCCCATCTCAACTTCTTAAAGGTTGGTCGCTTTAATCAAACGAACACCATTAACCTCATTGATAACAAAGGCCAAAACACATCGCAAACGGTGATAGCCAAACTTTGCTCTGAAGATATGAGCACACTCAAACGCGCAGCCATCGCAGGGCTTGGTGTTACCTCACTGCCTAATTATGTCTGTAAATCAGAACTAAAAAGCGGAGAACTTGTTCGTGTATTGCCTGAATACCTAACACAAGCAGCAAATTTAAGTTTAGTGATGCCATCAAGACTTGGTGTTCCAGTCCACATTAAAGCATTAGCCGACTTTATTCGTGACAAGCTACCCAGTGTAATGAATGGATAACTAAACCTGAGTAAAAGCTTTGTCATAATCTTTAGACATACTTTTAAGTGTTGCTATTAGGCTGTGACTTCAATCACCTAGCAATGATCTATGTTAGCCTTTTGCAAGTAGAAACTTATATCAGCTCAGAATATGTTCTTTGCTCTTTAAACCTAGGATCCTCAGATTGAATATACATACCCGGCAAGAAATAAAACAACTCGTTGTATTTGACCTTGATAGAACTTTACTTAACAAGCACTCGCAGCTGTCTCCGTTTACATTGCAAACACTTCGCGAAATGGACAAGCGAGGCATTCACTACACCATTGCCACAGGCAGAAGCTTTTTATCTGCAGAAGACATTATAAAGGGTCACACTTTTTCTCTGCCTCAGATATATACCAATGGCGTTGTTACTTATTGCCCGACACAGCAGCGTTTTAGCTTTGATAATTGTTTAGGCCTCGATGAAACATTAGCTGCAACTGAAATAATGATATCAAACTCTGCGCACCCATTTATTAATGCACTCAACGACCAAGGTGAGCGTATTGTTTTTCACGGCGAATATAAAAACAGATTTGAACAAGCCTTGTTAGAACAATTTGGGTTATCTCCAAAAACGCGCATGTTGCCCTTAAGCGAGCTGAATCACGACTTTCAAATTACTAACATCAGTATGATTGGCCCGCGTGATGAAGTTATTTCAGTTCACAATACCATTGAAGAACTCAACCATTTAATCGCTTATTCAGGGCAAGCCATAGAACATGAGGCGTACCGCTGGATAGATGTTCATCATGCAAAAGCGACCAAGGGTACTGCAATCGCTAAATTAAAAGAGTTGCACAATATTGAATCAATCATTTGTTTTGGTGATGGTGATAACGATTTAAGTATGTTCGAAATTGCAGACGAATGTTATGCACCTGAAAATGCTAATATTGAAAATAAACAATTGGCTACTGCTGTGATAGGCCATCATAATGAAGATGGGGTAGCGAAGTTTTTAACTGAACGCTTTTCACTATAAAGCCGTCATTCGCCCCATATTTTTGCTACTTCGACAGGTAATATCCTGTTATCCTAAAAGGAACTTGGATAATAATAATTCTTATGGAGTAAGAATATGAAAAAACTACTTTTAGCAGCAGTCACGGGGACCGCTGTTGCCTCTGGCGCATATTTTGTTTCTAATCAAAACAATTCATACACCCCATTACCACAACTAGATTATGTACCTGCCGATACTGTCTTTTTTTGGTCTCAGCTTGAAGGGTTTCCATATCTTGAGTATTTAGACGTATTGCCTGATGCATTCAAGAATACGCATCAATTTGATGATCTAGTTGAGCTGATGCAACAAAGCGATGCTTCTAGCAATGAGCGTTTCTTCGCTCTACTTATGGAAAGTTATACTAACAGCTTAAATTCTTCAGAAGCCTTTGCAAACATCTGGGGCGCTGACAATGACTTTAAAATGTTAAGTTATTCAGTGGGACTTCTGCCTGTAGGCAGAGCCAAGTTAGCTAATGTTGAAACCTTTGTACAAACGATTAAAACAGCAGCTGACAAATCAGGTGTACGTTATGAAGCAACCGAATTAGCAGGCCTACCTGTGACGCGCTTTGCTATCGAGCAAGGCGATGAAAAGCTATTTGATATTGTTGTCTCAACCAAAGGTGACTGGGTCACACTCACTTTAGACACGGCTTTTAACACCGAAGAAGACTTAAAGGTGGCACTGGCAGCCACTAAACCTGCAAAAGCACTGAGTGAAACAAATCGCGTTGAGCAATATATCAATGACTACCAGTTAGATGGCCAATCTCTTGCTTACCTTGATACAACCCTTTTAGTTGATGCCCTTACTGCGAAAGATCCACAAAGCAATACCACAAGAATGCTTGATGGTTTGCTTGCTTTATTAGGGAGTGAAGACGATCTCGCCCTCATCAGAAATGAAGCTTGCCAACAAGACTTTACTGATATGGCAAGTAATTGGCCTGCGATTATATCTGGTACACAAAAAGTTGAAATCACACATAACTATGCTGATCTTCAGATGTCTACTGTATTCGCATCGACAGATAAGAAAGTACTTGATGCGATGAGCAATGCCCGCGGTTTTATCCCCGAGCACGCTCAAAATATGGGAGACGCTGTCGTTTCTTTCGCATACGGACTAAATGCGTCGAAAATTTCTCCTATGGTTAATACAATATGGGCGCGCTTTGCTTCGGCTGACTTTAGTTGCCAACCACTCGTTGCAGCGCAAGCGCAAAGTAAAGATTCAAACCCTGCGGCACTCGCAATGATGACCGGCATGCTTGGCTCTTTGAAAGGCGTCAGTTTAAGTATTTTTGATGTCGAAATTGTGGAGCATGCACAAAACCCTGGGCAACCTGATTTCAAATCACTCAATGTACTTGCGACAATTTCTGCCGATGATGCTGAAGCTTTATTTAATATTGCTAAAAGCTTCGAACCTGCACTCGCAAGTGTCACTTTACCTGCAGATGGCTCTGCCATTGAAGTAAATGAGTTTCTTCCTGCTAGCTTAGAGTTAGATGCGCCTATCTACCTTGCATTAAAAGGTAATCATTTAACTTTTTATACCGGTGAGCAAGGCAAAAAGTTTGCTGATACTTTATCTAAACAAAAACTTGAAGCAAACGGCATGATGGCATTCTCAATGAATACCGATAAATTCTTTAAAGCACTCTTGAAGGGCGCTGAAATCTCAGGTGAAGAATTAGGTGACGAGTTTGAAAAATTTATTGGCCAAAATACACAAATGCAAATTAACCTTGATGTTGCAGATAAAGGAGTGGTTACTGATTCTCAAATTATGATTAAGAAGCTGTAGCTCTTCGAATATCGTCACTTTGCGTAGCCCTCAAGCCCACGCCAAGTGACGCCTTTCAAATATATTTAACCTTACTTTTTTAACTACATACACCAAGTAACTTCCAAACATTTACTTTTTCATACTCAACGCGACTCCACAATCGTTGCACATTTCAATGCTGCAATGTCTGCGTTCAAAACAGAGCGCAGGTAAAAGAATGCATAAATCACCTTTTGGATCACACTCTGTCCAACCTTTAGGACAGCACATCACGGTCGATATTTTTGAAGCGTCAAACCTTGTTGGCGAACAACATATTAAAAACATGATGATTTACTGCGCTAATGCAGCCAAAGCCACAATTTTAAAAACACACTTACACCCATTCGAAACCAATGATGGCGTATCTGGCATGATCATTTTGGCTGAAAGCCATATTTCTATTCACACATGGCCTAAATATCACTTTGCAGCCATGGATATTTTTATGTGTGGCGATGCAAATCCTCATTACTTAATATGCTCACCGGTATCGACGAAATTGAAAAAGGCGCAATTTATATCGATGGCAAAAATATTGAAGACTATGAAACTGGCAGTATCTGTGGTGAGATTAGCTTTCTCAATCAAGACATCGGGTTATTTAATCAAAGCATCTACAACAACATTGTGTTTGGCTTAAATCACATTAAAAAAGCAGATGTATATCTAGCACTTGAAAAAGCCAATGCATTAGACTTTGTGCAGCAATACAAAGACGCACAAGGTCGACAAGGACTCAATGCTTTTATTGGAGAGAATGGCGGACAATTATCTGGTGGTCAACGACAACGTTTAGCACTTGCCAGAGCCATTTTAAGAGATAAAAAACTGTTCTTGTTAGATGAAGCAAGTAGCGCGCTGGATCCTGCCTTAAAAGCCGAATTTATTCATTCTTTAAAGACACTTATGAAAGGAAAAACGGTTATTTCAATTGCCCATTCCTATGATGTGCTCACAATGATGGATCGCATTATTGAAATTCAAGATGGCAAGATTATTAGAGACGGAAAACCAGAAGAGGTCCTCACTGCTGTAACTTAATTTAAAACTAGTTTCGATAAGATTTAATTGTTTATAAAACCATGTGACCAGTGAATTATTTTGTGATTCATAGAGATTGAAAAATTGAAACAATCTCAATGAATCATACTAATTAAGCAAGATTAACCGCTTAAGTACTTAGCTGGCCATAACGTGCTGTGTAAAGAGCTTATCTAATAGTTTCTTTTCCATAGCAAATGATTTATTTCTTTGTCGCATCTTGATAACACTGCCTGAAATATCTTCTACTCCTGATAAAACAATATCATTACCCTCAGAAATAACATCTCCGGCAGCATCAACTAAGCGATAACTTACAACTAATTTCATTGAGCCAAGATGTGCAACACGAATATCATTACCGTAACCTAAGTCACCTGCACGATCTATATTTTCAAACTCAACAGTAATAGACTGACCTTCTGGCAATCTCTGAGCTAATTTTTCAACATGAAGTTCTAACTTATTTTTCATTTTTTTATAGTAACCAGTACTAACCTCGTCATGTGATGCAAAGTCAGTATAGCTCTCTACTTCATTCCATATTACTTTTGATTCTCCCGCGATGCTTGTAAATGGTAGAATCATTAATGCCGTTGAAATCAATAGTTTTTTCATAAATATCTCCAGTAGTTCAACTTCCTTTTTTTCATATTTAAAACTTAATACCCTACTACTTTGATTAAGTTTTAAAAAGCAATGCTTTAGCACAACCATGTATAAAAAAAGCACATTCAATGTATAAAATCAACGAAAAGGGAAAAAAAAATATAGAATGGGGAATATTTATGTAAAAATTCATAACTCAACAGAATCTATTTTTAGCTATAAAATACTCATAATTAAACTTTTTCAGAATTCTCTTATACTGATGTCATAAATGATAATAGAGCTATTTTTATCGATATTTTCAATTGGCAATATAGCGCTCACCCAAAGTGGGTAACACCAACTTTTATACTCGTCAGCACATTAAAATTTATTTTTTATTTTATTAAGCTAATTGAAAAACATTTAAATTCAGAGCGCTCTGCCATAGTTTGATATTATCGAGCTAATTCACATCTGCTCATAGAGTGCGAATGTGCACTCTGAAAGGAACAACCAAATAATATTAGTGACTCTTTAATTTAAAATCTATCGTTATACAACACGATAGATTTCCCTTATTTAGCTGTTCCAGAAACTCAACTTAAAATTCCAGCACATAAAAACCGATTAATTAAAGGTTTTTAATACGAATAGAGCCGTTATTACTCGACAGCGTTACTTTCGCTTTGCCCGAACCTATTTCGCCAGACAACGTTTTTCGGTTTGAACGACTTTTATCTACCTCTAAACCAAAATTATTACTAATTGAGCCGTTGTTCGATTTTGCTTTTATGCTGGCATCAATCGAATCAGGGAAATAAACCGTAATTGATCCATTTTGCGATTCAACATCCACGTCTGTTAAGTCTTGTAACGCATCGCTAAATGATAATTTAACTGACCCATTATTGCTCTCAACCCGCGTATTACCAGCAAGCCCTGTCGCCACCATGCTGCCGTTATTTAATGATGCGCTAACAGCTCCCCTCACACCTTTGATTGATAACGAACCGTTATTCAATTCCACATCATCTAACTCAATATGCGCAGGCACGTTAATAAAGTAATCGACTTTGGCATAGCCGCTATTATTCCAGCCGAACTGCTTAGCAAAGTGCGTTTCGATATCAATGGTGTTGCCTCTTTGTGATAGCTCAACCTCAACCCTCTCCCTGCCCTCTTTATCTTTACTATAGATAGTTGCAGTTACAAGCACTTCGTCCTTGCTCCATGCTTCAATTTCGACTTTGCCATTGGTATTTTCAATTTGTAATTGCGTGCCTGCATCTGCTGAGAACGTCTTCTCCACAGTTTCAGTGTAACGTTGACCGTTATGGGCAAATACACTTGCAGAAGTCAGTGCACAAAGCGCGAATGCTAAAGTTGGTGTAAATAAATTCATGGTATTTCCTTTCTCTTAATCACCTGTCTTAACCAATAAGACGCACCCACTGAAGGAAAGGTTTAAATATCGTGCAAAATATACGTTGCGAAGCAAGGTTATTTTGCGCAACGTGAAATAAGCAATTTTAAATAACGCTGCGGTTAACTCCTTCGAAGCAAGGTTATTTTGCGCAAGGGCGAAACGCGTCTTGAGGCTTGCGAGTGCGCGCAGCAAGACTAGCGTTGAGCGTGAGGCCTTGGATGGCCGAACCGGACCCAAGCTACATGGATGTATTACAACTCAACTTTTATTTGACCGAAACGAAGTTTCGCAGCACGAGGAGGTGAGGGTATGGATACCCGATGGGCGTAGCTACATGGATGTAATACTGCACTGCTCTTAAATTTTTCATTTAAAGTGCGCGCAGCAAGACTAGCGTTGAGCGTGAGGCCAAATCGTGCAAAATACACTTTGCGGAGCAAGGTTACTTTTGCGCAAGGTGAATTTAGGCGTTTTAAAAAGTGCCAAGATATTCTCAAGCTACATGGAAGTATTACAACTCAACTTTTATTTGACCGAAACGAAGTTTCGCAGCGCGAGGAGGTGAGGGTATGGATACCCGATGGTCGTCACTATATAGTTTTCAAAACACCACACAAGAAAGTGTCGATACACCTTTAACTAAAAAAACATATCAACACTAAAGACATTCACCGACTTTAATTCTAAGTACGATAAAGCACTTTGAGTACGTGCCAACCAAACTTAGTTTTAACCAACTGTGGTGTTAATACTTCACAAGAAAAGCAAACTTTATCAAACTGCGGCACCATAGTTCCACGCCGAAATTCACCTAAGTCACCACCCTTTTTGCCTGTCGGACAATTAGAATACTTCTTAGCTAAAGTCTGAAACTTAGCCCCTTTTTTTAACTGCTTCAGAATGTCTTCTGCTTGCTCTTTGTGCTTTACCAAAATATGTAAAGCGTGTGCTGTACTGGCCATATTACCTATGCTCACTGCTAAATTGTTGCACTTTTAATGGGGGTAATAATACATGAATACGTAGCATATTATGAGGTATCGATATAAATTTTCAGAAGCCAGCTGAGCCGCCGAGAATTTCTTTATAGACCAACTGTTATATGTAACCATGAAATTAAGCACTGACTTCAAGACTAGTATTGCTTGACTAGTTGCTAGTATAAAATTACCTACAGCAACAACTGGTGCACCGTCCAGAGTTTTAGTGTTTAAATTGAAATACTGTATCTGTGATCTGTGTATTCAAATAGTCGAGATAATGAAATCAGTATCTGAAAGCTCTCTTTTTTCCTACCTTCAGTTAAAGTAATATTTAAAAAAAAAAAAGGGACTATTGAATATGCCCCTTTTAAATCCTAACTCATCTTACTGCTTAATTAGATTACCTGAATAAATTGCATCTTCGTAAGTAAGAAACTCTGCTTTCCAGCCCTTATAGGTAAAGCCTGTTGTTTCTTCATCTATAACTTCAACAGCATTTCTATTTAAGAGCCTTAGTGAGTGAAGCGAATCTCCTTCCTTAATTTTGAAAAATGTCCATGGCGTAAAAAGAGCCAAAGTTGAATCTTTAGCAAGCAACTTTGCTCTAGAAAGTGTCCATTGTTCTAATAAGTTAACCTCATAACTACCTAAACTAAGTTGCTGCATACACCCTGTCAGATAGCTAGCCTTCTTATTTTTATCAACAAATTTAGTCATTTTACTTTTGTTATTCTTAATAAACTCACCTAAATCGCTATCAAATCGATAACATGGATTATTACTTGGTACACCAAGATCTTTTGGCCAATCCCCTATTGTTAAACCATCCAATAAATGAGTAGTGCCACTATTAGAGTAAGACAATTTGGTAAAATCAAACCCTTTAAATGTGCTTTCAAGATCTTTAATATCTTTTCCGGTTAGGCGAGCAAAATTACTTAAACTATATGTTGCTCCGCTATTAACCATAGCATCCGGTGTACTTACAAACTCCAACATATTCCCTAATGAGGCAGGAATTAAATTGTTAGAATATTGATATCCAATAAATGTGTCATTCTTAAATAAGAAAGCATGTTTACGGCCTAACAACGTTAAAAGATAGGTTTCGTTGATAGGAATATGCACAGTAAATCGCCCATAGCGCTGTTGCATCTCACTATAACTAGATCCTAGCTTTGACCCCAATGCACTGTCTTTAGTAATTAAATTATCAGCTACTTTTAGAAATTCAGGTGCTTCAGGAAAAATTTCATCTCGATTACTAGAACTTACTATGAGTTTATCTGTGGTTGTTTGAGTTAATAGAGCAGTAGAAGTACAAGATTCAACTTCTTCAAGCGTTAAACTGGCTGAACTTGGAAACATTTGTTTAGGTGAGTATTTTATATCAAAACTTTTAACTCTTAATCCTTGTTCATAATTTTTTGCTACTTTGTTCCCCTTGTAAACCAAAGTACTTTTTAAATTTTCTATAATCGCTTGCTCGTTATAGAGCTTGGGTATGTTTAGATAAAATTGCTCAAGGACGATATCATTTTGATTTTCTTTAGGCATACATTTACTTTCTTTTAAAAATAAGTTTCCCTCAGGAAACATAGTTTTAGAGTAAGTAACAAAAGGTAAAAAAAGTAATACAATTGAAAGGTATCGCACAAAACTTCCTTATTATTAATAATTCTTCTCCTGCAATGATACCGTTTTAACAATATTAACAATAGAAAAACAATGCAGTTGATGATTTAAAGAAGCACCTATTCAGCACTTATAAGTAGTCAAACTTGAGTTGCCTACTTAAGCCATAAACAATTCCAAGCCATAAATTTATGCTCATCATTAACTCATACCTTGATCGCAACAGGTGTACGTTCGTATTAAAAAATAAACTTTGGAATCAATAAATGAGAGTACGCCATAAACTTTGTCACCAATGCCAACAGGCCAAAAATGTAATGTATCGTTGCCGGTTTGGTGACAATGTTGCGTGGCAATTTGTTTGTGGGCCCTGTTTGATAAAAATCAAAAAGAGGCATGCTGACACTTATCAATATGGTGGTACTTGGAAAGCTCGGAAAAATAAGTAGCAAAGTAGCATTACTTCTTGCGAAGCCCCCTTCCAACAAAGCACAACCCATTGACTTACCAGTAGAATTTATCATATCTTCTTGCCATGTTAACTTTAAGCCGACTCTATCAACAGGTAGGTACCATTCCTTGAAAAAAACAATATTACTTTGCTTATTAACCGCAGCTTTGGGTGGGTGTAAAAGCACACCTAGACCACCAACAGATTATTTAAAAGCTCTCAATACTTGCAAACCTTTAACATATGAGTGCCATGCCAAGGTAAAAACAAAAATTGTGAGCATAAGTTTTGGCAAAGCTATGGTCAAAGTATTTGAACATTACTCACGCGAGGGTGCTCACAAAGCAATCAAAGGTATGTTTGCATTAAACGCTGACAACCCATTTGATCGGGCATCTAAACATAGATATCTTGCAACATTTATGTACCAAATTAATGACTTTCAAGGTGTTTTAGAGCACTCCAAACTCGCTCTTAAAACTCCGATTTTGAATGCCAGAGACTACCTTGAATTAATGCGTCTAGAGATAAATGCTCATTTCGAGTTAGAGCAATATGAACTTGTAAAACAAAAAATTGAAAACTACTTTGCTTATGCGGCAAGCAAAGACCACGCAAAACAGCTCGCTCAACTTGCCTACATTGCCAAAATTCAAAAAGACTCAAAAGAATACGATAGGCTTATTGCAAAAATAAAAAATAATGACAGAGCACTCGAGCATTTAAAAAAAATTAACAATCAAAGACTTAAGCTCACACCTCCTACCGTTAAAAACGCTCAGCTTACACCTGCCGCAGTTGTGAGAGTAGAACCTGAATACCCTGAAGAAGCAATAAAAAATGGCGTACACGGCTGGGTAAGATTTCAATATGATTTAACACCCCAAGGTAAACCTAAAAATATTAAAGTTACAGAATCACATCCTGTAGGTGTATTTGACCAAGCCGGGGTTAATGCACTAAAAAAATGGCTTTATCGTGTAAAATTAGACGAAAATGGACAAGTTATTAACGGGCAAGGTTTAACGCTTCAGTTAGATTGGAGGATACGTTAAAAGTACTCAACTCAAAGTTTAGGGGCAGTGCTTTTTCTTAGTTCAGCCTCTGACTTAATCATACCTAAGTTTATTATTAGATTTGCACCTGCACGCGTCGCATGTTTACTTCAAAGTTACACAAAAATTATGCGCCTTTGTTAGTTCGTGACAATTGTCACCGTGAATTGATGACATTAGGCAGCACTTATTCCTCACTTAATTTGCCACACTAGATACATCAAATTATTTAGGAGCAACACCATGAACAACGTAATCAAACATTTCATTGAATACAGCTTAAGACATTTACCTATGCTTATTGTTCTCACACTTATTAATTTGTTTACTGCGCCTGGTTATTTATGGGTACTATGGGTGGCCTTATTTACACTGATTGGCTTTTTTAATGAAGCAGACTTCACTGGCCGAAAACGCTTTGGTTCTCGCAGAGTCAATAAAAGTAGATGGTAATGAGATTTTAACCAAAGCAATATATATGAAAGCTTGCCTATGGGAGTCGCAGTCAAGTTCAAATCGCGACTCTGCTATTTTGAGCATTTCAAAAAATTGACACCTAAACCGTACTTCACTTTATGAACCTAAAAAACGCTTTATCTCTTGATAAATAAGCATTAATACTCATCTTTTCCTCGCTTATTAAATTGGTTTGAAAAATGCATATATACCAAATACAAAAACTCACTTAGACAGGTAACCACAATGAATAGCAGTGAAAGTAAAGTATATGTATTAAGCGGGTATGCTAAATGCGCATCAGCAAACAGCGATAAATACAAGTTAGGTAATCAGCACTCAATCGGATTATTAACCACTGATGAGAATTATGAAGATAACATCACTCAACTCGAGACTTTTGTTAAAGGGTTTGGCTGGGAGTCTATCTCGTTTTGCATAGTTGAAGAGGTTGAAGATATTAATGCGCTGACAAATGATGTGTTAATTTCTAGCTTTATTCGCGCACAAGAAAACGGCCAGTCTTTAGTTGTTAATGATTTACCAATTGCGGTGTAATTAACAGCAAAATAGATCTAACGCTTCGAACACGTTTGAAGCGTTAGTGACTGTGAGCATAACGGGTTGTAAAGCAATTTTTTGTGAAGCGAGAAATCAAAGGTAGGTCGTAACTCTGATTTCACTAGCCTCTTATAATTCACACCTAGTCACTGACTTTTTTGTACTCAACATCTTGCCAGAGCAGACTCTTTACCTGCTTTGAGCTGTCATCAAATTTTACATTAATTGGGTTCAATGAACTAAATGGCGTGCTTTGCTCCAACATTAAAGTTGAAGAAACAGTTGTTATGTCAAACTCATAGTCGAATTGCTTCCCCTTCAAGTCTCCATTTGAAGACATTGAAATGGCCAGTTTACTGTACTTATCATCACCTTGGTAATTACCCACTAGCTTAACCAAGTCAGTTTTCGTCGCTTGATAATTTTCTGCACCAGATTGCTGAGCAAACTCAGCTAGGCTGTCATTGTTTCTTTGTACTCGTCGATTTAATAGCCAGTCTACGCGCTCTTGGTAACCCTGCTGACGAACATTGGCCATGTGCTCTGCTTTTTCATGCTCTGTTAAATACTGAAAAAACTGCACCATGGTTCTACTGGTTAACCAACCCGTCATATTATCTGAATTAGAAAACACCCCAATTCCCACACCTAAGTCTGGAGAAAATGCCATCATAGTGCGAGCGCCTGTATAACCCCCACCATGAGCATACAAGGTGTGTCCATAAATATCACAAACACTCCACCCAAGCGCATAACCATGACATGGCAGCTCATAAGGGTTTCTGGCTTTGGGGTCTAATTTCGCCACAGGCGTATGAGCCAGCTTCATAGTCTCAGCGTTAAAGCCTGACTTATTGGCCAGCTCAGGGCTTAACTGTAACTGTAGCCATTTACCCATATCATTAGCAGAAACCACCAAGCCCCCCGCTGACTGCATTTTACCGTCTGTTTTAGGCGGCACTAAATGCCAGCCTTTTTCTTCACCTTGCCAGATATGATTCCAAGATAGGTGCTTCATTGAAAAGTCAGAAGTGCGCGCAGAGCTATTTGCCATGTCCATCGGCGTAAAGATTTCATCTTGTAGCCAGTCTTGCCAAGCTTTGCCCGTGGCCTGATGCAAAATTGCACCATAGATATTGTACCCAAGATTAGTGTAGTCGTAGCCCTCTTCGCGCTTGCTTGCATGTTTTGCGATTAAGGCAGGATAATCTTTATAATCAACCTCTGTCACATAAGCTTCTAAAATAACAATCTGATCAGCGTCAATAGGAAACTGGTGAGTCAATAAATCTCGTAACGTCCACTGGTTAGGATCAACCCCTTCTGGCAGAGTGATCTTCGGCCAGTGCTTAGCAATGGTATCGTCAAGCTTCAGTATGCCTTGCTTATCTAACTTAGCCGCCAAAAGACCCATATATGCTTTAGTTTGAGATGCGATATATATCGGTGTATCGAGTGTTAATGGCAGCTTAGTGTCGATATTTCTAATGCCTTGAACATGATTTAACAGCACTTCATCTTTGCTGACAGCTACGATTGCATAACCAGGCCCGAGGTTTGGCACTTTACCAATAAACTGCTCTAATTTATCAGCGGCTTGCTGTGGCGTGATGGCATAGCTCAACTGGCTCAAACCTAATAACGCTGATAGAAAAATAGCCTTGCTTTTTGTATACATGACTTACTCCTTAGATAAAAAACATCAGCAACAGCATAACCATTACGCTCGCTATTTTATTGTATAGATTTAACCTGCAATTAATTGTTTGAGTTGTCGAGGTGTAAAACCAACCTCCTGCTTAAATAATCGAGTGAGATGACTTTGATCAGTAAAGCCGCTGTCATGTGCAATATCAACAAGCAGTTTATTTTTAGATAAAAGACTTATTGCTCGTGACACCTTACAACGCTGCTGATATAGACTAGGTGTACAACCAAAATGTTTATGAAAGCTCCGCGAAAAGTACACCGGATGAATGCCAAGCTCTGCCGCTAAGTGAGTTAGATTAAGATTCTCTGGTGAATGTTCAATATATTGTTTAGCTTTTACGAGCCAAGACACTTTATGTCGCTCAGAAGCTAAAGTAACACCTTGTCTAATGGCCAACAAATCCCATAATAACTGCTGCTGAAATGACTCATTATTTATCATCATCCCCTTCACTGACTGCTTAACCATTTGCAGCAACGGCTTAGCAGTTATTGGTTGCCAATACCAATCAATGTCTACGCCACCAGCATATTCATCAAAAGTTTGCTTGCTAAAGTTTAATGAAAATATCAGTGCTCCCTGTTTTCCATATTGATTAGCGTGGCCAAATTCAGCGGGTTTAGTACATAAGCTTGGTGTAAATACGTTTTGCTGCTGCCGATTATCAGACTCAGCCAAAGCGCCGGATAGAACAATTGACACCTGATGACCTTGATGCTCATGCATCGCCATTTCAGTATTAGCGGGATAATAAGTTAAGCTCGCATACTGACCTGACGAAATAGCGACACGCTTTTGCTTTACTTCATTCATTTGGATTATAGATGTAGTTCTGATGCTGTTAGACTAATTAAAAGCCCCCTTAGCCGCAATCTCAACTATGTAACAGTTTATTCCTTAGTGCAAAATACACGTTGCGAAGCAAGGTTATTTTTGCGCAAGGTGAAATGAGCAAGTGAAGCTGCCGATGAGTTGAACTCTATCTAACAAGAAAGGTGCAAAGGGGTATGACTGCGAGCGCAGCGAGTACATTCTCTTTGCGCAAGGGTGACGAGTGACCACAAAAATGTATGGAACATTTTTGAACTGCGAAGCAGGTCCGGAGGATGAAAGGCAGGAAGCCTGAAATCATATGAAGTTTCGCAGCACGAGGAAGTGAGGGTATGGATACCTGATGGGCGTAGCTACATGGATGTAATACGCACTGCTCTTAAACTTTTCATTTACAGTACGAGCAGCAAGACTAGAAGTGAGTGTGAGGCCTAATCATGAAAAGATATACGTTGCGAAGCAAGGCTAGTTTTGCGCAAGGTGAATTAAGCAAGTTTAATAATTGCCAAGACATTTTCAGGCTACATGGACGTAATATACTCACCACATTTTAATAAGACCGAAACGAAATGTCGCACCGAGAAAAAATGAGCAATCACAAAACTAAAAGTGTAACGAAAAAAGTAAAGGTCTTGGAAATAAACATAAAGTTAAGCCAAAACCTTTAAACCTCTCTAACTACACAACAATTTAGTTACTTTTATAAATACAAATACCATCACATAGCTTTAAAAATTCCATACTTTGTGTAATAGGTTGCCCTTTAGTTCCATCACTGTATATCTTCTTTTCACTATACGTTCTTAAGAACCAATAGCCAGCAGCCTCTTTTCTAAACAACTTATAATTCAACACTTCAACTTCTTCGTTTTGAGCAATACAATTTTCAACAGTGTCATTTAGGTCACAATTTCGCACAAAAGACATGCTATTGTCAGATTCATAACGCCAAAGACCATTTGCACCAAAAACACCTCCGTTGTAAACAATCGCAGTTCCATCCTCCCGAGCTTCCATAACTGCATGTTGATCAAGATTCAAAAGACTAATGTTGTTTACATAAAAAGTCTTCATATAGTCATCTTGTGTTGCTTCAAAAGTAGTATCCATTTCTGCAACAGTGGCAAACGAATAACTTAGTAATTTATTATTGTCGAAGAAATCAGTAACCGTTGCGACTCGATTGTCATAAATTCTTGCGTAGCGAACTGAGCGAGTCTTATCTCCTACAGTGAACTCCCTCCCTTGTGCAGTATCAACAATCTCAACATCAACAGAGAAAGTTTCACCGGTAATACCGCTTTGAACATTATATTGGCCCATTGTAGCTGAGCTCATCGTAATCGGTGCATTTACAATTTTGAAGTAACTGCTCTCGGTTAATTTAGAATTATAGAAAGGTGCTAAGCCCATTAATACATCTCCCGCTTTAGGCTCAGGAGGTGAAATAAACTCTGCGCCTCGAAAGACTTTATAAGTTTTGCGGTCAACTAACTCTTTGTTTAACTCAGGCCAATTTGACACATCATCAATATCATTGAATCCACCGCCTGATTTAGGTACAAAATGATAAGTAAATTCTAAGACAGCAAAGTCTTCAACGCTTGCTATCAACTCAGCATGTTTGAGTTTAGGAATAAGGGCTATACGGTCGAATGTACCATCTATGTGCTCAAAAGACTTTTCATAGTTCTTTCCAAAAAAGCTTCTTTCTTCAGATGGCTCAATAAACTGATAAATACCGTCTTTCAGCTCTGCTTTTTCATTAAAGTCTACAATTTGACCGTAACCATCAACCTTAATTGATAAATTAGTAAAAAAGTAATGGCTTATATCTTCCTGCTGATTAAATGAGCTCATCCTCAACGCTGAGTCTTGACGTTGGTCAGTATAAATCATGTGATTAAGAGTTTTCTGCTCACCTTTATTGAGCGTTAGCCATACAAACTCTGATTCGTTTAAATAGCGTTTAACTCTTATTGCGTTGTCGCGCTTAGCCATCACCTCAAGGGGTATAAACTGCGAACGCATACAATTTGCTATGCATTCAAACTCTTCTGTTGAAATTTCAATGTCATCAGGATTTTGCCAACTTAGAGCAAAGTTAACATCACCAAATTTAGCAAATCCTTTTCCATCATCAGCAAAGTGAATTAAGACGTCTTGCTCAAATGCAGTCCATGTACCGGTAAGCTCTTGATCTGATATGGTTATCGCATCACCTGGATAATTGACCTCGTCATACTCTATATCAATATTTAGTGTAACTTTGCTTGAAGCTTTACCATCACTTACCGATACTTCTAACTCATGCAGTTTAATATCAAATAGTGTTGGAGAAATTGTAAAAACCAAGGACTGATTTTCAAGCTCATAACTTAGCCAAGACGGTTGATCTTTTATATTTACACTAAGCTCGTCTTTATCAGGATCTTTTAATGTTAATGTATGACTCAGACTTGATTGCGCAGCTAGAGTGATGCTTAACTCACCTTCGATGCTTGGTTTCGTATTCGTTGTCTGCACTTTTTCATTAGAAGGAGTACTTTCACTGCTACCGCCACCACAGGCTGTAAGAAAAACCAAAGAAAGGGCTGTAAGGGAAGTTTTTAGATTCATTGCATATCCATGTAAATGATTTGCAGCGATAATACAGTTTTCAGGAAATAAAATCTTCAGAACAAATCGTCATTTTAAAAATGACGCCAATATGTTCATACTCTTTATCTTCAAAAGAAGAGCCTAATCAATCACTATCTCATACAACAAAACGATTCTGAGTGAATTAATTCAAATCAGGCTATTGCACTAATTTTTCAATAAAAAATATTAGATAAAGTGAGCTACTTTAATAATCGCTCTTGTTAACAACCCAGAGAAAAAAGTTCAAAAGTTGATAATTGACCTTAAAAATACATAAGACATCTTTAACTTTGAAAAAGGCTTTCAAAGCCAACTCGCGCGAAGTAGAACCACTTTCACAAATCAAATATATATTCTTTGTGAGCACCAAATTTATGCCGCGCTTTTTCGCCTATGCTCAAACAGAACCGCTTGCGTTGTCATAGAGTCACCCTACTCAGCCTTTTCTAAATACCGATTCGCATGCTTTAAGCTCTGCATGTCATTAAAGCGCACACCATGCTCAGCCATGACTGGCTGTATCTTCTTGCTGATTAACTGGCGAATATAAAAAGGTTGATTCGGCACAAAGTGATGAATGGTGTGCGTTCGGCCAAAGTCAAAACAGAAAAGCTGGAAAGGCAAAAACCAGCGGCTACTGATCACATGCGTTTGCTCTAATAAGTTGGTCACCCCACCATAGTAATGCATTGAAGAAGTCACAAAGTTCAGTGACGTTGAGCGGATCATGTTCGGCACAATCAGTACCACCATTAAAAACTCAGCCACAGCTAATATATCCGCCCCCCAATGAGGCACTTCAAACGGCTGAATAAATTGCACTACATGATAAGCAATCACGCCATATAAGATCGCAAAGTAAGCCGAGGTGATTGGAAAACCGGCATTAAACACCTGTAGAAACTTAAAGCCTTTGATCTCTTTGCTAAAACGCTTGGAGTTAATCAGCAAGCCGAGTAATCCATCCATGATAACCACCGCTCTTAAAAAGGGTGACTTAATGCCATTACCGACTAAGCGCTCTTCTAAGTCTTGTTCTGTGCCTGATACCTTATGATGGTGAAGATGTATCTGTCTGCGGTACCAAGGATTCACCGTATTAGGACGCATCAACCACACAGTCAGCATCATAAAATTATGTATAAATGGTCGATTACTAAAATACTGTTTGTGAATTAGATCATGTTCTAACTCATGGGAAATAGACGTGATTAAAGCCGCTAGAATAATACACAACCACGCAGGAATAAGTGTAAAGTAGTAAAGCGTACCAACCCCTATGAGTGAAAAAAGTGACAGCAACATCATTACCATCGCAATGCTGTTTTGCTGGTTAAGGATAGGAAAACGGGCTCGAAGAGATTGCTCTTCGGCTTTAATCGCAGTCACAATGCTTTTTATGTTCTGCTTCGCGGTTAATTTTGACATTGAAAATATAACTAACTTTTTGGTGCTAAGATCATAGCGTAAACGCAACACTCCCTCGACTAAATGCGGTGGAACTAAGTGCAAAATACACGTTGAAGGTGCAAAGGGTTTATGACTGCAAGCGCAGCGAGTGCATTCTCTTTGCGCAAGGTGAATTGAGCTATCTTCACTTACTGAACCCGAAACGAAGCAGCTCAGCCTGAAAAGGTGAAAATAAGGATACTTAATGAGCACAGCTCAATGAGTAACCCCCTTCACCATCAGCTAAGCCTATTGAGTAGCATCCATCTCATACTGCTTTAATATAGCCAGCATATTCTCAGGTATTGGCGATTTTTGACCTGTTTTCATATTAAACATCACCACATTCGCATAACCCGTTGTGCAAATTGCTTGCTGTGACTCACTAAAGGCTTCATAACGCATAGTAAAGCGATCTTCTTTTATATCGGTAATATACGAGCCAATGTGCAAAGTATCGGGAAAAGTCACTGGGCGCTTATATTGCGCATAAGTATCGCGTAACACAGGACTATGCGTCGGCTCAGATAAAATAGATAAAAGCCCTGTTTGCTGTAAAAAATCGATTCGTGCGGTTTCAAAGTAGCGGAAATACGACACATTATTCACATGTCCCAACGCATCCATTTCACCCCACACCACATTGACCTTAGTGGTGATTGCGAACTTCTCGAAAAACTCCTGCATGATGTTGCCTTTATTATGGTCATTTGTTTTAAAGTAAAAACTCATCGTACCAGTATAAAGATGCAAAATATACATTGCAAAGCAAGGTTACTTTTGCACAAGGGTGACGAGTGACCACAAAAATGTATGGAACATTTTTGAACTGCGAAGCAGAGCCGGAGGATGAAAGGCAGGAAGCCTGAAATCATACGAAGTTTCGCAGCACGAGGAAGTGAGGGTATGGATACCCGATGGGCGTAGCTACATGGATGTAATACAGCGCTGGTCTTAAATTTTTCATTTGCAGTGCGCGCAGCAAGACTAACGTTGAGCGTGAGGCCTTGGATGGCCGAATCGGACCCAGGCTACATGGACGTAATACTTCGCCTTACTATGTTTTAATATTCTCTATGCGTAAGATGAATGCTAAACAACGAGCTTATTAGCTGTAATTTTAAATATGAATCGCATCTCGGTTTACATAACATTGATTACTAAGCTCAAAGCTCTATGGTTATGTAATATTATTTTCTTCTAAATCCTCTTTCTTTTGCTCATGTGCTCGCGATCGCTCCTGCCCTTTTTGATACTCTTCAGCAATCATCTTCTCTATTTCTGAAGTTTTTTCATTAAAATCTTTCTCAGAAATTTCACCTGCATCAAACTGTTCTTTTTGTTCATCGAGCTTCTCTCTCAACTGTTTTATTTTCTCCATATCAACGCCAAGTCTTTGCATTAAAATGGCTTCTTGCATTTGCCCTAAAAAACCTTCGTTACGTATGGTCGTTTGTAGCTCTTTTTGTTGATATTGCTGGCTAACTGAAGAAGCCTGTTGCATCGGCATCTCAGCGGCAATTGCTTGGCTAAATTGCCTTTCATCATTGCCGCTATGCGACAACTTTTGCCCACCTTCAATATGATTTGGGGTCGATAATGGGCTAGTGCCTGCGGCTTTGTACATCAACATAGTGTGTTCCTTGTAATTTGCTTATCACATCCATATATGTTTCAAAAATCGAGCCAGTATGAAAATCGATTTCATTATTACTTATATATCATTTAACGGTTTTCACCTTTATTGATTTGCAACCTCGCAGAGTAATAAAAGAAGCTCAAAAGGCGTACTCATTAAACTTTTCGCAAAATGCAATGCATGTTCATAAAACAACTTAACAAGAAAAACATAAATCATTAATTAATAAGAAGAAAATTCAGGCCTATTATTTGCTAAAACTTATGTATGAATAAAGTAGAGAGAGATCTAATATGACTTATTATCAGACATTACTCATATGCATTGTCATTAGCTTTTTTTCAACTTTAGTAAGTGCAGAGCCCGATACATTAGATACTCGCTTAGGGCCTATCAACATCAGTTGGGTAAGTGATAGAAACACAGGCTATAATGTTAAAGGCGAACCACTCAATGTTGTCAATATTAACGACCAGCTACCTGCTACTTTTCTAGCCGATATTTATGCGAAGATCCCAGATGGACGCCGAGTAAACCCCGACTATATTGACACTGATTCAAAGAGTAATTTGGTTATAGACAATGACTTTGAGGGACAAGCAACCGTAAGTGTTACATTTTTAAACGAAGGTGCCTATTTCAGAAACACCTTCGGTTACTTCTTATATGATCCAAATTCCCCCCCTCAAACTTTCACCGATATTGCAGAACATAAAATCATTTTTCCTAACGCATCTAAACCTAATGCGGGGTTACTAGACCAAGGCGATACTGTGCCTTTAGAGATCACATTAGCTGCTGGTCAAGCAATGGGCTTTTTTGTTATTCCAAATGGGTGGGGGTTCTCAAGCAGCTATGCAGAACTTGAAAGCTCAGGGTATTGGGATCAAGCCTTTTACAGCCTTCCGCACTTAAACCCAGAACCTGATGGAGTAAAACAACACAATGTCGTGTTTTATGACACGCAAAGTCAACTCTTAGTAATTGCGTTTGAAGATTATTATCGTATGCAGGGTGACAACGACTTCAACGATATGATCTTTTCATTAGACGTTACTCCAATTGGTGCTTTAGAAGGTATCAATGATGACGGTACGGTCACAGACACAAACTATAATGTACTTATTGAAGAAGAGACTACTCCCACTACATCATCAAGTTACTATCCGTCTGCATCAGGCTATGCAACCATCATGTTTGAAGATAGATGGCCAAAAATGGGGGATTATGATTTTAACGACCTTGTTGTTAAATATAGATATTATTTAGAAAAAGATATCAATAATAACCTTTCATCACTCGAGCTAAAATATAATATTCAAGCCATTGGCGCGGAGTATCATAACGGCTTTGCACTTCATCTTCCCAATGTAACAAAGGCGAATATCAAATCAGCAACGCTGCAAAAGTCAGGCTCAACGGTAACATTACAACCTGAAGCAGCAGCCAGCGAGGTTATTTTCATTTTATCTGCAGATGTTTGGCAAGACGTCTCTACTAGCTGCAATATGTTTAGAACTATGCCAAGTTGTAAAAATGCCATCAGCAGTGAGTTTGTACTGAATGTTGAGTTTAATCAGAGTGTCGATGAATCTTCCATCGGCCTCCCCCCTTATGATTTATTTATATTTGCATCTGTAGACAAGCCCCATGGGGAGTTCGCTGGACGCCAGTGGGAGGTTCATCTAAAAGAATTTTCAGGCACTAGCTTATTTAACCAAGGTCAGTACGGCCTTCACGATGACAATAGTAATGCCACTAACTCATTCGTGAACTCAAATAACTTCCCATGGGCAATCAATGTACTAGACAACTTTGAGCAACCTTCAGAAGGAAAGGATATTCAAAAAGGTTACCCTGATTTTGCTCAGTGGGTAATAAATAGCGGAGCCAGCCATACAGACTGGTACAAACCAGCACGCTCTGTCATAAACTATATTTACAAGTAAGAGGAAAACAAGATGAAACTTACCAATTCAATTACACTTATCATCTTACTCGCATTGCTTGTGGGGTGTGGCGGTGGGTCAGAAAGCAGTTCGCAGGTGCCAGAAAACAATGAAAGTAATACTCAAACAGCTGCAACAACTGAAAGCAGTGGAAATACTGAAACAAACGAGACTCCAGATACAACGCAGCTTGTTGCTCCTCAATCTTTTGATTTTCGAGTGGATAAAGATGTTCGTATTCTTTTAACCGACTTACCTCAAACAAACGGTGTCATAAACATATACCATGGCACCGACTTTTATGACGAACAAAACGATGTGTATTACCCTGATGGTAAGACACTACTTACCAGCTGGCGCCCTAAGCAAACACAACAGATAAAAGTCAGCTTCAACAAAAACTGGCAAGGACTATTGATTGAGTGGCTACCACAAACGGGATTTCAAAAAGAGCAATATATATTCTTTCCTGCTTCGCAAATTAACGAAGAACTCTTGCTTTCGATCAATGCAGAGTAATCTGTCAAAAAATGAATCTGCTAAGTCAATAAAAAGCTAAAACCGTAATGGCTCTCACATAAGGAGAGCCCACACTTTGACAATAAGCGCTACTAAATAACACTTCGACTACTTTTGCAAAATCATAAAAACCTTATCGAAACCGTAAAACCACACCAACATAAAATCACTATAAAAACTAAAACCTATAAATATTAGAGCCTTACAATCAGGCACTCAACTTGCTATCTCATAACTCTAAACACATGAAGGGTAAGGAATAGACATGAACTTAATCAGAAAATTAATTATCGGTGGTTTAATCACAACCAGCCTGCACGCCAATGCCATGATAATTAGGCACGATGTAAATGACGATAAGTACGTTCAACAAGCAAGCGATTACCTCGCTATTTTTCCCTTGAAGGATGACGGTAAAACTAAAAACTGTGTCGGAACTTTATTGGCAGCACAGTGGGCTGTAACTGCTGCGCATTGTACTATTTTATTAGAGCCCGGCAGTCAGCTTGAAATAGCGGGTAACAAAACTGAAGTGCAATCGATCCATTTGCCGCCTGAATATGGCTATATGAAAGCAATTAAGAATGAGCAAGGTAAAATCATCAACATTGAAGACAAGGTTAAAGACCCATCATTCGATATTGCTTTGCTAAGACTTAAGCAACCAATAGAAAACGCAAAGACATTTCCCCTACTTGAGTCAAAAGTAAAAGAAAACCAAATCATAGAAGTGATGGGCTGGGGCGACTTTGGTGATGGTGCAAAAGGCGTCTCTCGCCAAGAGAGAGTGAACGACAGACAACTGCGCGTGGCACACAACAAAATAGACGTCGTCGATGGCAATTATCTGATTTTCAATTTTGACGCTCCTAACAGCAAGAACGTTTTACCTCTTGAGGGTATTAATGGCCCCGGCGACAGTGGCAGCCCTGCGCTTGTGAAACTTGCAACAGGGTACTACATCGCTGGGATCAGCTCAGGGGGAGATTATCCCGAACCACAAGCGCAACACCAAAGAGAAGGCAAATATGGCTGGCAGGAATACTATATTAGCGTGAATGCACTGAGTGCTTGGATAAGTAAAACCATGGCTTTAAAAATAGATAACCCTTAAATAAAAATAAGCTACTTTCATCTGTAGGCGCGGCTTTATGCCGCGATTTGAAATATAGATCGTTTTAGCGCGACAGGTTTTAATTTAACTTTCAATTAGAGAATATGTCGCGCTTTCGAAAATAACAGCACAATACAAAGCCTACTCTGGGAGTTTCATTTTTTAATTGGCCAAGGACAATAATTAATCTGCTCTTAATATTGCGCTCATTAATTCTCTAATAGGATTTATCGATTCCTCTCCTTCTTGTTAGACTTAACTACATTATAAAAATTTATTTAGGGCACATCATGAACGTAGTTGAAGTTAAACATCCATTGATTTCTCACAAACTGGGGCTGTTACGAACACACGATATTAGCGTTAAAGCATTTCGTGAATTGGTATCTGAAATTGGCAGTTTATTAACTTTTGAAGCAACTCGGGACTTACCGCTAGAAGATACCACTACCGCTTCTTGGCAAGGTGATATCACCACGCAACAACTAGCTGGAAAAAAACTAACCTTGGTGCCTATCTTAAGAGCTGGACTAGGTTTAAATGAAGGTGTGTTATCACTTATTCCGTGTGCAAGGGTCTCAGTGGTTGGCCTTTATCGCGATGAAGAAACTCTAGAGCCAGTGCCTTACTTTGAAAAACTCACTTCCGATTTAGATAAACGTGTCGCCTTGGTCGTTGACCCAATGTTAGCAACCGGAGGCTCAATGATCGCGACCATAGATTTATTAAAAAAGCATGGCGTAAAAGAAATTAAAGCCATGGTTTTAGTGGCCGCCCCAGAGGGTATTCAAGCACTTGAAGAGACTCATCCAGATGTCACGCTTTATACAGCCAGTGTTGATGAAAAACTCAATGAACAAAGCTACATTTTACCGGGGCTAGGTGATGCAGGTGATAAGATTTTTGGAACAAAGAAATAAAGGTCTGTAAATAAAGCTCTGCAAAATAAACAACCTTAATCTGTAGTAGCGGCTTTATGCCGCGACTGTTTTATGTGAAGCATTATCAAATTCCATCATTCTGAATTTGTTTTTGAATCTATGTGCTTTCATGCCCTGCTTTTAACTCCCTGAATACTATAAATACTCAATACAAGGCCTGCCCCTATTTTTTGAACTTAGAAGTAGTCAATGGGTGTTTATTGAACAATTTTTGAGGTAGGTGTTCTGAATAACTCCCTCAATCAACAACTCTGCCCATTGATTATGAGTACATCGAAATTGATTATAACAAGAAAAGAAGGCATTTTACCTTAATGGGCTCCCACTGTAATTATAAGGTTAAATCTTTTAACCGAAGAAGCTCCTTTATTGCTAATAATAAAAATCATTTATTACTTATTACATTACTTTATAAAAGTAAAATTTGAAAATTAATTTCAACATGCGAATAATTCACACTTTTTATAAATCTAATATTTTCAGAATCTTATTTTAAAAATACGCCATTTTTATGTGGTTTCAAGGTTTTTATAAAAATAGTTTTTTGACGTTTTTATTACAGTCACTTATCTTTTTTACTAGTTCAAATTAAGTTGAGATAAATAAATCAAGATCCAATTGTCATATACTAGATTTATGCGATGTCTACTAAATATAAATTTAGGGTACAGGATTTTCTGTTCGCTTAATTATTTTAAGCGGATTCAGAAAAAGGTAGGCTAGCTTTACCGAGGAAATTAATACTCCATTCTTAATTAAGCGGTCTATTTTTAGGCGAAGAAGGCTTGTCAATAGCGAGACGAAATTTTGCTATTTATTTGATATAAATAAGAAAAACACAAAAATCCAGTGTCAATTTAAACCCCTAAAAATGATTGAGGATTCATATAAAGCTAGCCAAATTTATTAGAGGTTGTTTTGCAAATGCAACTGTTGCTACTGGAGGGATGTCCTTACCACTGGCTGGTCAAACTTGCATTGCAGGGGGAACAATAAGCGTCATTGGCTCACTTGTAAAAGATATTTATACTTGGGCTACAAAATAATTTTAATGGCGTATATCAATTGATATACGCCACTTCTAATTTAAAAGGATTGTAATGATTAAATTCTCAAGATTACTGACCATCGCTTGTGTAATATTTGCTTGCAGATCATTAATTAGTGATGCTTTGTCACTAAACAGCGATCGGCTATATGAGTATTTTCTTAGTTTAGCAATTTCAGTTGCGATATTAATAATCATTGATGTGCGAAATAGAAAAAATTCAGGCAGTAACTAAGTTTTGGTATTTTAAAGTTTGCGGTTTGAACTATAGCCCGAATTTAACTTCGAAGTGCGACACAAGATCCCGTAACAGTGTTTGTTTCACTGTCATTCAGTTAATAAGCTGTTCGAGGCGCTTCTCGAATTCGATAATAAAACGACTCATCGCCTTACGCCAGTTTTGAATCGGCATAGACCATTTCTTACTGGCGTTTTTAATTGAAGAGTCAATGGGGTCAGAGTTATTGATTTCATTGACTGTACTCTTTTCAGGATGTGATTAAAGCAAAAGGATGTCGCTTTTAAGTTATGGAAGTCAGGTCAGGCTTGGGCTGCCTTTCGAACTCATAAGGTCAGACTCTTTGAACCTAAATACTCAAATGAAAAACCTGAAACCTGCCTTTTTTTGTAAACGGCACCAAAGCCCAAAGCAACATTAAATTAACTAATAACACCATTAAAATAACTAATTTTACATCCTCCCCTATTTTAAAGTACCGTTTTTGGGTCACTAGGTAGTGACATGTTTAGACACTGAAATTAAACATCAAAACAAGGAAATGAATTTTGAAAACAAACCCAAAGTTATTATTTGCATCGATAGCACTTGGGCTTTCTAGCCAAGCGACTGCAGTAGAAGAAAATGAAAACTTTTTACGTAAACTAGATGATGGCAATAACTACTCTGTTAAACGCCAGTTACCTGAAAGTATTTGTGGCGTCGACGACCTACAACATGTTGAAAGGTATAATAACCGCTATGCTAACTGGGGTTACACTCAAAACTATGTCGATACTCAGCAAAGATCAGTTGGCGCTTTAAAAAACAGAGCGTCTAACACCGCTGGTAGCTACTGTACTGGTACACTTATCTCAAACGACTTATTTCTAACTGCAAGCCACTGTGTAGATTCAAATGTCGTAAATGATGTTGTTGCTTTTAACTATCAGTTGCCTAGTAATTCAAATACTGTAAGAACACAGCAATTCTTTGACGTTACAGAAATAGTAGAAGACGGTGCAGATCTAAACGGCCGTTTAGATTTTGCAATTTTGCGACTTGATGGTAACCCAGGTAATACTTTTGGTTGGAAAAGTGTTCAAACATCGGTCCCTGGTGATGTAATGATCATCCAGCACCCTCGTGGTGAAGCTAAACAGACTGATGCCGGTACTGACGTAGTCGTTTCTGGCAATCGCGTACTTTATGGCGACCTTGACACTGAACCAGGCTCATCAGGCTCTGGTGTACTAAATCGAGCTGGCGAGATCATTGGTGTTCATACCAATGGTGGTTGTCGCGCAACTTCTGGGCGTAACTCAGGTTACACCATCGCGGGGATCACAGCTGTTTCTTCTGTCTTGCCTGTAAACAATTACATTCGTGCCATAGATTCATTTGGCAAGAATGTTGGGGGTTGGGAGGTTTCAAAACACCCTCGCGTCTTAGCTGATATTAATGGTGATGGAAAAGAAGACATTATTGGTTTTGGTACGTCATCAGTATTCACAGCAATCGCTAACAGTGACGGTACATTCCAAAGTATTAAGCGAGCTTTAAACTCATTTACGTTAAAAAATGGTGGTTGGGATGTTGCTAAACACCCACGCACTGTAGCTGATATTAATGGTGATGGCTTAGCTGATATCATTGGTTTTGGCACTAATTCAGTATTTACTGCACTATCAAACGGTGACGGCACATTTGCTTCACCAAAAGTTGCGATTAGTGCATTTACTTACAATAAAGGTGGCTGGAGAGTCGAAAAACACCCTCGTACAGTTGCTGATATTAATGGTGATGGCCTAGCGGATATTATTGGTTTTGGCACAAACAGTGTATTTACTGCCCTATCAAAAGGTGATGGTACATTTGCCAGCATAAAAACTGCTTACAATGGGTTTACCATTAATTCAGGTGGCTGGGATGTTGCTAAGCACCCTCGTAAAGTTGCAGATATCAACGGTGATGGCCTAGCCGATATTGTTGGTTTTGGTACAAAAGGCGTTTATACATCACTATCTAAAGGTGATGGTACTTTTGCACAATCACGTTTTGTCTTAAGCAGCTATGCTATTTCTGCAGGTGGTTGGGATGTTGCAAAACACCCACGAACACTTGCCGATGTAAATGGTGATGGCTTAAATGATATCGTTGGCTTTGGCACATCTCATGTTTATGTTTCTTATGCTAATGGCGATGGTACTTTCAGAAATCCAACCACTCACTCTGACGAGTTTGTTTACTCAAATGGTTGGCGTGTAGAGAGCCACCCGCGCCACTCTGCAGATGTAAACGGTGATGGTAAAGCAGATCTAATTACATTCTCTGATAGTGGTGTTCTGGTTTATTTAACTCGCTAAATATAGCTTTATCAAACTATAAAAGCCCTTTTATAGGGCTTTTGTTATTTTAGGTTCGTATTATTCATTTTTAAAACGCATATCAGAGTAGACTGCATCATTTAGGTTCTAATATACCAGGTAATTATAAAGCTTATAAAAAAGCCGCCACTTTAATTGATAATACAATTTATATGATAGCGGCCTTACTTAATTTTAGAAGTTAAAGTGTCGAGCTTGATTTCGCCTGTTCACAAACCTCAGGTAACTTTTTCAAAAAAGACAACACCATTTCATGCGTTGCTCTTTCCGCTGACTCTACAAACTCGCTATCACCATTTGCCCAGTTTGTTTTTGAATAAAAACCTCGGTGGTGACTGGTTTTAAATGCTTTACCTTGTATTGAGTAATCTGCAGTGACAACGGACATGCCATTGATATTCATTGACTCATTATAGGTATACAAGCGATTTAGCGAAGGTGAAACTTCAATCACAAGTTCATTTGCAGCCTCTGAAATGGCAGGCTTAATTAAGCTCTTATGCAAGTCAACTAACCAAGCATCTACATTAGTCGCGTTAACAGCCCAGCTAATAGTGCTTTTATTAAAGCGCTCATCTTTAAATGGTAATACATTAAAGCTACAACCCGAGCTGCTTATTTTCTTTCCAACCTGAGTAAACTGCTTTTCCATTTTTTTAGTCAACTTTACAGATTGAATTGGCACATCTGCCACAGCGAAAGCATTAGTTGCAGCCAAAAATAAAGGTAAAGAACAAAGTAATTTAGTATTCATGATCACGCCCCACATAACTTTTTAACTGGTTTACCAAGTAAATCATTCGTTGTATGAACTAGCGCACCATTTTTATTTCTTAGCAAAACACGGTTGTTTTCTTTACTGATCACTGTGCCTTTCGCATGAACCTTACCTAGTACATTAAAAGTATGGTATTTAGTCCCACCTAAACAGGCTTCATTTTTTTCAACTTTAATATCAGCTTCTAACATTTTTCGAATTTGAGTTAGGCTATCTTTAATCGTTGAACGATAAAGTGCTGCATTATTTTCGTTCCAAAGATTAATTGAGTTAACTGATCCTGTTCCTACCTGATCTGAAATGTACGTAAAGGTGTTTCTATAGTCAGGTTTAGTCGCTGAACGCTTGCCTTCTTTCGCAATATAAAGATTGGCAACGGTTTCGAACTGAAGCACTTTAAAATCATCATGGAATTGGTAGAAAGTTGATAAATATAAAAAAGCCTCTCCCTCTTTTAACTGAGTTATTTTTGCTTTTACATCTTTATCCCTTAATAACCTAGCCTCTGCTTGCTCTGCAGATGACGCATTGAATTCAGAAACCAGAACTGGATTCATTTCTTCAACAATCAGCTTTCTAAAGTTTACATCTAATGTGCTATTTAGAAGCGGAGCAGCCACACCAAAAGCGCCCAAAGCACGATCATCGTTAATTGATGAGTCAATCGCTGCAGCAATCAAACCACCACCAAGCGCACCCGATGCATTTGAAAGTTCAACTGCAGGTCTAGCTTCATCTTGTATTACAAGGTTATATGCTTGGGTTGTTTTTACTGCGTCTCTCGTTTCTTGAGTCATTGGAGTGTACTTCATGCCTGAGCAGCCTTGTAAAAGGGCTAGCAATGAAGTCACTAGTAGAGTTTTTTTCATATTTATTATTTTATATTCCATTTAGGGGGGCACATTTTTGTTCTTTTTTTGTAACTAATCAATAACACAAAAAGGTAATATTATTTTTTTAATAGGGTTTACGTAAAAAAATGTAAACAACTTTGGTTTTACACAACACGCACATATCTTGCTTCGGCTGGAGAAAATATAGCTTGTCACCCTAAATTGCCACGAATAGAGCAATTTCTATTTTATTTTTAAAGTCAAAAAGATGTAACAGAATTGAAAAAGTCGCAGCTAAATCTATAACCCAAAAAAAATAGGCGAAGGCATAGCGCTCATTGAAAATCGATTTTGGCTGGCATTTGACCCTATTGACTCAATGAGAATAGGGTCTGCCATCACATCGGGTTGCAAAATCGCTCGAATAATGGGTAACTCGCAATTATTTTAATTAGTTCAGATAATCCGGCAGCGATGACGTCTCAATGACAATAAGTGCATCATAACTGTCACTTAAAACAAGCTCAGTATTACCCTGCCCCCATTCTTTTGCCCGCGTTTGAGTATGAAGCCAATCGTCACTGTTCCCACTTTGATTTTCTTTACTCAAGGGTAAGAAAAGCGGTGCTAAACTTGTAGCCTGAACAATTGACTCTAAAGAGTCTGATTGGTGCGCAGTCACAGGTATTGGACCTCTATTATTGTCGCCGCTTTCGCCAGAGAGCATGTATATCCCAACCGTGTATAGCTCATCTGAATAGTAGTCATTTAATAAGGCCCCCATGAACTTATCTTGATAATATTGGCTTGGGTAGGATTCTGAAATATGGAAGTTATGCGCCCAAATAATCACTTTATCATTCGGGAACATATGTTCTGCAAGCGTAATAAAATTCTCCGCCATGCCCGTATCTCTTGCCTTCATTCCTGCGCTCACGCCCCCTTCAATATCTGCTTTTAACATCAACAATCTAAAGTGCTGTGACTTGGCAATCGCGGCAGGTAAAACAAAGTCATTACCAAGACTCTCAAAATACTGAGTTATTAACTCTAAGCTTGCTACTGCATCTAAATACGCATCTTCAAATTGCTCGCACTGTTCGTTATCACTGATATTGTTATCTCTACAACGAAGACCTGCCCCGCCTGTATTTATGTATTGCTGTAAATGAGTGGTTAGGTCGAAACTAGGAGTCAGTTGATTTTGCGTAATAATTTGCTCGTAATAATCGTGAAGACTTGAAGCTGGGTAGTCACCACTAGAAAACTGCACATCATACCCCGCTAACTTTAACGGCCTATCGGTACTTTGAGTCTCTATTATATAATCGAATAACTCTAGCACTTCGTCACTATGCCAAATAGGAAAGGCACAACTTGTTAGCAGTGGTTGCGCTGTTTTAATGTTAGTTTCTAGCTTTAAATTACAGCTAAACATAGAGCTTTCGAAAGCCACTACATTGTAATCGTGATTCTGATGAAGGTACTTGATGATTCGTGTTTTTATTTGGTTCATTTGCTTAGAACCATGAGTACTTTCCCCTAGCTGTACAATCCGCTTGTCATTAAAGTGCGCCGTTATTTGGTCTAAATCACTTGTATTATTATTGTCGGTTAATGAATCTAGCTGCATGGCATGCGTCACAACATATTGTTCATAAGCAGGCGTATTTACTGAACCTGTAGACGTTGAAGTTGATACCTCTGCGGCTGCACTATCGTTTTGCGTAGTGCTACCACCTCCACCACAGCCAAACATAAAAATGGCAGTTGCAAATATAGCGAAATGTTTTAGTTGTGAGTTCATCCTAACTCATCCTTGTTGTTATTTTAGGTATATAAAATAACGAATTAACTAATATGTCAAATGTGCTTATGGTAAATCTATAACTCAAAATTTGACCTCATTTACTTCTTCAACGCTCATATCAGCATAACGTGTATAGAATACCCTCAATTAATTCATATTCGATTATCTACTGCATACTTATACTTCCTCTTTTTCGAAATCATAAAAAACATCACGAAATCGCAAAAGCAGGCCTTTAACTCGCCATAAAATATCTTGTAAAACCATAAATATCAGTATGTTAAAAATCGGAACATGGTTTGCTACTGCAATTACCTAAACACGCAAAACATAAGGAATAACTATGAACTTAATAAGCAAGTTAATTATTGGGGGGGGGGGGTAATCACCACCAGCATGCACGCCAGTGCAATGATTATTAGACATGATGTAAGTGATAATAACTATGTAAAACAAGCAACTGATTACCCCGCCATCTTCCCATTAAAAGACGACGGTAAAACCAAAAACTGTGTGGGTACATTACTGGCTCCTGAGCTCGTTGATTAAGGTAAGGCTTAAGCTGTCTGTGAGCTCATAGGGTCAAATTGCACAATGCAAAACCTGACCCAGCTATTTTAGCAGGCTATCGTACCCACCTACTCTTCACGTATTCCTAACAGAAGCAGATTAATAAAGATTACCGAGCCACATGTAGCGACATTATGCCTATATACTGCTGTAAAAAGCCTCGAAATAACGAAAAGCCACTGTGGAATATTTCAATAATAATTGTAACCACATGATTTTACTACTAATAAATTTAAAATGAATTCATGATAACTTCATAAGCGACTCACCGAGCAGAGATAGTTAATCTTGTCGTCAACAGCAGAGGAGACAGCCTTCGAGCGAGCTCCTCTTAACAGATAGATAAAATAATAAAGTTGATATAAGGATTTTCTTATGCTTTTAAACAAAGTAGCAATGGCAGTAATTATGGCTGCAACATTAAATGGTTGTAGTCAGTTTCAATCGTCTGAAAACATAAAATATGCAGGTGCAGAATTTGTTGAACAAAAACAGGTTGAGCGCGGTGATATTGGTATCTCATATGAAAAGTTTGAATTGGATAATGGCCTAACCGTTATTCTACATGAAGACCATTCTGACCCATTAGTGCATGTTGATGTGACTTATCATGTTGGCTCTGCACGAGAAGAGCTGGGTAAGTCAGGGTTTGCTCATCTATTTGAACACATGATGTTTCAAGGCTCAAAGCATGTGGCAGATGAAGAACATATCAAAATGGTGACTGAAGCGGGTGGAAAGCTAAATGCCACAACGAATTTAGATAGAACTAACTACTTCCAAACCGTCCCAGTAAATCAATTAGAGAAGATGCTGTGGTTAGAGTCAGACCGTATGGGTTTTTTTGCTCAAGGTATTACCCAAGAAAAGTTTGAAGTTCAACGTGCTGCGGTAAAAAATGAACGTATGATGCGTTATGACAATGTGCCTTATGGGCAAGGTACCGAAAAGTCGCATCAAGCCCTGTATGGCTATGGACACCCTTATTCTTGGATGCCAATTGGATATATGTCGGATCTAAATAGAGCTGATGCCAACGATTTAAAAGCCTTCTTTAAACGTTGGTATGGCCCAAATAACGCGACACTAACGATTGGTGGAGCAATTAGTCGCGATGACGTGTTGCCATTGGTACAAAAATACTTTGGTTCAATACCACGAGGCGAGGCCGTGACTAGCGCTGAAAAACAGCCAGGTACATTAAGTGAAACTCGTTTTGTGTCGTACGAAGATAATGTGTCACTGCCACTGATCAGAAAAACCTATCCGACGGCCTATATGGGGCACCAAGACGAAGCCGCATTAGATGCGCTAGGTTATTTTATTGGCCAAGGTGAAAGTTCAATGCTGCGTCAAAAGTTAGTTGATACTCAGCAAGCTGTCCATGCAAGCTCTACGCATATGTGTTTTGAATTATCTTGTCAGATGATTATTGTCGCACTGCCACACCCTGTAAGTGGTAAAACGTTGACGGCGCTAAACCAAGATATTGAAACCTTAGTGAGTGACTACATTGAAAATGACCTGACTCAAAATGACATTGAGCTATTTATTACCAAACGAGAAGCAGAAATTGTTAGAGCGCTGCAAAGTGTGCAAGGTAAAGTGTCAATGCTTGCCGAATTTGAGACTTTCCATAACAGTCCTGACTACTTGAGTCAGCAGCTAGCAAGTATTAGAGCGCTAAAAGTAGATGATATTAAGCGTGTATATGCTCAATATGTTGCTAACAAACCACATACTGTGCTCAGCATTGTACCTAAAGGCAAGCCGGAGACAGTGGCGAAACCGGACAATTATACACCAACATTTTTCGAACCAGCAGGCACTGAAACGGCAAAAGCTGAGGTAGAGTTACCGGTTATCGTAGATACTTTTGACCGCAATATAAAGCCTACCTCTGGTGCTGCAAAAACGCTTAAATTACCAAAGCTTTGGAAAACAAAAACTTTGAATGGTATTGAAGTGTTAGGTACAGAAGATGCTGAAACGCCTACTACAACCTTACTATTACAAATTCCAGCCGGTCGCTTATATGACCCCGAGCAATTACCAGGTCTTGCATTATTAACGGTGGAAATGCTAACTGAAGCCACAACCCAACATACAAAATCAGAACTCGCTCAGCAGTTAGCTAAACTTGGTGCGGAAATATCATTTGATGCTAAGTCTGAGCACATTGAAGTTGAAGTGTCGACTTTAACCAAGAATCTAACGCAAACATTAGCGGTGTTGGCAGAGAAGTTATTGCAGCCTAAATTTGCTGAATCAGATTTTGAACGAGTGAAAGGCCTTGTCATGGAGTACAGTAAAGCAGAGCGCGATAGTGCTGACTTTTTAGCGGATAGTGCATTAAATGAAGTAATGTATGCAAGAGGAAACTACAGTAAACCTTGGTTACCTACTGTTGACGAGCTTGCAAAACTAGAGCTTACCGATATTAAATCTTATTACGCCAAACAAGTTCGCCCGCAAGGCAGCAAATTGTCAGTAGTGTCTGATATGGCACAACCTAAACTGATTACCGCATTGGAAGGAGCATTATCTAAGTGGCAGGGTAAAGGTGAGCTTACCATGGCTAAACCAACACCTGCGCAGTTAGACAGCAACACGATTTACCTTGTGCACAAAGAAAAAGCACCACAGGCGCAGATTAGGGTGGCAACGCATACTGTGGCTGCAGACTTAACGGGTGAGCATTTTAAAAATCAGATTATGAACTTTGCGTTCTCAAATAGTTTTAACAGCCGTATGACGCAAAACTTGCGAGAAGATAAAGGCTTCACCTATGGTATCCGTGGCATTTTCTCTGGAAATCGAGACACTGGACACTATGTGATTTCTTCAGGCATTAATGCTGAAAATGTGGCAGATGCACTAAACGAAATTCAACATGAATTAAACTTGGTTAATACATCGGGACTTACAGACAAAGAAGTGGAGTTCACAAAAAATGCCATTGCCCAAAGAGATGCACTGAAATATGAAACACCAGCTGCAAAATTAAGCTTCTTTGCGATGATGCACGCACATAATGTTGATTCAAGTATTGTAGAAACACAGGCTAACATTATCGAAAAGGTGACTAAAAAAGAACTAAACCAATTGGCTGCTAAACACCTTGTACCAACAAATATGACTTACATTGTAGTGGGTGACGCGCCTTCATTGACAACGCAACTAGAGGCCAAGGGCTTTAACGTTAAAACATTAACCATCCAATAAGTTAAACAAATTGATCCCAACCGTGGCGAACACTCTGTGCTCGCCATTTTTTTACTCGACTTTTGGCAAATAAGCGCATATCCAATTTGTATTTTTACTAGTTACTGGGAAGACGGCAAACACTTGGCAACGGAGTACCAATACGATGCAATCTATTATTTGTGCTGACATGTCCTAGCGTTGATATAACTTAATTTCATTATGGTATCGAGTGATGTAAGAAATCAGCAGTTTGTCACCATGTGCATCTAAATAGTAGATGCCAGAGTCGGCATTGACTGCTGACTTTATATCCCAAACGGTTTCAAGGGTGTTATCGCCATTAAGCTTAAATACAGACTGTCGATTATAAAGGTATATATCACCGTTAGCTGCCGTGATCATGGGTCTAACCTGTTCACCGTTCAAACTATGGTGCAGGGCTTCTCCCGATATTAACGGGGTGACTTCGTTGGTTACAACGTTTAATAGTGCAATGTCTCGATTGCTCGATAGAGTGACAAGCTGGGTATCGTCATACCAGTCAATACCGACAATATTGCTAGCAGGAAGAGTTTTGCTTTGTTGATCTCTGATAGAGATCACTTCAATTATTTTATCATCCGTTATTTCATGGGCGCGCAACTGTGCCACTCGATTATTGTGTAGGCGGGTGTCACCATTCTTTTCGTTATCTGGCATCGTGTATAGTATATCGAGTGAGCCTAAAGCTCTTACTTGAGCGACTTTATTCACTGTCTGCTTAACCAATATTTGCCGCTCGGTAGGATCGGAGTCTGTGATGGAATATCCAGCACTCAGCTGTGAGATAGGACTATATCTATGATGTTGGTCGATTCGAATTACACTATATGACTCGGTGTCCTTAAAAAGCGAATCCGTGTAGGCAAACTCCCCCTCTCCAAGATAGGCCATAATCACTTCGTAGATCTTAGGTTTAGCAAAAGCTGTTGACTCGCCCGTTTTTAAATCAATGACATAACTATCATGATCATAGCCATAAGTGGTCATAAGTAGCTGGCTCTTTGACATAGGTAAAACGTACGATGTTGGTTCTACTGCTACTTTCACAGGTGGTAGCTCTGTTAAAGTTTGCATTGAATAACGCTTTATTTCGCTGCGGTCATGGTCAAACCACAACACCGTTTTTTGCTTAGGATCCCAATTTGCAGCCCATAACAAATATGTATATTCAGCTAATTTCAAAGTTTTATGGCCATTTAGAGTGGTGACTAATAGCTCAACCTTATCACCAATGTTACGCGTAAAAATCAACTGTTGTGTTTCGGGAATGATTGCAAGCAGGCGATCACCAAAACCATGATTGCTGGGTGTCGTGATCCGAGTTTCTTGTTGAGTATTAAGGTCATAACGATAAATGGCTCCGAGATTGGGTACCCCTAAATAACCTCGTCGGCTATACACAATTTGTGCTTGGCCAAAATCAAATATTGCGTTAATAGAACCGCCAGAGCAAGGGAATAAAACTTGATCGCGGTCACTGGTGTTAGTAGATAGGCGATGTTTGCGATATTCGCACACCGATTGCTCTGAGTCTTGTTTAGCTTGATGTAAATAGTAAATCCAATTACTGTCGGCGGACCACCCTAAAATAGAGCTATTTGTCGGTATGCTTAGCGCCTTCTCATGTTGGGTGGTGAGATCCATTAGTCTTATCTCTCCTAGTGCATTCGCTTCATTGGTCGCAGATTTAAAGCTATAAGCGAGGTAGCGCTGATCTGGAGAGTTGTATAATTTGCCGTGATGGCCTCGATACCACGAGAGAATTTGATTGTTAAATGTTGTAGCTTGTGGTGACTGATGGTTATGCTCAGTAGTTTTACGGGGCATCACTACATATAGAGTGATGGCAATAGCTGCCAAGGAAAAAAGGGTAAACGCAATAAGATAATATTTATAAGACTTTGATACTTTGCTTTTTTTGCAAATGGGAGTCTCTGCTTCAGGGGGTGGCTCTGTTGCACCTTCTAGCGGTACAGTAAAGCTATAGCCTTTTCGGTAGTGTGTTTTAATCACTGGTTTTGGTTGCAGATCAGAAGCCAGCTGCTTTCTGAGCTCGAATATGACACGGTTAATTGTATTATCATCAACAAAATTAAGTTGCCACACGTTTTGTGCAAGCTCTTGGCGAGTAATGATCCGGTTTTGATTTTGAATAAAATACATCAGAGCTTTAAAAAGTAATGGTTCTAGCTCCTTACTTTCTTGGGCATTACTGATAGTTTGCGTGGCTGTATTCAGTTGCCAGCATCCAATATCAATATAGTTCGGGTGCGTTGTTTCGAGATCCATGAAAATTCCAAATTAGTGACGAGTAATACAACTTATTTAGGGTCTGTTGAACTTTGCGGTTTAATTTTTTTCGTATTTTTTGGTCGTGACGCGCAGTTTTCCGCTTAGTGATCTAAGTAAAATTTAAGCAACAATGAACAATGCCAACTCAGGTAAATCCAAAGGGCCGCGCTCGATTAGCACTTCTACTGTGTTGCTCCACATTGAAGTAGGGTAAGGTGACTTTTTAGGAGTACAACGTCTTTATCGACTGACTTACATAGAATAAATACGCTACGCAGACACTGCCTTGTATAAATACCACTCAAACTACTGCAATAACACACTTGATGATAAACAGTTCCTAATATCGATATTATCAAAGATTTTAAAAGAATATTCAGCAGTTATTCCTTAATATCCTTGAAAATTAACAGCTATGAGCGCTGTTTGTGGTTAAAAAAGGCAGTTATATTGTTGAGGCAAGCGCTTTAGTGGTTGGGGTTTAATGTGGATATAATGGGGTCAGGTCGAACTCTTTGGCCATAAATCAACGACTCTGATCCCATTGATTCACTCAAGAAAACGTCTTTTGATTGATGCATGACTTATCGAAACATATAATCCCCCCCCAAATAATGGAGTCATTTAAAAAATTTATATGAGTTTTAAGAAACCTTTTCTCGCACTTACACTTTTATCACTTCTTTCAGCATGTGGTGATCAAAAAACACCAAACTCAGCCCCAGAGATTAACGGTTGGTCTATGGCAACTGAATATACCTGGGGAGAACCGGTTAACGAAGCAATGCTAGTAACATTAACCCCATCAGTGTTTGATGCTGAACGTGATACATTAACGTATCAGTGGAGACTACTGACCGAAACCGACAAGGTAACACTCATCAATACAAGCGCCCCAACATTGAGTTTCAATTACCCTGTTTCTGTCTCTGAAGAAGTGTATGAATTAGCATTTGAAGTAACCGTAACAGATGAAAAAGGCGCATCTACCAGTGGTAATTATGAAGACGATTTTAATGATTATGTGTACATAAATTTACCCGCGGATCTTACTTTTCAAGAAGGCCAAGAGATCACTATAACTCCAAGGCTATTTGGCCGAACAAGCTATATCAGTCATTACCAATGGCATGTAACTTCTAAACACGACATCACATTAATTGGTGAAGATACACAACACGTGTCTTTTGTTGCCCCAAATTCACCAACACCTATTACCTTGTCACTCACGACAACCTATATTAACGGTCATAATGAAGTCCGTGAGGTGGACATCACCATTATCAATAGTATTAAATAATCTAAACCGACCGCTTAATAGAGACTTTTTTGAAATCTACCTCAATTGTTATTTACAGCAATGAAATATTAGTAAAAGCCGCCTTAAGGCGGTTTTTACTAAACCATAAAAGGTTTGATTACTTTTTACGAGACTGAAGTATTTTGGACTGTGCAATTACTTTTGAAAGCTCACTTGCCGCTTCAGCGTAGTTGAAGTCAGCGGCAGAAGCGTTCGTAATTTCTCTCGCCATTTCTTCGTTTTATGACTAAGCTGCTAAACGAAATAATAGTTCTAGTGGCATTTAGCGGTGATGAAGTCATCTAAGTATATTTTTCCATTTGGGGTCTTATTAAAGACTAACTCCATAAATTGTAATTGTGTGATGTCTAACTTTGTATTGCTTTTTATATACTTTGCCAAAGGGATCCTAACTGATTGAAATACAGGCTCATAAAATGCTTGAAGTCCGATTCTTGCTTTTTTAGCCAAAAGTGGAAAAAGGGCCCTAAATTGACTCAGAGGTAATTCAGCAGTTTCTCCACGTTTATCCGCTACTCTAATCGTAAAATCAATCGCGGTTTTAGTTTCTATTTCACATACTGCGCTAGATATTGCAAACCCAATACAAGAATTTTCATCAAGAGAATCAGATAAAGAAAGGCGATATGTTGCTAAACTACTTTCATTCCATGCCAATTCAACAACATGAGTGTTCAAATCTGTTCCAGACCAATAAGGATGGAGTTGCAACCATATTTCTCGCCAGCTTTCAAAATTAGTTCCAGCAATTAAGCCAGATTGGCCTGTTCTTAAATTACTATCTTCTTCGAAAGTCGCTATTTTAGAGTAATTAGAATCAAAGTAGTTGGACATGAAGTAAGTATTGGGGAACTGTCCTGTCAGGTAGTCAGCATTTTGAAAAATAGGAAGATAGCTCTCGTCTTTTCTTATCACGATATCAACAAATGAGCTCACCAGCACTTTAGCTATTTCTTGCTGAAGTCCTTGCTCCATTATTAAATCATCGTAGAAAGTGAGATCACACATCCACTGGTATAAATCACATCTTCCCCAGTCAGAATTGAATTGTCCATGATTTGCACCATGAATAGAAATGCTCGATTTAAAGTTGAATGTCTGTGAATCAAATTCAACTCTCGAATATGCAGATTTACCCATAAATATTAAAGCATCAGCATCAACATCGCCCTGTATAGTGAGGTAGCTGGTATTTTTTAGGCTCGCTAGACGACCTCTTGGTTTGTATCGACCATCAGAAGGTGCAATGGCAATAACACCACTAATATTGAAATTAAAATCAAACTCCAATTTCGCGTTATCAGGAAAATGTGAAAGTTTATTAAACGAAGCCGCAGTAAAAGCTGCCTCTCCACCCCTTGAATGACCAATTAACACAACATTATCTAAATCAACATTCCCTATCAAAGTCATATCAGGATCCCGTTGCCATTCTCTCCATTGCTCGAGATGCTTTAACAACAACCATGCTCTAGCATCATCCGTCCCCTCTAACCCTATGTCATATTCAAAAAAGCCTTCAGAATGAGAATTATTAAGAAAATTTTGATCAACTGATACAAATGTATACCCGTGACTTGCAAGATGCTCACCGAGATATTCATACCCTTTATCAGAGAAGTGCTCCATGGAATGATTGCCATGCACCATCAAAATAAGTGGAGAAGCATCATATGTTTTTGGTTTCCATACTCGACCCTGTATAGGTAAGGCTTTTGAGTCGAATCCCCAATATATTTTTCGGAAAAAAGCCCTAAATCCATTCCAGTTTTCTAACAGAATAGAACCATCGACTGTATCAGTCACCAAAACAGAGCCACCTGAAAATTCGCTACGTTGTATGTCTTTTCCAGATCCATACGTAAAAGTTTCTACTTTGTAAGGCCCCACTATAGCAGGTGAAGGTACAGCTAAATCAAGCTTTGGGATGGTATTTTTATCAATAAAATGACCTATCTCAGGGGCCTTGGTTAAATTGCAAACGATGAGAAAAAATATGGGTGAAAAGATACTTAACCCAATAATATGCTTATTAAAAACTTTTCCATTAACTAACTGACGAACATAGCAACATACAAAAATATTTATTAAGAAATAGAAACCATAAAGCATCAATGCGAGTTTTAACCCAAACGAAATCGCCAAAAAGCGAATCACGATCGGTGCCATTATGATTGAGGACAAGAGAAGCTTATTTTTAACTTTCAAAAAATAAAATACTGAGGCGACAAGCAGCCCAAAAATAAAGTGTACGCCGATAAATACCAATGGACCTAAAGCCTGACCAAGCCAAGCATTACCATATATCGTGCCTTGAAAGGTCCAAGCCACAAATAAAATAGTCCAAACAATGTTCCCCCAAATTATGGCTTTTTGGCTGGAGCTTGAAAGAGCGGTTTTATTTAAAAGTTCTAAAAAAAGTGATTTGTCGTGTCGCTTGCAATCAGATTTATTTTTAATCATATATTTATTATTAACCTGAATGGGCTTACAAGTCCCAACTTTGAAAATTAGCTTTTACTTGACTAAATTATGAACCTCATACTCATCTAGGCTCTAGCTTATTCTATAACAATAATTTTTTAAAAGTATAAAAATCAATTGGTAAACTCTTGGTTTTAACAGGACAGCCACTTTAACTTTTAAAAACAGAAAGCCAACAACAAAGTC
>NZ_BTGK01000013.1:0-101353 GCF_042848605.1 Pseudoalteromonas sp. MTN2-4
TGCGCTTTGCTTTAAATTACCTTTATCAGCAGCAAGCAGTTTCAAAGGTCGTTTTTGCTAACACGATAACCATTATGTTAATCATGCATTTTCAGCTAGGTAGCCGAAAAGCCGTGTTAGTTAAGGTGTCGCGTAATAACAAGGCGCCCTAATTACATAGACACCAAAGTTAAATTATAGGCGAGAAAGCCGAGTTTACGATAAGTATTGAAATTTTTTCCTTAGAGACACATGGTCGTTACCCCCCGAATAAATAAAAGTAAAGTCTGTATGCCAAGTACTTTATTGTAGCAATAATAGAGGGCATATTAGTTCACTATCTCCACAACCTTGGTCTCATGGACGTCAGTTTCTTCATTCTTATTGCTGCTAGTAGAAATGTAACGCATTAGCCCTATAGTGCTAAACCCAAACAGGCAAGCAAAGCCAAAAAACTTACTGTATTCATAGTGAGTTCGACAATGTATATCAATTGATTCACGAACATTATTCGCCGTTTCACTTTCTCCATGATACAAGTGGTCTGTTATCCACTGGGTGTTAGCAAAAAGTTCATTTGATAAGGCATATAATGTCCATGGGATGGTCAAAGTTGTTACGGTGGGGTTTAACGGGTTGTAAACAGCCAGCGCAGCTTGGTTGGCTAGGAGACCCTTCGCAAGCTCTTTATAGATCTTTGTTCGTAAGGATATAACGTATTCTACTGACTTTTGCGAATCCCTGACCCCTGCATTCTCCATCATGAAATTTAATTCTTTGTCAGATATAGTTGCAAGACAATACCAGAACTTAAAAGATTGCATGTATTCTTCTGAAGATAGAATGGTTTTCGGCACCTGCATTGGGTTTGGATTGGTTATATCTTTGGCGAAACTCGACCAGTTCAAGCGATTGTATTTAAGTAGAGCATCTTCCGCTATAAGATAGTCTCCTTTGTTTTGCGCCATTTTTAGTTCAAACAAAAGTTTTTGGTTCGCTAATTGTCTTTGCTGACAGGCTCTTTGTGCAGGATACTTCATAATCGCTGAGCCAAACCAATTTTTCTTTGTAGCAAAAGTTAAGCCGAACATAGCACCTAGAAACAGACCTGTGTGAATTTCGTTTAGTTGATTGTCCTTTTTAAAGGTTTTATATCGTTCACACATATCTCTAAAGCTAATGGACCTGTCACTTTTAGCGCTGCCCGAACTTTTGTTTGAATTACACATGATACCCTCTTTGAGTCAATAGAATAAGAAAACAAGCCTACGATGCTCCCTGAAGAGTCTGTAGAACAACAACGCTCAATCTAACTCGATATATACGTACAAATCTCGGCCATTTACGGGGGGAACTCGTTCAAAATTAGGATTTTATCAATCAGGTCGTCGTGTTTAGTATCGTGTCGCTATGTTTTTTTAGGGTATAGCCCCACAGTATAAACAAAATTATAATTGCGAATATACTCTGAGCAATGTCATTGAATTAATCGTGCGTCTTCAACTAAGTTCAGGTAAAACGCGTAAGTTCAGGTAATGCGTAATAACAAGACGTTTAAGTCAGATTCGCAACGCTCTGCATTTTTAGTTTGCTTTGAATTTAGTGTTTACGGCACAATGATTTAGGTCAGGTGGTGGCGCTGCTCACACCTTAACAGGGCGTTATGCGTCACTTTAAATCGCTGTCTTTAAAATGGTTTTTGCTTCAAGTCTTTTCTTCAAACCAGCTTTTAGGTACAGTGGCGTCATCAAGTTTTAAGTTGGTCTTGGCTTTTCGTTTTTCAATTTAAGCTGTGACTAGAAAGGTCATTCACCAGTAGAGTGCTTCTTTGCAATTTTGAGTTTGGTGAGGGTTATTCAATTTTAAGTTTGGCTTAATGGTGCAGGCGCAAGTGCTTTGAAAGTGGTGTGTCAACGCATAACAAGGTCGTCAACGCGGACAAAAAACTGTTGGCTGTTACGCTTCGGTTCACATTTAGCCAACAATTTTTTGCCGGTTACAACGGCGTTATGTAAAAAGGAAAATTTTAAATATGAGAAAAGTTTCATTTGATAGAGGTTTTATTGCTGGAACACTTTGGGGAGCTAGTGCAATATTTCTTATAGGTTCTGGGTACTTCTTGAGCGAATTTAACACTGAAAACTTTAGTCTTATTAGTTTCATAATTTCTTGCGTGATGGGAGTTGCCCTTTCGATAGGCTCTTTTAAGGCACTAAAAAGCTTTAACTAATTTTTACATAACAAAGTCGTCAACGCGGACAAATAATAGTTGGCTCTGTTCGTGCCGCACAAATTATAGCCAACTATTATTAGCCGGTTACAACGGCGTTATATTTAGGACTTACCCAAATAAAGTAGACACCATCTATAGTTAGATAGAGGTGATTTATGAGCCAAAAAAAGCAATCCTACACAGAAGAGTTCCGAAGAGAAGCTGTACGTAGAGCAGATCAAAAAGGCAATACGAATGCTTCGGTTGCAGAAAAACTCGGAATATCAGCCCAGCAAATTTATAACTGGCGAAGACAGTTTAATCGTTTGACAGATAAGCAATTTAGCTCGATTAATGGCGTCCAGTTTAAAACGACTGATTCAGCAGAGATGAAGCGACTGAAGCAGGAACTAGCTGACTTAAAAGAAGAGAATGAGTTTCTAAAAAGGCTGCCGCATACTTTGCGAAAAACCAAGAGTAAAGTACGCCTTAATTAAACAATTCAAAGAAATTTATCGCATAACCATAATGTGTAAGGCATTGTGCGTATCACGCTCTGGCTATTATTGATTTTTAAATCGAGCGCCTAGCAGTAAAGAGGAGAGAAGACGGTATCTTGAGTCTCATATTGTTGAATATTTTTAACGTTTTGAGGCGCGCTATGGTGCACCTAGGTTGACGATAGCACTAAAACAAAACGCGATTAAATGTAGTTTGAACAAAGTTGCTAAGGTGCTGAGTGAAAGAGGTTTACGAGCAAAGAATGGGCGTAACTTTCGCTACTCAAGGTTTAGCCACGCGACACTAAATGTGGCTGAAAATGTCTTAAACAGGCAATTTGTTGCGGCATCTCCAAACGAGAAGTGGGTGACAGATATCACCTATATAAGGTGTAAAGGGCAGTGGCTCTACCTTGCCACAGTGATGGACCTATTTTCTCGTGCAATAGTTGGCTGGTCAGTTGATACGCAAATGACAGAATCACTGATAATGAATGCATTGAAAATGGCAATAGAGCGCAGAGAAGTTAGCGCTGGTTTGATAATACATTCGGATAGAGGTGTCCAATATAGAGCGTTAAAGCACCAAGGTTTAATAAGTAAAATAGGCGCTAAAGCGAGTATGAGTATGAGAAGCAATTGCTGGGACAATGCGGTGATGGAATCATTCTATTCGAGGTTAAAGGTGGGGTTAGTATTTTACGAAAAATATCAGTCGCTTGAGGAAGTTAAAGCGAGTATATTTGAATATATAGAAGTGTTTTATAACCGCGTACGACTGCATTCAGCATTAGGGTATTTAAGCCCAATGGAATATGAAAGCAGGTAAGCATAATTAGGGTGTCTACTTTTAGTGGGTAACACCAAGTTACCAAAGGTTCAGAGTGAAAGGCAAAGCTAAAAGAGTTTTTATTTCATCCATAATAATCATATTAGCCGTAGTAAATTCATTTACTGTTACCTTATGTGGTGGCACATTAACTCAAAATAGACAAGGTACAGGTTCTTGTTCTTTTGCCCAAACTGAGTTCAGTGGTTTTGCTTCTCCATTTCAATATCAAACAGAGCTTATGGCTGCAACTTTGCTGTTGGTAATTCTAATATTAATTGTTTTGGCTTGGTTTGCTTTTCATAAATTATTTGGTAAATGTAACTCTAATAAGTAATTAAGTAGGGATAAAAAACGGCGGGCTCTTCGGTTTGCTCAATTTTATCCCTCTATTTTAACCAGCTAATCGAGCGTTAGTTAACTTAATGAAATATGATGAGAATAGTTATATTTGCAGTAATACCTATGCTTTCTTTATCGGTAGTTGGAGTTCAACTTGAACATCAGATAAAAGTTAGCTGGTTAGAAAGTTCAAAAACGATATCTAAAGCAAATACACCTCGAAAAGTTGTGATTAACAATATCATTTATTCGGTATCTATAAGCGCCGTGTTTAAAGAGGAGCAAAAGTATTATATTGCTTATCATTGCTCATCTGAAAAAGTTAATCAAAACGGAGAAGTCATTGGTCTATACGTAGGTGAAATTGATATTGTTTCTATCTCTCAATCTAAGTCAGTAGAAATAAGCTGTGGGTTTAAACACGCATTGGAGCTATCATTAGCTAACAAGTCGAACAATAATGACATAAAACCATAGGCTTGCCGTAGAGTGGTAGTGTTGCCTATAATTTTCTTACTATTATTAAAGCGTTAGGTACTCAATCGATATGTCGAAAATTTGTTTTATATTTTTAATTCTTATTTGTACTAAAGCATTTGCAGAGTCACCTATTGAGCCATTTGTTATCGATCATAACAATGCAAAAAAGTACGGGTTTAAGGTTAAAGAGTATTCTGATGCTCAAGCAAGCCATTTAGAGCTGAAGGGGCCTAAAACAATTAATGGATGCAGCCCTTCAAGAGCAGGTAGTGCATTAGTATCTCACAACAATAAAGAGTTATCTTTAAATGTAGCCACACTAGATCCAAATAGTCCCTCAGAAATCATTGGCTATATAAGACACAATACTAATTACAAGCTTGTCATATTCATAGACTATTTGTGTCCAAAAGGCATAGAAGGTAAAAGTCGTAGCTACCAGTTATCTTCAAAGCGGACCTAATAATCTGTTTGAAAAGGATAAAAATAGATTGATTTTACTCCTTAGTCGCACTTATTCGATAATTTTAGCCTGCTTTTTACGCTGGTTAAGCAAGGCGTTGAACTCCTAGCAGGGTCGCTTGAGAGTATTATTCATCCTTTTGATAGCGTTGTTGTCAGTAAGCTCCTTGGCAAATAAGGATACAGAAGAAACCGTTGTAAATTTTTTTTAATCTATCAGCTGAACAGGCTTTATTCGACAACCAAAAAGTAACTATACGTGGCTGGATTAAGTTTTATGAATTTCCTCAAAGAAAGGAAGTGTTATTATTTCACTCTGTTGCGGCAATGAATGAATATAGAAAAGACGAGGCGATAGAAGTTGTTCTACCTGCCGCTGACTTTAAAAAATCTATGCAATACCTAAATAATCAAAACGTAGCTGTTTATGCAATTTATAAAGCTAGTAGAGCTAGTGGGTTGTTTGGAAAATTGGATGGAGTAAAAGACATCGATATTATTAACGCCAGAAAAAAAGAAAATTAAAGCGCGTGCAAAAATAGTTGGCTTTGTCCTTGCGTTACAAATTATAGCCAACTATTTTTTGCCGTTAGACATATCAAATGAAAATTACAATACGGAAAGCTGAAATTGCCGATAGTGCTACATTTATCATGTTGTGGCAGTTTTACCAATATCACAAGAGTGCATTTGACCTAGAGGATGTGGGTTCAGACGGACGTTTTGACATTGATGAAGAATATCTTGCTTCTATAATTCGCGGTGAAGAAGAATGCGACGCTTACCTTGTTTTTGTTGCCAGTCAGGTTGCTGGCTTTGCTACCGTTGAGCCAACTGAGATTATGGGCAAGGAAATGCCTGAATTAGCCGATATATTTGTTCTTCCTAAATATCGAAAGCAGGGCATTGCTAAATTTGTTGTTCAACATTTGATGCAAGTTGAAATTAATCAATGGCATGTAGCTGTCTATTTTAACGATAGCTTGGCGTTGAAGTTTTGGAGTAACTTGTTTACGAAATTAAATGTGGCGCTTGTTGATAAAGTAGAGCCCCTGAAACAGAAGGCTTCCACGAGTTTGTCATTACAAATGCTTAACAACCGCGCAAGGGCGGGTGCAAAACAGCAGGCTTTTGCTCGTGCCACGCTAAATTTAGCCTACTATTTATAGGGCGTTGGGGAAACTTAGTGAAACTTTTTAACGCAGTCATTTTATTCTTAGTTTCTTTTTTCGCATCTGCAAATTGTGATTTTGAAGTAAAAATGAAGCACTACGATCCAAAATTAGCAGAACAGCATGCGTTAGAAGAGTTCAAACAAAATAGGGTCCATTTTTTTGCTGTTGCGAATGGTTTTGGCCCTAGCCGTCCTGGCTTTGAAAAAATTCAAATATCAAAATGTCTGGTTTTGGATACCCATTGGAAAGTTCTTTGGGTTGGCGCAGACTCTGAGTTTTGTAATAATCATAAAGCACTTGAACTGCAAGCACTCGATTACAGTACTAAATTTAACAAGAAGATGCTTTCATTAGCATCTGATTCAAAAAGTTATCAATGTGGTAAAGAGCTACAAGAAGTCGTCCCCTAACAAACGCTTAAATAAGGGCGAATATCAGCAGGTATGCGCTCCTTCTTTATAAATTTTAGCCTGTTATTTTTCAACGTTTATTAAGGCATTAGGTATTAAAAGTTGCATTTATTAAAAAATGATAAAGTTAGACCGTTTTTTCGAATACTTGCTGTTATAGCTAGTATTCCTGCTTGGTTGTTAGTTTTACTATCATTTGCCGAGTTAATTGGTGGTGGAGGCTCTAGCTTAGGTACTTGGCTAACTACCATTAGTTCATTAGCTTTTGCTATCTGGTTAATTGTAATTGGTGTAACTGGTAAAGCGCCTTCACTGCTTAAAAATATATGCAATTAATAAACTTAAAAAATATGCTTTGCTAAATAATACCTAACAAGTTAATTAAACAATGGACACAAAACAGCAAGCTTGCGTTCCTTAGTCGCCAATTTTAGTCTGCTATTTTGTGCTGATAAGGACAAGCGTTAGCTAGCATATGAGACCGTTATATAAATTCTTAATCATTGTTGAAGCCATCATTGGGTTTGGCCCTCTAGCCTTATTGTTAGGGCTTGGCTTGATCACTATTCCAATTTCAATCATGGGTATTTTAGATGGTTATTATGGCGCAGTGATTATACTACTGATAGAGGTTGGTGGATTTCTAGGTATGCTAGCATTTATCTCTGTTCTAATGTATGAACTAGAGCCTAACAGATATTTTTTATCTTTTATTAAATTACGTTTATTTATAATCTGCGGATTTAGCTCAATTTTGGGGGTTGTGTTTATGTCAGGTATAAATAAAGAGCTTATTTGGCTTTTAATACCTGTAGTTGTAGCCGCACATTTTATTTATTTAGGCCGCAAATATGTGTTTTCTGCTAGCTAATAAGTTATTCAAAAGGATTAAAACCTTTGGCTTGTGCTCCTTCGTCGTAAATTTGGCAAAGAAGACTCTCCATTATGAGATTACCTTACAAGAATGCTTATAAACGATAAAGATGGGTGTTTAGCATATGCCTCACCTCTGATCGATCACAGTGATAGGCAAGGTGGGGTAGTATTCATCAACTCAGGGCAAAATCGATATTGAAGAGTATTTTAATATTGTTCAATCCATAGATGCCCCTAAGAAGCTGTTAATTTATCTCTGTGATTTCGAAAAAGTATGGTGGTAGCAATAGAAAGATATTTGGTTTTCCTTTATCTTTGTTGTGAATCTACTCTTTTGGAGGCAAGTGATATATTGGTCGATGCTGAGCTATAGTTTCGCAAACGCTAGGGAGCCTCATCAGAGCTTGATGAATACATTGTTAAAAAGTTCATTGAGGTCTATGAAAGTACATAACCACCTGCCTCAACGCGAGGCCCAACACTCTAGTTGCCTTGCGTTGATTCGCTGCGCTCCCAATTTAACACAAGGTAAGTTCCGTATTGAGCTCGGCTTTACCGAGCGTTAAGCTGTGAGTTGGTTTTGGTGCAAAACATTAAAGTTCTAATATTTTTAATTGCCATTTTTGCTTCGAGTTTTGTAAATAGCTCGAGTAAAGAGTTATCGGAAGAAGAAAAAGCTCATATTGATATTGTAGCTTTGTCTAAAGCTGTTGAGTTCTATCATAATGAATTTGGCTATTTTCCAACTAATGAGCAAGGGTTGGATGTACTAGTTCAAGAAATACTTGTTAGTAAAAGTTGTCCTTGTAAAAAAGAAAAGATTATCTCTACACTCCCCCAAGATCCTTGGGGGCGTGACTATTTATATCTTTCACCGGGAATACGAAATCCTGATAGCTTTGATATTTGGACAAATGGAATGGATGGATTACCAGATGGTAAAGGAGAATATAAAGGGTGTGGAAACTGGGACGCTCTTGATTGTGGTCAAATAAATGATAACAAAACTTTCTCCCCCGTTTTTCTACTGATAATATTTGGCTTTGGTGTGGGTATTCCTCCATATATTCTTGGTGTGTATTTAGCTTACAAAAAAGAGGGCAGTGTTAAAAAATCCTTATTTGGATACCACTTTGGCATACTCTGTTATTTTATATTAGTTACATTATTACTAACAATTTTACCAAGCCTTTTCTAACTTAAGTGTCGTAATAATGTTTAACAAGGCCATAAAAAAGACAAACAACAGCTGGCTTGCCCTCCTTCGTCGCAAATTTCAGCCAGCTATTTTCTGCCTTTTAAATCGACGTTGTATTGCCCATGAATTCTGAACCAGGTTTAGGAAAACACTCTGAGTAAGAGTTAAAAGAGGCTTTAGATGGCATAGATAATTGATAGGCTTAATGCCATTTAATCTTTGCTCATTTCAAAGCAAAAAGAGTGTGAAAATGGTTCTGCCAAAGGAGAGTGACAGTCAAATATTGAAAGCTCTTCAAATTATTTAGAGCCACCATATAGTATTCTAAATATTGTCTCTATCTTGGTTTTGTTTTTATAACAGCACCAGGTGGTGGCAGTGTTATTAGTCAAAAGCTGACTTTTATTGTTACATGTAAGTCATAACAGTAAATGTTGCATTTTACTTTTTATCGGAGATTTGTTGTTTTGTTTCTGGGTGCTTTTACTTTTATGCTTATTACTTCTTTGGTTCAATCTGTTTAAGGCAAAATCAAAAGTTAACGCGAGGGCCAAAACAATAGACTTGCACTCTTTCTTCTCTTATTTTAACTTACTATTTTTCATCGCTTATTAAGGTGTTACGTTTGACATGGAGGGTTTTGAGTGAGTATTTGAAATTAGAGAATTAAATTACTTACTTTATCTACAGTAGCTGCATTTTGTGCATTTTTAGTGTTGTATCTAATCTTAAGTATTATTGAAGCAAATTATGTATCAACATATCACAGAACTGAAGTGACTTTCATAACAAATGGTGTTGGTATTGATACTTCTTCACTAGAGTGATTTCACAGTTTTAAAGAACAAGCCTTCATCGGAAAACTAAAATCATGTTCATTGTTTTCAGGTTTGTTTTTCCTCGGTTCAACAAGAAGTTAAATTTAACAATTTGCTTTTTAGGACGCGTTACGCGCGCCCAAAAGTAAAGCGTTAGTAGACTCGGTAATTATTATGATCATAGCCTTTAAAATTTTATTTTTCATATTCATGCTTACGCTGTTTATTGTAACCCTTAGAAGCCTTTGTATTTTTACTGGTAAACTAATTAGACTTGAAGGTGGTCAAATAAAGCATTTATTTATTTTTGTTTTAGGCTTTATTATTTTTGTAGCTTGCTTTAATTTTGTTTCTAATAATGCAGAAAAGCTTGGGTTTAAAGTTATTGAGGCACAAAGCAGCCAAGAGTAAACTGCGAACAAACGCATCAATGTATGAGCTAACAAAGCTTGGCTTTGTTAGTGCCTCATCAATTCTAGCCAACAATTATTAGCCGGTTACAACGGTGTTATATGCACAAGGGGCAAGAGTGTTAGTTTGGTATGAGACAGATGTATTAACGGTATTAGAAGTAATTCCAAAGGAAGATACTTACAGTGTTTGGCATCAATATTGTGTTGAAAAAGATGAACTTAAATTAGTAATTACAATTTACCAATATGATGGCAATGTTCTTTTTGAGCTAATTAACACGTCAAATAATTTAAGCGTTTTTAATATGAAGCTTATTGATTGCAACGGTGTTTTACGAAAAAAAGACAGCACAGGTGAATATCTTCAATTTGCACCATCAAAATGCTTTGGTAATAGATATGATGGAGAATCAAGAATTCCATTTGGGGTAAGGGTTTCAGTTAATCCAAGTATAAATATTTCATTGTATGGCTAGTGTCAATGTTGCATAGGTGCATATAAAAACGCTTAAGCCAATGGATGCAAAACAGCAGGCTTACGCTCCTTTGTCGCTAGTTTTAGCCTGTAATTTTGCGCCGGTAAAGTGAGGCGTAAGGGGCCTTTGAGAAATTGAAAACTCTTGAGCTAATTAAACAAACAGTTGAATATACTATTTCATTTGAAGACTTTGCCTGTCTTAGCAAACAAGGTGACCTGATTGGTTTAGTAAATTCATTTTCATTGGATGTTGCAAAACTTTATATGAAAAATGAGATAGAGTTTGAGTTAGCTGATGGAACGATGAATTATATTTTTGGTTTTATGACAGACGATATATTTATGAATTTTAGCGGTAATTATATTCCAAGTCCCGCAATTGATATTTATGATGCATTTGATGCGGGTGAGTATCATCATTCGGGAGATTCAGGCGATACATGCCCAATAGAAAAGTATACAAAGCCATATTTAATTGAAGTACTAAAAGCTTACGGCTCCTAACAAAGTTGTAAAAGCAAGGACACCAAATGGCAGGCTTGCGCTCCTAAGCCGGCAATTTTAGTTTGCTATCTTGAGCCGTTAAGCGAGGCGTTAAAATTACAGGGATGCTTTTTTTGAAAATATTAACTGTATTATTACTGACTTTGATTTTTGCAGTTTCTCAGGCTCAAGAACACTTAGTACCTGAGCCATCAATATATTCAAACATTCAAATAGAACGTGATTATCATTTATATGTTGCACGAGCTTTTAAAGAATCGGATTCGAGCGATGTGATTTTTAAAGTAATCTCGATTCATTCCTTTCACCCAGAATCAGTCTTATTTTTAAAAAAGGTAGATAAAAGATATTCGCTCGTATTTTTAAACGCAGAATCTCATTACTGGAAAACGTATCGCAACAATGTACCAGCCCACCCTATTGAAAAGTGTAATATTTCCATTTCGAATCAATTAGCACTTCAGTTAGAAAAGGTTTGGGCAACAGAGTTATTAAAAACTAGATACGCATCGGGCCTACCCCAAGGAATGGATGGTACTACTTATCATTTTTCTACGTCGAATATGGCTGGGAAAACTTGGAATCCGGATAAAAATACACACATGGGAAGATTGGTTAACCTAGTTTACGAGCTTCAAAAAATGTGCATTACTAATGGCAGTATAAGTAAAGTTAACAACGCGCTTGAACTACTTGGGGTAAATTAATGCTAGCAGTTAAATTAAACATTGTACGCGAAACAGCAAGCTTGCGCTCCTTCGTCGATAATTTTAGCCTGCTATTTTTTAGTGGGTAACACCAATGGTTTGAAAGATATTAGTATGAAGTTAGATTCGGATAAGCAATTTCTTATCAGAGCGTCAATGATTGCAATAGGCATTATTGTGGCTGTTGTCTATAGCAGCATAGAATCCGAGAGTACAGAAGAAATTGTGAAAAACCATATAACAGGTTTAACCTCAGAAGAGCCTGAACGCTCAGTCTTAACGGAGTTATTTCGGGGCTCTTATTTTATAGTTTTAAATATAAAGTTTTCTAATATGCCAACCGATGAAGAACAATTTGAGTCGAGAAAAGGTTATTATAAAACAAAGGTGAAAGAGTATATCTGTACTAATAGAGTAATATTAAGCCAATTTGAGAAGTACACAAAAATTGAAGCAAATCTTGTTAGTATAGAACCAAAAAAATCGATGGGTCTATTAAGTTTACGAAAGTCAGATTGCAATAGAACCTTATAACAATGTAAATTTAAAAGTGCAGAAAAAATAGTGGTTTTTATTCATATTTCAAAAATTTTAGCCAACTATTAGTAGCCGTTTTTTGCGGCCTGATGTATGTAGCTATTAACAGTAACTATAAGGATGGGGAGTCCAAAATGAAAATCAATAATAAACTGAACCGAGTACAGTTGATTGCTGCAACTCTATGTTTTGGGGCTTCGCTGGGAATGTCTATATTTATTGGTAGTTCATCAACTCTTATAGGTTTAATGCTTGGCGCAATTACCGTTGGTGTTTATGTCATGATTATTTCTGGCAAATGGAGTGGCAAAAGCATATAACAAAGCTGTCAAGCAAAGGACATAAACAGCAGGCTGTGGTTCTTTATCGTCAATTTTAGCTTGCTATTTTGTGCCTTTTGTAGTAATTCTACGAGGTTTTGAAGAAATTGTTGATTTTAGACTCTGACGTAATTATAGAAATAGAAGGTTTTATGAAAAAGGAATTACAATTCGCGATAGTATTTATCTTTGCTGGAGCATGGTTTTTAGGCTATGAAATGGCTAAGTCAGCAAACCTCGAAGAATATGACTTCTCTTGGTTTTTCGGTACAGTGATAATTGGTAGTTTTATTTTTGCAATCAAAAATCTGCATATATATGTAAAAAGGTATACGAGTTAAGGCGCTAGATAACAAGTGCCAAAACCAAAGCGCAAAACAGCAGGCTTGTGCTCCTTAGCTGCTAATTTTAGCCTGTTACTTTTCGTCAGGTTACAAGCGTTTCACACTTATGGCGCAATACTGACGCTGGGTTGTCATATCGATGACGTATGCAAAAACAGGATTTCTCTTGATAATAGTGTGAACTTTTACATCGGAGGAAGCAGTAATGGAAATGAAATTAGATAAAGCAAAACTTAAACAACTTAGAGAGTCAAAAGCTTGGAGCCAGTCTCATCTTGCTGAAGTAAGCGGTATCAGTTTAAGAACAATACAACGAATTGAAAAATCAGGTATAGCTTCATTAGAATCAGTTAAATCAATTTGTGCTACTTTCGGCATTCAAGTAGCTGATATTTCTGCTTTTGAAGAGCACCGAGAAGAAGCTGGCCGTTCTTTTACAGGCTTATTAAAGTACAAAATATCGAGCATGGACAAAAAGACAACTCTGATCTCATTTAGCATTGCATTTATCATAGCTTTTATTTTAACGATTTAACGTATACGAAAACCGTTTAATAGCGCTTGCCCAAAGAGTGTAAGTGATTTTTGTTGAGTAGATAAAAGAAATAACCATAAATATGCTGAAGCAAAAGACGTTGCATTTGGTCCGATTTCTTTCTTTGTTCTGGCTATTTATTGAGTGAATTCAACGGTGATAATTTTAGTGCTTTAAGCTTCTTTGTTACCCTGATAATGGGTATCGAACTTTCAATCGGACCTTTTAAAGCGTTTAAGAATTTTAGGTAGTTTTTTAATATTTGTTAAATTGGTCAGGCAGTTGGCTGTAAATGTGCAAATTAAGCCAACTGCTTTTTATTACCTAGTTCTACACTATGCGGCGACAAAATTACCGTGAAATCCAAGTGGAATGACACCTGGTAACCAAGCTCTACAAATAGGGCCATCACTCACTCTATTGGCTTTGAAAATGTTTATGCATGTGCGATTTGAAGGTAAATGCAGTGCAGTCCCAATTAGATAGCCGTTGCCCTCTTTTTGGGTATTATCAACAATGACATGTTCTTCTACCAAGAAATCAGTGCCAAACACAAAGGTATCTTGTTTACCCGTATTCGTGTTGATAACGCGTACTGCATCGCTCCATACATCACTTTTCACTGAAGAAAGGGTAACGAGTAGCTCATTTTTTAGGCCTGTTAAGTGTTCGTAGACGCGAGGAAATTCACTGATCCCTTCAATTTCACTCTGAGTAATGTGACCATTTTTGTATAAGGTAAAAAATGTTGTTTTTGCAGGCTCTGGGTGATTTATTTTACCATGCATAATGTCTCTCATGTAATGCAAGCTATCAAGGTTTGGGTATAGGCTGGCATCGAAACGAATTGTCCCTTGCTGATCTTCCCACGCATTTCCAAAATGAAAGGCGAAGCCAGGGTCAAGTTGGTACTCTCTTTGTAATGTTAAAGATTGCTTATCAACAACTAATACTCGCATTGGGATTCTTTTATCAAACCCAATGGCACCAAACAACATGTCTTTGCTTTTGTCTTTAACAAGTGAAGGCAAAATAATGAGTAAGTGTTTGTGTGTTACTAAAAAGTCATGCAGCATGTGGCCGCGGTAGCCTGTTTTAAGTATCTTAACGTTTTGTGTGATGCCACGGTTATTTATGTGATATAGCACAATGTCGCCGGTTGCTGTGCTTCCAAAATTCCAAATAGTGCCATCAGGGTCTACTTTTGGGTGAGCAGAAAAAGGTAAACCTTTTAAGCTATTACCGTATTTGGTGTTTTGCCCTAGGTCGACCAGTCCTTTGGTCTCAAGAGTATCAGCTTCAATTGCAGTGGCGGAGCCTTCTTCCCATAAAGCCCATAGCTCACCATTTACCGGTAAAATATTGGTGTTAGCCGTGTTAACTGAATCAGGCCCAGTCACAGATAGACTGTCAGTAAGCTTGCTATCAGGACCAGAAAATAAAAATTTATCGGCTTTTTGTTCTTGTACAAATTTATTCGTGTTTACAAATTTGGCTTGATGACGAACACCTTGATCTGTAAATGAGAATTGCTGGATCATGCCATCACCTTCAAAAAGGTGAAGGTAACGCTGATCTTGTCTTTGATGTATCGCAGGACCATTTCTATAAAATGTGCCTCTGAAATCTGCAGGCAATTTACCTTCTAGCATAAGCGTTTGTGGGGCAATGTTTTGCTTTAAACCCACTAAGCCTTTTAGGTTTGGTTCGGTTTTAAGTGCTTTGTTAAAAAGTAGTGCATTTTGCTTAAGCGGATCAGCTTCTAAATGACCTAAGTTTGCAAAAGATGGTAACGGTGTCATTGCTGCTGCCATTGATAAGCCAAACATATTTTTAAGTGCTTGCCTGCGGTCCATGACTTTTCTCCTTAGTAGTTAACCGTTGAGTTATTCTTAACCGTTTTCTGTGCAACTTTAAAAGCAGCTTGTTGGAAACTCGGTGGGCCGAAGTTCACTTTGGCGTTGTTTGAAAAACCAAACCCTTCAACAGGTAAGCCAAAAAGGTTTGTGTCCATTGCGCCGTTATTGTTTTCATCATGAAAGTAACGGATGGCATAATCACCAGGTTCAATGTCACTAAATGAAACCGTCATTGAACCTTTTCTGGCTTTTACGATAGTCGCGTTATAAGGAATGTTATTGTTAAAGTCTTCTTCTCCTTTGAATAATTGCACATATACCTTACCTTCATCATGCTTAATGTTTTGAATATCGAATTGCACAGTTTGTGCTGATACAGGTACACTTAATAAAGATAATGTCAGAGCTGAAAGTTTTAATATATTCATTGTTATTCCTAATTTATCATGTGTTTAGTTGTTGCCTATTTGGCTGTTGGGATAACAATAAAGTGAGCTGAGCAGGTGCTCAAGCAAGCTTTCGTAAGCTGTGCAGATAAGTTCGTAAAATAACAAAAATAACAGGGTGTTCAATTGGCGAATCGCGAAATTAACCAACAAAATCAGTATTTAAGAGAGTCTTTTAGCGTGAAAGAGACACTGTCAGATTGTTATATAGTGGCTTTCTTTGTGCTTTTTTTAACGTTTTTAAAGCCTTTTGGGATGCATAACCTAAGTTTTTTATATGCAGGCGCATTTTGGGCTGTGATCTGTTTTGTTGGATATGCGGTTTATTCACCCATCATTCAAGTTTTATCAATTTGGCTATTTAAAACTTTACCACCTGCTTTAAATAAGACAGCAATTAGGCTGATCATATCTACCTTTGTCGCTAGTTTAATCATGGCATTATTAGCGCCACTGATTATTAATTTGTTTTTTAAAAGCTTCGAAAACTATTGGCAGTCTATACCTATGTCTTTTTTAAGCTGTTTATTTATTGGCGGTGTGATCGCAGGTGTTAGCGCTATAAAAAGTATTGTATTAAAACAAAATAAGCAGATAAAACATAATGTTGAATTGCTTGCTAATGAAGCTAAAAAAGTGGAAGAAATAAAAAGTCAGCCAATGAGCGAGCTAATTAACGAACTGCCAATTGAAAAGAGAGGGCGACTACTTTATTTACAAATGGATGACCACTATTTGAAAGTGTTAACCGAAAAAGGCGCGCATATGATATTGATGCGGTTCAAGGATGCACTAGCAAAAGTTGAGCATTATGATGGTTTTCAAACACATCGCTCATGGTGGGTCGCCAAAGATGCGGTCGTAGAAACTAAAAAAGAGGGCCGAAAATTAATTTTGGTTATGGAGAATGGCACTGAGGTGCCCGTATCTCAAACTTATTTAGCTGAGGCAAAAGCGTCTTTAGGTCTTAAATAGAGGGCAGATTGAGGCATTGAAATAGGGTGAAAGAGTTTGAGGTAAATATCTTTCTCTAGGAGTCGTTCTCGACTCCACTTTGGCGGGGGGGTTTAGATTTCAACTTTCTTCAAATAAGGTGATTTTGAAATTTAATTATTAAAAACATGATATTACATATATTATGTACTGAAATAGCTAAGTAATGAGTATAAGAATAAGGATTAATTAAATTCATGAAGTATTTGATGAGAGGGTTTTTACTGTTGTGGGCGGGTATAAACTTTACAGTGCAAGCTGATGTAATTTTTGATAAATCTCGCGATCGTTACATCCCCATTGAAATTTCACATCCAGCTCAAACTGGCGCATGTAAAGCTCAGTCACCTTGCTCCGTTGCTTTCATAAGTGCGGGATATGGCGTATCACATCTAAATTATCAATTCATTGCCAATTTATTAAAACAAAGAGGCCATATGGTTGTGGCAATTGGCCATGAGTTACCAAACGATCCGCCTTTGTCTGTGTCAGGTAATCTATATGAAACGCGCAGTGAAAATTGGTCTCGAGGTGCAGTCACCCTTGATTTTATTCGTAATAATTTGAAACCGCGTTTTAAAAACTATGACTTCGATAATCTAACTTTAGTTGGACATTCGAACGGTGGTGATATCTCAGCCTGGCTTGCTAATGAAGGCAAAGACTATATTCAAGATATTATTACCCTAGATCATCGCCGCGTACCTCTGCCTAGAAGAGACGATGTCAAAGTGTTATCTATTAGAGCCAGTGACTTTCCTGCCGACAAGGGGGTTTTACCTACAGTCAGTGAGCAGCAAAAGTTTGGTAGCTGCGTGGTGACAATAACGAAATCGCGCCACAATGATATGGAAGATAATGGACCTGAATGGCTCAAAACCAAAATAAACGCTTTGATAGTGGGTTTCTTAGAAGAAAATAGTTGTGCTCAGCTTGCGAATGATATCCATCCTCTTAATTAAGCGATTTATTTTTAGGCAAGGAAAACTTGTCGATAACGTCGCTCATGCCTCCTGCTATCGCTGAGGTACCTACAGCCATGTAGGCAAGGCGGAAATTTTGCTATTTAGTTGTTCTAAATAAGAAATTTTCAACGAAGTTAGCGTCAGTTTTAGTCCCTCAAAATGATTGAGTATTATTGAGGGTTGGTATAAAACCAGTCGTATAGACCCTTTGTAAGTAATGAAACGTAATTAACGCATAAAGCGAAGGAAAAACAATGTCAGAGCAAAAGTTCTTGATAAAAGTCGCAAGCTTTGAAGGTGTTAAGCTCGCCACAAAGTGGGCTGAAGATGAGGGTTGGAACCCAGGGTTACATGATGCGAAGCTGTATTATCAAGTAGATACCTGTAGCTTTTACATGGGCTATTTAGGCGATGAACCGATAGCGAGTATTTCAGTGGTGAAATACAATGATGACTTTGGCTTTCTAGGGTTTTATATCGTCAAATCTGAATATCGCGGTCAAGGCTATGGTTATCAACTTTGGCAACAAGCGCTCACACATTTAGATGGTTGTAATGTCGGTTTGGATGGCGTAGTTGATCAACAAGATAACTATAAAAAGTCAGGGTTTAAGTTGGCTCATCGTAATATTCGCTTTGTTCGAAAAGGTGGTGTTATTGAAAGCATAGAACAAGTTGATGCAGAAAATATTAAGCCTTTATCGTCACTTGAGTTTAACGACATTAAAAAGTATTGTGCTGCATTTTTTCCAGCAGATAGACACGCGTTTCTAAAAGGCTGGATCACGCAAAGTGATAGCGTGGCTTTAGGTTACGTTGAAAATGGCGAACTTATAGGTATAGGTGCAATTCGCCAGTGTGCGTCGGGTTATAAAATTGGCCCTCTGTTCGCAGATTCGGCTGATATTGCTAGTGCACTTTATCTGCAGCTAATTTGTCATGTATCTGAAAATGACGATATATTCCTAGATGTGCCCCAAGTTAATGATGATGCGGTTAAATTGGCTGAGCAGTTTGCAATGAGGCAATGTTTTGAAACTGCCAGAATGTATACGCAAACCCAGCCTGAAATTCAGCTTCAGAGAACTTACGGTATTACCTCATTTGAAATTGGTTAGAGAAGGGTTTAGCAATCTTGGGGCGATTGAAGATAGTGTGCCCTCTGATTGCTCTTATTTTTCAACATTAATTCTTAATCACCAGAACCACATTATTAAACGTCTAAATGTAAACTTTGCCTCTTTTAGTTATAACTTCCCAATACACTGAAGATCTATTTACGGTATAGGAAAAAATTGTTGTGCTAGCGTGTTTGAGCAAGGGACTTATTGCTTATTTTAAAAAAGTTGTTGTTTAAACATTGAACTAAAGCATTATGACCATATCAATTAAGAAGATAACCAAGTTGTTGAGCGGGTTTGATTGCTATGCAACTTAGCCTTTTATTTTTTTATGGAGAGAGTCATGCATTTAGCACAATTGAATATAGCCCGCGCTAAATATCCTTTAGATGCCCCAGAAATTAAAGACTTTGTTGATAATCTCGATGTGGTAAATGCCACCGCGGAACAAAGCGAAGGCTTTGTTTGGCGCTTGAAAGATGAATCGGGAGATGCGACGAGCATTCAAGCGTTTGATGACGCGAGTTTGTTAATCAATATGTCAGTATGGACAAGTCCAGACTCCCTTAAAGATTTTATGTTTCGCACCCATCACCGTGATTTTATGCGACGTAAAGGCGAGTGGTTTGAAAAGCTAAATGAAGACTCTTATGTATTATGGTGGATTGAAGAGGGGCACATTCCCACTGCCGAAGAAGCAAAAGCGCGTTTACAATATTTAAGAGAGCATGGTGACTCGCCTTATGCGTTTACTTTTAAAGCCAATTTCACGCCTGATGATTTATAAAAAGAAAATAGTTAAACTCTTTTAGGAAGATTGTGTTTAAAAGAAGGAAGTTTTAATGATTGAAAAGTGCCCTAAATGTAATGGAGAAATGGATATTGGGAGAATGCCAATCCCTCTAAAGTACCTGTTTGGATACAAGTCTTTAAATCAAGAACAACCATCGTTTGAGTTGAATGTGGAAAAAGCTAAAGCATGTCTTGATTGTGGTTATATTGAGTTATATTTAGATCCAGAAAAGCTTAGATCTAAACTGGGTAAATAGTGAAGACATTTGTTTTTATGTTAATAAAAACAAATGTCTCAGTTTATAGGATAAATCCCTTTAAACTTTTTGATGGAGCGTGTGTTCAGAGGCTGTCTTAATTGCAGCTTGCTGGCGGTTGCCGAAAAGTAATTTTGCTTATGAAATTTAAGAGGATCGCCCTTAGCTTCGATATTTAGAAACTTGAATAACTCAGAAAGCTGAGAGTGTGGCTCACTCACTAAGTTTTCATAGTCGATACGCTTAAAGCTTTCGCTAAATACTTGCTGCCAATGGGTACCTAGCTTAATAAAGTTGTCGTAAAAAGCGTTGATATGTTGCCAATCAAAACTGTAATGATGAAAAGGGCTGTTTACTTGATAGGCTTGTCTAAAGTTACCAACACAGGTATCGAATCTATTACGCACTAGCCAAATGATTTTTGCATTGGGAAACAGTTTTAAAATCACGTCGACGAAGTAGAGGTTAAACGGTTGCTTATCTATACCTCTTATATTGTTTTGTCGCAAGTCTGTTTGCGTGTTGTCTTGGTTAAGTAGCTGGCTATATTGCTTAAGTAGTAACTCAGGGGTATCCGAAAGGGTTGATTCTATTTGTTTATAAAACCCCGTTTTGATGTTTAGTAATTGAGGTAAAAAACTCAATTCGCCGAGTCCTTTGAGTTGTGGTTGCGTTGCTAAAAGCTGCTCTAACAAGCTGGTGCCAGAGCGGGGCATGCCAACAATAAAAATAGGGGAAATGCCTTGGTTACCAGTTTTGGACGTATTTGTAATAAACGCATCAAGCTTTTCACTAATAGAGCTTTGAATACGATTTAAACAAAACTGCTGGTGGGCGTTTGCGTCAAACTGAACGCTTTTTGCAGGTTTTTGTTTACTTAATTCAAAGTTATGCCATGCGGCTTTGTAATCTTTTTGTGCTTCTATATATAAGGCTTTGGCATGGTTTAAATATTGGCTTTGAGGCTTCTGTTCGAGGGCCTTTTCTAACAAAACGGGAATGGCACTCGATTTGTCAGCTTTGAGCTCAGCGAGTGATAAATGCGCCAATTCGTGTGAAGGCTGTTGTTTTATCATAGACTCAAATAACCTTTCAGCTTCTGGTATTTTGCCTGCCATTTTTAAGCATATCGCGTAATTTAAACTAATGTTTGTGTTCAATTCATCAAGTGAATGGGCTTGCTCGAATAAACTGAGTGCGCGATATGGTTGGTTTAGGCGAAGCCATAAATTAGCGGCCAAATCTAGCTCTATTGCTGAGGCTGAAAGTGGGTGTGCGGTATCTAAGGTTAAGCCTTTGAGTGTATTCTCGCATTGTTGATGATCGCCCGCCAACAATGCCGTTTTCGCAAGCTGAAGTGTAATCGGTAATGATGGCGCTAAACTCAGTGCTTTGCTAATAATTTTAAGCGCTTTGCTTTTATCGCCAGCGAGTAAATTGAGTTCAGCCAGAAAGCACCAAGCCTGAGGGTTGTGGGGTTCTTGCTGTAACCAAGACACCAATAAAGGGTGCGCTTTGGTGAGCGCGCCCTTTGTAAGGTATTGTTTTACTTGACTGGCTAAGGTCATTTATAACTCAAACTGGTAGTCGAATTTAAGACCAATAGTACGAGGTGTGGTCACATAGTGTCCATAAACACGTTGTAACTGGGGTAGTGATTTTGAAAGCTCTGGATATTTACCTTCGCCCGCCCAAGACTTATCACGACGCACCGAGGTTTGTGCGTATTTATCGAATAAGTTGTTCACGTATAGGGTCGTTGACCAAGCTTCACCGGCAAGTCTAAAGCTTAAATTACTCATAGCGTAACCCGCTAAAGTTTCACCGTCAGCTTTTAAACCTACTTTTGTGATCACATCACTTTGTGCTGTTAACCCATAGTTTATAGTCAGCAGTTTGTCTTCCAATACGTCGGTATTGTAGGTTACGCCAAATGACAACTGATGTTTAGGCGCCCCCGGTAATCTATCGCCTTTTTCACCATCGTAGTAAGGTTGATATTTGGCGATTTCTTCGCTGCTGTAGTCGTCTTCAGAGAAAACCGCAAACAGTGCAGGCGCGTCTTGCGTTAATTTTGCATCGGCATATGAATAAGTTAAATAAGTACTTACGTTATCGGTTAATATTGCGCGAGTCGCAAATTCAATACCTTTACTCTGAGCTTCACCGGCATTTGACGTAATAATGGCTTTACCGTTAACCGTGGTTGCTTGAATTTGTGCATCATTCCACAGCACATTAAAGGCTGCGATGTTCAAATGTAGCTTGTTCTTAAACCAAGTCGATTTTAAACCTAACTCATAGTTAGTGGTGGTATCTGGCTTGTAATCAACTTCGTGTGGCAACGCACAGATTATCTGTTGATCAGGCAATACGTCAGGGCATGACATTACGCCATTACCGCCACCTAATCTAAAGCCTTCGCTGATAGTGAAGTAGGTCATGATGTTGTTGTCCCACTTATAATCTACATTAAACTTAAATAACGACCCGTTGTCTCTGGCTTCAACCAGTTCCATTGGTACTTGATTGATGTTGCTAATATCACCTGAATATAGCGGTGTAACAGCACCAGACAGCGACTTTACTTCATATTCATAAAAGCGCGCACCGACAGTGGCGTTTAGTTTATCGCTAAACGCATAGCCAACTTCACCAAAAATAGCTTGCTCTTTATTGTTGTATTCACCGAGTGCTAAATACTCTAAGTCTTTTTCGATATTGGTAATATCGCCGCCCCAAAAATCGCTAAGGCCCGGCGTATATTCACGATCGTCTGAATTGCCTTCGGTTTTGTTGTAATAGACACCAGCGATCCAATTAAGTGCTGTGTCGGTTTTCGACACTAAACGAATTTCTTGTGTGAGGTTTTTCACTTCACTGGTGTCGTCAGTTAATGCCGTAAAACTAGGGAAGTCAGCGTAGCCCGGCCAAATATCATAAAGCAGATCGGTTTGGTCACGTTGACCCACTTGTTCGTAGTCTGTTAAACCCGTAGCAGAAACGAGCTCTGCAAAGTCTAAATCTACTTTTAATTCAAGGCTGAGTAGCTCATCTTTTTGGGTATTTGGCTCTAATACACGATATGCCGACTCGTACTTACCGACTTTGTCAACAAGCGGATTGCTGCTCGCCAAACTTTGATATTGGCTAATGCTGTTCGCGCCGTTTTCTTGTTTTTGATAAAAGTAGTTTAGCGTCGCTTCAAACACATCAGATGGCTGATAACGAAGAGAAATGCGCGCTGTGGTAATGCTTTCGTCATTGGCGTCTTTATGTTGTGTGATGTTTTGTGCGACTTCTTCTGAGTTGTTCCAGTCAATATCTGGCTTGCTAACACCCGGTGTTTTAACAACATAGTTGTAATCGATATAACCTGGGTTGGTGTAATGATTAAAGCTCGTTCTCAGTGCTAGTGTATCTTCAACCAATGGCAGGTTTAAAACCGCACCAAACTCGCCGCCTTGGCCGTCGCTTTCAGATAGGGCAAACACATCACCGCTCACTTGTACTTCAGTGTAATCAAGCTCTGGCGCTTTTAGCATGTAGCGAATAGCACCGCCTAATGTACCCGCGCCATAAAGCGTACCTTGCGGGCCAATCAGCACCTCTACTCGTTCAATATCGGTTAAACGCAGATTAACACTGAGTGGAATTTCACCTAAATAAGTGGCAACCGTACCAGAGTCAGAGGCGCGCTCAGATGAATTTGTATTCAAACCACGAACAATGATAGGAGAGCTTTCACGGCCGCCCTGATCGGTAATGGTTAAACCCGGCACCCAGCGTGATACAGATTCAAGATCAGTGATGTTTTGCTGCTTCATCACATCATTGTCGACCGCTGTAATATTGAGTGGTGCTTCTTGTACAGTGCCTTTTCGTCGCGTTGCCGTTACCTGAATGGTCTCAATTTCTTTAGAAAGTTGCGCTTTTAACTCAGTATTAGGCTGAGTTTGCGCGTTTGCGAATGTGCTTGGTAAAACCGCAGTAGAGACTGCAAGGGCAATCATTGAAGGACGAAAAAGCGAGAACACGTAAAACCTCATAGTTAATTTGAACGTCATTGTGAGAATGGTGATTCTACTCATGTTTATTCAAAAATAAAGAATTAATATTCAATTTTTTTGGTTTTTTATTAAGTTTTCTTTTTCTTTTTGCTTTATTTTCTAATTATTATTTAACTATTTACAAAGTTAACGTTTTTCTCTTTTTTAGAAACTGATTGATGTTCGTTTAGCAGGCTTTAAAAAAAGTAACATGCAGGATTAAAATGATGAGTGACTTGGCGCAATGGATAGTTGCACTTTTGAGTGGATATTTTATCGCATTTGGTTTCTTGGCTTTGATTAAACCTGAGCGTGTAAAAACGTTCTTGCTCGCATTCGCTCAATCACCGAAAGCCAACTTTACAGAAATGGCTTGTCGTTTGGTGGCAGGTATGGCTTTAATTTTTAATGCTGCGAATATGAAATGGGCGCTCGTATTTAGTGTATTTGGCTGGGTTTTGATAGGGACAACTCTTGGATTGTTAGTGATACCCTGGCAAAAACATCGTCAATTTGCACAGCGGTTTGTGCCGCCTGCGCTTAAATATCTCTTTTTAACAGGCATAAGCTCGATAGCATTTAGTGTTTGTTTATTTTGGGCCAGTTTTGGTTAGGTTTGAATGGTAAAAGGAAAAGACAGCTCAAAGTATGCGCCGCTTTCACTTTCTAAGCAGGTGATATTCCCCTGCATTTTTTGGGTGATTAAGTTAAAGCAAATACTCAAGCCCAATCCTGTCGAGCCTGAATTTCGGTTTGTGGTGAAGAATGGGTCGAAAATTTTATCTATATCCTTCTTGTTTATTCCGCACCCATTATCTTGATAGTGAATGAAAAGGTTTCCGTTGTCTTGTTTTACTTCGAGTTGGATGTGCCCAGCTTGTTGAGATTTAAAGCCATGAATAAGTGAATTAATGACAAGGTTGGTGATCACCTGAGAAAAAACGCTGGGATAAGTGTAAATACGTTTTTGAAAATCACAGCGAATAGAAACATCAACTTGGGCGCGTTTAAGCTCATGTTTTAAACTCGTGATGATTTCGTATAGATAATCTCCTATTTCAAACTCTCAGGCTGCTTCAGATACTTGGTCAGCAGACACTTGCTTAAAACTTTTGATCAGATCTGCAGAGCGACACAAATTTTTGAAAATGATATCGGTTGCTTGTAACTGCTCTTCAAGAATGCGTTCAAATTTTTGGCTTGATAGTTTTTTATCTTTGAAATCAGAATAGATCTCTGTTGAAATCGCGCTTAGGTGGGTGACGGCTGTAATTGCGGCCCCTAATGGTGTGTTAACTTCGTGTGCAACCCCGCCACTAAACCAGCAAGTGACGCCATTTTTTCTGATTCAACGAGTTGCTTTTGCGTTTATATAAGCTGCTGGTTGATGTTTTGTAGCTCTTCGTTATGTGCTTCTAGTAGCTTGTTTAGGGCTTGTTTACGTTTAGATAAATACCATAGGTTTGCCGCAAGCACAGCAAAAGCTAACAATGCGCCTAGGCTAATAAATAGCACATTGGTGGTTTGTTATACTTGTTTTTCTTTGACCTGCAACGCTTGTTCTTTTTCTTTGAGGTCATTTGATAAACGATTTAATTTTTGAGTTTGTTGTTCAATGTATTGTTGGTTTTTATCAATAAGTGCCGTTAATTTGCGACTTTGCTCGTTCATTTTATCAAGCTCATTTTGAGTCTCGCTCACTTTATTTTGTTTATCTTCAAGAAGGTGCTCTTTCTGAGCCAGTTGACTTGCAAGGTCGTCTAATTGCTTTTCATGATCAAACTGAGTCTGTTTGATTTTATCACTGAGTAGAAGTAGCTCTTTGTTTCGGTTATTTATCTGCGCTTGTTTTTGTTCTATTTGAGTTTGCTTACTTGTAATAGTTTGTTGTTGGTTTTTTATATGGTTGTTTAACTTATCGATTTGTTTAGCTGAATTAGAGAGTTTAGCGGTCATCTCTTTAACCATATGAGCAACATCAATCTCAGAACCACCGAGTAAGACAATATCTTTACTGATTGTGAGTCACTGATATAGCAAGTTATAGCGGTTAAGGTTAAAAGACAGCATTTGCTTGTCGGTTTTATAAAAGTTAATGCCAATCAATTTGTTATCAGTGACATATTCGCTGAAGAGCAATGTTGCTCGGTCGCCTAACAAGGCATTAGTCCCCAGAAATATATCTATTGTAGCTTTGTCCTATTACTAAATTATGTGCGCCTGTTAAAAGCACATGTTCTGCTTTAGAAATGCGGCTTAATGTTAAAGGGTATTTAGACGCCCCAGAGTTCGCCATATTTTGAAGGTCCTGCCAATATTGGTCGTCATTGCCCATGAATGCGACATTCAACTGCTGAGGCCTGTTTGGCCAATTTATATAGTGACTAAATTGGCCAATAAAAGCTGATTTTAGGGTTTGTTCAGAGATAGTGTCTTCAGTATTACTGTTAATGCTGCTTAGCATGACCACGATGCAGAATATTAAAAGTAATAGATATTTCATACTCATACCTAAAACTGCCAAGTAAGCTCTAGCGTACCATTACGACCTTTTAACGGTATGCCGGTAGGGTGGGCTGATACAGTAGAAGGGTTATACAACGTATCATCGAGTAAATTATTGATGCCAAATTTTAAGGATAGCTTAGGGTTTAATTGATAATGAGGATATGCCCTGAGATACCAAAAACCAGCAATCTTGTTATTCAGCTCTGTTGAGGTTGGTGTTTCTCTTTTGGAGCGATAAGTTGCAGATAATTGATAGGTTAAGTTGTTTAATGAATGCTCTAGCTGAATACTTGCTAAAGTTTTTGAATCTCTAAACGCAGAAATAGGTCTTTTTGTGAAGTAGGTGGCTGTTGTTCTAAGTTTGATATTGTTGTGTAACTCCCAAACCAGCTCAGTTTCTATGCCGTGACCATATTGAACGGTTGAACTAACTTGGCCTGCCAGATTCTCACTCACCAGTCCATTGATAATGGGGTCTGAAAAATGGTTATAAAATAGATCAACCGAAAATAGCAGTTGTTCGCCTGTGAATTGTGCGATGAAGTCGGTGGTTTTTATAGATTCACTTTCTAAGTTGGCGTTACCACTTCGAGTGATGCCGCTAAATAACGTTAATTCACTGAGCTCTGGTGCTCTGAAGGCTTCGCTATAAAGTAGTTTGTATTGCCAATGGTTATTCGCTAGATAGACTTCCCCAAGCCTTGGCGTGAATTGCGTTTTAAGATCTGGATAGCGATTAAAGCGGCCACCGATAACCCAATTTATCTTTGCGAACGATGTTTGATATTGCGCATAAGCGCCAATGAAAGGCTGAGAGGTTTCACCACCAATTTGTGTTTTATAGTCAACATTAGGGTAATGCTGAATAGGGTAGTTTTGCTTCAGCAATGCGGGTAGGTCGTAATTGGTAAATCCTTCGGCTCGTTGTTCTTTGTTAATTTGCCATTCAAAGCCAAATTGCACACTCGACTCTTGAGTTGCTTGCCAGTTGTTATGCAAAGCAAGAGCTGCTCTAAAGTCTTCAAATACCCCATAGCCAAATAGGGGGGGCGTCACTGCTCGGTTCACTGATTTTACTGAACACGCCACTTAGGGGACTTTGTTTGCCATTCTTCAACGTGGTTTGTAAGTAGTCAAACTGCAAACGCGATTGAATACTGTCAAATAAGTTAAATTGATGCTCAGTCAAAAATAGTAAAGCACTATGGCGTGAAAAGTTATGCTCATTACTGGTTCGGGCAATATGATAAAAATCATTCATATCCAGCTGCCTAAAATGTATGGTAAAGGTGCAGTTTTGATTATGTACTTGGGCATGTAATGTCGTTAAGTCATAGGGGTCTTGAGTATGTATAGGTTGCTGAGTAAAGGTATTATTTACTATTTAGTCGCTATCTGACGCTTCAATAGGATTTGCTTGAATATTCCAGTTATAACCGTCAAAGTCACCGGAGTTAGCTACAAAAAGATCGTAATCTATGTTGTTACCCGTTGCTAAACTGACCGACTTTTCGGTTTTTTTGTAATGATATTGATAACACCAGTAAATGCATTACTGCCATAAATTGAAGAGCCAGGGCCGCGAATAATTTCAAGTCGTTCAATATGTGCCAAAGCAAATTTAGCTAAATGAGCCGCATTACCTGAGCGCGGGCCATAGATTTTATGGCCGTCGAGTAAAAATAGAATTTTTTACTCGATGCGCCAAAGGTCAGTGCTCGTGAGGATGCTGAGTACTCGTAGGGGTAATTACTATAGCGTGTAACTTGATAGCCCGGCACAAACTCTAGTATCTCGTGTAAATACCGCAACGGGAGAGGGGATATCAGCAATGGCTTTTTTGGTGAGTGTGCTGGTGACAATTTTTATATTAAGTAAATCTTGCAGTAATAAACTATAAACAGCCTTAGTTTCAGTAGTTTTGATTTCTGCATAGGCATTAAACATTGCAACGCAAAAAAAGAGGTAAATAACCGCCTTTGAGTAATCACCCATACAATGCAACCCATCATTGCTGCTTAGTTACATAAAGCTCCTAATAACGCGAATTAAAAAAGGAATATAGTAAAACTATTACATTGTGCAGATTTAAGATGTTTTAAGACTTTTTTATTGTAATAAAAAGGCGAAAATTGTGTGTGCTCTCCAGATCCGTTGTCTAACCAACTCGACCTAATTTGTTTGATAATAAAACATAGTTTGGTTGATTTTTTTTATAATCTCATATTCTAGACCTAGGTGATTATACTCACCGGGTTCAGGTAGCTTTTCTAAGTAATTCATCATTATGCCCCAGTGATTGTCTCCTAACCCTCCAAAAATAATATTCAGACTATTACCGTTAACTCTGGTTATGGCTGCAACTTTGAATTCTGTCATTGTATTTCTGAGGACTTGAGTTTTAGAGGCAAGTAACAAGTCTGCTGGCGCTTCGTTAAGCGGAGTTATTTTGAATTCAGCCGACGGTATAAAGCCGGCAGCTCTTGAAGGTGAATATTGCAACACTTCTTCATGACTAAAAAATGAATTATTGATGCGAAACACGTCCTCTGACGTTTGCTGGACGATTTCGATATCACGTTGTTTTATTAAATTACTCAGTTCAGTTTCGGCGTTATCGAGAAAAGGGTTAATGATTTCAAAACGTTGTTTTTCACATTTATCATGTTTACAAATGACGGTATTAAGTAATTGTATTTGTTGTTGTTCACTAATATTTAGATAGGCACGGCCAAGAACACCATAGTTAAAGTTCGCAAAGCTCTGTTTATCTTCATTGCTCTCAAAATTTGTAGCTCTTAAATCCATTATGGCAAATGGGTAAAAAGAAGGTAAATACGCAAGCTCTAATTTTGTAGCGGGAAGCATTTGCTTAAAGTGCTTTAATATTGAGATATATTCGTCATTAATTACTTTATTAAAATATTTTGGCGCTTCAGCCAGACTATTGATTGAAAAGCAAAGTGTAAAGCATGCGAAGATAAATTTGAGCATAGAAATCTTCATTTTTTATTACAAATCATATCAACTATTTAAGAATGTGCAAAGAATAAAGTGGCTTTACTCTTCAGTAAAACGAATTAATATGCGAGGCCGAACTTTTATTGTTGTGAAGTTGAATGTTTGAAGTATTTATATTGGCTGTCGCGCTGAGTATGGACGCCTTTGCGGTATCGGTTGGACTTGGCGCTAAAAAGCAAGATAGTTTGCGTAAAGTTGCTTTGATGTGTGCGATTTATTTCGGTGTATTTCAGGGGGCGATGCCGCTAATTGGGTACTTGGGTGGTTCAGGTTTAATGAGCTGGATAGGTGGTTTTAAACAGTCGATTGCATTTGTAATACTTTGTGGAATTGGCGCAAAAATGGTATACGAAGGGGTTGACTCTGAGGAGAAGGCTGAAATTAAACAGTTAACACAAAAAGTAATGTGTTTATTGGCTATTGCTACCAGTATTGATGCGATGGCAGCTGGGTTTACATTAAACTTAATGTCGGTAAACCCTTTTATAGCCTGTTTAGTCATTGGTGTAATTACTGCAGTGTTCAGTTACTTAGGCGTTTTGGTTGGCAATAAGTCTGGCACGTGGTTAGAAAGCAAAGCTGAATTGCTCGGTGGCGTGGTATTGATTTTGATTGGATTTAAGTTTTTATTGTTTTAGAAATTAAACAAAAAGGAGAAGATCCGCTTCTCCTTTTTGAATGATATGAAGAGTTTTGTGTGAGCATTAGTTAAGCAACGAACAGCTCACAAAATAGCAATTAGTTAAAGGTGTACAATGCTGTTTGCATTGCCATCTGGATCGTTAATCGCTTTGCCATCCACACTTGGATTACCATTACTCATCATGATAACAGCACAAGCTGCAGGTGAAGCCATTGAAGTACCAGACATCGTCGTTGTACCACCACCGCTAAGTGTTGAAAGAATGCTTACACCAGGTGCTGCATAGTCTACTGGTGGATTACCATAGTTTGAGAAACTCGCAAAATGGTCGTTAGAATCAGTTGCAGAGATTGTGAATACACGGTTGTGTGAAGCACTTGCAGCAGAAACATTAGACGCATGCTGGCTTTCGTTGCCTGCTGCAATCACAAAGAAGGCACCTGATCGCTGCGGAGCATTTTCTACCGCATCGTTTAGTTCTTGGTTAAAACCACCACCTAAGCTCATGTTTGCACAATCACCAGCACTTGCATTTGTTGCAACGTGGTCGATACCCGCTAAAACGCCAGACCAGCTACCTGAACCGCGAGAATCTAATACTTTGATTGGTAATACTTTTGCACCAGTAGCAACACCGACCACGTCAATGTTGTTGTCTAACGCTGCGATAGTGCCCGTTACGTGAGTGCCGTGACCATTACCATCGTCCACACCTGCATCACGGCCTTTCGTGAATGCGTTAAAACCGCGTGAACTGACAACATTTAAGTCGGCGTGGTCTAAGTCGATACCAGAATCTAAAACCCAAGCTGTGTAGTTGCTGCCATCTACAGGACCACCCAAACGAGTTACACTCCAAGGCGTTGTTTGGCCATTGCTACCGTCACCAGAACCTGGCTTGCCTTTGAATGCTTTAGCCGGGTTTGCGTGTACCATATCATCAGGTGTAAAGCGCATAATATCAGCGTTATTAGCAAAAGCTGCTTTTGCTTTATCACAACTCATGTTGACAGCCATGCCTTTAATGGCATTTTTATAAATATGTTTTGCTTTGGTATTACTTGAAACCAACATGCCGCGCGCTTTACCTTCTACATCAAACTTTGAGCGTCATCGTTGAAGCGAACAATACAGGTGTTGTTTACTTCTAAATCTAAACTTGCCCTTTGGAAAGTAGCTGGCTGAGCAGATACCATTTGTGTTGCACACACAGCGATAACAGCACCAGCGATCAGAGTTTTATTCATCTTGTTGTCCTTTATTTATATTTCAAGTTAATTAGTTGTTGGCTTGGTGTTTCAAAAGTTAAATTGTGACGGGGTTTTGTTAAGGTGAGAATTGAATAAAAAATACTCATCGGATTTCGTTGGGGATAGTTTGTGTAGAAATTTCTACTTTAAGATATAAATATCTCAAAATTTCTATTTCATGAAAGTATTATGCATTTTCCATGTTTTTTAATTTAAATAAATTATTCCCATGAGTAGGTGTTTTGGTTTTTTTAGACTTTTAGATGGTTAAAAGTAATGGTTTTATTCAAGCGTTTTGTGATGAATTTTGTGACGATATCCATTTTATTGTCATTATTAGGTGTTTTAATTGTTATAAGTGAACAAATAAAAAGCTTATATGAAGAGATTACTAGGTTTAGGTTTAATACTTCTAGCAGGGTGTAGTGCCAAGCAAACCAAACTATCGAATGAGGAAGTTCAAGTCGGTGTGCGACCATACTATTTACTTGAACAGCTACCAGAGTCTGAGTTAAAGAGGCGACTTAGCGCGTGTGAAGCTTCGAGCTTTAAAAAGACGGACTTTTCAATAGGTCATCGCGGTGCCCCTATGCAATTTCCTGAGCATACTAAAGAGTCATATATGGCTGCGGCTAAAATGGGGGCTGGCATTTTGGAATGTGATGTGGCGTTTACCAAAGATAAAGCTTTGGTGTGTCGACATTCTCAATGTGATTTGCATACGACAACGAATATATTGGCAGTGCCTGAACTTGCAAAGAAGTGTCGTATACCCTTTGTTGGCGGCAGTAAAACGGCAAATAAAAAAGCGCAAGTACAATGCTGTACATCAGATATCACTTTAGCTGAGTTTTTGCTGCTTGAAGGGAAAATGGATGGGGCTAATGAATATGCTGCAACAGCTAAGGAATATATGCTAGGTACTCCTCATTGGAGAACTGATTGGTATGCCTCTTCTGGGACTTTAATGACCCATAAACAAAGTATTGAGTTATTCAAACAGCTTGGGGTTAAAATGACACCGGAGCTTAAAACCCCACAAGTAAAAATGCCATTTGAAGGTTTTACACAACAAGCCTATGCAGCCAAGCTTATCTCAGAATATAAACAAGCAGGGATCTCGCCATCAGAACTTTACCCACAGTCTTTTTTACTCTCAGATGTACAGTACTGGATAGCAAAACACCCAGAGTATGCTGAGCAAGCTGTTTATTTAGACGATAGTTATGAATTGCCTGGATTTAATCATGAGCAGCCAAGTACTTGGCAGCATTCAATGGCTGAACTCAAAGCCATGGGAGTGAATATTATTGCGCCACCACTATGGATGTTGGTGACATTAGATGCACAAAATAATTTGACTCAGTCGGCATATGCCATAGAGGCGAAAAAAGCGGGTCTTAAAATAATAACATGGTCATTAGAGCGCTCTGGACCACTTAAAGATGGCGGTGGATTTTATTATCAGTCAGTTAAAAGTATCGTGAATAATGATGGATTTACTTTAACGTTGCTTGATTTTCTTGCTCGTGAAGTTGGCGTTATCGGCGTATTTAGCGATTGGCCAGCAACAACCACTTTTTATGATAACTGCCGCGAACAGGTGTTGTAGTAACTAAGATTTAGTAATAAAAAAGCCCCAAGAAACCTTGGGGCTTTGCACAACTAATTTTCAGGGATTAGAAGTTATATTTAAACTTAGCATACACTTGGCGACCTAAAGCACTGTGTGTTTTATTGTCTATACCAGACCATTCTGAAGGTGCTTGAGGGGCTTCTTCATTCATGAGGTTTGCAGCACCAGCGGTTAAGACCAAATTATCAAAGCCCATATAGCTGACAGATGCGTCAAGTGTTGTCCAAGAATCAATTTTGAATTTATTACCATTTGCGTCAGCCAAATCGTTATACTCGTCAATGTGACTGAAACTTAGGGTCGTCAGTACATCATCTAGTTCCCAATCTATGCTGGCAGTCCATCTGAACTGTGGATGTTGATATTCGCCATTTAGATCTTCAGCAACAATGCTGGTATTACCATCTTTGTCACTTTCAAAAGATTGCTCTTCAAAGTTCAATGCATAGCTTAGCTTGTAATCAAACTTGAATAGACCCATGTCTCTGGTATCAAGTTTATAAGCGAGATTTACATCAAAACCATCCGTTTCGCGACCACCAATGTTCACGAATGTATCGTAAATAGTCTGAATACGGCCAGGTGTACTGCCTTCATTCGGGCCACGTACAACTAATTTAGGATCGGTACCACAACAATCAACTAGCTTTTGCGCGCCAATTTTCTTGATTAAGTCTTCTTGGTCATAGTTCCAGTAATCAACACCAATTGAGAAGTCTTCAGTCGCTTGCCAAACTACACCTAAGTTGTAGTTGGTAGAGGTTTCTGGCTGTAGGTTTTTGTTACCAGCCACAACTGCTGTGTATTCATAAGGTTCACAATCAAGTTCTGACTTGGTGATTTGACAGCGCTCTTTATCGATAACACTTGGCGATTCATCAGTACGGCCTAAGTGTAACTGAACTAAAGAAGGGGCTCTGAACGCCGTGCCCCAAGAGCCACGAACAACTAAGTCTTCATTTGGTGACCAACGGAATGCGATTTTAGGATCTGTGGTGTTACCAAAGTCACTGTAGTTTTCATAACGTAAAGCAAGTTGTAACTCTAAATTTTCAAGTACAGGCACGTTGAATTCAGCAAAAACCGCAGTGTTATCACGATCACCATTTGCTTGTGTTGCCTCAGTACCAAAAATTTCACCTCTTAGGTATTGGCTATCTGGATTGTCTTCAATTTTTTCGTAGCGGTGCTCAACACCGAATGCAGCAGCAACGGCACCTTCAGACATTTCAAACAACTCACCTGAGATAGTTGCATCAAATGATTGCATGCTAGAGCTACCATAACGGGTTGTTGTGGTTTCAATGAAAGCTAACCCTTCAGCGGTATTTGTGCTTGGTTCAAATGGATTCCAGCGACCTGTGTTAATTGCTTCTTGAGCACGCAATTTGTTAGGGAAACCATCAAAGCCTTTTTCTACAGCGCTTGAACGAATGGCAGAGTAAGCTGTTTCCCAGTCCCATTCATTGTAAGTGCCGCGCGCACCAATTACAGCACGGTAGTATTCAGAATCAACGTCTTTCTTACGGTTACCAATATCATAAGTACGACGACGCATTGAAATGTCCATGCCGTGTAAGAAATGATCAGCGTCGTTTGCTAAAGGGTGATTCGGGTTATCACCGCTCATAAACAATTCAGTAAAGCTCGGGCTACCCGCACCTTGAATAAAGGTTGACGCATGTTGAGCTGAAAACTCCATAAAGCCTTCAACGCCGTCAGTGATTTCTTGAACGCCGTTGTAGTTAAAGCTTATGCGCTCAGTTGATGGCACTAGACTCATATGCGGCGCATAATCGTAACGACAAATATCGCCAATGATTAAATCGGGATCACATTTATCATTGCCCCAAACATCTGCAAAAATGGTTTGTTTTACTGGTGTACCATCATCGGCAATGCTCTTGGTTGGTAAACCATTCCACTGTGCATCAGTCACTGTGTAGGTGTTGCCTAGTGAATCAGTGCGCGTGCCTTTAAAAGCTTCGATACTGCCAGGAATACCCGACGAGCTTAAAGAGTTGTTACCGCCACGAAAACGTTGATCTGCGGTCGATGCATAATCGCGGTCGGCATAAAAAACGTCACCGCGCTTGAAGTAATCTAAAGAGAAATTGTGATAGCCTTTATCACTTGAAGAGCCCCAAAGTAAGGTAAAGTTTTGCTCTTCACCGCCACCATCTGCGGTATCTGAAATTTTGCCTGCAACTTCAAAGCCATCAATGTCGTCACGCATAATGATATTGATTACACCAGCAACCGCGTCAGAACCATAAGTCGCAGATGCACCATCTTTTAGGATGTCGATGCGTTTTACTGCTGAAACAGGAATGGTGTTTAAATCAACGAAAGAGGTTTCGATGTCTTTGGCAAATGGGCTAACGGCGACTCGGCGACCATTAATTAAGACCAAGGTAGATGATGCGCCTAGACCACGAAGTGCCACACTTGAACCGCCGTTGGCAGTATCATCACTCGAGTTACCTTGCGTACTGAATGTGCCAGCACCAGATACAGGTAGCTTTTGAAGTGCACCGATTAAGTCAGTTGAACCAGTTGCTGCTAAGTCTGCTGCTGAAAGAGATTGAATTGGAGAAGGGCCTTCCATATCTGTACGTTTAATATGTGAGCCGGTGACTTCAATGCGTTCTACTTTATTTTCATCAGTGTTTGCAAGCGCTGAATGTGAGTTAGCAACAATGACAGCCATTGCTACTGCAGATAGTTTATTGATTACTTTCATATTTTCCCTGTTAATCTTTGTTGTCGTTATTTTGGACTACATTTTTTTAACACACTAATAACATGAATGGAATAGAATTTTTATCTGTAAATGCATCAATATGTTTCTATTGAAAAACTTTTCTAACCGAAACTTGTTGAATTTACTGCAATGCCCTTGAATTTTTATTATTTGCGAATGCGAATTAATTCCTTACAAATTAAAACATTTTTTAGAATGCACATCTGGACGAATCTCGATATGTTTCTAATTGAGGAAAACATTTATAAGGAATCCGATCGTGCGCCCAACTTTAGCGTTATTGACCCTACTTACTTTATCTGCATGTGGTTCTGGTGGTGGTAAAAATGAGCCAACAAACACCCAAACACAAAATCAATCTCCTGTAGTAACGATTTCAGGTGAGGATCAAACTCTTTCATTGAATACGCTTCGATTGACCACCAACATTACTGAGCCAGAAGGTGAATCTGTAATCGTAGAGTGGAGTAGTGACCATGCTGGCGTAAGTTTCAAAGATGCATCAGAGAACGGTGTATTGGTGCAAATGCCAACGGTAAGTGAAGATCAAGAGATTTCAGTCACAGTTAAGGTGACTGATAGCGCGAATAATACAGTGTCTAAATCATTTACAATTTTAGTTAAGGCGCTACCTGATAGTGCGCAGATTGATTTGCGGTCAAGTTATGAATTTTTGGCAGGTGAACTTGTCACTGTCACTGCAAAATATTCGATTGACGAAAATATTGATGACCTTAATTGGCAGCTTAGCGACCTGACAGTGAATGATATGGATGTGTCGACTTTTAGTCGCAATGGTGTTGCCCAATCTACAGTCCAATTTACGGCACCAGATGTGACTGACGAGCAAGCATACACACTTTCATTAATACTCGACGCTGCTTCAGGGCAAATCTCGCGTTCGACTCAGTTAACTATATTGCCAAAAACGGCTGATGAATTAGTGGTTAATTTAGATGCAGTGTATGAAGGCAATGAAAATGACCAAATGCTGATTAAACCTATCATTCAAACTTCAGATAGAGTTGTTTCTTATCAATGGCGATGGTTAGACAAGTCTTTAGGTGAACTGGTCGGTGAAACAAGTAAAGATGTCGTTATTAACACTCAAGCTGTCGAAAAAGATGAGATTGCAAGGTTAGCGCTAGACGTCGAAACCCAGGGTGGCGTAAAGAAATCAATTGAAACACAGATCAAAGTAAAAAATGTGGTGCAGACCGGAGGGCTTTCACTGGCAGTAAACCGTGTTTATGCAGCACCCGGACAAACAGTGACGGTTCAGGTTAGCGCAGATAACACCAATGATATTGAAAGTTATGAGTGGCGTGTTGATGAAGAGGTGTTTACTCAAAAAACAGAGTCGGCAACAGAACTTTCGCTTGTTATGCCTAACCAAGATATTTCGATGCTCAGTACGTTAGTGAATTATAAAGCCACTTTTAAAAATGGGGTTGAAGTTGAAAAACAAGCAATCTTTGCGCTAATGAGTGAATCAGCAATTAAAGCCACATTAGATATAGAGCAATCGACAGATTTACCTCAACTTTATAAAAACGAAACACTGACTTTTAATGCGTTAGCGATTGATAAAGCTGGCGTGTTAGATAGTGTTGCGCTTGACGTATCGAACGTGAGTTACGCAGATCTTGATACTGCAACACTGACACAAGATGGTTTAAATTTATCTTTTACCTTGAAAGCTTCAGATATTTTGCTCGATAGAGAGTTGATGCTTAGAGTTGTAATGAATGCCGGTACGGTTTCAACGACAGAGTATGTTTCGGTCAATCTTAATAAAAGTAACTTGAAGTTATTTGCAGGTTCAGAAAAAACCTATATTTCAGGTAGTGACTTTTATGTATTTGGTTATGGACAAGAGCGTTTAAATAACCCTATCAACGCAATGAGCTGGTCAACGAATTATGATGGCCTAGCAATTGAAGCTCTGAATTCAAGCGATGCGAAAATCACTAATGAGACAACGAGCAGCTTTCCTACCGTGACACTCAGTGCTCGAGATAGTGAAGACCAATTGATACAAGCCGATGTAAGAACCAATATGACGTCTCGTATTTATGATAAAGGTGAACGCTATACTTGTTATTTCAGAGCCAATGAAGTGCTTTGTCGAGATAATTCAAATACATTGCTTGATGTAGGGGAGCTTGCTGCGCCAGTTAAAGCGGGCGTAACCAAAGGAGAGTTTGTTTGCTTACTCAATAATGATGACCAATTGAGTTGTCATGGCGAAGGGCCCTTGTCAGTGCTTGAAGTACCAGAAAGAGCGGGAGTGGCTAACATTGTTGCCGTGAGTAATTCAGACATGTGTGCACAATATAGTTCAGGTAATTGGCAATGTTGGGGCGAACAGGCAGATTATTTCAATAACTTGTTTGTAGGCAAAAGTCATATTGATAATCTAATTGGTACACAACAGGGCGTGTGTTTAGTTAACTCAGGTTACATTGAGTGTTATAACGATAAAAGTGAACAGATTTATCAAGATAAACGCAGTTTTGTAAAGTCGCTAGAGTTTGTAAACATATTAAACAAGGTGTGTTACACCACTGAGCGCTCAACATTACGAACATGCCCCGATGAAATTAACTAATTAACGTTCATAGAATCAAAAAAGAGCCTAAATGGCTCTTTTTTGATTTTATTAGGCACAAACGTCGTTAAAAAGTTGTTTTGCTAATTTTTTCAATGTACCAGGTGCCGGATGCGTATTAGCAAATGTGCGTAAGCCATAAATACCCATTACAAAATATCGCCCTCTACATTCCGCTGAACGTGAATCAGAAATATCACCCTCATTTTGAGCACGAGCAAATTTATCGGTAATTGCTGACTGCCAAGCTTCTAGTTGCTGACTAATCAAGGTTTGTACTTCGTCATCCTGTTCTGCCAGTTCATTGAGTGCTTTTGTTAGCAAGCAGGCTTTACTGGTATCGCAGCTTAAACACTCTTCGACAATATGTCCTAGATAGGTTTCTAAACCTTGTTTACTTGAATCGCTATCGATGAAAAAAGCACAAAATTCATCGTTTCTGTCTTGGTTATATTGGGAAATTGCTGCCAGTAGTAGGCCGCGTTTATTCTCGAAAGCACAGTAAATAGACCCAGGGTGAAGACCCGTTGCTTGTTTTAGATCTTGCATACTGGTTTTAGTGTAGCCCTTATTTAAAAAGGCCTGCATGGCAGCTCGAAGCACTGCAACTTTGTCGAATTCGGCACTACGCATTGTATTTATCTTGAAGTGTTAGTTAAACAAGTTTAAATCAATTTGAATGTTTGTTCAAAAAATATCTTGAACGATCATTCAAATAGGGCTATCTTGAATAAACGTTCAAGAATGTTACTTAAAGAGAAACTCCATGACTGACAACCTATTTCAACCATTTGCATTAAACAGCAGCATAGAGCTAAAGAATCGTATCTTAATGGCACCGCTTACGCGTTGTATGGCCGACGACAATCTAGTGCCGACTCAAGCGATGGCAGACTATTATGCCCGTCGAGCAGGTGCAGGCCTAATTATCACAGAGGCAACCCAAATTAGTGCAGACGGCCAAGGTTACCCAAATACACCGGGTTTATTTACGCCTGAGCAAATCAATGGCTGGCGTGTTGTCACAGACGCAGTACACAAAAATGGCGGAAAAATCTTTGCGCAAATCTGGCATACAGGGCGAGTATCACACCCATATTTTTACGAAGGCAATAAGGTACTTGCGCCAAGTGCTGTAAAGGTTGAAGGTACTGTGCCGAGAATGCGTGATCTTGAATACCAAACACCAACCCCTATGACGCAAGCGCAGATCCAACAAATGGTAGAAGACTTTGCACAAGCTGCATCGAATGCCATTGATGCTGGTTTTGATGGCGTCGAGATCCACGGTGCTAATGGCTATCTTGTTGACCAATTTTTACATTACTCAAGTAATACCCGTGAGGATGAGTTTGGCCAGACACCAGAGAATATGGCACGTTTTCCACTACAGGTTGTAGATGCAATCAGTGACCGAATTGGCGCAGACAGAACCGCATTACGTATTTCTCCTGGGGCATATTTTAATATGGAAGCAGACGGCAGAGACAAACTTGTGTTTGATTACTTGTTAGATCAATTGGCTGAACGCCAACTAGCTTATTTGCATGTGGGTATCTTCGATGATGCCATGGAATTCGACTATTTAGGTGGTACAGTAAGTCATTATATTCGACAGAATTACCCACATACGCTGGTGGGTGTGGGTGGTTTTTCTGCAGAGACAGGAAGCCATGCAATAGCTGATAATAAATTCGATTTACTGGCGATTGGTCGACCTTTCATTGCAAACCCAGATTATGTTGAGCGTGTTCAAGCAGGTGAAACAGTGGTTGAATACTCAGAAGAAATGCTAACACAACTTGTTTAGAACTGAGATTTTAGCAAGATAAAAAGTTTCTCGATTAAAAATTCACTTAGACCAAAGTGCTTACTCTTTAGTAAGCACTTTTTTATATTCTCTAATTTCTTTACTTTATCTTTTGTAATTCAAATCGACCAGCAACGGTCAATCCCGTTATTTTTTTCCCTTCGAATTTAAAAACAAACTCATTGCCAGAAACGGCACTGATGAATTTCGAGGTGTTTTCCGGCACGAGTCGGGACGGCATAACGTCCCCCGGATTTTGAATTGTCACTTTGCCATCATTCACGCTAATTTTAGAGATGAAGTCGCCATTATAACCAATGTCAGTGAGTAGCAGGTATTCCCCTTTATAGGCGTCTAATTGCTGGGGGTTTAATGTGACTGGCTGAATGACAGTTTGCTCTAAGAATGCAACATCATAATGCTTAGATAATGTTGCCATAATTTCGTTATTTAGTGTATTTGCGTTGTCACCGTTGGACATCACGACAAAAGCATCGCCTTTATTTACTAACGCTTTAAAGTCATTTGTGAAGCCAAGATTTTTTCCACCGTGTCCGAATGCAAGTTGTCCATCAACGTCCATTAATGCAGGGCCTAGGCCCCAATCATTTTTATGTTTGGTAAACATGGCTTGTACGGTTTCTTTTTTCAAAATACCATTTTTCTTACCCTTCATAATGGCTTGCATATGAGAGGCATACTTTAAAATATCAGTTGGGGTTGTCCAAAGACCAGCCGCTGGTTTTTCAGGGTAATCATTGAATACAGCTGAATGCATATTGCCATCACCATCAAATGCGGCACTGGCTCGTTTCTTAAGATCATTTGGTAATGTATGTGCGTAGGTGCTGTTCAGCATCCCCATAGGTTTAAGAATGTTTGCATCGGTAAACTCAGCAAATGTCTGTCCGCTAATTTGCTCAACTAGTAATTGCATAACCGTGTAGCCACCTCCAGAATAACGCCATTCAGAACCTGGTGTTAACACAACTTCAACTTTAGCCGTGTTACCTTTGCCATCTAAGACATCGATAGTTGAAGGAACGTTATCACCTGTTGAATAGCCGGGGAACCCGTGAACTGATAGCCCTGCGGTATGCGTAAGCAATTGCCTGAGGGTTACAGGTGTTTCTTTAGATAGCTTAGCGCCAGTTAATTGATAACCTCTTAGGTATTTATTTACATTTTCGTCTAAAGTCAGCTTTCCTTGCTCAACTAATTTTAAAGCAGCTAACGCACCTATGGGTTTACTAATTGATCCCGCCTGAAATAGCGTATGTTCATTTACTGGTTGTTTTGTCTTGCTGTTAGCAATGCCAAAGCCTTTAGCCCAAATAATCTCGCCATTTTTTAATACAGCGATGCTCAAGCCCGGTACATTTTCGTCAGCCATTCTCTGAATTAAAGTTGTCTTAGGTTGCGCTTCTCCTGCAATAACAATGCTTTTTTGAATATGTTGTTCGATTGTGTCAGCAGCATGGGTTGGTTGGCTAAGCGTGCCTGCGACCAGTATCAAACTACTCGCAATGGCAATATTAATGGCTTTCCTTATAAACATAATGGTTTCTCAATTATTCGATTTGGGTGGAGTCTAATATTTAAGCTATCAAAGTTGTTGATTACTTACTACTCAAATGAAATGCTTGTTTACAAATAAAAAAACGGCGAGTGCTAGCTCGCCGTTTTGTTTGGGGGATCTTCGTCAAATAAAAGTTTATTGAAAGTACTGAGTCAATGCTTGTTTTAAGTGCTCTGCCATCGCGTCGCGGTGATATTTTCTGACACCATAACTTTGCTCTAGGTGAATAAAGCGTTTTGCTGAAGCATCTGCGCTTTTGTGGCAACTATCAACAGAGCCATTGGAGTGACGACCTTGAACATTCCACGTGCCACCTAGGCTTTTAGTATCGTTACCATAAACACAGGCTTTAATTTTGCCACCGGCTTCTACATTTTTTCTGAGCAGTTGCATAATACTGTGTTCATCGTTATTGGTTGCGTAACGCACACCTTCACTTAAATTAAGCATTAGGTCGTTATCTGTACCACATTGAGATTGCAATTTGGCGCGAGTGGTAGAGCCAAAGCCGTGATATTGAATAAACACGGTCGTGTCATCGTAGTTGCTAGCTTGTTCGTGAGCGACCTGAAAGTATGACTCGGTTTGGTGCGCAACGTCGCTTGCAGAGTAATTTGTGCCTGTACATTCGCTAATATCATGACTGCTGTCACGGCGTGTCCCTGCAAGCATTAGTAATTTGCTCTGTGTGTGAAAGAAAGCGTCAATTGATTGCGTACCTGTGAAAGAGTCGCGCTTTGGGTGAGGTGCTTGAAGTACCGCATTTAAGCCATTTGGGTTAAGCACATAAGTGCCACCTCCTTTAAAATCTGCACTTGGCAATTGGTTTTTCTCTTGTAATAAGTAGTAAGTATTACCCGTATCTACATCTGAAAACTGAATAACTAGGTAGTCTATTTGTTGGGCATATTCTTCAGCAAGCGGCCAATTTTGTTGATAAAAGGCATCAAACATTTGCTCGAATGAGTGTTGCTCTTGTGCTGATGGCATCACCCAGCGGTTATCGGCTTTGGTGCCATAGTTATATGACTTCAAATGCTTGTCTAACTCACCAGACATCATGGTGATTGCTTTTGAAGGAAAGCTGAAAAAAGTAATGAGAAAAAGAACGCATGTGATAATGACGTAAAACACCAGTGGACGAGCACCATTTGATGTATTGGCTGTTTCAGATCCGAATAAATGCATATTGCACCCCAAATATGTTGAAAACTGACCCAGTTACATCCTTGGGAATACTTAAAAAGTATTAGTCTGTTTTTTAAATTTACTAAAGTAGTAGTATTAATATCAGGGTTTGAAAAAAAGTACTAGTATGATTATTTAAAATGAGTAAATAGTATTAGCTAGAGGCTATAGGCTAGAAGCAACCGAAGTAACATGTCTGCTCAGATCGGTTGCGTTGTTAGGGGGGAAAAATTAAAGTTGGGCGTGCGGGCCGAATACTTCGTAGTGAATTCGACTGCTGCAAACACCTAGGTTTTCTAATTCGGTTTTAGCAAATTTCATGAATCCAATCGGTCCACAGAGATAGAAATTACCTGTTTGCTTTGGCAGTTCGATTTGCGAAAAATTAATTAAGCCAGTTGACTGATTTTCCTGCAATTGAGACTGTTTCGTTTCTCTTAACCAAGTATGGTGCGACCATTGGTTTTGCTCGCACAAAGTTGCTGTTTGCAGTGCAAAAGAATGTTGCTCTTGGTTTTCACAGGCATGTAAGAATGTCACTGGGTGTGGATATTTAATATCGGACTTAAATTCAAGCATAGATTGCATTGGCGTGATGCCAACTCCAGCAGAAATAAGCACAACCGGAGATTGTTTATCTGTGAAATAGAAATCTCCAACGGGTGCATGTAAATCAACAACATCACCAACATTCAAATGATCGTGTAGGAAGTTTGAAACAATACCATTATGCTCACCCAGCTCTCGCTTTACCGAAATGCGATAGCTGCGTCCATTAGGTTTATCTGATAACGAGTATTGACGTATTTCTGTATGTTCAAACTGTTTACTGCTGATCTCAATACCTAAGTATTGGCCGGGTTTAAAGTCTGCAACCGCTTGTTCATCGACAGGAATAAATACAAAACTGGTCACCAATTTTGACTCAGGCGTTTTACTTGCGAGTCTAAAAGCACGTTTACCTTGCCAACCCCCAAGTTTACTGGCGTTTTCTTTATAAATTGAGTTTTCTTTGTTGATAAAGATATCAGCGAGTACGCCATAAGCAGTGGTCCAAGCGTCTTCTATTTCTGTTGTAAAGTCTGCGCCTAATAATTCCCTAAACGTCTCAATTAAATGCAGACCAACAATGTCATAGTGATGCGCTTGAATGTGAAAGCTAGTGTGTTTGTTTGCAATGCGCTCTACCGCACTTTTTAATGCACTCAAGTTATCTATGTTTTTTGCATAGGCCAGTATAGCTTCAAATAACGCGACCTTTTGACGACCTGTATGCTGGTTACTCATGTTGAAAATGTGTTTAAGTTCAGGGTTCTCTCTAAACATACGATTATAGAAATGCTCTGTGATGGCACTACCACCTTGTTCAATAATCACAGATGTGCTTTTAACAATATCTATGTGCTGTTTGGTTAACATGACTTTCCTCAAGATTAAAAACTAGTGTGACCTAAGTGATAAGCGCCGATACAGCGGATCACATAAGCTATTTTGAATAACGCGCTAAAAACGATTGTTGCGATATGGCTAGCAATCTGAACAGGCAAAGAGAACTGTTCTGCTAGTGAAAAGCTGACAATGAGCGAGCTGACCGTCAGCAATAACAAAATCACCATGGCGCGACTGCCGAATTTTAAGCAGTATTGATAAAGGGGTTGCTCTGATAGGACTTTAGATTGCATAAAGCTTACTCTTAATTAAACGCGACGAGTTATATAAATCAAAATTGATGCCAATTTTTATCTTGTTGATATTAAAGGTTTTAAATTTTATTTTTATAAGGGTGGAGTCATTTTGACTTTGCTGGGTGTGAGTCTGTTTGACTCATTCGTGTATGGTTGAATTAGACTTTAGTTGGAATCGTTTTGGATTACGCGCTAGACTTTCATTTTGGTTGTTAATAAAGTGTTTGTAATAGAGTATGAGAATTGCTTTTTTTGTGTTTTATGCACTTTTTAGTGTGGCAGCTATCGGCTCAGTTAACGTTGAATTTGATGAATTTAAAGTGCAAGCAGAAAGCTTGAAGTCATCTAAAGAGCGACAGGTTTTGCTCAAAAAAGCGGATGATTTGCTTAAAACTAGACAGTTGACACAAATGCAAACCGCATATGTGCTTCATAGAGCTGGTCTGGTGTGCATCCGAGAAGGGTGTTTTGAACAAACAGTCACTTACTTAGCGAGATTAGAAACCTTACTTGAGTCATTTGAAAGTTTAGAGTACTCAGGTAAGTTGAACCTCTCTCGCGGTAATATGGCGATGACCCGGGGTAATCACTTCGAGGCAATACCTTACTTAATTGCTGCTTCGAACTTCTTTGAACAAGCTGAATTACATACTTTATCATCTCATGCTAATCGGTTTTTGGCTCATGCTTATCAACAGTTAAATAAATACTCCGATGCTGTGATCGCGTTAGATGCCTCACTTGAGGCGGCTGTTAAAGCGGAAAATGTGCAACTTGAAATGGCGGTTGCACGGCAGAAAAGTGCGATTTACACCAGTTTAGACTTAATTGAAAAGTCACTAGAGATCCAGTTACAGCAACTGCAGAAAATTCCATATTTGCCGCAAAAGTCTCAAGAGTTTTGGATGAACGACACGTTTTGGGGGCTAGCTGAAAGTTATGCTGCGCTTGGGGAACATGCAAAAAGTTACGATTATTTCAATAAAGTCCACGACATAGACAAACGACTTAATGGCAAACAAGATCAAGCTGTCACGCTAAGAAAGATGGGCGAGCAGAAAGTCGCGCTAAAACAATTTGAACGAGCTGCTGAACATTTTAAGCTGTCTTTAGCTATTTTGGCTGAGCTAGATATCCCTCTTGCTGTTTTAGATACGCAAACTTATATCAGTGAAATGTATCTACGCGAAGGTAAACTTCAAATAGCCCAAGACACACTTGAAACAATTATTACGCAGTTGGATATAACTAAAAATATAAATGCTTACGCAAGAGCAAGTTATCTATTGATTGATACCTATTTGCAGAATGCATTGTATGAGCAGGCACACCGACAGCTTTTAATAACTGAGCCACTCAAAAATAAAGACATAGCGAAACATTACGGTTTTCTAGCGCAAGCATTACAAGGGAAAGGTGATTTAGAAGGCGCATTTGAAGCACAAAACCAAATGCACTTGGCCTACAAAAATAAGATGAAAGAGCAGGGAAGTCTGAAAACCCTCGTTTTAGCATCTGAATCAGAATATGTAACTGGCCAGCTCGAGTTAAAGCAAGCAAGAGCAGAGCAGGCCTTATTGAAAGCGGAGCAAACACTTACGCGGTATATTGGCTTCTCTATTGTTGCTGTGTTGTTGTTTATCATTTTGTTTGTTTTGGTTTTTACCCGTCAGCGCCGGGCTAGGCTAGAGCAAGAAGCTAAGCATTTAAATCAAGCTTTAGAGCTTAAAAAGCAACTACTTGCTGATGTGTCTCATGAATTACGAACACCGCTTGCAGTTTTAAAGCTTCATCTAGAGGCGCTTGAGCATAATCTTGTGTCAGACCCTCAAGCCACTTACAAAGTACTAAATCAAAGACTTGATAATTTAAACTTACTCATTTCAGATATTTATGAGCTTGCTCAGGCTGATACAGGTACGTTTAACTTAAATTTAGAAACACATGATGCGAGTGAGCTGTTCGATGACTTAGCTGGGCAAATCGAAGATGTACTGTGCGAGCATGATTTACACCTTGAAGTGAAAAAGTCACCACTCGATAAGGTATTACTTGAAGTTGACTCGGCAAGGTTACATCAAGTGGCTGCCAATCTGAGTCGAAATTCTATCCACTACACAGATAAACCAGGGGAAGTGTGTTTTGAAGTTTCACATACTGAACAGGTTGTAATTTTCTCTTTCTCGGATTCAAGCCCGGGTGTATCTGATCAAGACTTGCCCCATTTATTCGAGCGCTTATTCCGCTGTGATAAGTCTCGAAGTCGCGATTTAGGCGGGTCGGGACTCGGATTATCTATTTGTGAAAAGGTAGTAGAAGCTCACGGTGGTGAAATTAACGCCTCTCATAGTGAATTAGGTGGTTTAAAAATAGAGATTAAATTACCAAAAGCCTGATAGAGCGCAACTGCACATTCAATTCTGGATAGTTTTTAAGGTGTTTGATATTTATTCAATCTAATTGTCTTCTGTCGCTTTTTGCATCTGAATGTTAACTTAATGTTGCATCAACTATCTAAGGAGAAGAACGATGAAACTTTCACTTAAAAAGAAAAACCTTAAAACACTTCAACAACCTTTAGCAGATAAACAGCTTGGTCAAGCAGCCACTCCTCAAGTAGCTGGTGGCGTCACTACCTCCCGTGGATTGTGTGTAACAACAGGTCTTTGCACTGATTCACAACTTTGCTAAACGAGATTTAATTTTTCAACAAGCGTTATAAAAGAGGCACAGCCTCTTTTTATCTATGTTTTCCAACTAATTAAAAGCCTATCGAGATAAATTAAAAAACTACATTTTGTAAATATATTGTTCTTATAAAAATGAATTGCATACAATATATTGCATTCTTGTTAATGTGCTGCTTTAATGTTTGACGTTTGAGCGATTTGTTCAAATAAAAAACAACAAGTAAGGAAGAGAAATGAAAATAAAAAAACTGGCAGTACTGGTAGCAGGCTCATTTTATGGCATAACTGCATTTGCAATGACAGCACCGCAAATGCAGCAAACAAATACCATCAACACTGAACATCATCATCACCACCACCACCATCATCATGGCGTAGAAAATGAGACTCATGTTGAAAATGCGCCGACTGCTGAATCTCACTATGCTGAGCAACCTGTCATGATGCAAATGAGTGCATTCTCAATGGCGAATGTACAGGCAGCGGCAGTGTGTAATGTTAATGCATTGGCAACCACTAATAGTTCGACTTTAATCAATGAAATTAAGTCTCAAGGTGTGCAATGTGTAAACGAACTATTCTCAGCATCGAGCAATATCCAAGCAGCAGCATTTGACTCGAACAATATGTATGCAGTGGCAAATCATGTAAAAACACTGAGCCAAAACTATCAAGGTGGCGGTGATGCAAATATTGAAGCCATGTTCTTGTTCTTACGAGCGGGCTATTTTGCAGAGTTTTATAACGATCAAGTCACATTCGCGACTTGGGTCACGCCAGCAGTAAAAGGCGCGATTGATGCCTTTGTAAATAATAGCCACTTCTACGACGACAATGATGCGCATGGTCAGACATTATCTGAAGTCATCATTACAATGGACAGCTCAGAACAGCAAGACGTATATTTACCAATCATTACACAGTGGCTTAATCGTTGGAACGAGAGTTATGCAACAAAGTGGAATATGCGAAATGCAGTAAATAATGTATTTACTCTACTTTTCCGTGGCCAATGGAACAACGAATTTAAAGCAAAAATTGGTACTCAAACCGACCTTGTTGCAGCGCTAAGAAAATTTTCAACCAGCAATTATATGATTGATTCAAGCGCTGAGTTTATGTTGGCTAATGCAGCACGAGAATTAGGCCGCCTTAAAAAATATTCAGATACAGCCATTCAGAGTTCAGTTGATGCAGGGCTTAAAGACATTTTCAGTCGTTATGAAATGGTCGGCTTTGGTGATGTAGCTTGGTTAGGTGCAGCTGATACGGCCAGTTATTACGGTAATTGTAATGACTATGGCATTTGTAATTACGGCGAACAGTTAGAAAACCAAGTTCTTTCGCAAACATATATCTGTAGTAGCACAATTAAAATTCGTTCACAGAATATGACAACGGCCCAACATCAAGCCGCGTGTAGCAAAATGGGTTACGAAGAAGGTTATTTTCATACCAAGCTAGATACAAATAATGTACCTGTTGCTGACGATAACAACGTTCAATTACAAGTTAATATTTTTGATTCAAGCACAGACTACGGTAAATATGGCGGCCCAATATTTGGTATTAATACCAACAATGGTGGTATGTATTTAGAGGGCGATCCTTCGAAACCAGGTAATGTGCCAAACTTTATTGCGTACGAAGCCAGTTATGCGAACCCTGATCACTATGTGTGGAACTTAGAGCATGAATATGTACATTACCTTGATGGACGATTCGATTTGTATGGTGACTTTAATGCACCAACAGAGGCCATTGTATGGTGGAGTGAAGGCGTTGCTGAATATATTGCCAATGAAGATAACAACCAAGCAGCAATTGATACCATTAAAGATGGCTCAACTTACACGTTAGGTACAATCTTTAACACCACCTATGATGGCTTTGATCAAGACCGTATTTATCGTTGGGGCTATTTGGCTGTTCGCTTTATGTTTGAGCGTCATTTAGATGAAGTAAAGTTGATGCTTAACTCAACACGCACAGGTGATTGGGCGGCGTATAAAGCACGTTTGAACAATTGGGCAGTTGATTACGATGCTGAATTTACCCAATGGACACAGCAGCTAGCAAACGGCGGTGGCACAGTAAATGAGGCGCCAGTCGTGGCGATTAACGGCCCTTATACGGCGAACAAAGCTGAGCTAATTAACTTCTCTAGCCAAGGCTCATTTGATAAAGAAAGCAGCATCGCAAGTTATACATGGAACTTTGGTGATGGCACATCAAGCTCTGAAGCGAACCCTGCACATAGCTATGCGCAGGCAGGTGAATATACGGTGACACTCACTGCTACTGATACAGAAGGTGCGAGCAGAACTGAGTCAACAACAGCAACTATTTTAGGTGATACGACGCCGACCAACCAATTGAAAAATGGTGAATCAAAGGCTATTTCTGGCGCGCAAGACAGCGTATTGAAATTCACGTTTGTGGTACCTGCAGGTGCAAGTAATCTGAACTTTGCTTTAAACGGTGGTACTGGAGATGCCGATCTGTACGTGAAGTTTGGTTCAGAGCCGACCATGTCTGACTATGATTGCCGTCCTTATATCGGTGGTAATAACGAAACATGTGAGATCAGTAATATACAAGCTGGGACTTACCATGTGATGGTTTATGGTTACAACAGCTTTGATACGTCGATTATGGCGAGCTTCAACACGGGTTCAGGCTTCAATGTACCTGATGCGTGTGCGACAAGTGGTCCTGTAACAGGTGGTCGTTTATATGACGGTCAAGTGAGATGTTTGGCTGAGCAAGACACAATCTGGTTAAGCTTAGAAAATGTAAGCGGCCAAAACAGCATCGCAATCACAACCGCCAATGGCTCGGGCGATTTAAGTCTTGAATATAGCAACCAAGGCTGGCCTACCAGCACGAATGTAGATGCTTCTTCTACCAATAGCGGCAATGGTGAGTGTATTTATATCAACAACCAAAGCCAATATTGGGGCTACCTTAAAGTATCGGGTAACGCCAAAGGAGCTTCAATTGTGGTTGATTACAACACACCAGGTTGTCGATAAAAAAAACTTTAACTTTGTGAACTAACCCCCCAGAAGCAAGGCCCAGTATGTCATGAACATACTGGGCCTTTTTTATTTCAGACTTAACGTTAGCGTTATCCCCTTACTCAAGCAAAGCGCATGGTACTTATTCAGTTTATTAATCCAGATTATTAAATATATCTGGTCTAGTTATAATTTGTTTTTTGGTTGAATACCATAGGGCCAGACTTGGATAAGCTTGTTAACACGTCAATTTGGAGTCGAGCTATGTACATACCTAAAAATCAACAAATGCCCAGTCATCTTGCTATGGAGTTTATAGAAGCATTTGGTTTTGCTTGTGTAATTTCTCCCTGTCTGAATGCCTCACACTTACCTTTTATTGTGGATCAAAACTCAAAAGGGGAGTTTAAACTATTTACGCATTTAGCCAGAGCCAATAAGCATTGGAAAACCCTTGATGAGCAAGAAGTACTGATTATATTCTCAGGTCCTCATGCTTATATCTCACCGACCTGGTATGAGCAAGGCCCAGCTGTGCCGACTTGGAATTACGCAGCGGTGCACGTAAAAGGCAGAGTAAAACTTTTAGACGAATATGAGACATTGAATGTTGTGAATAAAACAGTTGAAAAATACGAAGCCGGCTTATTTAACCAAACCGAGATTTACAATCATGAATTTAACACACGTTTGTCTCGAGCGATTTTAGGTATAGAAGTCGAGATATTAAGCATTGAGGGTAAGCTAAAACTAGGGCAGCAGCGAAGTGTAAACGACCAACAAGGTGTTTTTGATGGTTTATGTACAAAAGACCCAGAATCAAAAATACTCGCGGATTACATGCAAAAAATAAATGTGGGTATTGGTCGCAGTGAGGCAAGTTCATAGGAACAGCGTTTTTATTTATCATCTCCCACTTAATTTATGGTCTCTAGACACTGTGTAGGTATTAGGCTGTACTCCATATGCAATGTAAAGCAGGGAATGAATTTTACAAGAAAGGTTAAAGTTCAACTTGCTGATTTATAAGCATTAATGTTTGACGGTCAAAATGTTATTAAGTATTCTCGCTTGCGATTAAATTTTTTAATTATGCACACTCTCAAAGGATATGTTTTGAAATACCTACTTATTACGATCTCCATAGCCGTTTTGGCTGCTTGCTCCAATCATGACGCATTAAACGATGCCTCAATTAATAAGTCACCTAAAAAAATACCAAAAAAGGAAACAGTTTTTGGTTATGAAATAAATGATCCATATCGTTGGATGGAAAAAGAAGAAAATGAACTGAAAGCTTGGATGTTAAGTTCAGCCAAACAAACAGATGAGCTGCTTGGGTCTCAAGCAGGTAGGTTTCGTTTAGAAGAAGCGACTACAAAGTTATTTGGCGCACAGTCGAGCTTTTCTCAAGCCAAGTTGTCAGGCGATAAACTTTTTTATTTGCATAAGAGCTCTACTGACTCCGTAGCAAAATTATATATTCGTATAGAAGGAGAAGAGCGCTTAATTGTCGACCCTGCTAAGTACAACAATAATGATGGCAGTTCGGCAGCAATACATAGTTACTCAGTTTCTCCTAGCGGTAAATATATTGCTTTTCACATTTCTCCAGACGGTTCTGAAGTTGGAACTGTTAGAATTATTGATACAGATTCTTTGCGAATTTTAGACACAGAGGTATCTCCTGTATGGGGTGAGTTTGTTGCCAGTTGGAAAAACGATACAGAATTTTCTATCACTAAAATGACATATGCAATAGACAACGATCCCATTCAAGGAATGGTTGTTGAGAATGTTAAACTAGAAAGCGCTGAGCGTAATCTAGAGCTAGGGGTTGAAATAGACAACGGGGCTAATTTTAATTCTGCTGAATTCCCTGTTGTAATTTATCCAAAAGATAGTCGTTGGGTATTAGGCAAAGGCACCGGAGCTAGACCTGATCACAGACTCTTGATTAAAGAGCAAGGTAAATCAGAATGGCAGGTTGTAGCGGACTATAAAGATAGAATATCGAGCAGTGCACTAATTGGTAATGAATTGTATGTTCTATCTAAAAAAACAGCCCCTGATGGAGAGGTATTGAAACTTGACTTAAACAGGTCACAAAATCTCAATGATGCTACGCCAGTTTTAGGGGAAGGTGATGAAGTCCTTACATCAATTACTGCAGTAAATAGTGGTTTGTTTGTTGTCAGCATGAAAGATGGTTTTGATAACGTACGCTTCGTAGATCTTAATAAAAAGATCACTAATATTTCTCTTCCATTTGATGGCGTAGTTAGATCTCTTTCAAGTGACAACGCTTCAAACGCGATAATATTTTCTGTAGAAAGTCCAATGCATTCTCGAGAATACTTTAAATATAACTCTGGTGAGATAACTTCTTTAGGCTTGAATAGCGCTACACATGAGCTTCCAACTGGCTATAAAGTATTGAGAGAGTTCGCTAAGAGTGCAGATGGCACTTTGGTTCCGGTAACAATATATGGCAAATCTTCAGATTTAAAAGACCCATCACCAACGATTTTATATGCCTATGGTGGCTACGGTACCTCAATTAGGCCTAATTATCGCCCAATGATGTTCCCATTCAATGAAGAGGGGGGTATCTGGGTAAATTGTCATGTCAGAGGAGGTGGTGAAAAAGGCCGAACTTGGCATGAGATGGGAAGAGGCAAGAATAAACCAAATGGCCATGCTGATTTTATCGCTTGTGCTGAGCACTTAGTGAAAACAGGCAGAACTGAGCCAAATTTATTAGGTGCATATGGTGTGAGTATGGGGGGCGTTTTAGTTGGTCCCGCAGTTTTAAAACGACCAGATCTTTTTGGCCATGCAGCGCTATCAGTTGCAATTCTTAACCCGACAAGAATTTTACAGTCTAAGAATGGGGCGAACCAAATTGGTGAATTAGGTGACCCTAGAAATGAAGAGGATTTTAAAGCGATACTCGCAATGGACGCTTATGAAATGCTTGATGATGTGAGTGCTTTGCCAGATATCTACCTTGATGTAGGTCTTAATGACAAAAGGGTTGATTATTGGCATACAGCAAAATTTGCTGCAAAGTATTTATCATCAGAGCATTCAGGAATGCTATTGATTAGGGCTGACGATAAGATAGGTCACGGCGCAGGATCAAGCACTCAGCAAAACATTCGACGTTATGTTGATCTTTACAGCTTTATGCTTAATCGATCTGGGCACCCTGATTTCCAGTCTAAAAACTAGTTAAAAACTGAATTTGTGATGTAGTTTTAATGATTTTAAATAGGAGGGACACCTCTTATTTTTTTGATTATATCATGTTCCTTGCTGATTGAAAGTGACGCCCATAAGACAAGTAGTCGCCAACAAACACTACATCATGAGACTATTTAGTAAAGTTTAAGACTTAGATAAAAAAGGCGCCTTAGCGCCTTTTTTAATCTTTCTTATGCAGTAACTTAACAATGGCCTTAAAGTTACGCTTAGACTTTTCTGAGCGAAGCGCCTGTCTTAGTGTTTGTTTAATACCTTCGTTATTAGGTTGTTTGGCTAATGCATTAATCGCGGCATAACGAACCGCATCGTCATTGTCGTTTATCGCAAGATTAAGCACTGAGTCACTGGTTTTTGGCTTCATATCATAATTGCCAAGTGCTGAAAGTAAGGCTTTGGTGTTTCTGCCTGAGTGAGTATTAAAATGCTTTTCAAGGTTTTGATAAGCAGAATCACTTTGCATCATACCAAGCGCTCTGATCGATGCTTTTTCAACTCGTGGACTGCTATCAGTCAAGTAGTCTTCAATCAATTCAACGTGTTGAACGTCGCGACTATTGCCAAGCGCCGTGATTAAGTCGGCCGTTTTGCTTTCACTTTCACTGAGCGTGATGTGTTCAACAATCGCTTGGCTAAGTTGCTGGGCTGTCGTTGAGCCAATTCGGTTATTTAGTAGAATGCCCAGCGTCATGTAGAAGCTTGAGCTCACTTCTTGATCAACACTTAAAAAGCCATCGTTCAAGAGACTTAAAAGCGTGTCGGTTGCTTGTTGAGAAAGAGGTTGGTGCCCTTGTGTAAGCGCGCGCAGAGCCCTAAATTGAGTTTGCGGCTGCTTCTCTGTGCCTACCAATAAACCACTTAATAACACTTGGCTTGACGGGGTATCGAGTTGCCCAAGGGCATTAAATAAGCGCATTTGGGCATTATCTGAAATCTGATTAGTTAAGATAACGTCTCTTAATTCACCAATAACGGCATCATATTTTTTCAGTAACAAGGCCAGTGTATGTGCATCAATCTGAGTAATATCTTGCTCAGTAACAAAAGCGAGTAATTCTTTCTTTAACTTGTCTTTTTCGGCTTGAGTTAACTCAACATGAGTATTTTGCCAAAGTGATAAATCATCAGACATTGAGAAAAGGGCGGTCTCAAAAGGTTGCTTGAGCTTTTTAACGCTGAAGCTTTGCTCAGATGTAAAAATGAGATCTGCACCCACTAAGTTCAGCTTTTCTATGCCGTCACGGGAATCTAAAAAACACTCTGAGGGCGTGATTTGTTGCTCTGACTTTTCTACCTCAATATGAGAAAAAGCATTTAATGCCTGCTTATTTTTGTGCTCATAATTCACTTTGGCAAAGCTTAAGGCATTTTCTTTTTGCTTATAATTAACACGATACTCACCGAGCGTGTCGGTTTCATTGGTAATTTTAGATAAGTTCTTTTGATACTGTAAGTAATAAGCAAGACCTTTAAGTTGATCTTGAGACTGGGTATCTAAAGTATCAGCGAAATAAAATTCAGTGATCAGGCCCTGTTCATTGAGTTTAAATGCAAAAGGCCGCTCGTAATTTGGTAAAGGCATCGATAGCTGCCCTTGCACCGTTTTGACTTTATCAGCCTTAATCGCCCACCAATTTTTTTCGTCTTCTTTCTTGACTGAAATAACAGACAACTTACCTTGGATCTCAATGTCAGTTTGCTGAGCTGGGCTGTTAAGCTTGGTGTAATTAAAACTGGTGAAAGACTTTATGTTGAAGTCAAACTGAGGTTGGCAAAAAGCGCTTGCCTGGCTTTGAAAGCTTGCTAGCGCCACCAAGGGCGCAGCAAGCAAATTTAATCGACATGATAGGATCATAGTTCGATTTCGTCCTCTTTCGAGTATAGTGTCCAAGACTTATTGTAAACACTGTTTGTTTGATATAACCATAGGTCATATTTAGTGGTCTTTTTACCACACGGGTATGGGATACCCCATTTTTTACACCACTTAACACCAACCGTTTCAGCATATAGGCCAAACTTACCTGAGATTACATCAAGGTCATTTTTCAGCTCAATACCATAATAAATATGTGGCTTGTTATTACCTGTGCTGACCAGAGCAAAGCCTGCATTAGACTCTAATGAGAAGGTATTGTCGATTAAGGTCAAAACAGCTTGTACACCAGCAGATACTAGACCTAAATTTACACCACCACGGCCAAATGCACCGAAGTCAACGTGGAATAAGTCACCTTCGGCGTATAATTCAGCGTTGTAACCAACAGTCAGTTCAAAACCTAAGCTGCCGTTTACGCCAGCTTCAACACTCATAGGAACAGGACCGATAGTAAAGCGTGCTTGCGCAAGTACTTTCTCTTCTTCCCATTTCTTTTCCCATGCTTTTTCATATTTAGCAACGTATTTTTCATCTTCAAAAACAACATTATTGAAAATGATCATTTCTGATGCATAGCCTGTATTATTGCCGCTTACATAAGCACTGCCATCATAAGAAATACTAAATAGCGTGTTCTGAGCATTGAAGAAGTAGGCTTCAACGATACCTTCACCAGTTACACGACCACCAATATCTCCGGTAGGTACAATGAATAATTGACCATTTAAATCAACACCGACGCTGAATTTTGACTTATTGCCGTAAGACTTATCGAACGATTTTTCTAGCTTAATGTTCGCTAAACCAACGGCATATTGTGGACCGCGCTTAGCAAATCCTTCAGATGAATCTGCTTCTTCACCTGTGTAGAAATAAAGCGGGATTTGCGTCTCAATCACATTGTTATCAGTGATCGTTTCTGCATTTTCAGCAAGATCAGTTAAGATGAAACGAACCTGCAAGTTTTGTTCTTGCGTTGCATCGTGCTCGTCATGAATGCGTTGTAGCAAGTCATCTTCAAACGCGATGTCAAAGCCAATGTGCTCGTCATGTAAACCAGCAGTGAAGTTGTGTAAGATCACATCTTCATACCCTTGGTTTTGAGCATTCCAGAAATGGGTTTCTTCCCAGTTACCGTTAACCATAACTTCGGCTTTGATGCTAGTAGAACCAAGATCAGCACCTTCATAATCAGCGACAATAAAACCTACTAGGTCAGAGTGATGATGGCTTGTGCCATTATCAGTCGTTGGTGCATCTAAAATTAACGCTTCTTGGCCAAACTCGGCACTCAGTAGTTTGTAGTCATGCGTTTCTAATACGCGTACATGTACGTCAGCAAAAGGAAATTCACCATCAGCAAATGGTTCATGGTCGACAGAAGGGTGGTTATCATCTTCAATGTCTTCAGCATGATCATCGTGCGGGTCAATTTGCGCGATAATATGATAATGACCACCAATTAGGTCATTAGGAATGGTAATTTCAGTCTCAAAACTGTGGCTACCTTCAGACACTTGAGAAAGTTCTAAAGCACCAACTTTATGAACTTCGTCGATTTCTACTTCATCGCCAGTTTCTTCATCGAGCTCTGCGGCATGAATTAAGTAAAAATGCACATCAACGTCTACGTTATTGAAACCTGCAATTTCAACATCATAGTAAGTTTTTACAGTTTGATTCGGCTCTAATGTATCTAGTGGGCCAGTTGAGATATTTGTAACAGCAATATTGCTTGGTGTGTCATTGCTACCCAGCTCACAACCTGAAAGTACAGTAAGCATGGCGCCAGCAATTAAAGAAGTCGTAAAACGACGCATAATTGATTCCCTAGTATGAAGTTTTCCAATAAATTATTCTACGGAGCAATTATGGATAAAAAATGAATTAACGTAAAATTAACAACGAGAGCTACTTCGCAAGTGCGAAGTAGCTAAAAATTTTAGTATGGAGTTACAATATCCACCTTAGATTTGAAGTCTTCCTTAATGAACTTTGCAATTTCAGATTCGTCAGCATTTTTAAATGCGTTCATTTCATCTGCAGAAAGCTCAAAAAGAGCCATAGTACCGTCTGGGTTACCTCGGAAATCTTCTCTTAAATCTGATTTAGTTGCGAAGTTATATACGAAGCTTAAAAAACCTTTCTCAAAGTTTGACATTTTATTTTCCTTTTAAGTTTTATAGTAATAAACCAACACGTTTTTCTTGGTATTGCGTGTTGGTTTGAAAACGAAAGTCGATTGACCAACGAATTTTATTTGAAAGATTATCTCTAGCAGTATGAAACATGTGATGATGGAACATCACACAATCTCCAAGTTCCAAATGTAGCGATACCTCTTTATTTAACTGTTTATCTAAAATAGCATTTTTTATATGGTAAAAAGGGGGCGCATCAGAGTGCTCAACAGCCCCTAATTTATGTGAACCAGGTATTAACTTCAAACCGCCTGCATCAGGATTTAAAATAGGTGCCCAGAAAATGACCATTTTTAAGTCTGGATTCTTATCAGATGCATCTTGATGCCACCCAGTAATATTTTTATTGAATGATTGTGGCACAACAGATCTTATTGAGTACTCTTGAAAAAGAGTAAGCTCTTCGTCTGTGTTTAATAATAATTGCGCTAAATTATAAAATTGTTTGTTATAGAAAAGTTCTCTAATAATATTTAAGTCAATATTTTTTCGGTTTGCTCTTGGGCAAAAATTTGCGTTTTCTTCAAAATAATCAAGCAGTTTGAAACTGTGATCGTCTCTTAGTGGCCCATGTTTAGTTACTATATTTTGATATTTTTCAATGTAATAATCGGTAAGTTTTGAGCACTCGCTTTGAAGCGTATTTAGTGTTTTTGCACTTAATGCTTCCTTAATAACAACAAAACCGTCCTCTTGGAATTTCTTAATCAGATTTCTTTCTATCTGCAACTTTAACACTCCACCAATAATTGCTTTGCTTTTAAAAAATAATAATTTTCTTTTTCTTCTTTCAGTTCAAAGCATAACTCTTCGAGGCGTGTATTACTTTCTTCAGTAGGATAAAAGCTTAACAGTTCAACTAAACAAGTGAGTTCTTTAAATTTTGCACCTTGTTGATTTGCTTCATTAATAGCCTGATTAAAAATGTTTTTAGCGAGTTTATTATCAGAGCCAGACAATGCGAGCGCTTTAGCGTAGTAGCGCTTTAAAAGTGGCAATGCATAGTATTCTTCTAAGCTTTCTACTCTATTAATTGACTCTTTCATTAAGTTTTGAGCTTTTTCTATTTCACCTCTTTTTATTAACGTATCTGCGATTGATGTTTCATAAACACCCAAAGCAAAAGACTGCCCACTTTGTAACATTGACTCTCTAATTTTCAAAGCTGTGTCATAAGTCTCGTTTGCCCAATCATAAAGAATGTCTAAGAATGCTTTTGCCCATACTTCATTTTCAAGCGACTTAATGTAGTTTTGATATGTTTTAATGACATTTTCTCTGTCGTTAATACAGAAATAGTGAAGTGCAATAAATATGTAAGCAAAAGTAATTGAAATATCATGTTTAGAATACAGAGAAATAGTTAAACCTAGCTCGGCTCTGACTAATGATTGCTTTATATTTCCCATCATTAATTCAACAATAGAACTCATTGTAAGACCTTGTGAGTAAGGTTCTGAGCCGAATTTAGTTACAATCTCTTCAATGTTTGGGAAATTAGTCGAGTTTTGAATTACAAAGTCATAAGCATTTTTGGATTTTATATAATCGCCATCAAACACGTATGCTTGAGCAAGATGCACTAAAGTGCAGCATTTTTTAGGTAAATCCTCTTTGCACTCTGCAAGGATAGTTTCTCCTAAATTCCTAGCTTGCTCTCTTTGTGAACCGTAATGATAAGCTAAAAATTGTGCCCATCTGACTTGTTCTAGAGCATTTGAAATTTGTTGCTCTTGCTTTGAACTGACTTCTACATTATCCAATGCAAGCTGTAACTTTGAAGCCACTTCAATTGTTTCTAAACCAGCATAGCCGTATAGAGACATATAAGCAGTGAGAATATATGTTAGTGACTCAAGGTAAGCTGGGTTATTTGTAACGTCTTCTGAAAACTGTTTTAAAATACTTTTTACTATTGAGTAGATTTCTTCTGTTTTATAGTTTAAAGAGTTGCTTACGTAAAACTTTAAAACTAAGTTGTAAGACTCTAATGCTTTAATAGGTACATTAGCCAGCACAAAGTGCCTGCCAGAAGCTAAGGCTCTCTCTTGCTGTGAAATTTTAGGAGCACTTTGGATTGTTTTTGCTATGTTGAGGTGCGTTGTAATTCTGTCTTCACTGACCATACTGTCATAAGCCGCATCCCTGACCAATGCGTGCTTAAAGATATAGCTATCATGGTCCACACTGCGTTGATGAACAATTAAGTCTTTTGCTACCAGTTCATTTAAGTCATTTTGAATTTGGTTTTCACTTAATGATGAAGCGGCAACTAGCAGTTCATATTCAAACTCACGACCAATGGTGGCAGCCAGTTGAGCGGTTTCTTTTGCATGAACTAGGCTGTCGAGTTTTTGCTGAAGTGACTCACGCAGGCTGGTAGGCACTTGATCTAACTTTTCGGGGCTTATGAAATTAATCTCGCCATCGATGACACTGACTAATTCTCTTTGCTTTAACATACCGATGAGTTCTTCGATAAACAGGGGTATACCATCAGTTCGGTTTACAAGCACATCAAGGACGTTTTGTGATACGGCTTGATCATCAAACAGTTTTACGATGAAGTCTTCAGTTGCTTGCTGAGTTAATTTCTTCAAACCAACTTCTAGCAAAGTGAGATCTTGTAATTGGGTAGGTACTTTTTGACGTGAAGTACTTATAAGTACGTCGCCATTATGGAGTTGCTTCGCGAAGTGCTGAATAAATTCAATGGTTGTTATGTCTGCCCAGTGAATATCTTCGACGATGTATAGTTTGTTAGCGTTGATTGTGAAGCTCTGACTCATTAATAATGCAGTAAGAGCTTTAAACAAATAACCTTTTTGCGCATCAGGTGCCAATGTTGAAGCTGTTAATTCATCATTTAATTCAATATTTAGCCAGATTAGTAAGATAGGTAATGCTTGTTCACAATCTAACGTGTTGTCATGCTCTGTTATAATGGCTGTAAAGGTTTCTATTGCTTGTGCTGTGGTCAAATTACTTGTGTTATACAAATAACGGACCAGATTCAGAATAGGGTAAAGCGCATTATTTTGATGCTCAGGTAAACACTGTGCAACAAGGTGTTGGTACTTAGACGCATTACTTCTGATTTCTTGTAATAGACGAGATTTGCCAATACCGGCTTCACCATGAATATGGGTAAAGCGGCTTTCTGTGGTTTCGCGATTAAAGATTGATAAAGACTGTTGTAGTTCATTGCTTCTTCCAACGAGTTCATGGCTATTTCTTGTGCCACGCATAAAGCCAAAGGCTTCTACTCGGCGTTCACCTTTTAAGCTGAATATACGTTCTTTACTAAGGTTACTGCTTAGTAATTTTTCACCAGAATATTCAAACTCTGAATAGGGTTCAAGAATGGCCCTTGACTCTTCACTACATAAAATTTGTCTTTCACCGGCTTCTCTTGCTAGCGCCATCGCAGTATTTGCAATATGGCCTTCAGGCATAGCGGTAGCATAGGTTGTGAACACTCCCGCATGAATACCTGCATGCACATTAACCTGCACACCATGTGCTTCTTGATTAAGTGCGTTACGCTTAGCGATGTCACTGATAGCATCTAAAATTGTGCGAGCACAAAGGCGTGTGTCGTTATCAGATGCTATTGGGTAACCAAAATAAAACAACACTGAATCTGCTAAGTTACCAACATGAGTGGCACCATAGCGCGTCGCAATATCTATACAGTGATTACGTTGAGATCTAAATAGAGTATCGACAATATCTAAATCAAGCTCTTTGTCTGTTAGCACTTTGCTGCTAAGTCGCATTGCTAAAACTGTGATCTGTTTACGCTCAATATGGGCTGTAAAATTTTGCATTGACGCACCAGCAGGACCATCATCACGCATGATCATCGTGTCATCATCTGCTTGCTGTTGTACTCGCAGATCTGCTAACACGCCAACCAGGTTAGACATGTTAACTTGGGCTACTTCCTGATAAAGCGCGTCACCAGTAATTACTCTATCGGTGGCGTTTTTAATTAATACACGTCGCAATAAATCTGCTATGGGGTGACCCAGTAAGCTACTTGGTATTGATACTTGCATATCACTTAATTGCTTATGGTAAACAGCAGCAATGCTTGACCCGGTTATTGCAGGTAGGCCAGTTAAACACTCTAAGAAAACTAAACCCCAAACGTAAAGGTCGGTTTTTTCTGTTGCAGGTTTACCGCGCAATTGTTCAGGTGCACTATAAGATGGTGTGCCTAGTGTTTCTTGGGTTAGAGTTAGTGTATTAAAGTCGGCTTGGCGGCTATCTTGAGTGAGCGTGCCAATACCAAAATCGAGAATTTTAGCGTGTGCCTTTGCCCCCGTTTTGGTGAGCATGATATTGGCAGGTTTAATATCCCTATGAACTATACCGCTTTGATGAGCGTGAACTAAGGCGTCAAGGACCTGAAGCATGACTTCTTTGGCATCAACGGCGTTTAGTGCACCTTCTTGAATAAAATGCTCTCTAAGGGATTGCCCTTCAACATACTCAAATACCCCATATAACAAATTATCGTTAATCTGACCCTTGTCGAGTAACCTGACAATATTTGGGTGTTGTAGTTGACTACTTAATGCTGTTTCTCTTTTAAACCGCTCTACATAGCGCTGTTTTTGTTGCTCTTCACTATGTGGTTCTATTGCTAAAAACTTAATGGCAACATGCTGACCAGTATTGACTTGTATTGCTTTAAAAACTTTACCAAATCCACCTTCACCAATTTTATGTAAAAGTTGGTATTGGGCTGACGAAAATTGCTCATGTATGAGTTGATCTGAAAATTGCGATAAAGACATGTGAAAACTCAATTTATTTTTATTTCTAGCGAAGAGCTGATTGTTGCTAAAAGCTGATTAATGTACTTAAAACAAGCGCTTATACATTCTTTTTCAGCATATCAAGCAAATATGACATTGCCAAGTCATTGACAAACTTTTTGGGTACTTTAGAAAAAAGATTTTATTCTTAGAATAGAAATAAAAGATGAAGGGCATTTATACAGTTTTAACATGCTTAATTTAAAAGAAAGGTGCTCAATACACCTCTCTTTATTTTTACATCATATTACTTAAAGTTAGCAATACTGTACTTAGTATCGTTGACTGTTTTCCAGCCATATGCCTGACCTACAACACCATAAGGTACGCCATTTACAGACCAATTTGGGTTTGCAAAATAATCGTACTGAGTTGCTGAACCAAACACGTGTGGGTAAGCCATGATACTTGCGAAGCTATTTTGTACACCGTGGCCCATACCATCAACGTAAACACCGCCAGATGTATCACCTTGCTTACGCGAGTGAGCAAGGCCTTGATTGTGCCCTAGTTCATGTACAAATGTCGTTGCACCACAATCAATGGCAGTAATGCTGAACATGCGATCGCTCATTGAGCTATATAAGTTACCGTTAGAGCCTTGGCCAACCCAAGCTAAACCACATGAAATTAAACCATTACCAGCACTCTCACCAGTACCTAGCACAGCAACCATATCGGCACGCCAAGTGTTGCGAAGATCTGCAACATATGTGCTATTTGTTACGGCATTTAACCATCCAGATTCAGGTGTGATGGCATAATTTCCAAGGTTTTGGCTACCAGCTAAACGAAGTTGAATATCTACACCATTTTGTTGATATACCTGGTTTGAAAAGGCAATCAGTTGGTTGATTTTAGTATTGATGTTTGCTGTTTTAGCAGCTGCTTGGTCTGTATATAAAATACCGATATCAATGGTAACAGCCGAAGCGAAACCAGAAAACGCAATTGCAGATGCAGCGACCAGTGTTTTAAGTGATGTTTTCATCTGTTTTCCTTACTTGTCAGTTTTGTTAAATTTAGGAGCAAAAATGTCAATTTTTTCATGCTCCGTGTGTTGTGCATCTGAGTGATGTTCAGACTCAGAATGCTCGAACTCAACGTGTTTTCTATACAAGTCCCGTTTTGCAGCTATCCATCCATATTGGTCTTTAGTTTCAAATACATAATTTCCACTTGGTGCGGTAAGTTGACCATAAACCGCATCTTTGCCTACGGTTAAAACCGTGGTATGAAAGCGACCATCTGCACCAGTTACGTTACCAAAAATACTCTTATCGCCATTTCCTGCGACATCAATAAATGTGACTTCTGCGATAAAAGTTTCTGCCGACTGGGGGATCATCAGCTCAAAATTGTCGCCTGCTTCTAATGCTCGAAGAGAGGGAAGGTCAAATTCAACGTAAGCCTCGTTATTTAGATCTGATGGCAACACACCCGCTTCAGAAAGCACTGATTTAGCTTTTTCTGATAGTTTATTAATTGCATAAAACTCTGATCTGACATCAGTTTTCGTTAATGGCTTAGTATCGTCAATGTGCGTTTCTTTCTTAGCAGGTACAGAAGGGGGACTTACGTTGACTACATCAGGTTTGCTGATTTGTGCGATGACAATATTTTGCTCATCTTCACTATGCTTAGTAAAGAAAAATGTTGCGATTATGATCACAGCGCAGAGTGAGATAAATAAGATACGTTTCATATTGCCGCCTCCTGTTCAAAAGAGGAACAATTTATACTTTTTTTTGCACCTTTATCAATACAATTGTAAATTTATTGTTTTATTTTGGTGTGATTTTAGAGACTTGGTTTGACTTAAATTATTAATAAACAAGTTTTTATGTTGTTTACATTTCTTAACCTTTTGTTATCGCCCTGTTTTTAAACTTTTAAATATTTCGCATTCAAAGTGGTTATCTTGATGAGGCATATTGAAAGATTGAGACTCTAACCAATCTTGTGCATCGATTAAACAGTTGAAAGATTTTTTGACAAATAAGCCTTTAGTTTGCGTCATTTTTGCAAGTTGAAACTGAGTGATGTTGTAGTACTCAAATGGGATAACTTGAGCGGTAAATCTTAAACCTTGAGATACTAATTTATCTACCAATTTTTGAATGATTTCTTCAATTTCTGGCACTGAAAAAGTGAATCCATCAAAGTAGACCAGATGTGTGAAAGGCTTTCCTTCAAATGTCTTAATAATGTCTAAAAAGTCTTTGCTGAACAGGATCGCTTCGTCATAGCTCCATGAGCCTTTAACAACAGCGTAAACACATATGTCATCAGCACTAAGTTGATACAGTTCTTTTTCGATAGTACGCATTTTAGTTCCTCTAAATAAACATACAGACCTAATTTAAAGATAAGCTTTTGTGCTCAAAAACCCAAGATTTCAGTGTTCAAAACCATGAGTTATCTTGATTTATGACAGCTACTTTACCTTGTGTACCTGCGGCAATAAAAGTGCCTTCACTTTGGGCTAAAGTATAAAACCCCTCAAAGCTAGTGCTTTTAAAGGGTTGCCATTGATAACCATTATCTTTCGACATATAGCTATTTGATTTACCAACAGCAATACAAAAGTTGTGAGCGCATTGCATCGCTGTAATGAGACCTCCAAAGTTAACCGCTTGATTTACTGGTCGACCATTCTTATTTATTAAAACAATGTTTTCATATAGACCTTGTCTTTGTTTATAGTCGCCTCCTAGTGCAAATAGATCACTTTTACTATTGAACGCGACACTATAAGCACCAGATGTCTTCTCTTTGCTATAAAGGGGAAGTTGAGTTTTATGGCTTGTTTTAGTTTTATAATTGTACTGATATATCGCAGCTTGGTTGCCACCTGTTGCAAAATAGATTTCATTTTGGCGATCAGAAATGAGCGTATTACCACTAGCGGCAAATGCGATTTCATCTTTTTCAATCTCTGGAAAATGTGTCATATTAATGGCATGGCATGTTTCACCACCATCTTTTGTGTGTTTTAGCATAAAGTGTTCGTTAACAGGGTCGCCCATCAGAAAACCAAGCTTGCTGTTAACTAAGGCGATGCTATTAAAGAAGCCTTTCTAGTCAGGGTTTTGATAGAGTAACCTCCAGCTCTTCCCTTGATTGTTGGTGATGAATAACGCTGAATCTTCACCATATCCTGCTGTCATCACAATGGCGGTTTGGTCATTAATGATTTCTATGTCTCTGAAATCAAATTTTTATTAGATTTGAATCCACTATTAATCCAGGTCCTACCTTTGTCCAAACTCTTATAAATAGTAATTTTGTTACCGGCGACCCAAATAAGCTTTCCGCTAATTGCACTTGCTCTGAGCTCACTTTGAACTGGCAGCGTGTGTACTTTTATATCCAGTGCTTGAGTGAAAAAAGAAGATAATAGAGTGAAGATAATTAAAAGCCGAAAGTGCATATTAATAAACAAAAATAAAATACTGTATACAATTTATATCTAGAATTGATTAATCAAGCCTAAAAGTGAAGTGATTACTCGCAAATCAGTTTCTATTTGCTTTAGTTGTGCTAAGTTTGCATTGTTCTTTAGAAGCACTACCGAAAGAATGTTCAAAAAATATTAAATCTATAAGGGATAATTTTTTGGAAAATATACAAAATATCGTCACAAGTGAGCCTATGTCTTTAATGTCTAATATATGTGACAACTTAGGCGCTTATATTTTCGTAAAAGACATGCAAGGGAAATACATATATGCAAATGATAAAGTTGAGGCATTATTTGGATGTTCAAAAGATGACATAGTTGGTAAAGACGATAGCGTGTTTTTTGACCTTTCAATGTCTCAGCAAATAATTGAAAATGATAGGAAAGTATTGTCTGGTAAGCAGCAAATTGCCTCTGAAGAAACAAACTTTGTTCGTCATACTTCAGAACAAAGAGTTTACCGGATTATTAAAACCCCACTATTCGACAAACAAAAAAATATCATCGGCTTGGTAGGTGTCGCACATGATATCACCGAAGAAAAGCGTCTTAGAGAGCAAGTTGAAGAACAAAAACAACTATTGAGCGTTATTCTAGATAATGTAGAAGCATATGTTTACATGAAAGACGAGGAACGACGTTATTTATATGTGAACTCCAAAGTCGCGAACTTATTCGGTCTAGATTCAGACCAAATAATTGGTCAAAAAGAGCAAGATATTTTGCCTAAAGACACCGCGGAGCACTTTCATGCGAGTGATTCTAAAGCCATGACAGAGCAGCAAGTGCAACGTGTTGAGGAAGTTATGGTTGATAATGGAGAAATTCAGCATTATTTAAGCGTTAAAGTACCAGTGACCATGGCAGGAAAGCGCTCTCTTATTGGTTTCTCAACTGATGTAACTGAGATTTTCAAGCTAAAAGAAGAGTTTAAGCGTTTAGCTAACACTGATGATTTAACCGGTATTTACAACCGTCGCTATTTTTTAAAAGAGGCAGAGAAAGCATTTAGTATTTTTAAACGGCAAAATACGTGCTTTAGCTTGTTAACTTTGGATGTCGACTTTTTTAAAAATATTAATGACCAGTTTGGCCACCCTATAGGCGATGAAGTACTACAAAATCTTACTTCAACTGTACAAGACCTGTTGCGAAAAGAATATACCTTCGCCCGTATTGGCGGGGAAGAGTTCGCAATATTGTTACCCTATACGGACATCAATGCAGGCGGCTATGTTGCTGAACGTTTGAGAAATAAAGTTGCGTCATCCTTACTATGCGGCGCTAAAAAAATCCAGCTCACGGTCAGTATTGGACTTACTGAGTTCAATCGCGAGGATACTAGCTTCGATGATGTGTTTTCTCGAGTCGATAGAGCACTTTATCAAGCGAAAGATAGTGGTAGAAACTGTGTCATATCTCTTAATTAATACGTTTAAGCAATAAGGTTAAAGTTAATGGCAAGAATTATTGAGGTCGTAGAATATAACCCACTTTGGCCTGAAATGTTTTTAGAGGTTAAACAACAACTAAAATCTTTGCTTGAAGGTCAAGTGATTTTGATTGAACACATAGGGAGTACATCAGTACCTGGCTTATGTGCTAAACCCATAATCGACATAATTGTTGAAGTGAAAAATTTAGACTTTTTAGATAATCTCACTGCGCAATTCACGGCGCTTGGGTTTGTTGGCAAGGGGGAGAATGGCATTGTTGGAAGACGTTACTTTCAAAAGGGTGGCCTGCAAAGAACCCACCATGTGCATATTTTTGAACAAGGCCATGATCATGCGTTTGAACATCGTATTTTTAGAGATTATTTAAAAGCGCATAAGCTAGCTGCTTTACAGTATGCTGAGATTAAAACGGACGCAGCTCGGGCTTGTAATAACGATATACAAGTTTATATGACGTTAAAAGATGACTTTATTAAAGCTCAATTACAGCATGCAAAAAACTGGTACAAAGACACAATAAAAGAACCCTTACTTTAATCAGTTTTATTAGAGTGTATTCAACTTTTCGCAGGAACTTTTGTGGTGGCGCAACCGCTACGGTCCTAATTTTTAGTGGGTTTTCTTGCAGCGTTGATAATTAATTAGCAGTTGTAGAAACTCAAAAATCGTCTATAACTAATTAAATGATAAATAAAATATAGAATTATCGTGCCGAACTTTTTAGTTATTCTACTTCTTTTGGTATTAATGCCTTTGTCACTGAATACAAAAGAAGAGGGAAAAAGAATACATACTGCTGAAAAAGTTTACGTGTATATCTATCATTTAAAACCGCCATATATTTAACAGTTAGAATTAGAAACAGGGCTTTATTTTGAGCTGGTTGAGCTTTTTAATCGTTTTCAAAGCAAATACCAGTTTGTCACCCAGTTTGTACCTCTTAAAAGACTCAATAGAGAAATCGCCAACAATACCTTAGATGGCATGATCTTAGGTGTTCACCCTGTATGGTTTAAAGACAAGCAAAAAACCAAGTTTCTCTGGACCAGGCCTTTATTACATGATCAGGATGAATTTATTTCTCATGTTAAAAAGCTTTTTGATTATGCAGGTAAAAAATCTCTTTATGAAAAAATATTGGAGGGGTGAGAGGGTATCATTACTTTAGAGTTGCACCTGTTTTAAAAGCGGGGAATGCCAAACTGACCCCAACGAGCTCAGAATTACAGTTGCTAGAAATGTTGATAAAGCAACGCCTTGATCTGGCTGTGATCAGTCGAGCGATATTAAATTATTATTTTATTTTGCACCCACACTGGCGAGATTTAGTTTATTTTTCAAAAGTACCTCATGAACAATATTACAGAGCTTTACTAAGTCCAACTTCTTTAGAGAGTCAATTTAACATAATTGAAAGATTATTTGAGCAAGAGGCATTTTTAGCAGCGCTTGAAGGGTTAAAGATAAAGTATGGTTTCAGCAGTGAAGTTCTACACAGGTAAAAAGGCTTTATCTACGACAGTTTTTTAAAATTTGGTGTAGTCTCAAACATATGAACATTGGTTTTTGACAATTTGAGCACCGACCGCTGTTTTTTCACAGTGCTCACTGGTTTTTCATGCTGTTTGTGACTTGATTTTACAGCACATACTCGCTGCCATCTTTTGCAGTATAGGCTTTAGATTGACCTTCACGAACAATTGAATACTCGATGCCTGTTAAAAAGCTAATCCAAAGGCGTTTTAGTTGGGTTGCGTCATTATTACTATCTACAGCACTGAGCTGTGTTTCCATTTGAATATCATCAATGTGCGCCATATCAATTTTACCTGCATCACCACGGCGGTTGAAAGTCAGTTCAATATGTAAGCCATCTTTTTTCTTAAGCAAAATAGCTGTTGGATCATCACGGTGTCCGCAAAGGGCAACAAATTGTTTTGGCTGCTCTAAACCACAGTGACTGCCGTCTGCGAAAAACGCCATTAGGTGATTGTAGTAAACCAAGTAATGTGTCACTTGCGTGTGTGAACCCTGATCAAGTGGGCAATGCTCATCAAGATATTGTTTTGCAAGTGTCATTTTCTGGCATGTTTGATCTGTCATTTCACTGCGAGTTAGTGCTGTCATAATCGTAACCTCATTCGTTAAATCGTTTTTGTTGGTTGTTGAATTCAGTGTATGTGAATATTTTTTATAATTTCACAAAAAGAATTTCACAGTGTAAATTTTACAAAATCTGCTATTTTTACTATGTGAATAAAATATAAGCAGGGGACGGCAGTGAAAAAAACATCAACATTAATGCGGAAATCTCACTTTTTAGGGACCAAAATACGTAATTTAAGGAAGCGTAACCATCTGACATTAGAAGATTTATCTAGTCGATGTGTGAGAGTAGATGCCTATTCTGCGCCCTCTGTTTCTTACCTTTCTATGATAGAGCGCGGCAAGCGCACGCCGAGTCAAGAAATGCTTGAAAATCTCGCCCAAGTATTTCAAAAGCCCGTTGAGTGGTTTTTAGACAGTGAGCCTGAAAAAGATACCATTACCCCAGATAAAGGCAGAAGTGGCGGGATCACAGGTATGGCTCTTGAGCCCAACTTTCTGTTTAGTAATGATATTTTACAAATTGCGATTCCAGAAATGCTGTCTCAAACGGGAATAAGCGGCCGTCAATTCGCACATTTATTAATTCGTGCGCACCAAGAGCATCATCAAAATCATTTTCCTGATTTAGAGCGTGCAGCAGAAGAAGTAGGCAATAAAAACTTATATCTAACCTCCAACGATTTAATGCGTATCGCTCAAGAAAAAGGGTTAGAAATTAAATGGTTTAATGAAAAAGAAAACCATAACGAAGTAAAACAAGTTAATAAGTCACGATTAGTCAGTTCTTTTTTAAGAGCGCCTAATATTGTGTTTTTAAATGAGAAATTAAAAACGAAAGAAAGCCGATTAAAATATGATTTAGCGGTGCATATTGGACATGCAGTGCTACACAATCAAGACGGGGTTAAGTGCATTTTATCGATAGGTGGGGCTGAGCAAAAAGAAACCGAATTACACACCACACCCAATGCGCAAGATATTCTACAAGCTTGGCAAGACTTTGAAGCCAGTTTTTTTGCTGGCGCATTACTGTGTCCTAAAGCGCCGTTTAGGCAATTACTCGACAGCTATGGATACGATATCTCAGTACATAAACAACTCGATATTTCGGTGTCTGTGGCGATGCGACGCATGACTGTGGTGTCACCCTACCCACATTGGCATTACTTTGATGCGTATAAACCGGGTAAGTTGAAAGCGGTTTATCGAGGCAATGGTATTCCTCTGCCTTGGGGTAATATGCGTCAGGTTGAAGATCCCTGTCAGCACTGGGCGGTATTTAGAAAGTTTGGAGAAATGTCGCGAGAAAGCAGTGCCCAGCTTTCAATTTTGAGCGTTGATGGTAAGACGCGTTTGTATTGTTGCGAATCTGTATTAGTTGAGGATTTAGCTGGTGCAAAACATGTTCTGTGTATGGGTATTGATTTGAATCCTGCCATTGATGCGCAAGGCACTGATGCGCAAGCTGTCGTTGAGAACCTACAAGCACTTTGTATTAAACATGGCGGCTCAACGGTTGTGCCGCATAATATCCGTCAGCAATTGCTTAGTGTGGCACGTATTCTAAATATTAACTGGATAGAGCGGGGGCTAGCGTCTGAACTTAGAGTCATTTGTATTCGAGGTAACAGCTGCCCAAGAAAGCCGGGGTGTTATGGCAAATGTAAAAATGGCAAAATAACACAAAGTATTGAATATATACCCAAACCACCTCAAGATACGAGGTTCAGCGAGAATTGATTGGCTGTCAGACAAGGCATCGATTTGAAGGTCTAGTGGTTCTAAATCGAAAATTGATAACGCAGTATGAAAGCCAATCAAACTCGCCAAAAGGAGCGTGCTTTCAGTCCTATTTCATTGTCAAAGAACTTGGAAAGGACGCGTCATTTCGCTGCGTCCTTTTCCTTGAACTAGAACAGAAGGCAGCGCTCTGAATCATGCATATTGAGGAAGTTTGGGTATATTGGGTGAACTCGATTGAAAACAGTATTTATTACCGGTGCAAACCGTGGCATAGGGCTAGCATTGACCAAGGTCTTTTTAGTTGATGATTGGCAAGTAATCGCAACGTGTCGAAACAGCAGTACTGCCACTTCGCTTAATCAGTTAAAGAGCGAATTTAAAAAGCTTCAGGTCTATGAACTAGATATTACAGATTATCAGCAAATGGCAACTTTGAGCATGAAATTAGCAGACTCAAACATTGATGTGCTTTTGAATAATGCCGGGCTCTATGGGCCAAAAGGTTATGGTTTTGGCAATTGCGATGTAGGTGCTTGGCGTGACGTATTTGAAGCCAATGTGATTGCGCCAACTAAACTGGCAGAAGCGTTTGTATCTCAAGTCTTAAATAGTGATCTTAAAGTAATCGCAGCTTTATCGTCACGAGTTGGTAGCCATACTGAAAATACCAAAGGCGGCGGATACATTTACCGCAGTTCGAAAGCGGCTTTAAACTCAGTAGTCAAAAGCCTATCAAACGATTTGTTACCACAAGGCGTTAAAACTGTAGCGCTACATCCTGGCTGGGTTCAAACAGAAATGGGCGGACCAAATGCACTGATAAGTGCGGAAGAATCAGCGCTGGGGTTAAAGCAAGTTATTGAGTCTTTAACTGACGAGCAAAGTGGTGGCTTTTATAGCTATAAAGGTGATCAAATACCTTGGTAGGAAAAGCCTGTAGTTGCGCGGTTAGAAGCCGCGCAATGTTTCTTAACTAAACTTTAAAAAAGTAAAGCCATTTCTGCCGCTTGGCACTGACAACTGCTCTCACAAACTGTACACACATAACCTTGTGTATCACATAACTCGGTCCAGCGATTATCATGAAGCTTGATCAGCTCACCGCCTGCTTTTGTGAAATATTTCACCGCGCCATTACCTGGGCTTTGTTTCCATAAATGCGCAACACCTGCCAAAGCACCTTGCTGTCTTAAAGCAACAATAGAAGCATGAAGTAATTTGGGGCCTATGCCTTGGCCTTGAGCTTTTTCAGAAACTGCGATGCATTTGAAATATGCCATCTGTGAAGGGAGTACAGGCCAGAGTTTTGGGCTACACCACTTATCAATGTCCCATTGGTCTGCGGCATAACTTAGCCTAAACCCGACGAGCTCGTTTTGTTCATTTATTGCAACAAAGCTGGCATTAATATCATGCTTGATACCTTGTTGATGCATTTTAGTTAGGCTCTGCTCGTCCATATAGTTGTCACCATGAACGATGTTTGCCAGTGAGATAACATCTTGAAAATGCGTGTGTTCGAGAGGTAGATACTGCACGTATATCACCGATTTATTATTCTTCTACTGTTTAAGATAATGAAATAATTTTCGTTCTACAAGTATATATTAGAATCAATTGCATGAAAAAAGCAGACACAAATTTACACCTGCTTTTAACTATTGCAATTTTTCTTGGTGTGCATATTTACCGCGCACCTACTGAAAGTTAGGTTTTAAATTTATTGACAGCCTGCCATTATTACAAGAAACAGGCTATCAAAATCAATTTTCGTCTTAATAGCCTTTGACACCCCCGAATTGTACGTTTGTTCGTAAAAGTGACAGACAAACCTATATTAAAGAGACGTTACTTTGCACTTTCAGGCTGTTCGGCTCTTAAAAAACCGGCTGCTTCCTCATCTTGCTTATGTGCAATACTTTGTCCGCTCATTGCTCTCGTCTGCTGATTTAACTGATAAAGCTGTGAAGCATTTCCTAGATCTCTTTCACTGGTGATAGAAGCAATAGACTCTCTATCTTTCAAGAAGCTCAAAATATCATGCTTTATAGCATCTAATTGCGATTCATCTTTGTGCATCTCGAGTATATGCCTTGGGTGCTCTAAATTTTTTAAACCTGTCGCTGCGAATGTTGAACTCACAATACGTGAAACAATAATCCAAGGTGTGATGCTGCTTCTTACTAGCGTATTTTCTGAACGAGTTGAATCATGAATACCTGTACCTGTAGAAATCTTTGATTCGGTAAACGTGCCTTCACATTTGAAATATACAAGTAATGACTCGAATTGCATTTCTGCAAAAAATACATGGGCCGAATTAGTCATAAGGCGAGCAAAGGCTTTAAATATCGCACCTATTAAAAATAATTGAGCGATGTTTATTAACATCTGGGACGAGGTGGATAAGTTTGCAGAATTGAAAGCTGTTTCAAAGCTATTTATGTTTTGACTACTAACAAATTTAGCTAAATCAATTGTTTGGTAGGCTAATAAAACACTAAAGATTAGAGTGATAATAAAAAAGATATTACCGAATAATAAAGATAACAAGCGAGATAGCTCGAATGTTTTACCTAAGTTCATAGGTGAAAACTTGGGTTGTACTTCTTGTATCATTTCACCATTAAAGGCACCTTTACCATCAACTTGCTCTTGCAGTTTAGGGTCTAGCTCTTTATAAACTCTATTAGGAACCTCTCTGTAGCGCCTGTTAGCCATGACTAAATTATCAAGATTGATAAAGATTTCGTTCGGGTGAACAGATTCTTGCCAGTTTTCTCGTAATTCTGATACTTCAGTGACAGGATCAACCTTATTTAAACGGGCGCTAATCATAGAGCCAATAATTGCTGTGCCAATCAGTGCAAATACAACAATACCAATTAAGTACAGACCTGAATTAAAAGAAGGAAGTTGATTTAAAAATTGCTCAATATCTTGCTTCGAGAACCCAGTTTTGTTCATTAAAAATGACATAACAAGCCCAATGACTAAAGGTAAAACAATAGATAGGGCAATAATTTTGGTAAAACTTGCGGTGCCTAAGGTTTCAATCGTACTTTCTGCTTTTCTAGAAATAGGTCTTCCAGCCGAGCGCCAAGTAAGAAAAATTAAAAGCATTAAAAAACAGCTGTAAATAGGAAAGGCTAATTCACCAACTTCACCAGCAAAACCAGTTAAAGAAACGAAGGCGATCAGGGCGTATGACACTAAAGCGACAATCGTACTTATCCATGCATTGAAGATTCGTTGCGTCATATTTCTAACGGGATAAGGTAAGAATAGTAGTTTAGGTAAGAGACTATGGAGCAGTCTTGCGATGAAACCTTTTGGTTCGACAAAAGTGCTGTTCTTTCTTCCTACCAACATTTCTTCCAACGTTTTTGCTCGATAAGCTACATCATTTTTTTCGCTGTGAGCAGTAGATGATTCTGATTTGCTAAAATTATAGGCAAGAGAAGTCGGGTGATTTCTTCCAACAAAATATCTTAAAGTAGAGTAAATACCTGATGCTGCAGTTTTGAGTCCAATAGCTAAATTAACAATGCCAAATAGCATTAAAATCCAGCCCGAAATTTGATCTTCCTTTACAAGGCCTGCTGCGAAAAATAGCAGTGTCATACCTGTGAGAGTTTGAATTACCCCTCTTAATGCTGTCACTTTGCCTTCTAATTTGAAGGGGTTTTTGAGCCCAAGATCTATTGAGCCATAATCAAAAGCCATAAGTATTCACCTTTTTGAAAATTCTTTAGTACTAAAATTTTAGAATGTGGTTAATACCAATCCGGAATATTCAATTGATGGGGGAAGTTAAACTGAGACTAGCGTGGATAGGTTTTTAGATAAAACTAAATAGTTAGTAATACGCATGTAACTGACAATTTCCCTTTGCCAAAAATAGAACACTAAATTAAGTGGATCGGAACAATAAACATCGGAGACACTTTGCCTAATAATTTATTTATTATCAATGGTGTTTTGAATATTTTTATAGTTTTTATCAAAAAAATAAAGTTATGTTTACATCGGGAAGGGAAAGTGGCAAAGCTATTATTACAATGCCACTTTTAAATGCTGCTTTAGTTGAGCAGTGTGATTATTTTGCTATTCCCATCATCATCTTGAAATCTTAGTACAAAATCGTGTTTGCCATCATTATTGATGTCGACTAGCTTAATGTCGTTGCCATCTTCTGGTAGCTTGTGTTTAATTTTCCCGCGCTTTTTGTTTAGTACTGTCTTTGCATTACCATAGTAAACACTGAGCGTTTTACTGCCAGTTTTGAATACGGCATCTTGCTTGCCATCGCCGTTGATATCGCCGGCATAGTAAGTTAATGCCATTTCATCACTGCTCATGCCAATTTCCATTTCAACTTCTTTTTCAGAGTCTGGTTCTTCAGAAAAAGTGCCGTCAGGCTTTTGCGCATAAAAACTGATCTCTACATCAACATCAGTGCTACCGCCGCCCAGTGCCATAGAAGCGATGGTGCCTAGGCCAAAGTCGACATGAAACTTTTGTAATTCACTTTTACCATCGCCGTTAAAATCATTATCGAACTCAAAACGGCTGGTGCCAGACGCCTTAGGCAAAGTTAACGGGGTTGCTGAAAATTGACCATCTTTTTGTCCGTAGAATACCTGAAAGGTGAGTTCAACATCGAGCGAGTCCATGCCTTCAACAATTGGTGCATAACGCGTGACAAGGTCGAGTCTACCGTCATTGTTGATATCGAGTAATTTCGCAATGCGGCGATTCGCTTCAACGTCATCAAGTTTGCCCGTCTCAACAGGGAGTTTTAATGGTTTAAGCGCGTTTTCATAGCCTGTTTTATCGGCATAAAGTACATCGATTTTTTCTCTATCATGAAACACTAAATCATTAAACCCATCTTGGTTTATGTCGAATACTTTAGGCACCATGGTTAAGTCAATGTCTAGACGCAATTTACCACTGCTAAAATTACCCGAAAATTTAGGCTCAGTGCTGAATGTGTGCTCAGTAAAGCTGCTGTCAGGGTTTTGAATGTAAATCTCTGAGTGAGTTAAGTCAGGCAGAACAATGTCGCTCAGACCATCATTATTAATGTCGCTAATAAAATTGATTTTCTCGAACTCGTCGAATTCTAGTTTAGAAAGCAGTGCATTGGTTGAAAGCACCTTTTTAGCGCCCTGTTTATCGACAGCAAAAATACCTTCTTTATTCATCACAAAAGCGGTGATTTTAGATGATCCCGCAAGCTTGCCGTAATCAAAACCAAAAGTATCTTTTGGCAGTTCGAGCTTGGTAAATTCCATGCTTTCAAGATTAAGCTCAGCTAAATTGGCGTCTTCATCATGATAGGCAAACATAATCGGGCTTTTAGTTTCAATCAGGCTGCGATTGGTTTTTATTGGAATGTCTTTTGCTGCCATTGCTGAATAAGATGCGCCTAGAGTTGCCATCAATAAAAGCGTGTGTTTCATTTTAAATTCCTTTCCTCGAACTTGGTGTGGTCCTATCTTAGATTTAATTGCAGAGCAAACAAGTTCGAATTTGTAATGAACTGTTGCAAATGTAATGAGCACCCTACATGTTTTATGTGGATAGTGCTCGTCGCTTATCTGAAAATCAGCTACAATCCGCGTCGTTATTGAATTTAGGAGTTAGGCGAGTGTTAAACGATAGCCAATGTGTTGAAGCCATTATTAGCTGTATTAAACAAGTTTTTGAAACAGAGCAGTACGCTGATAAAGCAATAGAAGCTGGTCTTGCCAACCAAGCTTTTTGGAATCAAGCAACCAAAGCTTATTATGTGCAGCATTGCTATGAACTGATCCGTTATCATCGCCAGCTTAATACGGCACTTGATATCGATACCTCAGATGAGAATTGGCCGTGGCTACACTTTGAAGCTTATCAGCTGTTAAATGGCGTAGAGTCACCAAATTGGTCTGAGTTTGCAGGTTTAGATGTTGAGATATTAAAAGCAAACCTTGATGAAGCCTCGCCTGCAGAGCAACAAAGTTACCCTGACTGGCTTTGGCAACGCGCTGAGCAAGAGCTTGGTGATGATTGGGTTAATATCGCACAGGCACTGAACGTACCTGCGAAACCTTACTTACGTGTAAATACCTTGAAGACTGACGCTGAAACGTTACAAACGTCTTTGAAAAAAAGCCAATCAATCACCAAAGTACACGAGCAAGACAACTGTTTAGAAGTTGAGGAATACGGCTACTTATTTAAATCAGATGCGTTCAGTAAAGGCTGGTTTGAAATGCAAGATGCGGGTTCCCAGCAGATCGCACCATTACTCGATGTAAAACCGGGTCAGCGCGTTGTTGATGCGTGTGCTGGCGCGGGTGGTAAGAGCTTACACCTTGCTAACCTGATGCAAAATAAAGGCTACATCTTATCGATGGACATTCACCAACATAAGCTAGATGCTCTTAAAAAACGTGCTAAACGTGCGGGTGTGCACATGCTAGAAACGCGTTTAATCAAAAACAGTAAAACCATTAAGCGCTTAAAAGAAAAGTTTGATCGCGTGTTGTTAGATGTGCCTTGCTCTGGAACGGGGGTTCTGCGCCGTAATCCAGACGCAAAATGGCATTTACAACCTGAAAATATTGATACTCTGATCAATTTGCAAGCCGAAATTCTGCAGCGTTACAGCCAGATGTGTAAAGTCGGCGGAAAGCTTGTGTATGCGACTTGCTCTATTTTTCCGAGTGAAAACCAACAGCAAGTGCAGGCATTCCTTGAAAACAATCCAAACTTTGAATTACTAGAAGAATTAAACTTACAACCGGGAATAAACTCCGAGTACGATGGTTTTTATGCCGCTGTATTAACAAAGAAAGAAATTTAAAAAACTATCTAACCTGAGCTCAGGTTATCTTTAAAGAGCCGCGATTAAGCGGCTTTTTTTGTGTTTAATAAAATAAAAATTAAGGCAAATATTATGTCAGAACATGTTCGAGTGGGTGTCGCAGTTGTCATTATTCGCGATGGTAAAATTCTACTCGGTGAACGTATCGGCTCTCATGGAGCGAATACGTGGGCCACACCAGGTGGTCATCTAGAAATGGGCGAAGAAATAGCGGCTTGTGCAATCAGAGAGACGTTAGAAGAGACTGGTTTGAAAGTTTCTGACGTAAGTCAGTTAGGTTTTTCTAACGATGTTTTTAATCCATTAAATAAACATTATGTGACTTTGTATGTGGTGGCAAATGGTGTAGAAAGAGAGCCTGAAATCATGGAGCCAAATAAGTGCCTAGGTTGGCAATGGTTCGCCTTAGATGAACTGCCAAAACCGCTGTTCTTGTCATTAGAAAATTTTTTAAAGCAGGGTAAGTTACAGGCGTTAATTGAAAAGAAATAATCTAAGTAAGATAACAGAGGAGTCGGGGCATATTTTCATTAAAAAATTTCACTTAAAGAATAGCTTGCTCCAGAAACGATAAAAGGGCCATAAAGGCCCTTTGGTGAAGTATCGTTCAAGTTAGTGTGGTTACTTTAACCCCTTAAAGCAACCAACCAATTGTTTTGCAAATTTTAGGGAAGTCTCGTTAAGTTTCTAAGCTAGCGAGAGGAAAAACCCTGCAATTGCGGCGCTCATTAGGTTAGCCATTGACCCTGCTAAAACCGCCCTGAGCCCTAAGCGTGCGATATCCTTTCTTCGACTCGGCGCCATACCGCCAAGTCCGCCTAGTAAGATTGCAATCGATGAAAGGTTAGCAAATCCACATAACGCAAATGTGACAATTGCTTGTGTATGTGCACTTAACCCTTCTCGATAATTCATAAAGTCTAGATAAGCAACGAATTCGTTAACTACTAGCTTTTGTCCGATAAAACTACCGGCCGTTACAGCTTCGCTCCAAGGTACACCAAGTAACCATGCAACTGGTGCGAATACGTAACCTAAAATCTCTTGTAATGTTAGAGTTGGATGGTCAAACCAAGCACCAATTCCACCTAACAAACCATTTAATAATGCAATCAAGGCAACGAATGCAAGTAACATAGCACCTACGTTAAGTGCTAAATGCATACCGCTTGACGCACCTGATGCTGCTGCATCAATTACGTTTACAGGTTTTTCTTCATCAGAAATAACATCTGACAAATCTTGTTTTGGAGTTTCTGTCTCTGGCACTATCATTTTTGCCATTAAGAAACCACCTGGTGCAGCCATAAAGCTGGCAGCAATTAAATATTTAAGCTCTACACCAATAGCAACGTAACCTGCCATAACAGAACCAGCTACGGTTGCGAGGCCACCTACCATCACAGCAAATAACTCTGATTTCGTCATGCTTGGGATAAACGGTTTTACAATTAAAGGTGCTTCCGTTTGTCCAACAAAGATATTAGCTGTTGCTGAAAGCGACTCCGGACGAGACGTTTTAAGCAATTTTTGTAAGCCACCACCTAGAATTTTAATGACCCAAGTCATTATGCCTAGGTGATAAAGTACTGCGACTAACGCAGAGAAAAATACGATGACCGGTAATACTTGGATCGCAAAAATAAAACCAATATTACTGTCACTTTTTGCAAGAGAGCCGAATAAAAACTCGATACCGTCTCCTGCATAACCAATTACTGCTGATACTTTGCTTGATAATTGGTCAAGTATGTTTCTGCCAGCCTCTACAAATAGTACAAAACCACCTATAAAAAGCTGTAGTGCAAACGCCACCCCAACAGTACGCAAATTGATAGCTTTGCGATTCGTTGACGCTGCAAATGCAATACCCAGCAGGGCCATCATGCCCACTAGGCTCATTATTGTTGTCATGGTAAATTCCCGTTTTTATTCTTGTAGCAAATATTTTATCTTGCTTTTGATTATATCAATCGCCACGCGATTCATACCTCCGCGTGTAACCACTAAATCAGCTGAATGTTTAGATGGTTCTATAAATTGATAGAACATGGGTCTTACCGTTGCTTGATACTGCTCCACAACAGATTGTAGTGTTCGGCCTCGCTGCTCGATGTCTCGCTGCGTACGACGCAGTAAACAAATATCAAGAGGCGTATCAATAAATACTTTTATATCAAACTCTTTACATAACTCAGGGTCGCTGAGTAATAAAATGCCTTCAACAATTAATATTTTCGCAGGGTTAACCTGACGAGTTTCTTTACTACGAGTATGCTGTGCATAGTCGTAGCTAGGTACTTCTACAGACTGACCAGATCTTAATTGCTCTAAATGCGATTTAAGAAGCTCATGTTCAAATGCATCCGGATGGTCATAGTTTGTTTGTGTTCTATGCTCAAACGGTAAATGCGATTGATCTTTGTAATAGGCATCTTCTTCGATGATGGCAATAGAACCATCTTCTAGCTCATTTACAAGCTCGTTATAAATAGTTTGCGTAAAAAGAGATTTGCCAGATGCAGATGCACCAGCAATAGCTATAATTGTTCGTGTCACTAAAGTTCACACCCAACTGTTGATTCACTCGGAAGATCACAATAGCAAAAAAGACACGAATAATCTCTTTTGCTTCGCTTAGGGAGCAAATTTAACGATTTTGATATTTCTGCGACAGGACTTATGTCCGCTTGCTAAAAACAGGACTTTTATGACATTTTCGTGACAATTGGCGTCTAGTTTTAAAAGCGGACTTATGTCCTGTACGCTGTTGTTAACCAACTATTAAAGTATCCAACACTGATTCGGAGGCAATTATTTATTCTCCAGATTGGCATAAGTTAAGAGGTAAATTATGGCAAGAGCAATTATCCTTATGGCAGACAGCTTAGGCGTAGGTGCCGCTCCAGATGCAGAACAATTTGGAGACTTAGGAGCAAATACCCTTGCGCACCTTTTAGCTGCATATAAAGAAGGTAAAGGAGAAGCTCTCCCTTTACCTAACTTAACTAAACTTGGTTTAGTAGACGCTTGCGAAGCAGCGGGTAAAGAAGCGTGTGAAGTGGCAGAACGCTCAGCGCCAAAGGCAGCTTGGGGTTATGCAAAAGAGCTTTCAAGTGGTAAAGATACGCCATCTGGTCATTGGGAAATGGCGGGTGTACCTGTGTTATTTGATTGGGGCTATTTCCCTAATACACAACCTTGCTTCCCTGAAGAATTTGTTGCTGAACTGTGCAAACGCGCTGAAATTCCAGGAATTTTAGGTAACTGCTACGGTTCAGGTACCGTTATTTTAGAACAACTGGGTGAAGAGCATGTAAAAACGGGCATGCCAATTTGTTATACCTCAGTTGATAGTGTGTTCCAAATAGCCGCACACGAGCAATCATTCGGCCTTGACAAGCTTTATCAAGTATGTGAAATCGCACGGGCACTGCTTGATGATATGAACATAGGGCGAGTGATTGCGCGGCCATTTATAGGCACTTCGAGTGCCGACTTTATTCGCACAGGTAATCGTAGAGATTACTCTGTTCTACCTCCTGCACCAACATTATTAGATAAGTTGTCGCAAGATGGTGGTGAAGTGATCAGTATTGGTAAAATTTCTGATATTTATGCCCACCAAGGCATTACTCAGAAGCATAAAGCGCCAGGTTTGATGAATTTACTAGAGAAAACCTCTGAAATCATCGACAGCGCCCCTGATCACAGTTTGATTTTCACTAACCTTGTGGATTTTGACGAAAAATTTGGTCACAGACGTAATGCAGTAGGTTATGCCGAAGCGCTAAAGCAATTCGATGATTTCCTACCAACGATACTTAATAAATTACAAAAAGATGATTTATTAATTATTACGGCAGATCACGGCTGCGATCCAACAGCACCAGGTACAGATCATACACGTGAATATGTACCAGTACTGGCTTATACACCGGGGATTGACAATATCGCACTCGGCGAACGACAAAGTTTTGCTGACATAGGTCAAACCCTTGCCCAGTGGTTTAATTTATCAACACTTGACTACGGCGACAGCTTTGCTGACGACCTGATCAAGGCGTAAGAAGGAAAAGAGAATGAGTACTCCTCATATCAATGCGAACAATGGTGATTTTGCTGAAACGGTATTAATGCCCGGTGACCCTTTACGCGCTAAATATATTGCAGAAAACTTCCTTGAAGACGCTCGCCAAGTTACAGGTGTTCGTAACATGTTTGGTTTTACAGGCACATACAATGGTAAACCTGTAAGCATCATGGGTTCTGGTATGGGTATTCCGTCAATGTCTATTTATGCCCGTGAGCTCGTTGTTAGCTACGGTGTTAAGAACCTTATTCGCATCGGTACATGTGGTGGCATTAGTCAAGACACTAAAATCCGTGATGTTATTTTTGCACAAGGTGCAAGTACAGATTCAAATGTAAACCGTGCTCGAGTACGCGGCTATGACTTTGCGGCTATTGCTGATTTCGGTCTATTAGAGAACGGTGTTAACGCAGCGCGTAAACTAGGTATTGAAGCAAAAGTTGGTAACGTATTCACAACAGATACTTTTTACCAAGCTGACGGCTCTTTTTATGAAGAGTTAGACAAGCTTGGTGTATTAGCGGTTGATATGGAAACGGCTGGTATGTATGGCGTTGCCGCTGAATACGGTGCCAAAGCAATGGCATTATTCACAGTTAGTGATCACGTGATCACAGGTGAAGCGACACCAGCTGAAGAAAGACAGAGCACATTTAATGAAATGGTTAAGATTGCTTTAGAGTCGATCTAACGATCTTTATACAGAGTTTTAAGTTGTTATTTGCTCTTAGGTTTTGAGCAAAAAAGTTCCTTGGTAACGTAATCGCTGATTTTTGGAGACACGCCCAAAATGAAAGCGAATCACACCCCAAAAGGCCGCACTGAATAGTGTGGCTTTTTTTTGCCTAAAATTTATGAACTGCTGAGATTTTTGACATATCGGTGCTATCTGCCACAGTTATAGAGTGTGAAATAAACAGAGCTTTTATATGTCTCAATGGGTCAGTGGAAAAATCACGGAAGTAAATTGGTGGACGCCAACACTTTTTACCATCAAGGTTGCTGCAGATGTGGCCCCTTTTCAAGCAGGCCAGTTTACCAAGTTAGCGATGACAATTGGTGATAAAAGAATTGCTAGAGCTTACTCATATGTTAATGCACCGAAAGATCCTGTACTTGAGTTTTACCTGACAGAGGTTGAAGGTGGCAAGTTGACATCAGGTCTTGCTGAACTAGAAGCGGGTGGCAGCATTGATGTTGAGGCAAAAGCAAACGGCTTTTTAACTATTGAAGAGTCACCTAAGCGAGAGATCCTCTGGATGATAGCGTCAGGCACAGGAATTGGTCCTTTTTTGTCTATTTTGGCTGACGGTAAGGTGTGGGATAAATATCAACAAGTCGTACTTATACATAGTGTCAGGTTTAATACAGATTTAACCTACCAAGACTTTATACATGCACACCAAAAGCTGTTTAAACAATTTATTTACTTACCCCTAGTTACCCGAGAAATGCCAGAAAAGGGGCTAAGAGGCAGGATTACAGACTTAATTCGAAACAATGAAATAGCACAGCTTTTCAAGCATGAACGTTTACCTGAAGATTCTCATTTTATGATTTGTGGAAATCCAGACATGGTAAAAGACTTAGCGCAACTTCTCCAAACGCTAGGTTATAAAAGACACCGACGTTCTGAACCTGGTCATATATCGGTCGAACAATACTGGTAAGCTATGAAAAAAGACTGAGATTTGCTAAGGTGCACAAGTTTATGCTGTATTTTTATTAGGTACTTATGAGAGTTTTTAGTTTTATCACTATGTTCTTTTTTTCATTTGCTATTAACGCAAACCCAGCCTTTGAAGAGAAGGCGGCTGAACTAAACAACATTAAAACAGCAGAAGAAAAAGCAGCTGAAAAAGTAATAGATGAGTTAATTGTTGCCTATAATCAACAAAACATTAAATCATTCTTGGCTTTATATGCTGATGATGTAGAGTTCTACATGTACCCACAAAAACTCATGTTTACGGGTAAAGAAGATTTAATCAAGCGATATGGTTTGATGTTTAAAAAAATGAAATGCTTAAATGCAAAATCGCTTAAGCGAATTGTGCATGGCAGCATTGTTATTGATCATGAAAGCTCAGAAATTTGTACTCAGCAAGCAGGTGTAGTTGATAAACGTTCTGAGTTTGTAACTAGCTACCAGATTGAAAAGGGAAAAATTAAAAAGGTGGTATTTTTTAGGTAAATAAAATGAGTAAAGACATGAGGATCCAACTTCTTTACCGCGTTGAACCCGGTTGTTTGGGTCCTGATGGTATCGATTACATCGAAGAGTTTTGCCAATTTGCAGTAAAGAAAATACCGCCTCCCAGTTATGCTATTTTTTCTTTTGTGCCAAGGTATGACAAATTACTCGATGAAAAAGAGTACTCTTTATTAAATCGAAAACTCACCCAAGGACAAATTGATAGCTATTTTCAAAAAATTGAAAAGCCGCTTGAAGAGTTTGAATCTCAAGTTGATGAGTTAATCGCATTCGCAGTTGATGCTTTTTTTGATAGGTGAGTCACCATTACTTGCCTTGAGGAATAAATGAAACTTTTTCTTTATCTAGCCTTTTTATTAAGTATTAAGGTATATGCATCTGAAACGCTTCAAGTCGTGACTGAAGAGTGGTTACCCTATAACTATACAAATGCTGAAGGGCAGCTTGTAGGTCGCTCTACAGACAAAGTGAGAGCTGTTTTGTCTGATGCTGGTGTTGAATATAAAATTACAAGCTATCCATGGTTGCGTTCTATGCATTTGGCTAAGACTCAAGCCAACACCATGATATATTCAATTTATCGTACTCCAGAACGAGAAAGTCAATTTCAATGGGTTTGCCCTTTGATGGCCCCCGTTAAAGAATATTTATTTGCTTTAAAGAAAAGAAATGATATTCAACTTAATTCTCTCGAAGATGCTAAAGACTATTTGATTTCAATCGTGCGCGGTAGCGTAAGTGAAGGGTATCTGACAGACGCAGGTTTTAAGCCAGGTTTAAATTTAGATTTAACCTCAGATCCCGGCTCAAGCCCTCGAAAGTTAGTGGCAGGTCGAGTCGATTTTATTCTTCAAACTGAATACACCGCCTCTGAAAGGATGAAAGAGCTCGGATATGATTACTCTATGCTCAGAAAAGTCATTGAAGTAAAAGAAATAGATAACCGCCGGGCTTGCATGGCATTTAGCCTTAAGACTGACAAAGACTTAGTCAAGCGTGTACAAGCAGCGCTTGATAAATATAATAAAATTCACGATGAGAGTTGAAACCAGTGATTTTGCCTATACATAAAGCGTTGTAAACTAATTCTGAGTAATAAATTATGAATCCAATTATAGCCATACTTAAAGAACACAATATTGCTGATGAGCAAATTAACCAGTTATTTGAAGCGCTAACAGAAAATCCACTTATGGCGATGGGTGTTGTGCAACAACTAGGTATTCCTCAAGAAAAGCTTCAGCAGTTAATGGGCCTAGTCATGCAAAACCCAGGTCTGATTAAAGAAGCTGTAGAAGAATTAGGTTTAGATTTTGCAAAAGTAGAAGCTGCAAAAGAAAAGCTGTCTAACCAGCAATAAACTTTCATAAGCGGGACTCGTCCCGCTTAAATCATATGTTCACTTTGTACAAGTTAAGCTCTCTTTCAGAGTTTAATATGTTTTCAATTCTTTCCTTATTCTCTTCTTGTGCTTCAATGTACATCGTAAGTGCATCTTCTTTATCTTTAAGCATATCTTGGCATGATACATAATGAGAAACTTGCTCGATGCCAATTAAACCGCAAACCCAGATACTAAATAGCACAACAACTACTCCTGCAATCACAAATAGACCAGTAGAAAAGTTAGTCACAGAAGCTGCAATAAATACAGAAATGACGACCAGCAGAGCAAATAATGATTCAGCTTTAATGAGTTGCGCGACCTTGTTTGTTAGCCAGATATGCCAAGGATGTGGTTCGTGGTTACATAGGTGAGTAATGTCCTCAACGTAGGCAAATCCTTTTACTTTATCTTCAATGTTTCTAAAGGTTTTGTAGTTTTGACTGGTAATTAAATAGTACAGCATGGTATTGGCCTCGCTTGAGTTTGTACAAGTCATTACGCTGAAAACAGTGAAGCGATCGCTCTGAGGAGGCTTTAAATAAAGTATTTGGTCAACATTTAGATCTCGCGTTTTATGATTTGTAAATAATGCAGTACAAAAATCACTCAGTTGGTGGGCGCTGCGTGACTTAAGTCACGCAACTTGATGTTAGCAAAATTGCTGGATGAGTTTGGTTTGCTGCTCGATTTGGCTTAATAGCTCTTGGCTTAAATTATGAGAATGCTGACCATGTTGCCCTCCTAAGTCGGCCAGTTAACTAACACTCTCAACATTGAGGTTGATTTGTTTAATGACCACGGATTGCTGTTCTATTGCGGCTGCAAATGAACGGTTCAGATCAGCCAGTTTGGTAACATGGGACTGAATGGTCGATAGGCTTTCACCATTCTTACTTGCAAGCTCCACACTGGTGTTAGACAAAAGGTTTCCTTGGTCCATCGAGCTGACAGCACTTTGTGAGACATCATTCAACTCTTGGATTAGCTGGGTTATTTCTTCTGTTGATACTTGAGTCTTTTGAGCCAAGGCTCTTACTTCATCAGCGACAACAGAAAAACCTCTTCCATGATCGCCGGCTCTTGCTGCTTCAATCGCGGCATTTAATGCCAGCAAGTTAGTTTGCTCAGCAATTGAATTGATGACATTCAAAATGCCATGGATTTTCTCATTTCCAGCAACCAATCTAGATACGGCTTGGTTAACTTCAGCTAAATGCTCATCTAAATGATGTATGGCATCAATAACTTTATCTACCGATGATTTACCATCTTGAGTGTGTTGCTCTGAAGCCATTGCAGCGCGTGAGGCTCGTTCTACATTCGTATTCAACTCTTCGATGGTGACGGTAAAGTCTTGCATGCATTGCACCATTTGTTGAACTTCATTATTTTGTTTTTTTTATAGCTCTGAGACTTGTTGTCCACTTTGCGTATTTTTTTGTGCGTTAATATTTACCCTAAGAGATTCATCATTGACCCGTCCAACAACTGCTCTGACCTTGGCTTGCTGCATTTTTATTGCTAAAGATAATGAACCAACGGCATCGTTATGCCCTGAATACAAGAATGACATAAGGGGGTTGTCATATGCTGCTTTGGCCTCTTTGAGGGTATAAAGGTAACGTTTACGCCATCTCAATTGCATGTACGAAGTTAACATCAGCAAAATAGCGAGCGTCAAAATGGCAGATGAAAAGGTGAGGGCTAATGACATAAAAGCAATAGCGCATGATGTCATCAAACCAAAACTTATCCATTTAGTGCTATCGTAATAGCGGTTGGCGACCTGACCTGCTTGTATTTTTTGGTATGCGCGTTCAGCACGCTTTTTAACTTTGTCATCTAAATGGGTTCTGACGGATTGGTATTCAATGATTTTACCCTGCTCATTTTTTATAGGCGTCACAAAGGCATTCACCCAATAAAACCGGCCATCTTTGCTTTTGTTTTTAACTGGGCCCATCCAGGAGTTACCATCTTGAATTGTGTCCCACATATTTGCAAAAGCTGCTTTAGGCATATCATTGTGGCGCACCAAGTTGTGTGGCTGACCATACATTTCTGTGGTGCTAAAACCAGAGACATCACAAAAAGCCTCATTAGCATAGGTGATCCTGCTATTGGGATCTGTAGTTGAAAGTAGAACGGTTTCTTTTGTTAGTGTTATTTCTTGAGTGTGCCGTGAACTCATACTGGCATTCCATCCTGTTAATGCAAGACGGGCAATATAGTCAAATAAGGTTGATTTATAAACAAAATAACCTAGATAACTGACTTAATTTAGAGCTGATTTGATGAAGATCAGAAGGAGTTAATTAATCTTGGGTGTGTTTATCTTTGAGGTATGAATTTTGTTCAAATCAAAGGCTTTCAATACGCGAAATGAGTTACGAAGCATAATGATTTATGTGAGTGACGAATGACAAAGTAGTGGAAGCCTTTGGTTGAACTCTTCGAGCAGCGCGAGTTGAATATTTATTCGGCGTTATCGGCTGACTTACATAGAATAACTATGCTATGCAGCCTCTGCCTTGCCTAAACATCCAACTCACAGCTGCAAAAACACACAGCAAAGGTCAACACACCCAATACTCCCTTATTATTGTGTTAAATCAATTAAATTGTTTTAGTTTTGTGCAGTTTCAGTTGCTTGCATTCGTTTCGTTAACTTAGCTTTTATATCTGGCCATTGATCGTCAGTGATACTGAAAATAGCAGTATTTCTAAAATTACCGTCAGGTAGTTTTCGTTGTTTGTATGCTAACCCTTCAAACCTGGCACCAAGACGTGTAATTGCATTTCTTGAGACCTTATTATTTTCATGTGTACAAAAGGTGACTCTCACTAAGTTTAAATCCTCAAAGGCATGGCTGAGTAGTAGATATTTTGCATGGGTATTTACATAGGTTTTTTGTGCTGACTTAGCAATGAATGTATGACCTATTTCAACACTATGATTGTGTGTATCAAGTCGAAATAACCGTGTTGTGCCAACGACAGTACCGTAGGCTTTATCTATGATTGCCATGACAATTTGTTCATTCTGGATGAATTGTGCGGTGTTTTTAAACCACAGAGCTAATTTTTCCTCGCTCTCACAATAGTTGTTAAACACCCATTGCCAAATATCTGGGTGACTGCCTGCTTTAAAGAGGGCGTCTAGATGATTTTCAGTTAATGGCGTGAGCTTAACTTTCTCGGTCTCTAATGATATGGGTTTTAACATCTTCGCAATTCCTGACAGTCTCTATGTTCTTTAAGGCAAGTTAGCTGTTCTTAGGTCTAATAAATACAACCAGAATGGAATAATCAACTAGACCAGTGTTAATAGTATTTTATTATTGAGTTAATAAGTGAATTGCGATTTAATGACACTGCGTTGAGAAGATTAAGGATTGATATGACCCGCCTACTATTATTGTGTTTTTGTTTGCTTTGGCACAGAGTCAGCTCAGCAGAAATAGATAACTCAACGATCACTATTGCCATACAAGATGATATAAAACAGCTGTATTTTGAGTTTTTAGACAGCAGAAATATTTTAGATATAAACGACTACAGCAGCTTAAAGGCTTCTCGTGATGTAGTTGAGCATGCGCTACTTGTTAAAGCAATTCGCCTTGGTGGCTTTAAATTACCAATTAATTATATTCAAGTTGATCACCCGCCACGCAGAATTAAATTGATGAAACAGGGGGTAATACATTTAAGTGCTACGCCTCTTTGGTTTAACGAGATTAAACAGTTTGAGCATAAGTTGCATATTAGTAGCGCCGTGTTAGAAGCGGGTCGTGCAGAGGCTGGGCTATATACGCATAGCGAAAATGTTGATGTGCTGTCAGTGAAGCAACCCGCTGAATTAGTTAAGTTAATCGCAGTTTCAAATCAAAATTGGCAGCATGACTGGCAAATACTTAAGCAATTAAACTTTAATGGCATGTATCACACAGGTAAGTACACGACCATGTTAGATATGCTCTATAAAAAACGTGCTGATGTGATGCTAGGACCTTTTCACAATTCTGATGATTTGAGCTTCAAACATAATGGCCAAACTTATGTACCGATCAAAAACTTAAAAGTCATTATGCCTGACAGTCGTCATTTTCCGGTAGCGCGTTTCACCGCTCAAAGTCAGCCTTTGATAAAGGCACTTGAAAAAGGGTTATCAATTTTAAAAGAAAGGGGTGAAATTGAAAAAGCGTATCGTCAGTCTGGATATGTAAATGATAAGGTGAGTAGTTGGCAAATTATTAATACTCCTGCCAAGTTATAGTTGATTCGATATTTAGATAGTCAGCAGAGATTCAAATTGATTTTGTGCGCTTTCATGATAACTCAATTTTTCAATACGACAGTGCCATGCAGCCTTTAGAGATTATTTTTAGTGATGGCAAAGCCAAATATGTGCAAATTATTGACGTATACCGCAATGCAATTCAGTCAGGTTCATTGTTACCTGGTACAGTGCTTCCGTCAGCCAGAGCTCTTTCTTTTTATTACCAAGTAAATCGTCACACTGTGATGAACGCTTTACAAGGTTTAGTGGCTGAAGGGTGGCTGACTTCTATACAAAGAAGTGGCTATGTTGTAAGTGAACATTTACCAATTGATGCCAGTAAAAAATATACTAAACGAAGAAGTGTAAAACCATTTGAGTATAATTTTTCGATGCCCTTACAACAGACAAGTGAAGTCGACCTTTCAGCTTTTGACTATATTTTTGCCGGAGGCTTGCCTGATTTATCTGCTTTTCCTAAACAGAAATTTAAACAATCTTTGAGTATGGCCGCGAGGCAATTCAACGCCCATGACATGCATTATTCAGATAGCGCAGGATTACCTTCACTTAAGCACCAAATTTTAAGATACCTTGGTCAGGCAAGAGCACTAAATGTTGATGATTTACTTATCTGTAATGGCTCACAAGAAGCTTTATATTTGGTTGCTAAAGGGTTTATCAATCAAGGTGACTTTGTTGCGATTGAGACCTTAGGCTACCCGCCTGCAAGACAGGCATTCGAAAGTTGTGGTGCAGCACTAGTCGATATTGCACAAGATGAGCATGGGATATGTGTTGATGACTTAGAAACCCAGCTAAAACTGAGAAAAATCAAGTTACTATATCTAACACCATTACATCAATACCCGACAACAGTGACATTGCCCATAGCTAGGCGCCTAGAAATTTATCAGTTGTGCTATCAATATGGTGTGCTGATCATTGAAGACGATTATGATCATGAATTTCACTATCAGTGTCGGCCTCTTCAGCCAATGGCGGCAGATGATCCCGCGGGTATTGTGATTTATATATCGACCTTTTCTAAAATAATGTGTGCTGGAGCGAGACTCGGCTATTTACATGCTGCCAAACCTGTTCTAGCGTATTTAAAAGGGTTAAAAAAGCTCATTAATCATAAGAATGACGTCTTTACTCAACTGGCGGTCGCGCACTGGATGGAGACAGGAGAGTTTGAACGTCACTTAAAGCGTATGACCAAATCATATAAAGCGCGATGGCAAGCAATGAATAGCACCCTTAATGCTTTAAAAGCGCACGGCCTAAACCTTTCATTTACCAAGCCTGATGGCGGTATGGCATTTTGGCTAAACTGTCATCAAAATGCGGTTGCGTTAAAATTAAGAGCCAGAGAAAAGGGCATTTATTTTCAATCGGAAGAAGAGTTTTATCACTCTAATTCAGTCCGTTCTTTAAAACCAAATGATGGCAAGATTAGTCATATTCGCTTAGGGTTTGCTTCACAAACAGTTGAGCAAGCAGAAGCCGGTATATACAAAATCTTTTCAGAACAATTATAACTCACTCAGTGTTTAGATTATGGATCGCCAACACTGCACTTTTTATGTCTTTTAAGTCTTCTTGCATGGTTTTTTTAAGTTGTTCTGTCATGAATCGTGACATGAGCTTTCCCATAATTTTTGCAAACAAGCTTTGAGGGACACCTGTAAAACCCATAATAAGTTCACATTGATCTGTGCCTTCAATAATCTTCATCTCAGAGTAATAATCGCAACCATGATTTTGTGCTTTGGTCTTATAGAATGAGTAAGTTTGTGACTCTGTGATCCACATTGTCTCTGTGGCATCTTTACCAAACATGGTTCTAGTTTCTTGCCATTTTAGGCCTTTAAGCCCCTCTTTAGGTTGCTCAATAATCACTAGGCTTTTTATGGCAGAAATGTGCTGGTGGGCATGACGTATATCGCTTATGACGCGCCATACTTGCTCTTTTTTTGCTGGAATAATAATGGACTGTTGAACGTTCATAAAATTCTATGCTTTATCGTTTTTATAAAGCATAGATTTAGATTGTCGATTTTTCACGTTACATAAGAGTTATCTTTGAAGCGAGAATATCACCTTGCTTTAGCTGATGTTTTGTGACGAATAAGTTGGTACTTATCGCCATGCAGGCGCAGTTCATATAGTTTATCGTATTCATCTTCTTCAATGTTCACTCGATGCCCTGAAAGCAGCTTCACAAGTTGAGGTGTTGTATTGCTGTGACCTACAACAACGGCTACACCATTTAATAACTTTAACTCTCCTGCAAATTGCACCAGTTCTCTTGGGTTATAGCTTTGGACTTTGAGTGAAGTCGCCCTTGCCAGTGGCGTGATGGTTTGTTGAGTTCGATTGTAGTTAGTGCTGAAAAGCTGTGTTGGTTTGGCTGACAAAAGCTGCTTGGCAATGTTATTGGCTCTGAGCTTTCCTTTATCCGTTAATGACGGATCACTACCACTGGCTTTTTCACTGTGGCGTAATAAAAAGATTTGCTCTGGTGATGCCATAAGTTGACTCGAAAAGAGCAACGAGATAACCGCGAATAAACTGAACTTCATTTTTATACTCCTTAATCTCAGTTTAGAAACCGTTGTTAATTCTTACATTAACAGTCTATTACTTCATTTCAATGACTTAAGCATTTTTAAATTACACGAGTGACTTATACCAACCCTCAAAATAGAACGCTTAATTAAAAGAATTGGTATTAGCTAAAAAGTGTCCGATGCGGACACTTTTATCGTCCGCGGACAAGCGTACAAGAGCCTGAAAATCTATAAGCTCATGAAAATATTGGTTTTTAAAGTTTGGCACAGTCTTGGTATCTATTTAGACATAATAGGCTCAGGAGCAAGACAATGATTTTAACGACCGCTTTTTTTGTATCACTCCTTTTGATGTTGTTGATGTCATTGCTTATCAGCTGCACCGAGCAATTTTTGAATCAATAAGGAATAAGTATGATCAGAGATACCAGTGGCCAAGATCAAATGGTCCAATATAAGCCCAAAAGAATAAAACCTGTACTGTTGATTGCTGGTGTACTGTCGCTTGTTACTTGGGCAGGTTACGCCATGATGAATACCGATAATGTCAGCCAGTCTGTTGATAAAGCCCAGCTACAAATTGCGACGGTCATTAAAGGTGACCTAGTCAGAGATATCGCTACAACAGGTAAAATAGTTGCTGCTAATGCACCAAAAGCTTACAGCCCAGAGCAAGGCTTTGTCACCTTGCAAGTGAAAGCAGGTGACAGTGTAGAGAAGGGGCAGGTGATCGCAGAGGTAGAAAGTCCGGAGCTGAATAACAGTTTAAAGCAACAAGAATCAGAGCTTGCCAGACTACAAGGCGAACTTGCCAGAAGTGAGCTAGAAGCAAGGCGCCAGACTTTAACACTTAATAAAACATTAGACATGGCGCAAGTAGAACTCAGTGCCGCTGAGCGTGAAAACCGAAGAGCAAAATTATCAATAGAGAAAAGCCTGATCAGTCAAATTGATTTAGAAAAAGCCGTCGATGATTTAGCCAAAGCTAAGCTGACGTTTAAACATGCGCAGCAAGAGGTTGAGCTCGCCAAAGATACCTTGGCGTTTGAGTTACAATCATCGCAAAGCCAAGTTGCTAGACAGCAACTGGTGGTTGATGAACTTCAAAGAAAAGTCAGCAACTTAAATGTAAAAGCCAGTGTATCCGGCATCGTTGGTAACTTGCTGGTGCAACCTAGAGCCATGGTGACTAAAAACCAAGCCTTACTCACTTTAGTCGATTTGTCCGCTTTTGAAGCAGAATTGCAAGTACCAGAGAGCTATGCCAATGATTTAGGGATCGGCATGCAAGTAGAGCTGAAAATGGGCACTGAGCTAGTTAAAGGTACGTTGTCAGCCATTTCGCCAGAGGTGAATAACCGTGAAGTAACCACGCGTGTGCGCTTTAACCAAAGTGATATTAGCAATATACGTCAAAACCAGCGTTTATCAGGGCGTATCTTATTAGAAAACCGCAGCGATGTATTAATGGTAAAGCGTGGAGCATTTATGAATGCGGGTGGCTACGTGGCTTACAAGCTTAATGGCGAACGTGCAGAACGCATCGAAATCAACACCGGTGTCACCAGTATTAACCATGTGGAAGTGTTAAGTGGACTTGCACAAGGCGATGAAATCATCATTTCAAATTACGACACATTTAAAAATGCCGATGCCGTATTGTTGAGATAAGTATTACAGAGATAACAACAAGCACATTTAGGCATCATCAACAGAATATAGACCGAATTAAAAAGGAAAGAACAATGTTAAAAATGAATAATATCAGCAAGATGTACCAAACAGAGATGGTTCAAACACATGCTTTACGTGACTTTAATTTAAATGTTGAAGAAGGTGAATTTATTGCTGTAACTGGCCCGTCGGGTTCAGGTAAAACCACCTTTTTGAATATTGCGGGCATGTTAGAACCCTTCACTGGTGGCGAATACTTATTGGATGGCATTGATGTTGGCAAACTGAATGACAATCAACGTGCGGACTTACGTAACCAAAAAATTGGTTTTATCTTCCAGGGCTTTAACCTCATTCCAGATTTAAACTTGTACGAAAACGTTGAAGTGCCTTTACGTTATCGTGGGATCAAAGCGGCTGAGCGCAAACGCCGAATTGAGCAGTGTTTAGAGCAGGTGGGGCTAGCTAGCCGTGCTAAGCATTTACCTCAGCAACTCTCTGGTGGTCAACAACAGCGTGTTGCCATTGCACGTGCGCTGGCTGGTGAACCTCGCTTTTTATTGGCCGATGAACCAACAGGTAATCTAGATAGCTTAATGGCACGTCAAGTTATGGAGCTGCTTGAGCAAATCAACCGAGATGGCGCCACCATAATCATGGTAACGCACGACGCGGAGTTAGCTCGTCGTGCACCGCGCAATATTCAGGTAGTAGACGGCCAACTTGCTGATTTTACGCTATATCAGGGTAATCCAAATATGGCAGTAGGAGCTTAATATGTTCAGTCATTATATAGATTTAAGTTGGCGGAGCTTTAAACGCACGCCATTAGTAAGCCTGTTAATGGTAATTGCCATAGGAGTTGGTATTGGCATTACAATGACCAGCTTGTCGGTTTACCACATGATGTCGATGGACCCTATTCCTGAAAAGAGTGACAAACTGTTTGCGGTACAACTGCAAAGTATGGATGAAGGAGAAAGCTGGTGGTCGCCTGACAGCATGCCATACCAGTTAACTTATCGTGATACTGAAAATTTATTAAACGCGGATTTACCATTTAAACGCGCAGCTTTGATGAAAACCGGTTTTTCGGTGCACTTAAACTCAGATAAAGTGAAACCATTTTTAGAGCAAACACGCGTGGCGTCAAGAGATGCATTTGATATGTTTAATCTGTCATTCATCAATGGCGGCGTGTGGAGCAAAGAGCAGGAAAGTAGTGCAGCTCCAGTCGCTGTAATCTCTCAAAGCATTAGCAAAAAATTATTCGGTACGAGTAATAGTGTAGGGGAAACCTTTTATCTTGATGATTTAAGTGTGCGTGTTGTCGGGGTGATCGAAGACTGGAAGTTACACATAAAATATTTCGACCTAAACAATGGCTCTTTCAACAAACCAGAGCATATTTTTATTCCGTTCTCATTGATCAAAGCGAATGAAATAGACACTTGGGGAAACACCAATGGTTGGAAACATGAACCTGTAAAAGTCTTTAACGACAAGCTGCAATCAGAAAAATTTTGGTTACAGTTTTGGGTAGAGTTAAACAATGCCTCTGAGAAACGTGTTTTTGAAGCGTATTTAGAAAACTATATTGCTGAAGAAAAGAAAGCTGGACGTTTTACGCGTGAAAAAGCCGAATATAAGCTTAGAGATGTAAATCAATGGATCAGTTACTGGGAGGTGGTGAACGAAGATAACAAGATTATGGTTGCACTGAGCTTTATGTTTTTGGCGGTATGTTTAGCTAACATTCTTGGTCTTTTACTGGCGAAATTCTTACGCCGAGCGCCAGAAGTGGGCGTGCGACGAGCACTTGGCGCAAGTAAGAAACAAGTGTTTTTCCAGCACATTGTTGAAGTTGGTATGTTGGGACTTTTTGGTGGTGTTATCGGCATTATTGTGGCGCAAGTTGGTTTATTTGGTATACGTCAAAGCCTGAGTTATTACGATGCACTCGCGAATATGGACATTTCAATGCTGATGACCGCGCCGTTAATCGCCATTTCAGCGTGTATTATCGCCGGTCTTTACCCCGCTTGGTTAGTATGTAACACCACACCAGCTACTTATCTCAAAACCCAATAGGAGCCTGACATGTTAGAAATTAAACCTATTTTCAATGCCTTGTTGCGCTCCAAAGTGGGGGCAGTGTTGTTGCTAATACAAATAGCGATTACAACAGCCATTGTTAGCAATGCAGCTTTTATCATTAAAGATAGACTCGATTATTTAAACCAGCCAACGGGGTATGAAGAAGAAAATATTTTTAAGTTTAACGTAATGACCTTTGGCACTGACGTTGATTTAATCCAACAGATAGATTTAGATGAGCAGATGCTCAGAGCCATGCCGGGTGTTGTTGATGCTGTTCAGATCAGTGCTGTGCCACTGTCGGGGGGAGGTTCGTCAACGGGTTTTAGATTAAAACCCGTACCAGAAAAGTCAAAATCGGTGAACGCCAGTTACTTTGAAACAGACGAGCACGGTTTAAACACCTTAGGTGTTAACTTAATTGCTGGTCGCAACTTTACTGAAGATGAAGTTGTGTTGAATCGAGACTATAGCAAATTCCCTAAAGTGGCGTTGGCAACTAAAGCATTGATGGACGATCTGTATCCCGGTGAGGATGGATTAGGCAAAGTGATTTATATGGGCGACCAGCCTTTAACAATTGTCGGTATTATCGGCATGATGAAAGGCCCTTGGCTGAAACTTGAAAACCGTAAAGATAAATCAGTATTACTACCGACAGTGAGCCCAGGTAAGCTTCATCAGTTTTTAGTTCGTACAGAGCCAGGACGCCGCGCCGAGGTGATGAAGCAAATTGAAAGTGCGATGCATTCAAATTACGCAAAGCGCGTTATTCAAGATTTAACCGGGCTGGATGTAAAAAAAGCAGATTATGTTGCCGAAGACCGATTAATGATGCGTATGCTAGTGATATTAATCAGTGTACTAGTATTAGTTACAGCCTTGGGTATTTTTGGCCTTACCTTGTTTAATATTAATAAGCGCACAAAGCAAATCGGTACAAGGCGCGCGCTGGGGGCTCGCAAATCAGCGATTATCAGTTACTTTGTGGTCGAAAACAGCCTAATTTGTGTAGCTGGTTTAGTACTAGGGGTATGTGGTGCAGTGTTACTCGGTCAACAGCTTATGGCACATTACTCAGTCCCTGCGTTATCAAACTGGTATGTTGCAATCACAGCCGTTGCAGTTTTTGTGATCAGTTTATTAGCGGTGATTGGGCCAGCACGGCGTGCGGCTAATATCGATCCAAGTATTGCAACAAGAACAATTTAACTTCTAAATACTCAATCTATTAGTTCGTGCTACACTCAAGCCTTTGGTGTAGCACGAATAATAAAACGAAAATACATGGACAAAATACTCATCATTGACGATAACCAAGCTGTACTCGATGCGTTATCGCTATTGCTCGAAATACATGGTTATGATGTTGTGACAGCACATACCCCTTTCGAAGCCGAGCAAGTTGTTCGCTATCAACGTATTGCCTTGGCTATTCAAGATATGAACTTTACCGCTGACACCACATCGGGTGAAGAAGGCAAAAATCTCTTTTATCAACTGCGTGCACTCAATGCACACTTACCTATTATTCTGATCACCGCATGGACAGAGCTTGAAACCGCCATAGAGTTAGTGAAAGCGGGCGCTGCTGATTACATTGCCAAGCCTTGGGATGATAATAAATTACTGACCAGCATTGCAAACCTGATTGAATTGGGTAAGGCCAAGCAAGACAACGATACATTTAACCGCCAACAAGATGAGCGACACTCTGCCCATGAGCAGGCAAATTTAGCTGGTCTTGTGTATGCAAGCACAGCCATGGAGCGAGTAGTAGATATGGCATTGCAACTCGCTAAGTCAGACGTGTCGGTATTGATCACTGGGCCAAACGGCAGTGGTAAAGAGCGTATTGCCGAAATTGTGCAGCTAAATTCTGCTTTGGCAGACAAATCATTTATTAAAGTTAATGCAGGCGCATTGCCCAGTGAGTTAATCGAGGCTGAGCTATTTGGCGCAGAAGCGGGTGCCTACACAGGCGCTAATAAACAGCGTATTGGTCGTTTTGAAGCTGCTGATGGCGGCACGTTATTTTTAGATGAAATTGGCAATTTACCTCCGTCAGGGCAAATGAAGCTTCTTAGAGTTTTGCAAACGGGTGAGTTTGAGCGCTTAGGATCAGTGCAAACACAAAAGGTCAGTGTACGGGTTATTTCGGCGACTAATGCTGACTTATTACAAGACATAAAAGCTGGCAGGTTTCGAGAAGATTTATATTACCGACTGAATGTCATAGAGCTCAGGCTGCCTCCATTGTGTGAACGAAAAGACGACATCGTTCCACTTATAAAACACTTCTTGCCAGAGCGAGAATTTGGATTAGCCACTGAGCAGGCTTTGACGAGCTATGCTTGGCCGGGAAATGTCAGAGAGCTTGAAAACGCCTGTAAGCGGGCTGCTGTTCTAAAGCCAAATGGTGCACTGGAATTTACCGACTTTGGTTTACACCAAACACAAAATGTAACGCTTCCAAACTCAAATAAAGAACCTGATAAAGATGAAATAGAGGCGGCAATGCGTGAGTATCATGGGGTTGTTGCCAAAGTAGCAAGGCATTTTGGACTCTCACGACAAGCGCTATATAGACGCTTACAAAAATTCGATATCGACTACTAATAAAATTAAAACGTTAACTTTTATGAAATCACTCACAGCCAATCTCAGTACTAGACATAAATTGCAGTTAGCTACAATTTTAAGTGTGGTCTTGGCGTTAGTGCCCGTACTACTTGTGCTTGGCGCATCAAGTACACTCAGCCTGATTAGTTTGGGTTTGGCCGTTGTTCTCGCTTGGTTTGTGAGTGGTCTAATTACTCAACCGATTAACTCAGGCATTAAAGCGTTAGAAACGGGCTTGTTGAACTTCAAAGACGGTGAGTTTTCGAGCTTGCTTGCATACAGTGAATACGATGAACTAGGGCGATTGTGTCTTACTTATAACCAAACCGCCGAGCAGCTTAGACAAGAGAAACAATGGATTTATCAGCGTGAATTGATGCTAGATAAAGTGTTGCAGTCTTCTCCGCAAGCTCTAGTTTTGATAGACAGCAATAACCATGTGGTCTTCAGTAATAACAGTGCCAAACTGTTATTTAATAGTGAGCAGAAACTTGAAGGTCTAACTCGCAATGAACTCTATGCTTTTGGCAGTGAGCAAATTCAAAATGCGATGGAAGCAGGCAGAGATGGACTATTTCATCTAAAGCGCGCTCATTCAAATGATAGTCAATTAAAGCAAGATGACGAAGCCCAGACTTGGCACCTTTCAACCGGACAGTTCTTGTTAAATAACCATAGCCACCGTTTATATATTTTTAAACAGCTTACTCGTGAACTGAGTCGTCAAGAAGTGGCAGTATGGAAGAAGGTGATACGCATCATCAGTCATGAGCTGAATAATTCATTGGGTCCTATGTCATCTATGCTGCACAGTGGAAAAATACTGACGCAAAACCTCGATGAACCAAGGCTAGGGCGGGTATTTTCGACCATGCAAGAGCGCATAAATCACCTGAACGAGTTTGTTCAAGGTTACGGCAAGTTTGCCAAATTGCCTCAACCAAAACTCGAAGTAATTGATTGGTCGAGTTTATTGAACAGTGTTAAGCAAGAGTGGGCTTTTAGTATTGAAGGGGATATCCCAAACGTTGAATGCCTTGCAGACAGAGTTCAGCTAGAGCAGCTTCTTATTAATTTGCTTAAAAATGCACACGAATCGGGCTCAGAAGCTGAACAGATTAAAGTAAAAATTGAAGCTAAATCTCAAGTTACATTACTTAGAGTGAGCGATGCAGGCAAAGGTATGAGTGAAGCGGTTATGGCGAATGCCCTTGTACCTTTTTATTCAACCAAAGCAAGTGGAAGTGGCTTGGGGCTTGCGCTTTGTCGAGAAATCGCAGAAGCCCATCATGGTCAACTAAGTTTGCATAACCGAGGTGATGGGAAAACGGGCTTAGTTGTTCAGGTGCTTTTCCCAAGTTAACTCGATTTTAGTTTAGTTGATGTTTGTTTCCTCTGGTTTGCAATCAGAGGGCTTTTCGAGCCAATACACGGTATTAGAAATAACCACAATACTACCTGATACCACAAAGCTCGCCGCAGTCACTACACCATAACTAGCCATTAATAGCGCACATGCCTCGTTTGAGCAATTTGCCATAGGGATTGCTTCTTCTAGTGCTAATACCTTCTTTTTACGCATGACATTACATTTTTCATCATAGCTATGTGTGTTTTCTGGGACGTAAACGCATCCCATTAAAAGTGTTAGTAGTAGTGTCGTGATAAGCGTTTTCATATGCATCCATGTATTTATTAATATTAGTATGAGGAGTGTATTTTATTGAGTACCTAAATACTGTAAGAAAATGTTTATGAGTCGATATAATCTGAAGAACAAAGATATAATCAAACTATATAGAGCAAGAAGAGACATAATTGTGTTTAAAAAGCTTAAAGCATTATTAGCTGATTTCAGTAATGAATTACAGCAAACCAACAAGCCTGAGAATTCAATTGACTTTAATACAGGGCTTGCAGCTCTGTTAGTTGAAGTCATGCGCGCTGACAGCAAAATTGAGCAATCGGAACTCGATAAGATTGCCGAAATTTTAAAAACACAGTGTGAGCTAGATGAAAGCCAGGTTAAAGTTCTGATAGATAAAGTAAGACCTATGGTTGAAGCTGCGCTAGATTTGCACCAATTTGTAAAAGAAGTGAATGCGAAAACAAGCTACGAAGAACGTATGGAAGTGATCGAGTTGTTATGGCATGTTGCTTTTGCAGATGGTCATTTAGATGATTATGAAGATCACATCATTCGTAAAATATCGAGTTTGATGTATGTTGCACATGTAGATTTTGTGGCAGCTAAAATACGTGTGCAAGAGAGTTTAGATATCTAATCAAGTTTACTTTGCAAGTTTGTTTAGACTCTCAGCCTTCAATCATGATGCACTCATATCAATTTAACTACCTCACAAAAAGAGCAAAATAAAACACTGTTTTTATATACAGAGTTTTATTTTTGACGCATAACATTATTACAGCGCGTTTTGTCCAATTTTCACAACTGTATAAAATTGGACATTCTAAACTCATGTTTACAATGAACTTTTCTTGTGTGAATATTGGGACATGTAATATAGCCCGTTTTGTCGGTATTTATTCAGGCAATTTGGGAGAGAATAAGCTGTTATAAACCT
>NZ_BTGK01000014.1:0-52387 GCF_042848605.1 Pseudoalteromonas sp. MTN2-4
CGAGTAAATAACTACACCCTCAACTCTAGCTAAACTAGCTTATTTCACCTTGCGTAAAAAGAGCGGGTTCACTGTCGCTAGTCTTTTACACCTTTCTTGCGCAAAGTAAATGCATTCGCTTTGCTCGCTGTCATTAACTTTGCACCATATTTTCACTTTTATTGAATAATAAAAATTAATAACTCGGTCATCTGTGTGTATGCTTAATTTATATAGTTAGAGGCTGCTATACACTATGGGTATAAGCACTCAAAAATATGGAACATTTAGATGAAATACAGCAAACTGAAGTTTCTCGTTAGCTTAGCTTTATGCTTTGTAACACACTCTCAGGCATTTGAAGTTAAGGTCAAAGATAATGCTGGAAACCCTCTTAGTAATGCTGTTGTGTGGCTTGAAGGCGATTTATATAGGCCGAAAGCAGAGCAAGTTTCTGATATGTTTAGTATGGGGCAAAAAGACAGAGCTTTTACACCCCATATCTTGGTTGTACCAACTGGCGCAAAAATTGAATTTCCTAACTTCGATTCTATCTTGCATCACGTTTACTCTTTCTCGAAACCAAAGCCATTTGAATTAAAATTATATAAAGAAACGCCTAAATCAGAAATTGTCTTCGAGAATAATGGTGTTGTGGAGTTAGGGTGTAACATTCACGACTGGATGTTAGGTTATATATTGGTTGTCGATTCTGGCTACTACGCGCTGACAGACAAGCAAGGTCGAGCAAATATTGCATTATCTCCCTCCCAAATTGGTAAAGCACAATTACATGTTTGGCATGAACGTTTTGAAAAGCTAGAGGCAAGTGAGCAAATAGAAGTACACCTTAGTTCTCATTCTCAAAAAGAAACCTATAAAGTAAAGCAATCTCTTATGGAAGCTTTCGATTTTGCAGTTGATGAAAGTGATGGTTATGAATAAATTTATTTTTGTGTTGATAGTTTTAAACTTCTCTTCAACAGCGACTGCAAGCAATATCCAAACAAAAATTGAGGGCCAGATAGACGCAAGTTATGATTCTGGCTCAGATTCCGTGAGTTGGTTAGATAAGGGCTGGGGCACAACTCGATTTGGTAAACACAATGATAAACTCTCAATATCTCGAGCAGCTTTAACAGGTCGAATAGACTTTGCAAATAGTTGGTCTCTCTTTGGTGTGGCACAATACGTTCCTGAGCCCAAAGTCACTTTAGGCTTTACCGAAGCCTATCTTCAGTATCAGCCGATTGCTAAGGGGTATCAAGTATCAGCAAAAATAGGTGCTTTTTATCCAAAAATGTCTCTTGAAAATACGGGGTTTGCTTGGTCTTCGCCTTATACATATAACTATTCTGCTTTGAATGCTTGGTTAGGTGAAGAGATTAGAGCTATTGGCACAGAATTAACGATAAAGCGTCCGGCAAGAAGGTTCAGAAGTAAGTACGATTTAAGTTTTCACACAGCTATTTTTAAGGGTAATGACCCGGCAGGAACTTTGATTGCTTGGCGAGGTTTACTTCCTCATGATAGACAAACACATCTAAATGAACGAATAGGTTTTGCATCTCTGTATTCACTACAAAAGCCACAACTCTCGAAACAATTTCAGTATTCAGACCCGTTTCATGAAATAGATGGTCGCTTTGGCTTTTATGCAGGTGCGCACTTAGCGTATTTGAAAAAGCATAGCCTCAGAGTTTACTGGTATGACAATAATGGTGACCCTGCTGCGATAAATGAATCGATTGGTCAGTATGCTTGGGATACCAGCTTTTTATCAGTAGCTTGGAAAAGTAAGCTGTCCAGTCAAACGCATCTTGTAATGCAAGCAATGTCAGGCTCAACGGCAATGGGCCCAGGTAGAGGGGTAGATAATGACTTTCGTAGCTGGTTTGCTTTACTAAGCCATAAATGGACGGCATATCGATTCTCGGCCCGCTTTGAAAAGTCAAAGGTTATTGATAAGGATCATTGGGTTTTTGACCCAAATTCGAGTGACAACCAAGCGCTAACGTTACATATCGATCGTTCTATAAATGATAACTGGAAGCTTGGTATAGAATGGTTATATTCAGATAGTTGGTTGAGTTATAGATATAAAAGCGGGTTACCACTAAACGTAACTGATAAAGTTTGGCGTGTTACGTTTAGTTATAAGTTTTAATTTTAAAGGAAGTACGGAATACTTAGCTAATTAAGTATTCCGTGCTTTTTATCAGTCTTTAAATGACTTGTGGCAATCCTTACAACCTTTAGCCCAATTTCTAAATGCAGGGCCGATTTCTTTTTTATCCCCTGATTGAGCTGCTACAGCAAGTGCCTTAGCATACTTTGCAAATTGTTCCGCTTTCTTGTCAAACGTTGCACGGTCAGACCAAATAGCGGGTAAAGCGCCGGTATCGCCTTTTTGTGAATCAGCAGTAAATGCTTCCCATGGCATATTTGAAAGAGCAGCGGCATTATCAGCTCGCTGTTGAAAGCGTTGTGCATCAAAAGGTACTTTACCTTTTAACATGTCACCCATATCGCCAATTTGATAACGAATAAGCTGAAAGGTTGCTTTGCGATATTCAATCGCGTCTTCTGGTTTTTCAAACATAGATTGTGCATTTGCTTGTAAAGAAAATGCACCAGCTAAAGCCGCTGCTAAAAGAAGAGTCTTTTTCATGATTTGCCCCAAAAAATTAGAATCAATTCTTTTTACGTAAAACAACATAAAAACGCAAGTCGAACATGATGAGTGGTTAAATATGTTAAAAAAACACAAAGAAACGCGACTAAATTAACTTTGTGTACCTTTTGTTTACGTTTATTTACCATTTTTTGTCACTGTTTAAGCTTATGAAATGTTGGGTTTTTTTTGATGTTGCTAGTCTTTTTGCTCTACTTATTACCTATGTACCTGTAAATGTTTTGATTGGATTAATGTATTGTTGTAGCAATGGAAACATTTTAATAATTGTGTCCACTTATAAAATAAGCAAAACAAGAATGAAGGGTAGTTATGTCTAATCAATTTATCAAAGCTACAGCAGTTGCTTCTGCTGTTTCAGGAGTGTTGTTTGCAGCAAATGCATCAGCAATCGACACAAAAGCTCTACTAGAAGAACGTCATAGCATGATTGCTAATTCAGTTGAATTTACAGCTGAAAAGCAAGATGAAGTAGCAGCTTATATGATTGTATTAAAAGCTGAAAGTGCGTCTGATTTATTAGAACAAGGTCGATACTCAGTAGCGGCAGCGCAGCAAGCTGCAATTTCGATTGAAGAAGTGCAAGCGCAAGTCTTATCATCACTTTCAAGTTTTGACCCTGGTGCAAAAGTGATTGCCAAAACGAAGATCTTGGCTGCTACCTTGATTGTTGATGCTGATGAGGTTGCTTTAGAGTCATTACAAAATCATCCGTTAGTTGACAGAGTTTTACCTGTACTTGATAACGAACTTCAGGTTGCTGATGTAAATAAATACATTTCGGCTGACGTCGTTAATAATGAAAAAGGTTTTACAGGAAGTTCGCAAACTGTAGCTGTACTAGATACAGGTATTGATTACACACACAAAATTTTAGGCGGTGAAGGCACGCTTGATGCTTATATCGCAGCTGCTGAAGATCAGAGTTCAGTAACATGGCCGCAAGGGCAAGTTATTGGTGGTTATGATGCATTCCGTGGTGATGAAGATCCGATCGAAAATGACCCTCGTTTTGATGCTACAACTGGCACGCCAAATGCGACTAATCATGGTACTAATGTAGCGCACTCGGTGACGGGTATTGCTCCAGGTGTTGAACTATACGCTTACACTGTGTGTGGTGATAGAACACAAAACTGTTCAGGTGCAGCACAAATCTTAGCACTTGAAAAAGCAATGGATCCAAATGGTGATGGTAACATCAGTGATCGTGTTGACGTTATTAACATGTCACTAGGTGGTGATTATGGTTCAACGCATACGCAAAGTGGCACGCAATACCTAATTCACAAAGCGGTTAAACTAGGCACTAATTTAGTTATTTCTGCGGGTAACGATGCTGATCATCCATTCATCGTAGGTGGTCCAAGCACAACACCAAATGCGCTTTCAGTTGGTGCAATGACTCACCCAGTTGAGCAGATTGTGACAACTAAAAGTGAAGCGTCGTTAAACGGTAGTGCTGTGGCATTTGGAACAGCATCATTTGGTGAGTCAGGCTCACTTAACTTTTCAAGCGAAGGTAAAGAGTTTATCTACCCTGACGCAAACCAAGAAGCATGTGTTGAATTCGCTGAAGGTACGGACTTTACTGGTAAAGTTGTACTAATAGACCGTGGCAACTGTGGCTTCTCTGATAAAGTACTAAACGCTCAAAAAGCGGGTGCAAGTTTTGTTATCATTGTTAATAACAAGGCTAATGACGGTGCATTTGGTATGGCTGCATCACCAGGTGCGGAAGCGGTTACTATTCGTTCTTTCATGCTGTCACTTGAAGATGGCCAAATCATTAAAGATGCGATTGCAAATGGTAGATCATTTGATCTTAAAGCTGAAATTGTAGAAACAAATATTGCTGGTAATGCGGTTGCAGGTTTCTCATCGCGTGGCCCTTCAATGGATGGTCTATTAAAACCAGAAATTACGGCGCCAGGTTCAGCAATTGTACTTGCAAAACCTGGTTCAGTTGAAAATGACGCAGCCGCAATCGGCACGTCAACAATGAAAAACTCAGGTACTTCATTCTCAGGCCCTATCGTTGCCGGTGCAGTAGCGCTTGTACGTGATGCGCGTCCATACATGAATGCAGAAGAAGTAAAAGCTGTATTAATGAATACTGCTGACCTGAATGTTTATGAAGAAGCGTTAGCACTGAATGAAGAAGCTAAATTAGCGCCAATCAGCCGTATCGGTGCTGGTCTAGTTGATGTAAATAAAGCAATTGAATCTCCTGTGGCTGCGTGGGTACATCATGCAGATTTTGACACCAACCAAGCTGCACTTTCATTTGGTTTACTACAGGTAACTGAAGCGTCAACTTATACAAAATCAGTACAAGTGAAGAACTTCTCTTCAGAGGCGAAAACTTATAGCCTTCGCGCTGAAGCACGTTATGCAGATGATAGTGAAACAGGCGCATTCTCTTGGGATCTTCCTGAAGAAATTACTGTGCCAGCTGGTCAAACAATTTCTTTTGATGCAACTTTGAATATCGACCCTACGAAGTTAAAAGAGTGGGCATTTGAAAGCACAACAATGAGAAGACTATCGTCTGAGACAGATGCTGAGTTTGCAGCTCGTCGTGATGCTGAATATCAACAACGACGCGATGCTTTAACGGCGATTGAATATGATGGTGCAATCGTATTTAATGATATCTCATCTAGTGAAGATCATGATCTACATTTAGTATTCCATGCGATGCCTAAAGCGTTAGAAACGCTTGAAATGAAGTATGAATTCGTTGAAGGTGAAAAGCAGCTAGTTGTATATAATACAAGCGCACATGATATCGAACTAAATGCTGATAATCTAATTGCATCAGAAGACCCTGAGCATTCGTTGGCGATGGATATTATTTCTACTTCAATGAACGTTTACGGTGGTATTACTAGTTGTCCTGGCGGTGGTCGTGTAATTACAGCAACAATGCAGCTACGTGATCCAGTGCAGCATCTAAGAAAAGGTGACTATGGTATCCACTTTGATATCAATAACGATGGTATGGATGACTGGGTATTCTATAACTTCACTGACTTTAACAGCAGAGGTACTGGTGTAACTGGTAGTATGAGAGGTGTTTCAGGAGCGGTGAACCCTGATGGCTCAATCAGCTGGCGTTATTATGTTGATATCCACCATGAAGTGGGTTCAGACACCATCACTTACTCATCATGTGACTTCTTTGTTGGGTTTGGTGATCAAACTGTTGATGTTAATGGTACGCCAACAGTTGTAAGTCCTGTAGGTCAAAATATTCGCGTAACCGCAACGGTTGGTCCTGACAACGGTTATTCTTTAGGCGGTCCGTTATTAACAACTGATACTTTAGCTGGCACAGTTACCTATCAATCTTCTCGCGTTTCAATGGAAGATATGGAAGGTGAAGATGTTAGTAAAATCGTTGCCGGTGGCAAGGTAACTATTCAAAGTGATAGCCCATTTGTACTGAGTCGAACAGATCTACAAAAAGCAGTTGCTGTTGTTGATCAAGCTGTACTTGATGAGCAAAGCAAAGTAATAGTTCCTGTAATCGATGCTATGTCTTTTGATGTCAGTGAAGATGCGGAAAATGGTACTGTGATTGGCCAACTTTCACTGGTTGAGCAAGAAGGTGCACTAGAGCTATCTGAGTACTTTGTTCGAAGCCAGTCTAACGAAGGTATTAACATCACTAAAGAAGGCGAAATTGTTGTAGCAAATGGCGCATTCTTAGACTATGACCAAGGTATCACTGAGGTAGAACTGAAAGTTGTTGCTATTGATGTGGCAGGTAATGTTTCAGAAGAAACTGTAATTTACATCAACGTTCAAAATGCTGTAGACACAGTCGCTGAGCAAACGCCAATGATTGCAGCTGAGCAGATGTTTGAAGTTAACGAAAATGCAGCAATGGATACTGTTGTAGGTCAACTATCAGTAATGGATCAGGATGGTAACCTTGAAAGCTTTGAAGTATCAGGCTCTGATGTTTTTGCTATCGAAGCAGATGGTTCAATTGTAGTCAAAGGCGAAGTTGACTTTGACCAAGCAGCTGAAGTAATGCTGGCAGTAATTGCTGTTGATGCTGATGGTAATAAGTCTGAAAGCACAAATGTAAAGATTGTTATCATTGAAGATGAATCTGAAAATGTACCAACAATCGAAGCATTCCAGCAGTTCTCTGTACAAGAGAATGTAAGTGTTGGTTATCAGATTGGTCAATTACAGTTTGCTGATAGCGACAACGACATTGTAAGATTTGAAGTTTCTGGTACTGGTCTAGTTGCAGTAAATGCAGAAGGTGTCATTACAACTACAGCTACACTGGATTATGAGTATGATCGTAAGATTACATTCACTGTAACAGCTATTGATGCACGTGGTAATCACTCTGATGCTGAAACGGTTGAAGTAAGAGTTAGCAAGTATGAGCCGAAGGATGATTCTTCTGGTTCACTAGCTTGGTTAGCGCTTCTAGCAGCACCATTTGCAGCACTTCGCCGTCGTAAGCAGAAGTAATGCAAATAAATTAGCTGGCTAAATTTTTTAGCTAAAAATAAAAACCCAGTCTTTAATTTGACTGGGTTTTTTTATTGTATTTTTAAACTCATTAATTCTCTAAACCCGACATAAAGTCGGTGCTACCGAATGTGATTCCATTCAGCGAGAGGGGTTATTTTAGCCAACTCGTTATACCAATCTTCTTAATTAAGCGGTATATTTTGAGGTAAGAAAAACTAGTCGATAACGAGGCGGAAATTTTGCTATTTAGTTGTTCTAAATAAGAAATTTTTAACGAAGTTAGCGTCAGTTTTAGTCCCTCAAAATGATTGAGTATTATTGAATATCTTTAAAAATCATTCCTCTGCGCATACTGCGTGTCGCTAAAAATACTTCGGCAAGCAGCGCTAAGAACGCGCCAATCAATAAAATCATCGCACCAATGAAACAACTAGAAATAGTGACACTCAGCGGCATAGTGTATAGATGCGAGATAAACATCATCATAACCACGGCGCAGACGAGCAGGGCGCTGAGAACACTCATGCTAAAAGCGATGTGAATACAGCGAGAGCGTTTAAGTAATGCACGCATTTCTTGAGTAAGAGAAGATGCTAGAGAGTCGTCTTGGCTGTTATTCAGTTTTCTGTCTAGTAGTCTTGCTCTGTCGGTAATACGTGCTAAACGGTTAGATAAAACGCCAAGCGTTGCGGCAATACCTGTAATCAAGAAAACCGGCGCAACCGCAGTTTGAATAACTTTAGCAATTGTTAGAATGTGAACTGGATCTTGTGACATATAACCTCTTTATTGAGAGCGTTTCGTGTAAATCAACTATTGGCTATTGACGCTTTTAACTCATTACCAAATGACTTTCTCAATCACATTGGCTTGTTCGCCAATCAATGTTTTCACTACTTTATTTTTTTCATCAAGTAAAATTAAACGTGGAATGCCTTTGTTTGCGTAGTGCTTATAAATGCCGCGCTCTGGATCGGCTACTAGGGCAAAAGGTAACTCAAACTCTTGATTGAACTTAGCCATTGATTCAGTGTTTTCTTCGCGGCCAATACCAATAATTTGTATATCTTGATTGGCAATAAGTGGTGAGGCTTTTAGCTCACGCAACGTACGTATTGAGTCTGAGCACCAAGTTGCAAATAATATAACCAATTTCTTTTTATCGTTTAAGGTGACTGAGTTACCGTTAATATCGGTAAAGCGGGTGTGTTTAAAATCATCACCTTGCACTACATAGGTTTCATATCCCTTAGGATGAGACTCAATGTTTTGTGTTGCGGCGCAGCCATTTAAGGTCAGCGCAATTGATGCAATTAATACGCTTTTTTTAAAGTATTGGAACATGAGGTTTAAATCCTTGTTGTTATTTTATTATCTGCAACGAGTAAGTAGTTACTCGGTTTTCACGGTTACATTAACCGCTATTTGATAGGATAATGCAACGCTATACGTCATGACATGAACGCTTTATTGAATGTGGATTTATCTTAGTCTGTTTGCCTCAGCATTTTTATCAGCCACGCTATTACCCGGTTCGTCTGAAGTGGTGCTTTCAGGGCTGGTGGTCAAGCAGCAAGGTTTACTCTGGTTACTTTGGCTATCAGCAACTGTGGGTAATGTATTGGGTAGTTGCGTCAATTATTGGCTGGGCTTAAAAATGATGGCGTTTCAAGATAGGCGCTGGTTCCCGATTAATGCGAAGCAAATCGCAAAAGGCCAACAAGTATTTGATAAATATGGCGTGTATAGCTTGCTGTTTGCTTGGCTGCCGATAGTCGGCGATCCACTCACGTTACTGGGTGGTGTTTTTAAAGTTAGGCTTTCACTGTTTGTGTTACTGGTGAGTATCGGTAAAGCGTTACGCTATGGCTTTATTATTGCGGTTGCATTGGGAATAGAGCGGCTGATATAGCCGCAATCACAAGTAATATTGCAGCTAGCTCTTACGCCAATCTAATGTCAAAGAGACTGAATCTGCAAAGCGCAGCGCATGGGGCTTATCGACACGCACTTTTGCATAAGTGACTGATTCATGTTCGTGACAGATCTCTAAAATGTCAGCAACCAGTTTTTCAAGTAGTAAAAAGTGGCCAGTTTCGACTTGGCTTATTACCGCTTTGGTGATGGTTTTATAGTTAAGTGCATGTTCTACAACATCGCCATTGATACACGCACTATCAGCGGGGTAATGAATTTCAATATTCAGTACCACATCTTGTTTTTTCTCACGCTCTTCTTGGTTAAAACCAATATAAGTGCGCAATCTTAAGTTGGTGATGTTAATAATCGCGTTTTGCATTCACTGCTCCTTAGTTTTTTACTAGCTGTAAAAACTCATTACGAGTTTTTGGGTCGTGCCTAAAGTTACCCAGCATCACCGAAGTACGCATTTTTGAGTTTTGTTTTTCAACGCCGCGCATCATCATGCACATGTGTTTTGCTTCAACAATGACGCCGACGCCTTTTGCGCCCGTCACTTCTTCAACTGCTTTGGCGATTTGGTGAGTAAGCTGCTCCTGTATTTGAAAGCGCCGTGCGAACATATCAACAATGCGCGCAAACTTAGACAGGCCGAGTACTTTACCATTAGGGATATAAGCAATATGGCACTTACCTACAAAGGGAAGTAAGTGGTGCTCACACATTGAATAAAGCTCGATATCTTGAATGAGCACCATGTCATCGGCATCTGAGCTAAACACGGCATTATTGGTTATCTCATCTAGCGTTTCACGATAGCCTTTGGTTAAAAACTCCATTGCTTTGGCGGCGCGTTTTGGGGTGTCTAATAAACCTTCTCGCTCAGGGTTTTCACCTACTGCAGTTAAGATTTCGTGATAACTTTTCTTTAAATCGTCATGCATAATCTATCTCTTTATTTTAAGTGGCGTCCACCATCAACTGCTAGGGTACGGCCTGTGATGTAGTTACTGCTTAATAATAGCTCAACGCTATTGATAATCTCACGGCAGCCTGGCTCTATGCCCATCAGGGATTTTTTCAATGTTTTTGCTTTATACGCGTCGTCGTCATGCTCATTAAAAATGATCAAACTCGGCGCAATAGAGTTTACCTTAATACTCGGTGCAAACTTCGCTGAGAAAGACTTAGTTAAGTTGTCTAAAGCCGCTTTGCTTGCAGCATAGGCAATATGCTTCGGGCTGCCTGTCTCAACCACATAATCGGTTAGGTGAATGATATCGGTAATGTCGCCAGAGTTTTGTAACAGCGGGCTCAGAGCCATGTTCAATAAGTAAGGCACTTTGGCATGAATGTGCATCATGTGGTCAAAGAGGTTGGCATAGTCGTCGCAACTGGCCTCGCAATCCCAGCTTGATGCGTTGTGGATCACAGCACGAAGGCTGGGAGTGATTGAGGTTACTTTATTAACCAACCCTGTTTCGGCATCAGGCTTATCGAAATCGCATTGAATACAAGTAACGCCTTGGGCTTCGAGTTCATCAATACATGCGTGACGGGTGCGATAAGTCATTATTACTGGCTGAGCTTGAGCAACAAAGTGTTCTGTGAGTGCTAAGCCAATGCGCTGTGCGCCGCCGGTAATCAGTATGGGTGCTGTCATGTAAGACCTATCTATGTTGTTAAACTTTTTCTATTTAACCAGTGTATACGCTTTTTTTATTTTTATCGATCAAGCGCTTGCAGGAACATAGAAGAACGCTCCTAAAAATATGAACTTAATATGCACAACTTGGGTATAATTGACAGCGCTGTCTATGGGGGGGCGGATGTTAGCAAGAGTTACGCGAAAGTCAGTTTGGCCGTTTTGGTTTACTGCCGGAGTTTATGCCACCTTGTTATTGTTACAAGGCGCAAAGCCTGCGCTCATGCAGGTTTATCAAGAACTTGAGATTGCCTTAACTATGGCGTTAGGGTCTTTCGTAGCAGGTGGTACAGCCTTGGGAGGTGGTGCGGTGGCATTTCCGATCATGACTAAGCTACTTGATATTGAACCGGCCACAGCCAAAGTGTTTTCTTTGGCGATACAAAGCTTTGGCATGACAGCGGCGAGTTTAACCATTATCTGTCGCGGCATTCCTTATTATCGCAATGTGGTGCTGCTTGCGCTGCCAATGGCGTCACTTGGCGTTATTTTAAGCTTATTGTATGTTGCTCCGGTTGTGCCTAGATTGTGGGTCAAATCGGTATTTAGTGTGTTGTTGCTATGCTTTTCCGTGACCATGCTGGTTAGGTGGTGGCGCAAAGCACATCATGAACAAAGTATTGATAATATTCACCCTCATCCACAGCGCTTAATGCTGGTGGCTTTTATTGGTGGGCTTGCTAGTGGCTTGGTGGGCTCTGGGGCTGATATCGCATTATTTGCGCTGTTATTACTTTGTTATAAAGCCGATGTGAAAAAAGCGACGGCGACATCGGTTTTAGTGATGGCGTTCACCTCAGTGATCGGCAGTCTTATTAATGTGGGTTATTTACAGCAGATCACACCAGAAATTCATAGCTATTTGCTTGCCGCTATTCCTGTGGTGGTAATTGGCGCACCACTTGGGGCATATGTATGTGCGAAAGTAAAAGTGGGTTATGTTGTAATGTTTTTGCTGAGTTTAATTGTGCTCGAGGCTGGTATGACGGGTTATGAGCTAGTCAGCTCATAACCAAGTTTTCTACATTGCCTAAAAAAACGAACTTACCTGAGCTCAGGTTACTTATACTTCGTCGTAAACCGTAGGAATAGGCTGTCGCTTATGCTGCGTGCGTAGGTAAATCGCAATCAGCTTGTCAGCGACTTCAGCGTCTACGTCTTTGCCTTCCAAGAAATCATCAATTTGCTCGTAGCTCAACCCTAATGCGTCTTCGTCTTTAAGGCCTGGCTTATCACATTCAAGATCGGCTGTCGGTGCTTTTTCTACTAAAGCAGCTGGTGCGCCAAGCTTGCTGGCTAATGCGCGAACTTGGCGTTTAGATAGGCCAAATAAAGGCGCAAGGTCACAGGCACCGTCACCAAACTTAGTATAGAAGCCAGTAATGTTCTCAGCGCTGTGATCAGTACCAACCACTAAACCTTGCGTAAGACCGGCAATCTCATATTGCGCAACCATACGCTGACGAGCTTTCACATTACCTTTTACAAAGTCCACATGGCCGTCACTAGGTAAAGCGGTATCGCTATCAGACATCGCCAGTAGGGCTTGAGCATGCAATGCATCTGCCGCATCCTTAATATTCACAGTTAGACGCTTGCTTGGCTTGATAAACTCAAGGGCTAATTGCGCTTCGTCTTCATCCGCTTGCATGCCGTAAGGTAAGCGCATCGCAATAAACTGATACTCAGTGGTGTTTAACTCATTATTAAGCTCGTTAACGGCAAGCTGACATAAGCGACCACAAGTTGAAGAATCTACGCCACCACTAATACCCAATACCAGTGACTTACAATGTGCACTGACAAGACGTTGTTTGATGAAGTTAACGCGACGGGTGATTTCAAAGTCGACGTCGATGTTAGGCTGAACGCGCATTTCGGCTAAAATGGCTTGGCGCATGATGATTCCTCTGTGAGTTCTGGTTTATTGAGTGCAAGCTCTATTATGTTGTGATATTTGCTAAATTTAAAGCGCTATTTCTTACATTTAAAGCCCTAAATGCTGTTTTATCTTGGCTAATTCTTGCTTAAGTTGCTGCACTTCTTCTAATAAGCTATTCAGGTCTGACTCAGCCAATGGCTCAGCCCCTGCACTGGCCAGCTCCGCTTCTGTGCTCGATATAAACAGGTGTTGATAACGGCTTTCGCGTTTGCCCGGTTGCCTTGGCAGTTGCTGTGTAAGGCTTTGCTGCTGGAGATCTTGTAATACTTGTTCCACTTCACTGACTTGAGCAAAGTTAGCTAGGCGGTTAGTGCGACTGCGAAGCTCGCCAGGTGTTTGTGGGCCACGTAATAACAATACACACACTATCGCAAGTTGTTGTTCGCTAAACTGTAAGTCGCCGAATTCGGTATTGCAGAAACGATGGCGATATTTGTCGACTCGACCTGAAACAGCCTCATCTCGAACCACAATTCTTTTAGCAATTAATCCATCAATGGCATCTAAGACTTCTGCTTCGCTTAACTCTAAGACAGGCTCGCGATTCGATTTTTGATTGCAACCCGTTGTAAGAGAATTTAAGGATAGAGGGTATTGGTCAGGGGTGGTGATTTCTTTTTCTAGCAACACACCAATAATACGTTGTTCAATTTGATTTAGTTCCATCGCCAAGCTCCTTAATTAGGCTATTTCTCAAATGTACGTTAAGGCAAATTAATATACCAGTAATACCAAGCCTCAATAATACTTAATCATTTTTGAGGTACTAAAACTGACGCTAGCTTCGTTAAAAATTTCTTATTTAGAACAACTAAATAGCAAAATTTTAGCCTCGCTATCAACAATTTTCCTTGCCTCAAAATAGATCACTTAATTAAGAGGATTGGTATAAGAATAGATAAAGAATTGATTTAGTTGGTTATCAGAGAGGAACAAGATTGAAAAGCTGGGTATAACATGAACATAATGCAGTTTCGCTGACACAATAGCGTCACTTATTTATGGCTAAAATAATAATAAAGCACAAGGAGATACCGCAATGTTAAGTTGGCTCAAGCGTGGATTATCTGGGTTGTTGATCCTCATTTTAATTCTTACCGCAGGCTTATATGGCTTGCTATCGCTCAGCCTACCGGCATTAGACGGTAAAGGCACTTCTGATGCCATTTCAAAGCCCGTCACATTGGCAAGAGATACATTAGGGCAAGCAGTCATCACTGCGAAAACCCGCCAAGATGCCGCCTATGCACTGGGTTTTGCCCATGGCCAAGACCGCTTCTTTCAAATGGATTTATTACGCCGCAACGCTGCGGGAGAGTTAAGTGAGTTATTTGGCAAAGGCGCGCTCGAGCTCGATAAAAAAATGCGTTTTCATCAGTTACGTACTCGCAGCCAAGAAATTCTTAAATTATTACCCGAAGCCGATCAGCAACTACTGGCAACTTACACCCAAGGGGTTAACGAAGGTAGAAGTCAGGCAGGCGTAGCAAGCTTCGAATACCTGTTAAGTGGCGCAGAGGCGAAACCTTGGTTAAGCGAAGATAGCTTACTGGTAATTTTTAGCATGTATCTCGATTTACAAGCGGGCACCTATTTTAGAGATGAGGCACTAGTTCACTTAGATAAATTGTATGGTGGGCAAATGCGAGCATTTATTTTGCAGCCAAGTCAGTATCAGGCGGCACTCGACGGCTCAAAATTACCACAAGGTCGCGTCACGATTCCTGAGCCGATTAGACTTGAAGCAATATCGCAAGTAACGCATATCAAAGAGCAAGACCACTACGGCAGTAACAACTGGGCAGTAACAGGTGCGCTAACCAAGAGCGGTAAAGCCATGTTGTCGGACGACATGCATTTAGGTTTGAATGTGCCATCAATTTGGTATCGCGCACAGTTAAACTATCGCCACCAAGGTGAAAAATATCAAGTGACAGGGGTGACGTTACCGGGCACACCAGCGGTCGTCGTCGGCAGTAATGATCACATTGCATGGGGTTTCACTAACGGTTATTTAGATACAGCGGATTGGATAGCTTTAACAGCCCAAGATAAAACATGGCAAGTAAACGAGCGTATTGTATTACCAAACGGTGAACATGCAGTATATGAGCTGACCATGTCTGATTATGGCCCGGTGAAAGAAATTCAAGGTCAGCAATATGCACTGAGCTGGGTAGCACACCAGTCTTATGCAGTAAACCTAGAATTACTTAGGTTTGAGCGTACAAAATCAGTTGAAGAAGCCGTCGCACTGGCGCCGCATGTGGGTATTCCAGTACAAAATTTAATGGTGGTAGACGACCAAGGTAATGCTGCGTGGAAACCAATGGGTGCAGTTCCTGCTAGAACGAACCCTGTAGACATAGCACAACCAAGTGAGCACTACGCCAAGCTTTGGCAATTCAATGAAGTGCAGCGCCCACAAGTGGTGAATCCGCAAAGCGGTAAACTCTGGACCGGTAACTCTCGTGTGGTCTCGGCTGTTGCTCATCAGCGTTTTGGTGATGGCGGTTATGCTTTGGGTGCGCGTTCAGTACAGATCAGAGATCGATTATTAGAGAAGTCACAATTTAGCGAAAAAGATTTTTATGCCATTCAGCTCGATAATGAAGCGCGTTTCTTAACGCCATGGCATAAGCAATTATCGTCGCTATTACGACAAGACACCGAAACCCAGTTTAAGTACCAAGTCGACTTAAGCTGGCTAGATGATTGGCAGCAATGTGCTTGTGCTGAGTCAGTGGGTTACACCTTAGTGCGCTATTATCGCGATAGCCTCATTGATACTGTGTTTGTGTCGGTTGAGCGCAACATGAAAAAGTCGGGCAGCAGCTTAAGCGCACTGAAAAATTATTTAGAGCCAGCACTTTGGCAATTGATCAACGCCCAGCCAGAATCTTGGCTGCACGGCCATGAGAATTGGCAAGCGCTGCAAATAGCAGCTTACGAACAAGCCAAGCAAAAGTTGGCCGCAGAGTTTGGACCAAATATGGCCGCATGGAAATGGGGTGAAGTGAATGCATTACAAATTCAACATCCGTTTAGCAAGCAACTGCCGATATTGAGTCACTTCTTAAATATGCCCAAGTACGACGGCTTTGGTGATAGCTATATGCCGGCGGTACAGCGCCCTGAATTTGGCGCCTCACAGCGCTTTATTGTGAAACCGGGGGAGTTAGAAAAAGCCATTATGACCGTGGCTGGTGGACAAAGTGGTCACCCACTTTCACCTTTCTACCGCAGTGGCTTTGATGAGTATGCTGAAGGCGATAATACGCCGTTATTGCCACAAGTTTTAACCCATGAAATCACGTTCACACCACAGCCATAAACAGTGAGGGATTATATTTTTATCTCTTTGTTGTGTTATAAATAGGCACAGTACTGGACGAAAATTAAAAAAGGTGAAGCATGGAATACAATAACTTACCTGACATCAGCACAAACTTTTTTAAGAAAAAGGGCTTGTTTGGTAGTGCTGCGGCGGCAATCGGTTTGCTGATTGTTGCAAATGGTGCGTTTTATACCGTCGACGAAGGGCATGTGGGTATTATCAAACGCTTTGGTGAAGCGACCGAGCAAGTTAACCCAGGTCTGCATACCAAGGTACCCATTGTCGATAGCGTTGAGATGCTAGAGATCCGCACACGTAAAAATGTCGAGAAATTACGTGCCGCGACTCATGAACAAATGCCAGTAACCGCAGAGGTCTCAATTAACTGGACGGTGATCCGCGCAGAAGCGTTCGATTTATTTAAAAGTTATGGTGGCTTAACGCAATTTGAAAACCGTATTCTCGATCCTAAACTTCGCTCAGCAACGAAAGATGCTTTAGCACGCTATAAAGCCGAAGAGCTTATCCAAAACCGCTCTCAGGTCATTGCTCGTATCGAAGAGTTACTACTGGAAGAAATGAAAGACTATCCGGTGAAATTAGACTCGGCGCAAATCGAAAACTTAGAGCTTCCGCAAAAGTACATTCAGTCTATTGAAACCAAGCAAACAGAAAAGAACCTTGCGGCAGCCGAAAAGCACCGTTTAGAGCGTCAAAAGTTAGAAGCGCAGCGTGAAGTGAATACGGCACTGGCACAACGTGATGCGGCCAAAGCAAAAGCGGACGGCCAAGCATACGCAATTAAAGTAGAAGCCCAAGCCGAAGCTGAAGCCATTAAATTAAAAGGTTTAGCAGAAGCCGAGGCAATACTGAAAAAAGCAGAAGCGATTAAGAATAACGCAACCCTAGTTGACTATATGCGTGCTCAGCAATGGAATGGCCAAATGCCAACAACCATGATGGGCGAAGGGCAAAGCGTACTTTGGAATATGAATAAGAAGGACTAATTTTTTGTTATTAACAAAAAGGCTCATCATGGATGAGCCTTTTTGCGTTTTAAATAGCAGTTTGGCTAAGTCATCATCACCAAGATAGCCGCAATGGCGATTAGGGCTAGCCCGAGTCCATCGCGTTTTTTTACCGGTTCTTTTAACCAGAAAATCGACAGCAAGATGGTAAAGAACACTTCAACTTGCCCAAGGGTTTTCACATAAGCAACGTGTTGTAAGCTCATGGCACTAAACCAACCAATGGAGCCAATACAGCTAGTAAAACTGATCGCACAAGTCAGCGGTTTGTGGCTCAGTAAAGTGCGCCAAGTGTGTGACTCTTTAATGCTGATATACGCCGACAACATAATAGTTTGGGTGAGTAATACAAAGAGTAATACCCAAGCGGCACTGTGTGGAAAAGGCAAACCTGATGCGATACTCGCTTCTCGTACCCAAAGAGAAGTAAGCGCAAATGCGGTGCCCGAGGCTAAGCCAATAAGTGCCGTTTTGGGGTTGAGGTTTTTTAAGGTAAAACCACTCAGAAGCAGCACAGCTAGGCCACCGACTGCAACACCTAACCAGCCTAATAGCGATAACGTAGAGCCAAAGAACAACATGCCCAAAATGGCGGCGACTAAGGCTTCACTTTTGGCAAGTCCTGCGCCGACGGCGTAATTATTTTGCTTAAAGAGCACCACCATGAGCGCAGTGGCGGCAATTTGCATAACACTGGCTGCAAATACGTAAAATAAAAAGCTGTTATTCGGTGATAGTGTTTCTGCAGGCTGCCATTGGTAAAGACCAAATAAATAGAGTGCTGCGAGTGGGCTGGCGAGTAAAAAGCGGGCGAGGGTGACACCTGCGACACTCGCATGGTTACTCAGCTTGCTTTGCAAGGCGTTACGCCATGCTTGCGAGAAGGCGGCTAATAGCGTGAAAGCGATCCAGGTCATAGGGTACCAAGTTGTTATTGTTAATAGATTTATCTAGTGAGCAAGGCTGCTCACTCACGTCGTCTAAAACTGCTTATATTTGACAACACTATATCGTAATAACCTCCTTGTTTTGTCAGCATTTTTAAATAATGAATATTTATCATAATCATTGATCACGAATTGCTGATTTTGGGCATTTATTTTTATTATCTAAAGCATCATCTGAAAATATAAAGCTCAGAAAGGACAAAGTTTAATAGAGATTTTGAAGCTCGAATGGCAAGCAACTAAGCTGCGACAATCTGTCGCAGTGTATTTTTTATTTTTGTGCGTATACTCGGTATCAGATGCTACAAAATAATTCGCCGCCTGCTTCTTAGGTGGCTTTTTTTTGTCTATCGTTTTGTGCTAGCGTGCTGTCTTGAGTTAAAAATATTTTAACTATGAATATTGTCAGTTTGGAGTTAATAAAATGACTACGCTACTCGCTTGCGCTTTTATCGCCATGTTACTGCCTTATTTGGCAAAAGCGCCTGTTGTCATCGCGATGAATCGATTAGGTGGTTACGATAATCGACACCCTAGAGCACAACAAACGCAACTTACCGGCTTTGGTGCTCGCGCTTTGGCTGCCCATCAAAATAGCTTTGAAGCACTAACTGTATTTGCCGTCGCATTAGCAGTGGTGTTGGGCACGAATACCATAAACGAGACCACACAAACTTTGGCTGTCACCCACATTATTGCCCGTGTTGCTTATTGCGTATGTTATTACCTTGACTGGCATATTGCCCGTTCATCGGTGTGGCTGGTGGGGTTAGTCAGTGCCTTGGCTATGGTCGTGGTGTGCTTTTAAAAAAAGACTAGAGTAACTCATCTAAGGTGATGGCTTGGTAGGTGTTTTCGCTTACTTCATTTGGGTTTAACACATAGTTGGCAATACGCACTCGATATAAATCTATCACCTTATAACCACAATGTTTGGCCATTTTTCTGATCTGTCGATTTAGCCCTTGTTTAAGAATGATTTTAAAGCGGGTCTCATTCACCAAAGAAACCTCACAGGGCAGAGTGATTTGGCCATCAACAGGCACGCCCGTTGCCATTTTTGCACAGAAATCGGCATCAAGGGGCTTATCGACTTCGACTAGGTATTCTTTTTCTTGATGGTGATCTGGGTGGATTAACTGATGGCATAATTCACCATCGTTTGTTAGCAGTAACAAACCTCTAGAGTCTTTATCTAAGCGACCAATTGGGTAAACACGCTCACCTTGCGGTAGGTGATGAACAAGGCTGTTTGGATCTTCAGGTTTTAGCTTACAGTCTATCCCAACAGGTTTATGGTAAGCGTAGAGCACCTTTTTAGCCGGCCCTTCAAGCTTCTCGCCCTGCACAATGATCTCATCAAGTTCATCAACGTGATCGATGTGATTTGCAGGTCGGCCATTCACCGTCACTTCACCTAAGTCAATTAAACGGGAAGCCTGACGGCGGGAGCAAACTCCCGCATGGCCAATATATTTTGCAAGGCGTGTTTTAGACATCGGGTTGTTTATTTATTGATATGTGCACGAATAATCTCAGCGATCGCTCTAGCAAACCCGCGCTCATAGTGAATACCCATAGCTTTTAAACGTTTATTTTCAAGAGCACAGTTATATGGGCGAGGAGTGCCATCGTTGGGTTGACCCAATGGCTGCAATAAACTGCGGTCATAGCCAAGTGCATCGGCCATTAAGCATGCCATTTGGTACTTAGTCATTTTCTGAGTGCCAGAAATATGAAAAATACCACCTAATTTGTCAGCTTGCTGGACTAAGTCACGAATACTCATGGCGATATCGGCTACATGAGTTGGGTAGCGGATCGCCCAGTTGTCGTGACTTGATGGTACTGTGGCACTGAGTTGTTGTGCAAGTGTGGTGACTGCTGACTCGCCTAAATGCGTAACATCACCATATAAAACTGGCACACGGATCACGCTATGGGTTTTCGCAACCGCTAACACGGCCTGTTCTGCTTGCTGCTTGCTTTGTCCATACAGATTTAGAGGGTTCGGTGCGGCATTTTCTAAATAGGGAGCATCTTGGCCGTCGAACACATAGTCGGTACTGATTAAAATCAATTTGGCGCCGATGGCTTCACATTGCTCGGCTAAAAATTTTGAAGCAGCGACATTCAGCGCGATGGCTTGCTCTGGCTTGTTGCTGCAAATATCTGGGTTGCGCTCAGCGGCAGCATGGATCACAATTTGTGGTTTGTGCTCAATTAAGCTGTTTGCAACTGCTTGTTGGTCATGTAAATCTAATTTGATGATGTTGCCTTCAGCGCGGCTAAAGCCAGTGCCAACGACATTAAAATGCGGGGCTAACTCAGTAAGTAAGGCACGGCCAAGTAACCCTGTCGCACCTGTGATCATAACCTTAGTGGCGTGTGTCACTGTTTGTTCCATAAATAATCCCTGTGTTTGTTTTATTCTTATTTTGTTAAAAGCGCCAGCTGCATAATGTCAGTTATTTCAATATCAGCAAGCCCTTTGTAGTTGTATATACAATCTTGGTTATCGAGCCAAACACTATAACAGCCTGCATTATTCGCACCCTGTACGTCGGTATCAAGGCTATCGCCGATATGCAGAATGTCACTTGGCTTTACTTCTAACAGCGCGCAGGCTTTATCAAATAAAGCGCGACTCGGTTTAGCTTCACCGTGAGGACCGGCCTGTAGCACTAAATCAAATTCGCCTTTTAAGTTAAATTTGTCGACTTCAACGTTGCCGTTAGTAATGGCGATGAGGGTATATTTTTCGCGAAGTTGCGCTAGCAGCTCAAGTACTTCATCACTAACCACAATATTGCTGCGCGCATCGGCGAATGCTTTGTAAGCCGTGTTTGCATACTCTTGCGCTTGTCTGTCAGAAAACCCCAATTGTGCAAAGCCATACCTTAATGCAACCTGACGCCATTTCGTCACATCACTCTGAAGTTCAGGCTGTGTTTTACCAATATGGTTGCGACACTCACGCCAATAATCTGGGCCTTTAGCATGCCACTGCTCAATAGTAGCAAGGTAATCAAACTGTGCTTGAAGTGCCGCTTTGATTATCGGGTGATTGTTATAAAGGGTGTCGTCTAAGTCAAAGCTTAAAACTTTAACGGGCATGATAGCTCGGTTGAATCGCATTAAATGGCTCCTTTGAGGTTATGCGCATTATACGTAAATAAGTGGTTATTTGGATTTTTTCGCTCTTGGGTGTGCTTTGTCGTATACCTTGGCGAGATGTTGAAAATCGACATGAGTATAGACTTGGGTTGCTGACAAACTACTGTGCCCGAGCATTTCTTGTACGGCGCGCAGATCACCACTTGATTCCAGCATGTGACTCGCAAATGAGTGGCGTAGTTTGTGCGGGTGCACTGGGGTACTAATACCTTGTTTTAGGCCCCAATCTTTCATACGCTCATGCACATGACGGGTTGAGATACGGCGCTTTTGTTTACTCACAAATAAGGCGGGGTCGCCTTCAATGGCAAATTGTGGGCGTAGCTTTAACCATGCCTCTAATGCGGCGAGGGCTTTACTGCCAACGGGGACAACGCGCTCTTTACTGCCTTTACCCAGTACGCGAATTTCTCCTTCGCGAATATCATTTAAGTTGGCATTCACCAGCTCGCTAACACGCAAACCACTTGAATACATCAACTCCATCATGGCTTTGTCGCGCACAGCGAGGGCATCGTCTTCAGGTAATTCTAATAACTGCGCCATTTGGTCGACATCGAGATTCTTTGGCAGTGGTTTTTGAAACTTAGGGCCTTTTATGCCTTCCCCTGGGTTGATTAAAGTTTGATGCTGTTGATGTTTGGCTTTTAAAAATTTATACAGACTGCGAATGCAGCTAAGCTTCAAATTAATACTACGAGGATTGTACTGCTTGCTGCGCAGTTGCATGCTAAAACGTCGAATATGGTCGGGGGATACACCTAGCCAATCATGGCAGTCTTGCTGAAATACTAAAGCGGCTTGTATAAGTTGACGTTTATACTGTCCTAAAGTGTGTTCTGAGTATTGCTTTTCATGACGTAAATAAGCCATAAATGCATCGATTGGCTGAGAAAATTCGTCTTTAAGTTCATTTTCAGAGGCATTGAACTGACTATTCACAACGGGCTATCCAAGTGCTGCTATTCTCAGTTTTAAGCCTGCTAAAAACTCTTGCATCAACAAGTCGTCGTTATTAGGGCAGAAGTGCGCAGGGTTGTCACTGGCAAAAGCCAATACCGCATCACTGTCGTCAAGTTGATACAGTGCCACAGAGCCAGTGCTCGGGGCTTTATCCCAGACGCTATCTAATTGCTTTGGCGTGCGACCTAAGTATTGAGGTTTATCTTCAAGTGTGGTGTTTAGGGCTTGGGTTACTTGTTTGGGCTGAAAGAGCAGCTCTGTCGCTGAAATATTAGGTGTATTGGCAAACGCTGTTTGGATCACTTTAGAGATTTCATTCAAGGAGTTAGCCTGCCAAATCTGGCGCTGGCAATCGCTCAGTGTTTTGAATATCTGTTCATTGCTGTGTGCAATTTTAGCCATTCCAGAGAGCTGCTTTTTTAATGCTTGGTTTTGCTCTCTTAATAAACGCAACTGTTGCAGGGCTAAATTCGGTAAGCCTTGGCTTTTGCTGAACAATTCTAATTCGAGTAACACATAAGGGTGATGCTGAAAAAAGTCGGGGTTGCGTTTTAAGTAGTCGCAGACTTGTTGCTCTTGATCTGTTTGCTTCATGTTAATTACTCCGACTTTTTATTTTGAGCGCACTCTATAGCTGATTCTTTACAGAGAAATTTGCCCATCGAATACGTGCTCAGCTGGGCCTGTCATACGTACTGGGTTGCCTTCGCCTTGCCAGCGTATTTGTAATGAACCGCCAGGTAAATCAACGCGCACTGTGCTGGCTAATTTCTTTTGCATTATACCCACAGCTACGGCTGCACACGCACCACTGCCACAGGCTAGAGTTTCGGCAGCGCCGCGCTCCCAGACTCTCAGTTTAATGTGTTCAGGGTTGATGATCTGCATAAAACCCACGTTGGCTCGTTCAGGAAAGCGTTCGTGGTTTTCAAGTAAAGGCCCTAATGTCTCGACTTCAGCAGTATTCACGTCGTCGACTTCTAATACACAATGGGGGTTGCCCATAGACACTACGCCACAAAAAACCGTACTTTCACCGGCGCGAAGAATATAAGTAAGCTCTGGCTTTTTTGCTTTAAATGGCACACTGCTCGGCGCGAAGTGTGGGTTGCCCATGTTTACGGTGATTTGGCCGTCTTTTTCAGTATACAGGGTAATGTTGCCGCCCTTAGTAGACACTGCGACCTTATGTTTGTTGGTTAGACCCTTCATGCGCACAAAGCGTGCAAAACAACGAGCGCCATTGCCACATTGTTCAACTTCGGTGCCATCAGAATTAAAAATACGATAATGAAAATCGAGATCGGGTGAATAAGGCGCTTCAACCATGAGTAGTTGATCAAAACCCACACCGAAGTTGCGATTAGCGAGTTTCTTGATTTGGTCGCGTGATAAAAATACATTTTGAGTGACGTTATCAACGACCATAAAGTCATTACCCAAACCGTGCATTTTAGAAAAATTTACAAACATAATGTCTTAATGTAACTCCAAGCTGCTACTACTTTGCCATGGCAATTATCAAAAGCCCAGTGATATCCACTGGGCTTAATGCAGGAATGTGCTTCTTTATGGCAGTAATTGCTCGCCTTGCCAAAGCGAAGTGAGCGTCTCGCGCTGGCGAACCAAATGACTCTCATCGCCATCTACCATGATTTCAGCCGCACGAGGGCGCGAGTTGTAGTTTGAGCTCATGGTAAAGCCATAGGCACCGGCACTGCGCTGTGCAAGTAAATCACCGGCTTGAATGGCAAGGGGTCTATCTTTACCTAAGAAGTCACCGGTTTCGCACACTGGACCCACCACATCATAATTTTGTGTCGGCGTACCATCCGCGCGCGGCGCAACAGCAATGATGTTTTGCCATGCTTGATATAAAGACGGTCGTAGCATGTCGTTCATACCCGCATCAACAATTGCGAAGTGTTTGTCTTTAGTTGGCTTAATGTATTCGACTTTGGTCACTAGAATACCGGCATTGGCGGCAATAGCACGCCCTGGCTCAAAGACTAACTCTAGATGAGGGTAGTTTACTAACTTAGCTTTCACCTCTGCGGCATAGGCACTTGGGTGAGGCGGCTTTTCACTGTCATAAGGTACGCCTAGACCACCGCCAATATCTAAATGTTCAAGTTCGATGCCTGCGGTTTTTAGCTTATCGACCAAAGCCAAGACTTTATCTAGTGCGGCTAAGAATGGCGCGACTTCGGTCAACTGTGAGCCAATATGAAAATCAACACCGATCACTTCAATGCCTGGCAATGCATAGGCTTTTTGATAAATATCGAAGGCCTGATTGATGTCGATACCAAACTTGTTTTCTTTTAACCCAGTAGAAATATAAGGGTGGGTTTTAGCATCTATATCTGGATTCACACGAATAGACACGCGTGCAGTTTTATTCAGCTCGCTGGCAACATGACTGATACGCTCAAGCTCGGCTTCTGATTCAACGTTAAAACATTTGATGCTTTGTACTAGAGCAAACGCAATTTCTTGTGCAGTTTTTGCAACACCAGAGAAAACCACTTTGCTGGCATCGCCACCGGCCTGAAGAACCCGCGCAAGTTCGCCTTGCGAGACAATATCAAAGCCAGCACCTTGTTTGGCCAAGACATTTAACACAGCCAAATTCGAGTTTGCTTTAACTGCATAGCAGACTAAATGCGGATGGCCGTCAGCGGCATCAGTAAATGCATGATAGTGACGCTCTAGGGTTTTGCGAGAATAGACATAACAGGGGGTACCGTATTGCTCGGCGATATCTGCGACAGAAACCCCTTCAGCAAACAGCTGATTATTTTTGTATTCGAAAAAATCCATCTTACTTTTCCTCTTGCTGTTGTTTCTGTTGGTCTTGCTTTGGTTGTTTACTCGCAGGTGTTTGGTTATCTTGTTGCTGTTGCTCTGGTAAATAGAGCACGCCACTTTGGCCACAACCAGTCACGAATAAGCTGGTAAAGATGACCAAAAATAATAAGCTTGTGAATGAGGGGTTCGCTTTCATTAGATTAATGATGTCAGTGCCTTTATAATCGCAGAGTAACAGAATTCATAGAAAATGCAGCTATTGGGGCTGTGAAATTTAGTCATAACTTATACAACCGTGCTTATTGAAGGATGCCGTGATGACCGATCATGAATACCACGAACTTGCCGACGCGTTAATGTTAACCATTGAAGAGCAAATTGATGACTGTGATGTTGATTTAGACTATGAGTCTCAATCTGGCATTTTAGAGATTATTTTCCCAGATAAGAGTAAGATCATCATCAATAAACAAGCACCACTTCATCAAGTTTGGGTTGCAACTAAGTTTAATGGTCACCACTTTGAGCTACAAGGCGAACAGTGGATCGATAATCGTTCGGGTGCAGAATTCTGGCAATTTATGAGCGAAGCGGCGACTAAGCAAGCTGGCGCACCTATAGAGTGGCAGCACTACTAATGCTTGAATTTGTAGAATACCCAGCACAAAGCACGCATAAAGCGTCGATCATTTGGTTACATGGTTTAGGTGATTCAGGCAATGGCTTTTTACCTATAGCACCAGAACTTGGTTTACCCGAAGAGCTTGGCGTACGGTTTGTTTTTCCTCACGCGCCAGAGCAACCGGTCACCATAAATGGTGGCATGGTTATGCGCGCATGGTATGACATCAAGTCTTTTGATCTAGATAAAAGAGCCGATGAAACAGGTGTGAGAGACTCTTCTGCTCAAGTTGAAGCTTTAATTCATGCTGAGTTAGACAAAGGTATACCTGCCGATAAAATCATCTTGGCTGGTTTCTCTCAAGGTGGGGTGATAGCCTTGCATTTAGCACCGCGTCTTAAGCAAAAGCTAGCCGGTGTGATGGCGTTATCGACTTATATGTGTGCGCCGCAAAAGCTTGCATACGAGGCTGTGCAAGCCGAGTTAGATATTTTCATGGCGCATGGCTCGCAAGATCCAGTCGTGCCTATGATGGCAGGTCGCCAAGCGTTTGATACGCTCACCACACAAGGCTATTCGGTATCGTGGCAAGATTACCCAATGGCACATCAGGTATGTGCTGAAGAACTAACCGCAATTCGCACTTGGCTGCTTGAAAAACTGGCTTAATTAAACGGAGCAAAACATGTCACAGAAGATTGTCATAAAAACCAGTGTGAGTAAGACACCTGTCCAACCGCAAACTGTGCATTATCAGTGGCATTGGCGACGCATTTTTATGGCAGCTAGCATGTTAATGCTGACCGCTTTGGCTATCGTGTATGGCTTGATGAATTCAGTAAATGCCGATGAAGTGCAAAATATTGAAATGGTTGAGCCAAGCAAAGTCGTTATTTCAGAACCAGAACTTGTTACAGACACAGCACAACACGAGTTAGAAAATGATGTTGCTGCTATCTCTGAGCCAGAAACCGAGGTGATTGCCGAAGAAGCCATGGCACCTGTGCAAACTGCTGCAGCAGAGCCTGAGCGACAAGAACCAGTGCAAAACGCGGCGTCTGTTGATAACCAAGCAGATATTGAAACAGCCAGTGCAGTTTTAACTGAACAAACAGATACGCTGCAAACCCTTGATAGCGAGTCTGAGCTTGCGCAATCCACTGATGGAACACTCGTTGATGAAGAAGTAATTGAGACAGTTGCAACCTCTCCTGAGGTTGAGCAAGATACACAAACATCATCAACGCAGTTTTCAGACAACGCGAAAGTGACTTCAGTGGCGCTAGGTGCACAAATTGATGTGCAATTTATCAGTCGTGCTGTATTGACTACAGGCATTAGTGAACGTGAGCCGGTTGATGTGCTAAAAGACTCAATTGAGCAAACTGAGTTTCAAGAAAAACTATTTTTCTTCACAGAGGTGCGCAAGCTAAAAGGTCAAACTATTAGTCATTTATGGTTTCATCAAGATCAGTTAATGGCAGAAATCCCATTGACGATCAGCGCAGACCGCTACCGTACTTATTCAAGCAAAAACATCATGCCAAGCCAAACAGGTCAATGGCGTGTTGAAGCCGTAACTGAGCAAGGCGAGTTACTGGCACAAAAAACATTTCGAATTATTCCATCGGCGCTTTAATCGCGTCCAACAGGCAAAAGCATGACAGAACAAGCAAATATTTTACGTATCGCAACCCGCAAAAGCGCACTGGCACTGTGGCAGGCAGAATTTGTGAAAGCCGAACTAGAGCGTTTTCACTCAGACCTTACCGTTGAGCTGGTGCCAATGTCGACCCAGGGTGACATTATTCTGGATACGCCACTGGCAAAAATCGGTGGTAAAGGGTTATTCGTAAAAGAGCTTGAGCAAGCCATGTTAGATGGCCGTGCCGATATCGCGGTGCATTCAATGAAAGATGTGCCTGTTGAATTCCCTGAAGGGTTAGAACTTAACACCATTTGTGAGCGTGAAGATCCGCGCGATGCGTTTGTATCAAACAAATACAAAAGCTTAGATGAACTGCCGCAAGGCGCAGTAGTCGGTACTTCGAGTCTACGTCGTCAATGTCAAGTACGTGCATTGCGCCCAGACTTAGACATTCGTGACTTACGCGGTAACGTAAATACCCGTTTAGCTAAGCTAGATAACGGCGATTATGATGCGATTATTTTGGCTGCTGCTGGTCTACTTCGTTTAGAAATGCCTGAGCGCATTGCTGAGTTCATTGAGCCAGAAACATCGTTACCAGCCAATGGTCAGGGTGCAGTAGGCATCGAATGTCGCAGTGATGATGAGCGAGTAAAATCATTGCTTGAACCGTTAGAGCACACTGAAACACGTATTCGCGTGCTTGCAGAGCGTGCCATGAATCGTCGTTTAGAAGGCGGTTGTCAGGTACCAATCGGTGCTTATGCAATAGTAAATGATGAACAAGTACATATTCGTGGCCTTGTTGGTGCAGTTGATGGCTCTGAAATTTTACGCGATGAAGTATCAGGTTCAGTCGAGCATGCCGAGCAGTTAGGCGTTCAGCTTGCCGAGCAGCTATTAGCGCAAGGGGCTGACCAAATTTTAGCTGAAGTATATAGAGACGCGTAATAAGGTTGAATTTAGTATGACTAAGATTGCAATCACTCGGCCAAGCGGTAAAGGTGAGCAGCTTAAGGCACAACTCGAGCAGCATCAGATTGCATATCTTCATACCCCAGTGTTATCGCTTACTTCGATAACACTGGACGCTCAGCAGCTTGCGCCACTCGATAATGCTGATGTCATTATTTTCATTTCGCAAGATGCGGTGCAGTCTCTCGCTGAGCAATATCCAACTTTACCAGCCCATGCCAAACTATTTGCAGTGGGTGAGCAAACCGCACAGGCCATAGAAACACATTTTTCTCGCAAAGCAGACTTTCCAGAGCAACAAGATTCCGAAGGCTTATTGGCCTTAAAAGCATTACAAGATTTAGACGCAAAACAATGCGTGCTTGTCAAAGGAAAAGGTGGTCGCACGCTAATAGCAACAACCTGTAAATCACGCGGTGCTATTCTAAATCAATGTGTTGTATATGAACGTGCAGCGTTAGAAGAAACCGCTGATAGCTGGTTAGACCACTGGCGTGAGCAACAGATAACCGCTATAGTGCTGAGCAGTAATGCTGCGATTGATGCTGTTTTTAACACACAATCAGAACAACATTTGGACTGGTTAAAGCAACGAGATTTTTATCTTGTCAGTCAACGTAGCTGTGATTATTTACAACAAGAGTACCAAATTGCTGAGACGCAGATTTACCTTGCCGACGGTGCCAGTGATGATGTCGTGTTCAGTTGCATTAAGTCGTCTCAAAAACAGCAGGTAAGCACCATGAGTGAAGAACAAAAACAACCAACCGCTGCGAGTGAAAAATCGAGCGTGCCAGAGACCAAACCGATGAAGCAAAAGATCAGTAAAGTGGGCGTATTAGCCTTGTTGATAGCAACGGCAACGGGCGTCATGACAACCGGTTTAATTGTCCACGGACAGCAGATCAGCGACAAAACTTATGCGACGTTAGATGCCTTAAAAACCGAAAATAGCGCCTTAAAAAATGAACTCAAACAGTCACAACAGAATTTAGCAGTTCTGCAAAGTGAGCAATCACGTGTGTCACAAGCAGTGAACCAGTCTTTGTCATCGCAAGCAGCGCAGCTTCAAGAGAGCTTTGCAGCACAGTTAGACAGCAAGTTACGCCAAGCGGATCAACAGCTCAGTGGCGCGGCAATCAATGAAGCGGTTTACTTACATCGCTTAGCGGTTTTTAAAGTGGCCGCAGAGCAAGATTACCAAGGCGGTGCAGCCGTATTAAAGCGTGTACACGATGTGTTGTTAGCACAGAGCAGCAACACGGAAGTATTAAAAGCATTGGCTGATGACATAGCTTTACTCAACGCGCAGCCACAACCTGCGGTGGAAAGCATTTATTTAGAATTACATGGCTTATTGAATCAGGTTGATACACTGCCAATAAAAAGTATTGAAAGACAAATTTCTGAAATGAAAACGACAGAAGTGAATGAAGCTCTTTCTTCAGACATCAGTGATTGGAAAAGTAATGTAGCGCGTTCTTTTGATAAATTGGTTGATGAGCTATTCACAATCAAGCGCAGTGAAAATATTGATATCGATGTACTTTTAAACACTCAAGAAACACAACTAATTGCAGCTCAATTAAGAGGTTATTTTTCTCAGGCGCAAACTGCGTTAATGGATAAACAGGCAAGTGTCTTTTTTACTGCTTTAACGCAAGCCAGAAAGCATTTAGAGAAATATTTTAATGCCGAGTCGTCAGCAGTAAAAGCCGCTAAAACAAAGCTTGTTGAACTAGAACAACAGCCTCTGGTTTTTAGCAGAAAAGTGGAGCTATCTTCTGAGCAAGCACTAAAGGAGTGGTTGAATGATTAGGTGGATCCTCGCTTTTATCATCGTTGCTATCTCTCTAGCAGCTAGCCATTTTCTAATTGATGAAAAGGGCTATGTACTGGTTTCTGTCGGCAATACAACCGTTGAAGGGACAATCATTTCGTTCCTTGTATGGGCTGGAATTTGTTTCACGGTACTTTATTTTGCATTTATTACGTTACGTGCACTGCTTCGCATGTACGGCAAAACCACGGGTTTTTGGCGTGGTAAAAAAGCACTTAAAGCACAGCAAGTGTGGCAGCAAGGTTTATGGGCAAGCATCAATGATGATTCGGCTGTAGTGCAAAGTACGTTTAATAAAGGACAAGCGCCTGAAGAGTGGCAAGACGCGCAGCAAGCCTTATTGGCAAAAGCTGCTTTACAGCAAGGCAATAAAGCACAAGCACTCGCACATTTACAAAGTATCAGTGATGCTGCGCAGAGCAAGGTGCCTAAACTTTGGTTGGATGCCAATCAGAATGAGCAGGCCTTGGCTTTGTTGGATGCCCCAATGGCAGAGAAAAAACCAACTCAGGCTGCGGTGAGTAGTTATTTGGCTGGATTACTACAGGCTGAAAAACACGCTGAATTAGCGACGGCGATCAATCAGCATTACAAGCGTTTAGATTGGTCGCAAGCACAATGGCAGGCATTTATGGCACGTTGGTTTACTGCGAACGCAGAGCAGGCGATTGGCCAATTTGAGCAGCTACCTAAAGCATTAAAAGTGCAAAGCGAAGCACTTTATATGCAATCGCAAGCCAGTGCCGGTCAATGGCAAAACTTACTGCCGACATTACAAAAATGGCTCAAGAAAGGTCAGTATCAAGCCTTTGCTGATGTGGTTGTGCATGCCAAAAACCCAGATGTTAAATTGCGTTCATCACTGCAAGATGCATTGAAAAAACACCCTGAGCAACCGCAATTGTTATTTGCCATGGGTTGTCTAGCCAACGCGGCAGGTGAGTATGAATTGGCTGCGAAAGTATTCGACAATTGTCAGCTAACAGAGCTCGATAGAACCCATTTAAAACCGGTTCTAAACAGTTATGAGCAAACCCAGCAGTTCCAAAAAGCTTATTTATTATTGGCCGCAAAATAACGCTAACTATTTAACCTGAGCTTTGGTTATTTAGAAAATTAGACACAGATTGAGCCCCAGCTATAGTTATGTAGCTGGGGCTTTTTTATCAAAAGAGGTCGAATGAGCTCGTTCTGGAGGACACCTGTCCTTGATCATAATCGCTACATGCGTATGATCTGGAAAATTTTATCTTCAAAAAGTAGATGTTACTTAAAACCTGAGTGTGTATTGCGATTCCACATAAGGCCTTTTTGAAGCGAGTCTTAGAAGCCGTGCGATAAGTCTTCTGAGTAGGTCACGATTGATAGAGGATTGGTATTTATGTTCGATAAGAAATTCCCGTTATTAGACTTACACCGCCACTTAGATGGCAATGTGCGTGCTAACACTATTTTGGAGTTAGGTAGGCAATTTAATTTAACGCTTCCGGCCAATGACTTAGAAGGCTTATTACCACATGTTCAAGTGCAGAGTACTGAACCCAATCTTGTAGCGTTTTTACAAAAGCTAGACTGGGGTGTGAAGGTATTGGGTGACTACGATGCGTGTCGTCGTATTGCGATAGAAAACGTAGAAGATGCCATTGCACAAAACATCGATTACACCGAATTAAGGTTCAGCCCATATTACATGGCGCAAAGTCATAACTTACACCCACAAGGTGTCGTAGAAGCCGTGGTTGACGGTATTAAGTCGGCAACCTCTAACCGCGATATCAAGGTTAACCTGATCGGCATTATGTCGCGCACTTTCGGTGTAGAAAAGTGCCAGCTCGAGCTTGATGCAATCTTAGCATTCAAAAACGATATGGCGGCTGTTGACTTAGCAGGTGATGAGCTTGGCTTCCCAGGCGAATTATTTGTTGACCACTTTAAGCAAGTTCGCGACGCGTATTTAGGTGTAACCATTCATGCAGGTGAAGCTGAAGGCGCATCAAGTGTGTGGCAGGCGATTCAAGAGCTAGGCGCAACGCGTATTGGTCATGGTGTGAAATCAATTGAAGATCCAAAACTGATGGATTACTTACGTGATAACCGTATTGGTATTGAATCTTGCTTAACCAGTAACATTCAAACAAGTACCGTGGCTGATTTAACCAAACACCCTCTTAAACAGTTCTTAGATCACGGTATTGCAGCATGTATTAATACCGATGACCCAGCCGTGCAGGGTATTGAACTACAGCATGAGTTTATTGAAGCCGCAAAAGTAGCGGGTTTAACCGCTGGTGATGTGAAAAAAGCCCAAGAAAATGCGCTTGAAATCGCATTCTTAAGTGATTCAGACAAGCAAGCCTTACTGGCGAAAAAAGCGGGTTAATCTGCTACTATCTCTATAAAGATTAATAGACGGTAACACCCAAATGGTTACCGTCTAGTCTAAACTTTGATTAACTTATGAAGCTTTTGCACAGCTTAGATATGCTTGTTTAAGCGCATTAATAACACGCGATCGAGTCACTAATCCAATCACTTTATTGTCTTCCACTACAGGGTAAATTTTCGGTTTATCCCCTTGCATTTGTGTGGCTAAGTCGACCACTAACATGTTGCTTTTTACTGCTAACACGTCTTTGCTCATCAAATCTTGTGCGATGATTTTACCGTCACAAAAATAGCTGTTTTGTAACAATGGATTCAGTAGTTGTTGTTCAGAGATAAAACCAATCAACTGCTTTTGTGCATCGACTACGGGCGCGCCGAATAGCCCATGGCTTTGCAGTTGTTCAATAATGTCCGTTAATTCTGTGTGTGCGTAAATAGTCGGAAATTGGCTAGTCATCATGTCTTTAATTGCTTGCATAATACGGTTCTCCTGTTGGTTGAGATTAGTATCAGCAATAAAAGTCGATAGGTAAAATGGGTTGTTTAGATTGATTTGATTGTTTTTATTGAATGAGATTGGTAAAATTGCTTTGGTTGAATTCTATTCAGTGTGCAATATGCGTGCTTAGGTGTATGTTTTGTTTACCCATAACGAGTATTAACATGATAAGGAATATAAACATAAAACTAACACTCAATAAGAAAGCCGTAAAAAGCTTAAGTAAAGACAAGCAAGCATTGCCAAATGAGCTAACACCACAAGTAGGTGGTGCATCGCCTCAACCAACAGCTAGCCCAATAGTTTGTGTAAGCCATCCAGTGTGTTGGACAGTAAATTATTGTATTTAGTACCTGTTCCAAAGCTCTTGATCTTCTTCAAGAGCTTTATATTAAATTACTTAAAAAGAAACCTGCTTTGATATTTTATTTACTTGAAGGTGAAAGAAAAATTGAAAACTGTCTGTAATTGTTGATTTTTATATATCTATAGAAGGTAAGCTTTTCTAGTCTTTACTGAGGCTGGTATCTGTAATGAAAGCTTCAATTAAAGTCAGTAAGAGTTAACTGACTTTAAGAAAAATGCGAAATTAGCACATATTTGATGTTGCGCAACCAGCTCCAACGCTAGGAGTACAAAGATTTGTACATAAGTTAGTCATTGGTTGGGTGGTACAATTGGCATAATAGCTGTAAGGCTTGTCTCCTGCGCCTGCAACTTCGGCAGTTAGGTCAATTGGCAACTTTGATTTGTCAAGTGAAAGTGATTTTATACTTTTCTTTTTTAATTTAATCATTTTATTTTCCTTAAAATTAATGAATTACTCCATTTGGAGTGAATCTTTTATCTCACATTAGCTCTTTTAAATGAAGAGAGTATTCAAGAATGTGGAGGTTAAAGTGTAACAAGATAATTACTGATTTAGATGAATAGATAGTGGCAAATAGCTTGGTAGATAAATACTAACAATCACTATATTTCTCCCTGATAAGTGCCACATAGTGGTTAAGATTCTTCCTTTCATGCAGGTTAAAATCTTCGCCTAATAGAGTTGCACCTTGAATTCTGTCGAGCCTAAACTCACGATAATCAGCTCTGAGCTGGCAATAAGCAACCAGTGTCCATTTACCACCCCAATAGACTAACCCCAGCGGTTCGACAGTGCGTGAAGTGAGCGCTTGTTTGGCATCACTGTAATGTAAATCTACACAACGTTTTTGTTCGATACCTTGGCGCAGGGTATAAGTAAACGATTGATGCTCGGCGTTATGGCTCCAGCCTGAGACTAAATAAGGCTGATCGGTTGTTTGTTGTTTTAACTGGGCGGGCAGCACGGCTTCTATTTTGGTGATGGCGCTTTGTGCTTTTTCGGCTAAGTCAGGATCGGTCCATGCGCTGACCATTTTACTGCCAAGTAACAGCGCTTGCAGCTCATCCATGGTGAACATCATAGGTGGCAAATCATAGTCACTAATGAGATAACCAATGCCAGCTTCGCCTTCAATGGGCACACCAGAGCTTTGAAGATGTTGGATGTCACGATAAATGGTGCGCTCTGACACATTCAAACGCGTTGCCAAGTCACAAGCTCGGGTTGCGAGTCGACGACTCTTTAGAATGTTGACCAGTTGAAATAACCGCTCAGATTTATGCACACCATTGTCCTTTCTGTTTTATTTGATGATTAGAGTGATTAAATGTTTAGGCACTTTGTTCACAAGGTGTCTGACTCACTGCATTGTAGCGCTCTAATTTCACAGTGTCTTTCTCAATCAGGTGCGCGAACTGCTGACAAATTGGGTTTTCCATAAATGCATCACCAATGCGCTTGGCATCAGCCATGGTTTCAAAATACACCACATCAACATAGCTATGTGCATCTGCTAATTTTGCAAGTGAGCGGTAGAGCACACCTGGTTGTTGATCAATGAAGCTTTGGAAAGCGGTGTTTGCAGCTTCGAACTGAGCAAGATCTGCGTTTTCTTGCAACTTGAATTGAACGATTTCAATGGCATTATTAGACATAATTATCTCCGTATTGGCTGTTGTTGGTTGACGTAAATCAGTAAACCACAGCGCCATGTCAGGGAGTGTCAGTAGGGTGTTATTAGCCTAGATTAATGCTAATCCGGAAGAGCACTTAATCATTTTGAGTAATTAAAACTAAAGATAGCTGCGTTAAAGATTTCTCATTCAGAACAACTAAATAACGAAATCTTTGCCTTGCCTATATGAATGTAGGTACCTCAGCGTTAGCAGGACGCATGAGCGGTGCTACCGACAGAGTTTTCTTGCCTTAAAATAGACCACTTGGTTAAGTGGATTGATACAAGCAAAAAACGCCCGCAAATATGCTGGCGTTTTTTATGATGAAGTTACTTACTTGATATACGCAAATGCATCTGCGTACATATTCTCACGAATTGCGCCATGAGCAATAAAGTCATCGCGAACAGGACCAATCATATCGAAACGGCCAGCCATATAGATTTCGAAAGCTGCAAGTGAATCGAAATCTTTTAATACCGCTTTGTGTACAAAACCTGTGTGGCCTTCCCAATTATCGCTGGCATTATCAACGACAGGCACGAACGTGAAGTTTGGTTTTTTCGAAGCCCAAGCTTGCATTTCTTCTGCCGCATAAAGTGCTGATTCATCACGCACACCCCAATAAAAGTGTACCTGACGGTCTGAGTCAATTTCAGCTAAATGGTCAGCCATTGATTTTACATAGCTAAAACCTGTACCACCCGCTAATAACACGATTGGTAATTGTGACTCGGTACGTAACTCAGAAATGCCTAAGCCCACTTCAACTGAAGCCTTAGTGCCATTTGCGTGGTGCTCACGTAAATGATCAAGCGCTTGCATGGCATAGCTGTTTTCTTCAGAGGCACCAATGTGTAGCTCAAGCAGCTCTTTTTGGCTCGGGCGACTGGCAATTGAAAAAGCACGTTTGTCTTTTTCGCCAAGCACTAATTGAAGATAATGACCTGCTTTAAACTCTGCAGGCTCGCTTGGTTTTAGCTCTACCTTGTAAACAAATTCTGTTAAGGGGGTAATATTTACTACTTCTGCATTTAACACTTGCATTATTAAACCTTTCACGACGCGTGCTGCGTTTATTTATTTAGAGACATAATGTTTAACGAGTCCCAAATTTCATCAACTCGTTGTTTGGTTGATTCATCCATCACTATGGGTTCACCCCACTCGCGATCGGTTTCACCGGGCCATTTATTGGTGGCATCCATTCCCATTTTTGAGCCAAGACCTGACACCGGAGAGGCAAAGTCGAGGTAATCAATCGGGGTGTTTTCGATCATGGTGGTGTCACGTGCCGGATCCATTCGCGTAGTTATGGCCCAAATGACATCATTCCAATCTCTCGCATTGACATCATCGTCACACACAATGACAAACTTGGTGTACATGAATTGACGTAAGAACGACCAAACGCCCATCATCACACGTTTCGCATGACCCGGATACTGTTTCTTCATGGTGACCACGGCCATTCGATATGAACAGCCTTCAGGCGGTAAATAAAAGTCGACAATTTCTGGGAATTGCTTTTGTAAAATAGGCACAAATACTTCGTTCAGTGCCACGCCTAAAATGGCTGGCTCATCAGGCGGACGACCTGTATAAGTGCTGTGATAAATCGGGTTTTCACGATGGGTAATATGTGTGACGGTCATCACTGGGAAGTCATCCACTTCGTTGTAATAACCCGTGTGGTCACCATAAGGGCCTTCAGGTGCTAACTCGCCTTGTTCAATATAGCCTTCAAGTACAATCTCGGCACTGGCAGGTACTTGTAGGTCGTTAGACACAGACTTAACGACTTCAGTTTTTGAACCGCGCAGCAAACCTGCAAATGCATATTCACTTAACGTATCAGGTACGGGCGTGACAGCGCCTAAAATTGTTGCTGGGTCTGCGCCTAGTGCTACCGAGACAGGATAAGGTTCTCCTGGGTGCTCTTTACACCACTCTTGATAGTCAAGTGCACCACCTCGGTGTGATAACCAGCGCATGATGATCTTATTCTTACCTAACAATTGTTGGCGATAGATGCCTAAGTTCTGGCGCTTTTTAAATGGCCCTTTAGTAACAGTTAATCCCCATGTGATCAGCGGTGCCGCATCACCAGGCCAACAATGTTGAATCGGCAATTTAGTCAAATCAACATCATCACCACTTAATACAACCTGCTGACAAGGTGCCTTGCGCACTTCTTTGGCTGGCATATTTAGCACTTGCTTAAACACCGGAATTTGTCCTAAGGCTTCTTTAATGCCCTTTGGTGGCTCTGGCTCTTTTAAGAAAGCCAATAACTTACCTACTTCTCGCAGCTCGCTGACATCGGTTTGACCCATGCCCATCGCAACACGCTTCGGTGTACCAAATAAGTTGGCTAAAACAGGAATATCAAACCCATCAGGGTTTTCAAATAAAATCGCAGGGCCGCCAGCACGTAGAGTGCGATCGGCTATTTCGGTCATCTCTAGCTTAGTGGAGATAGGTTGCTTAACCCGAACAAGTTCACCTTGTTCTTCTAAGCGCTTAATAAAGTCTCTTAAGTCTTTGTATTTCATCGTTGGCATAGGGCACTTTTTATTGTCTCGGAGTATATCAAGATGTGGCGAAAATGGCACCACCACATGAGATTTGTAAGGTATACGAAGGTAAACGTCATTTTGTTTGATTTTGCAAAAATGTAGTAACTTGAGCTATGTTCAACTACTACGGATTAGATTATATTCAAATGTGTTGTGTGATTTACGAGTGGAAGTTTTGAAACGACTGAAAGCGATACTGTTATGTGCCTCACTCAGCTTGAGCCACAACGTCAGTGCCGATTATTTGTCAGAGGAGCTGTTTGAACAACACAGTGCAGTGATGCTTGTGATCACGCCTTCGACAGGTGCTATTGTGGCTGCAAATAGCGCTGCTGACAAATTCTATGGCTATCAAGCTGGAGAACTTGAACAGTGGTTCATCCAAGACATCAATCAACTTACGCCTGAGCAGGTAGCTAACGAGCGAGCTAATGCTGCAGTTGAAGGTCGCAACTATTTTATCTTTAGGCATCAACTAGCCAATGGTGAAATACGCACTGTTAGTGTTCACTCTGCGCCCTTTATCGATGAGTATGGCACGCAGCAATTATTATCTGTGATCACCGATATCAGTGAACAGCGTGCCTTACAAAAATCGCTTTGGCATTATCAAGCCAATCTTGAGCAGCAAGTTGAAATACAAACTGACGCCATTCAGCAAGCCAGTCAAATGCAGTTACTATTGTCTTTTGTCGTTATTGTTTTACTCATCGGATCTTTACTTATTTTGGGGCGCTTTTTTATCAAGCTCAAAAATGCCAAGCGTAAAGCTGACTCTCAAGGCGCACGATTATCGTCTATTTTTGATGCCATAGAAGGCTACTTACTTTTCACATCTCGAACAGGTACCTTACTTGATGCTAACCAGCAGGTTTTTAAAGATATTGAGAGTCGCGACTCTATTGTGGGTAGAGCGTTAGGCGAAGTTTTCTTTAGTAATGTGAACTGGACCAATCAGTCTTATGGCTGCTCTGAGCATCGCCTAAAGGTAAAAGGCGAATGGCGTTTTTTTAAGGTTGATAAACAAGCGGTGAATAACGCTGATAAATCGCTGGGTGATTTATATATGCTGCAAGATATCACTGCGCAATTAGCTATTGAGCGTGAGCAGCGTCTAGCCAGCACTGTGTTTGCGACAACCAGTGAAGGAGTTCTGGTTTCTGATAAACACAATCAGATCCAAATGGTGAATCGGGCATTTACTGAGATCACTGGGTTTACCCAAGAACAAGTTTTAGGTCAGTCGCCTGCGATTTTAAATTCTGGCCACCATGGCCCTGCTTTTTTCTCGCAAATGTACGACACCTTGAGCCAGCGTGGTCACTGGGAGGGAGAGGTCTGGAATCGTCGTAAAAGTGGCGAAGTATTCCCTTGTTGGCTACAGGTATCTGCGGTATTCGATCAGCAAGGTGAAATTGAAATGCATGTTGCTTTGTTTAATGACATCACCTCGCGTAAGCACCACGAGCATATGATGTGGCAACAAGCTAACTTCGATACTTTAACCAGTTTAGCGAATCGCAGAAATTATCGAGAAAAGTTTGAAAATGCGCTGCAAAAGGCCAAAAAAGATAAAAGCCGTTTGGCTGTGTGTTTTATTGACTTAGACAGGTTCAAAGCAGTAAACGACACGCTCGGTCATCATATTGGTGATTTGATGCTTATTGAAGCGGCAAAACGATTAGAAGAATGCACTAGAAACTCAGATACAGTGGCGCGCTTAGGAGGGGATGAGTTTGCATTGTTGCTGCCTGGTGTGGATTCAATTGCAAAAGTTGAGCAAATCGCAGCTCAAATTCTTGAAACTTTGAATGAGCCTTATGAGCTTGAAGGTCATGAAGTATTTGCTTCGGGCAGTATGGGGATCACTTTCTACCCAGAAGATGGTGATGATACCAAGGTGCTGCTCCGCAATGCTGACAATGCCATGTATAAAGCCAAAGAGTTAGGACGAAACTGCTTCCAATTTTACACCTCTGCCATGCATGAGCATGCAAAAGCACGTAGTCAGTTGGAAGGTGCGTTGCACAAGGCGCTTGTAAATAATGAGTTTTATCTCGCTTATCAACCGATTCTCTCTCGAGATGATGATAAAGTGGGCTGTGAAGCCTTGTTACGTTGGGAAAACAAAGCCCTTGGTTCGGTATCGCCCGCAGATTTTATCCCAATTTGTGAAGAACTTGGTTTGATTATCTCTATTGGCGAGTGGGTTATGTATCAAGCTTGTTCGCAAGCCAAAGCATGGCAGCAGCAATGTGATAAACCTTTTTTTATTACCGTGAATGTTTCTAGTACTCAGTTTAAACGTCAAAGTGTGGTTGAGCTGGTTAAAAAGGTGCTCAACCAAACTGGATTAGAAGCCCGATACTTAACCATTGAGATCACAGAAACAGTACTTGTCGATAATTCAGAAAGTATCTTATTACAGCTTAAGGCACTCAGAGCCATGGGGGTTGAGCTGGCTATAGATGATTTTGGTACGGGTTATTCTTCTTTAAGCTACTTAAAGCGCTTCCCGCTTTCTAAGCTTAAAATTGATAGAGAATTTGTACGTGACCTGCCTGATGATCAAGACGACCATGAAATGGTTAAAGCGATTATCTCGATGGCAAGCAATCTAAACCTTAAAGTGGTTGCTGAAGGCGTAGAAACAGACGAACAGTTGTGGTTATTGAACGAATTGGGTTGTGACTTTACACAAGGCTACTTGCATAGTAAACCGCTGCAAGCAGCGGCATTTGAAAGCTTCTTACTTAAGTATACTCAGGTAAAATAGGCTTACCGACACATAGCCTTGTGTTTTTCACAAAACGATTCAAGTGCGGCTTTAGCTTTGAAGTTGTTTTGTTCTGCTGCACTTTTGTACCATTTATACGCACCTGCTAAATCAACATCACCACCTTCCCCGTACTCAAGCATATCTGCGAGATTATATTGGCCAAAGTCATACCCTTGTTCAGCAGCCTGTGTAAACAGTTTTCTTGCTTCCTCAAAGTCTCTAGATAAATAAGCTCTAACGCCCTCTTGATTGAATTGATTGAACGATACCTTTAGCTTGTGAGGTATACGCTCAGGCGTTGCTCTATGTTTAACAATGCCGCCCATTACATAGATATCTGTAGGGCGAAAAACTTCGTCAATGGCCCCCTGCTCATAAAGCGCTGCCAGTTCTGATTTTTTAAAGCTAATTAATGCAGGGCGGAAATAGTTATTGAGCATTAAGCTATCTAGTTTAATGGCTCGTTCTGCACCACGCTTTTTACGATAAGTGTAACTGCCTTGCTTTAGGGTAATAGAGTCTTCTTCTACAGAGAGTACCTGCGCAACACGATATTGGGTTTGGTATTTACGGTCTTTAATCAGATGGCCCATATCTAAGATAAGCACATCATCAACTTTAGGGGCTGATAAAAACTCAGCCTGTTGTTGCTTGTTTTCAAAAATGCTGTAAGCAAAGTAAGCAATCACAATTAGTGCAATAGCAAACAAAGTGCGATGGTGATGTTTGTAGAGTTTGTCTGTTTGATCGTGGAAGTAAAAAAGAGACTTCTGGAAAAAGGTTTGCATAACAGCTTCCCTGTACCGATTAAAACTTCAGTTTGCCATATGTTCGTAATCTAGTCATGTGATTAAACTCTGAGCGGTTTGATTTTGAAGCTTAATAACCATGCTGTAGATGTGTGGTCGAGCGCATTTGCTGGTAAACTAAGGCATTAAATTAGCTTTGTTAGAGAGACGAAAAGCATCATGCAATTTAATACATTGGCTTTATCACCCGTATTACTTGAGACCATTGCGCAATTAGGGTTTAAACAGATGACAGAGGTTCAGGCGCAAAGCTTGCCACTGATCCTCGACCAACAAGATGTGATTGCACAAGCGAAAACAGGATCAGGTAAAACGCTGGCGTTTGCGCTTGGTGTGTTATCTAAGCTCGATGTATCGAGTATGCATGTACAAGGCTTAGTGCTTTGTCCAACACGCGAGTTGGCAGATCAGGTGGCGACAGAAATTAGAAAGCTAGCCAGTGGCACTGCAAACGTTAAAATTCTTACCTTATGTGGAGGTATACCTATTGGGCCGCAAATAAGTTCTCTTGAACATGGTGCACACATCATTGTCGGTACACCAGGACGTATTGAAGATCACCTGTTTAAGGGCACACTTGACTTAACACAAGTAAACACCTTAGTACTTGATGAAGCCGACCAAATGCTCGATATGGGGTTCACCGATGCGATAGAAAACATCGTTGCTTATTTACCGCCTGAGCGTCAAAGTCTCTTGTTTAGCGCAACTTATCCCAAAAATATTGAGTCACTTTCTGCGCAGCTGATGCGCAACCCACAACAAGTCAAAGTTGAAGAAGTGGGGATCAATAAAAGCATCAAACAAACTTTTTATAAGCTCAGTAATAACAAACTGCGTTTTAACACACTGCGACTACTTCTGATGAAGCATCAACCAAAAAGCTGTGTGGTGTTTTGTAATACCAAGGTTGAAGCTAAGCGTTTATTTGAAGAACTCAAAGAGGCAGGTTTTTATGCTTCGGCACTGCATGGCGATTTAGCTCAACAAGAGCGTGCCATGATGTTGATGCGTTTTGCTAATAAGAGTGCCTCTATTTTAGTGGCGACTGATGTTGCGGCGAGAGGCTTGGATATTGATGATATGGACATGGTGATTAACTATCATCTAGCACTCGACCCTAAAACCCATGTTCACCGTGTAGGTCGAACAGGTCGTGGTGATAAAAAAGGTTTGGCATGTTCAATTTTTGGTGAAAAAGAAGCGTTCAGAGTTACGCAAATAGAGCAGCTATATGAACGTGAATTTGAACCTGCTGTTTTACCTTCGCTGAGCTTATTAGATAAACCGCCTTATAAGCCAGAAATGCAAACCCTCTATATTGACGGTGGTAAAAAGCAAAAGCTACGCGCTGGTGACATCGTGGGTTGTTTAACGGGCGAAGAGGGCATTGGCTTTTCGCAAATCGGTAAGATCACGGTGTTTGAAAACCAATCGTTTGTTGCTGTGAAGCGCGAAGCAAGTAAACCTGCTTTTAGAAAACTCCGCGATAACAAAATCAAAGGTAAGAAATACCAAGTACGTCGCGTCAATTAAACTGATTTAATGTGGCCAAGCAGTTTTTGATACTCATTCTGCAACTGCTTGAATCGTGTATCGTCATTGTTGCCTTTATCTGGGTGGTACTGAATGGCCAATTGCCGCCAACGTCGTCGAATGGTTTTTTCTTCAAGCGGTTTTGTTAACTGCCAGTGCAGACAAAGCTCATCGAGATTGGCTTTGCTCAGTATATTCTGCGGATGATGAAAGCTTTGAGCATAACGTTGCCAAAAAGAATCTAGCAATGCTGTTATTTCTTCATTATCTATTTGGTAGTTCTGCCAATCTAAATAATAAGTGCTGAGAGGTGTGTTTAATTCAGGTGCCTGGCCTTTGTTAGCAAGGTAAATATCCATGCTATCTATATGTAAGTAGATATCGTCTTCAATGAGTTCCGATTGCAAAGTATATAAGCTATTCATCAGCACAAAGTTACGCTTGAATAAATCTTGACTGGGGTCGTCGTCAAGTTGCTCAAGTAATTCAACAGTTTGCAAATGTGCTGCCAGCGTATGCACCTTAAAGTGTGCACCATTACTTAGCACTGAAAAAATTTCATCTAGAAGCGGGCGCAACATTGTCCCTCTGGGTTTGTTGGTGTATCTTCACTTTACCATGTTTATTTTTTGTTAGGCAATGAGGGCAAGGATGTTGATTAAGCCATTGCGAAAATCACTCACGTCAGTGTTATTTGGGTTCACGCTATTTAGCTTATCAGCACCAGTTTTAGCTACCTCAGAGACTCAATTAAAAGCTGAGATAGAAAAAATAACTCAGTTGTCAGACTGGCAAGCTGTGCAAGCTGAAGCACAAAAGCTGGGCGAATCGCTAAAACTTAATTTCCAAGATTATAATTATTTTCTTACCCAAATGGGTAGAGAGTCTCTTAAACGTGAGAAGTTAGCCGATGCAGTAAAGTATTTTCAGCGTCTGGCTGACATCACCTCAGATTCATTAAGCAGTGATAAAAAGTACCTAGCATTTAAAATGCTTGGTATTAGTACTTATTACCAAGGTGAATATGAAAAATCCATAGGGCATTATCAAACAGCACTGAATATTGCCAAGCTGCGAAATAAACCTTTAGAGCTAGCTAATATATACAATAATTTGGGGCTGGCGTATCTCAAGGCACATGACCTTGAAAAAACAGTCCAATATTATGTCGAAGCGCATCGCTTGTACGAATTACATGGTAGTGAACAAGATAAAGCGGATATGTTATTAAATCTTTCAGGCGCTTATATTCGCCAGTATCGTTATGACATTGCTAAAGATATGCTTTTAAGGTCTATAGGTTTATTTAATCAACTTGATGACGAATACGGTGTTGCACTCGCACAGGCTAATTTGGGTGCCATGTATATGGAGCAAGGAAAAAGCAAATTGGCCAGAGCGAGCTTATTAGCGGCAGTGGAATACTATGAAAAAGTAGGTTCAGCGCGCAGCTTAACCTTCGAGTATAGTAATTTGGCATCACTCAGCATTGCATTAGGGGAGATGAAACAGGGGTATGAGGAAGCTAAAAAGGCGCTCTATTATGCAGAAAAAGTGGACCTGCAATCTGGCTACATGGAAGCACTTTACCCTATGGCAAAGCTGCAAGTTTATCGAGGTGATTTTGCTGAGGCGCTAAATAGCATTGAAACTTCGCTGTCTATTGCACGTAAACAGGGCTCAAAGCTGCGGGAAAAAGATGGTTTAGCCATTTTAGCAATTATTCAGGCGCATTTAGGTGAGTCTGAGAAAGCGATGGAAAGCTTTAATGCATTTCAAAGATTGCAAAGGCAGCTTTTAAATGATCAAGTCTATGCGCGTTTAAATGAATATCAGAGTAAAATTGAGGCGACAGAGCTTAATCGTGAGATTGAATTGTTGAAGCAGCAGCAGGCGGTTCAAGCTTTACAAATTGAGCAACGAGAGCAGTTGACGTGGCTCATTGTTTTACTGTTGATCACAGGCACAGTTGCCGTTGTGAGTATGTATAGAAAACGCATGGAGCGTGCTGCCAATATTGAGTTGAGCCAACAGGTTGCTAAGCGTACAGCAGAGCTACAAAAGTTAGCAGATGAGTTAAGTGAAGCTAACACGGTTAAAAGTCAATTTCTAGCTAATATTAGTCATGAGATCCGAACTCCTCTCACTTCAATTATCGGTAACAGTGAAGCTCTGTTACAAGAATATCAACATGACAAGCATATTCAGGAGCCTCTGCAAGTCATTCAAAGGCAAGGGGAGCACCTAAAAGACCTAGTTAGTGATGTACTCGACTTGAGTAAAATCGAAGCACAGCGTTTTGAGTTAGAGTTTACTGAGTTTGCCTTAGAGCAGTTGCTTGATGATGTCACCGAGATGTTTCAGCATGTATGTGAAGCAAAGGGGTTAAACTTCATCGTAGTAAATCAGCTTCCTTCACCATATGTGGTGCGTTTAGATTATGTAAGGCTTAAACAGGTACTGATTAACTTACTTGGAAATGCAGTTAAGTTTACAGAGTATGGTCATGTTGAGTTGGTTGTAAGCCAAGAAAATAACGGGGTTAGGTTTTCGGTAAATGATACGGGCATCGGGATGGATGCCACGCAACTACAGCATATCTTTGACTGCTTTCAGCAAGGGGATAACAGCATAACGCGTCGTTTTGGTGGCTCAGGGTTAGGTTTATGCTTATCCCAGCAATTATCAACCATGATGGGTGGTAGCATTCAGGTGAGCAGTATTCCAGAACAAGGTAGCCAATTTTACATTGTGATCCCTTGTGCTCGTTTAGACTCAGTATCTGACTCAATTTTAGTGCATAAAGCTGCTCGGCCAATTACGCAATTTTCAAAGTTAAGCGGCACAGTATTGATTGCTGAAGATCATGATGATAATCGTGCGTTATTCGAACGTATTCTCTCTCAGCTTGGTGTAGAGGTAATTACAGCCGAAAATGGTCAGGTAGCAGTAGAGAAAGCATTATGTGAATACCCAGATCTAATCTTGATGGATATTCAAATGCCATTACTTGATGGTCTTGAAGCATTTAAGTTACTTCAACAAGCAGGCTTTGACGGGCCTATTTTTGCACTTACTGCGAATGTTATGCAGCATGAAATTAAGTCTTATCTTGAACTTGGGTTTGCAGGTCACCTAGGAAAACCACTTGATAGAGATAAACTCCACCTCGCTTTAAGTGATTTTCTAGCAGAAGCGAGCGCTGGAGGCGAGCAAGATATGCAAGTTGACATTAGTGACTTGATAGAAAGCTTTGAATTAAGCCTAGAACAAGAGCGTTTTACAGTTATCGATTTATGGCAAAAGCAAGATTGGTTGGAGTTGAGAGCAGTGTGTCATCGTCTCACAGGTGCAGCCTCAACATTTGGCTTTGAAGATATTGCCAAAACGGCAAAGCACATAGAGCAGGCATTAAAAAAACCACAAGAAGTTGATTCTCATGGATTGCAGCATTGGTATTTAATCTTGTGTGATGAGCTACAGCAGGTTCAGTTATCAGAACAACTCAATGTCTCCTGAGTCTTGCTGAAGGTCGGTCTTAGTGTTGGTCGTTTTCGAGTCAGTATGTAATCGAGACCTATCCGTTCTGTGATCATGTTCGAAAGCGGCTTCATTCACCTTAAAGATCGCTAATTTATCGTGAATACTGTGTGCAAGACTGATCAGGTCGTTACTAGAAACGGCCTGTATCTTAGAGCTTGAAAGCGCATCTGAGTTAAGTTCAACCATAGACTCAATGCTTGTCTGCGCTTCATTGGAGACGGCTTTTTGATCTTTCACCTGTTCATGAATACTGTGAGACATAGAGTTTATGTTGAGCATAGCAGATTCTATTTGGTCTACTTCTCGAGTAGACGCTTCTGAAAGCGTCACAGTTTGTTTTGTTTCTTCGAGTGCGTTGAGCATTAACTGATGTGCACTGTCTGTCCCTGCTTGAATCTTACTAACAACTTCACGTACTTGTTGGGTCGATTGACTGGTTCGAGCGGCTAAACTTCTTACTTCATCTGCTACAACTGCAAAGCCTCTGCCTTGTTCGCCTGCTCGCGCGGCTTCAATTGCTGCATTTAATGCTAATAAGTTAGTTTGTTCTGCAATTGAGTTGATAACATCAATGACGGAGCTGATAGCATCAGAATCAACTTTTAGCGTTTCGATTTGCTCACTGGTCTCTTCAATGTTTTTCGCTAAGCTCATTAAGCTTGCCTGGCTCTTATCTGTATCTACACGCGTTTTCTTAACTGCTTCTGTTGCCGCTTCCACTGAGATGTAAATCTTCTCTAGGTTATCATCGAGTTCTCGAGACACAGCGAGCATACGGTTGATTGAGTCTGCTAAATCCTCACCATGGGCGTGCTGAATCGTGGCCTTTTGTGTCATTGATGCATAAGTGTCTCTGAGTCCATCAGCCATAGGTGAAAGGCGAGACGAAGAAACATAAACCTCAGTAATGATATGTTCTATGGTGGCAAGGCTAGCATTAATCGCTAAACAGGCTGGTGGCGTCGAGGCTTTACTATCATCAAAGCGATAAGTGAGATCAATTTGACTATCATGGTTTATAGAATTGACTAAAGTCTGTAAATACTCTGCTTGTGATGCTTTCTGGCTTGAATACCAAAGTGCAGCTGCACCTAAGATGATTTGCACACTGATAATAATGATCGTTGTTGGCCAAGACACAGAGAGTAATGGCAACATAGCTAATAACACTAAGGTGTTGAGGATTAGAAAGTTTCGAATTAGTTGAAAGGGCTTCATAAACTGAACAGCTCCCTGTCTAAGCACATAAGTCTATAACTAGAATAGTAAAAAATTGAGGGCAATGCGATAGTAATTAAGAGCAAAAAAGCCTGCATAAGCAGGCTTTTTTAGGACATTTACTTACGACGCATGAGCTCGAAGAACTCGTCGTTTGTTTTACTCATCGATAACTTATCGATGAGGAATTCCATTGCGTCTATTTCACTCATTTCATGAACAATCTTGCGCAAGATCCACATCTTCTGTAGCTCATCGGCTTTAGTCAGTAGTTCTTCACGACGTGTACCAGAACGGTTAAAGTCAATGGCAGGGAATACACGCTTTTCAGCAATCTTACGATTTAAGTGTAATTCCATGTTACCCGTACCTTTAAACTCTTCGTAGATAACTTCATCCATCTTAGAGCCTGTATCGATAAGAGCCGTTGCGATAATTGTTAAACTACCGCCTTCTTCAACGTTACGTGCAGCACCGAAGAAACGCTTAGGTTTGTGTAGTGCATTCGCGTCAACACCACCCGTTAGTACCTTACCAGATGAAGGAATAACGGTGTTGTAAGCTCGTGCTAAACGTGTGATTGAATCAAGTAGGATGATAACGTCCTTCTTGTGCTCAACTAGGCGTTTTGCTTTTTCGATAACCATTTCGGCAACTTGTACGTGACGGCTTGCCGGTTCATCGAACGTTGAAGCAACCACCTCACCTTTTACAAGGCGCTGCATCTCAGTTACTTCTTCCGGACGCTCATCGATCAGTAACACCATCAGTGTTGCATCTGGGTTGTTGTAGGTAATCGATTGCGCGATATTTTGTAGCAGCATTGTTTTACCCGCTTTCGGCGGAGCTACAATTAGAGCACGCTGACCTTTACCAATTGGTGATGCTAAATCAAGAACACGGGCAGTAATATCTTCTGTACTACCGTTACCACGTTCCATCACAAAACGCTCATTCGCATGAATAGGCGTTAAGTTTTCAAATAAGATCTTAGTACGAGAGTTTTCAGGCCTATCGAAGTTAACTTCATTTACTTTAAGTAGTGCGAAGTAACGCTCACCATCTTTAGGTGGACGGATAAGACCGCTAATTGTATCACCAGTACGCATGCTGAAGCGTCGAATTTGACTTGGTGAAACATAAATATCATCAGGACCAGCTAGGTAAGATGCTTCTGATGAACGTAAAAAGCCGAAGCCATCTTGTAGAATTTCTAAAACGCCGCCGCCATAAATGTTTTCACCGCTTTTAGCGTGTGCTTTTAGAATGGCAAAAATAATGTCTTGTTTTCTTAGACGGGCTACGTTTTCAAGTCCCATGGACTCAGCTAGTTTTACAAGTTCGTTGATTGACTTGTCTTTTAATTCGCGTAAATGCATATTGGTGGGTTCTTTATAACAATTGTCATCTCAGTGATGAGAGGTTGATTTGATAAAGCTAAAGGTTAGTGGCTTTATAAATTAGCAGTTAGCTTGCTAGTCGTCCAGTCTTTAAGCAAATTTAGTCGAAAAAACTATGGGCAGGTAGGTGGGATATACGCCTAGCCAAGGCGAGGCGTATATATACAGACTTAGATGTTGTCGTTTAAGAACTCAACAAGTTGAGTCTTTGATAACGCGCCAACTTTAGTCGCAGCAACTGCACCATCTTTGAAAAGTAGTAGTGTAGGAATACCACGAATACCGAACTTAGGTGGCGTACCTGCGTTTTGGTCGATGTTTAATTTACCGATAACTGCTTTACCAGCAAACTCTTCAGCAACTTCGTCTAAGATTGGCGCGATCATTTTACAAGGGCCACACCATTCTGCCCAAAAGTCTACTAATACTGGTAGATCTGATTTAATTACATCAGCTTCAAAGCTGTCGTCAGTAAGCTGGATAATTTTGTCGCTCATTGCGTTCTCCGTTAGAAATTGGCGAATTATTTACTGCGTATTTAAACACTCTTGTTTCTTATTGCAAGTTTAAACGTTATGCTTAATTGCTATGACTAAGACACATTTGACCAATAAAAAATTTTCTGACTTTGCTATTGCACCGGAAGTGGTCGCCGGTTTAGCTGCGAATGGCTTTGAATATTGCACGCCAATCCAAGCAAAGTGTTTACCTTTTGTCTGTGACGGGCGAGATATCGCTGGTCAAGCACAAACCGGTACTGGCAAAACATTGGCGTTCTTAACTGCCACTTGCCACCGTTTAATGCAAACAGAAGGTCAATCCAGAAAGCACCCAAGAGCGCTGATCATGGCTCCTACGAGAGAGCTTGCGATTCAGATCCATAAAGATGCAAAAATTATTGCGCCACACTGTGGTCTAAACTTAGGTTTAGTATATGGTGGCGAAGATTACGAAAAACAACGGGCGCAACTCGAAAAAGGTGTCGATATTTTAATTGGTACTACGGGCCGCTTAATCGACTTCTATAAGCAAGGTGCTTATAACCTTAATGAAATCGAAGTTGTTGTACTTGATGAAGCAGATCGCATGTTTGATTTGGGCTTCATTAAAGATATCCGTTATCTATTTAATCGTATGCCTCCGACAGCTGAAAGATTAAATCTACTTTTCTCTGCAACTTTATCTTACCGTGTACAAGAATTGGCTTTTGAACACATGACTAATCCAGAGCATGTACAAATTGAGCCAGATGTAAAAACCGGTAAGCGTATTCAAGAAGAGTTATTCCACTCGTCTCATGACGACAAAATTCCTTTGCTTCTTACATTAATAGAAGAAGAATGGCCTGAAAAAGCAATCGTATTCGCAAATACTAAGCAAAGTTGTGAAAACGTGTATGCTTGGCTAAAAGCGGATAAACATCGTGTCGGTCTATTAACAGGTGATGTAAATCAAAAGAAACGTCAGTCAATTTTGGCACAATTTACTAAAGGTGATTTAGATATTCTTGTGGCAACCGATGTGGCTGCACGTGGTCTACATATCCCTGAAGTAAGTCATGTGTTCAACTTTGATTTACCGGACGACTGTGAAGACTATGTACACAGAATTGGTCGTACAGGTCGTGCTGGTGCATCAGGTCATGCAATTAGTTTTGCGTGTGAACAATATGCATACAACTTACATGAGATTGAAGAGTACATAGAACATTCGATTCCTCTGTCTCATTATGATAAAACAGCATTAATTGAAGATTTACCTAAACCGAATACGCAGAGAAGACGTCATCACTCTGGCCCAAGAAAGGGAAACAATCGACGTCAATCAAATTACAATAAATCGAAAGCGAACACTTAAGAAGTTGTAATTGCGGGATCTTGCAGCTAGAGGTACAAAGTGGCCAAAAATATAGATAATAATAACGTTTTTGCCGTTATTGATTTAGGCTCTAATAGCTTTCATATGTTGATTGCAAAACACATTGCCGGTGGTGTTCACACCATCGGCCGAGTTAAACGTAAAGTTCGACTAGCTGCAGGCTTAGACGAAAACAACACGTTATCTTCTGATGCAATGCAACGAGGTTGGGAGTGTTTGGCACTATTTGCCGAAAGGTTGCAAGATATACCAAAGCAAAATATCAGCATTGTCGCAACGGCAACGCTGAGGCTTGCTACCAATGCCCAAGAATTCAAAACCCAAGCCGAAAAAATCCTCAATCACAAAATCAATATCATCAGTGGAGAATTAGAAGCGCGCACTATATATAAAGGTGTTGCGCATACTTCTGCATGCCAAGGTAAACAATTGGTAATCGACATTGGTGGTGCAAGTACTGAGGTTGTCATAGGAAAAGGGTTTGAAGCGCTGCTCTATAAAAGCTTAGACATGGGGTGTGTGACTTACTTAGAACGTTATTTTCAAAATGGCTTACTGTCTGAGAAGAATTTTGAGCAAGCAATCGTTGCAGCGCATACTGTGATTGCGCCGATTAAGTCTCAATATATAGAGACTGGTTGGGAACTTGCTATTGGCGCATCTGGTACTGTACAAGCAATTCAAGAAATTTTAGCTGCGACAGGTCAAACCGATCTGCTTTCTTTAGAAAAGTTACAGCATATAAAAGCAGAAGCGATAAAGCATAAGAATGTATCAACACTTTCTTTGCCAGGTCTCAGTGAAGAACGTCGTTTGGTGTTTGTCTCTGGGTTAGCAATTCTTATTGCATTATTTGAAGCGCTGAATATTCAGCAGATGGGATTGGCAGGTGGCGCGCTTCGAGAAGGTGTACTCTATAGTATGATCTCAGATCTACACCACTCTAATATTCGTGAAAGAACGCTTGAAAGCTTTGCGCTGCGTTTTCATACCGACAAAGAGCAAGCTAAGCGCGTTTCAGATGTTGCCTTATTAATAGCAAAACAACTTCAGCATGCCTGGCAACTAGATTTACAGAAAGTAAATGTATTGCTTTGCGCAACAGCGCACTTGCATGAAATTGGTTTGCTGATAGATTACAAACAATATCATCAACACAGTGCCTATATATTAAGTAACACCGACATGCCGGGTTACTCGCCAGCAGAAAAGAAAATAATTGCGAGTCTTTTAAAAGGTCACCGCGCCGATTTAAATGATGCACTGTTTTCACATCTAGGTGCTAATAAAGCACTGACCGAAAAGTTAGTACGCATAATTAGGCTGGCCGTTATCTTATCTATGCGTCGTAAAGATGATGTTTTACCTACCTTTGAAGTAAAAGCAGATAAAAACAGACTTAATATTAGCTTTTCTGAAGATTGGTTAGCTCAACACCCACTTATGAAAAGTGAGCTTGAGCAAGAAAGCGTGTATCAATCAAAGTTAAATTGGCAGTTTAGTAGCTAAAACTGCTCATAAATTCTACTTAAAACATCGAAATTATACAGTTTCGTTCAAAATACACGCGAACAGTTAGTTTTTTGCATTTTTCTTTAAAAAAGGGCTTGCGTAATTTTCTGC
>NZ_BTGK01000015.1:0-49229 GCF_042848605.1 Pseudoalteromonas sp. MTN2-4
GTCGCTAGCTTTTTACACCTTTCTTGCGCAAAGCAAATGTACTCGCCTTGCTCGCTGTCATTAACTTTGCACTATTTCACTAAATTCCTTTATCATTAAACACATTAGATATCCTCAGCGTATTAAGTGTTTTAATTAATTGACAGGTATTGGTTTGGAATCCTTCAAAGAGATTTATCAAAGAGCATGTGAAAGAAAGTTAGGTGAGCAAAATCTGAAGCTGTTAATATCCTCACCACTCACTAAACAAGCGTTATTAGCACACTCAGATTCGCTTTGGCTCGAAGCGTTTACCAAGAAAGTATTTCAAAGTGGTTTTTATTGGTCAGTGATCAATGCAAAGTGGCCTGGTTTTAAAGAGGTTTTTTGGCAGTTTGATATTGATGCACTACTGATGATGTCGCCTGAGCAACTAGAGGACAAGTCACAGGATGAACGTATCATCCGTAACTTCAAGAAAGTACAAACGATTCCACATAATTGCTACATGATCTATGAAATTGCACAAAAACACGGCTCATTTGCTAAGTTTATCGCCGACTGGCCTGAAGAGAACATTATTGGCCTTTGGGCAGAGCTAAAAAAACAGGGGGCGCGATTAGGCGGTAACACAGGGCCTTATGCATTACGTGCGATGGGTAAAGACACATTTATTTTGTCACGAGATGTAGAGTCTTATCTTAGAGCACACAAAATAATTGACGGTGGTTTGCAAACAAAGAAATCTCTTACGGCAATTCAGTCTTTTTTTAATAAGCTAGTAGAAGAAAGCGGGTGGTCTTTAACTGCGCTAAGCCAGGTTATTGCTTATAGTGTTGGTGATAGCTACGTTAATGTAGATGGGGGTGAGTAATGCAGAATGATTATGCGAAAATTACAGAAGGCTTTGCTGTTGATTACCCTATGGCTCAACCAAGTTCAGTCAAACTGGTTTTATTCAACAAAGAACTGTTTGAAAGATTAGAGCTAAATTGGACAGAAGAAGAAACAGTTTCTTACCTTTCTGGTTCAAGCTATGTTGAAGGCATCTCAGCATCTGCACTTGCCTATTCAGGTCATCAATTTGGTCATTTCAATCCAACACTTGGAGATGGTAGGGCACATTATTTAGGAACTACTCAAGGTAACAGTCCCTCTGATTTGCAATTAAAAGGCTCTGGAGCTACACCATTTTCTCGTGGTGGTGATGGCCTTTGTGCACTTGGCCCAGCAGTACGAGAGTTTGTGATGAGCCAAGCTATTCAGTCCCTTGGGGTTAAGACGACAGAATGTTTGTCTGTAATCACAACAGGTAATGATGTTTTTAGGCAGGGCTATGTGCCCGGTGCGGTCGTTTGCCGCGTGGCATCTAGCCATATACGGGTTGGTTCTTTTCAGTATTTAGCCTTAAAGCAAGAAAAAGCGGGTATGGAACGATTATTAGAACTTGCGATTAAGCGGCATTACCCACAAATTCAATCAGAAGGCGATGATAGAGTATGTGATTTCTTAAAGCATGTTTGTAACAACCAAATCTCATTGATTATTGACTGGTTAAGAGTGGGCTTTATTCATGGTGTTATGAATACCGACAATTGTTTGGTGTCTGGCGAGACCATCGACTTTGGACCGTGCGCTATGCTTGAGGCTTTCGATTTCAATGCTGTATTTAGCTCTATAGATAAGCAAGGTCGCTATGCATTTGGTCAGCAACCAAATATCGCGCACTGGAATTGCGCACGTTTAGCTGAATCACTGATGTTAATTATGGCCTGTGATGAAGAACAAGCGCTCGAAAAGCTGACTGGTGTGCTGAGTGATTTCTCTAAGTCTTTCAACGCAGCCTATCATACTATGTGGGCACAGAAGCTCGGGTTACGAGAGTGGCAAGATTCAGATAATGAGCTACTCTCGGAATTGTTGGTGTTAATGAAGACTCATCAACTAGATTACACCAATACTTTTGCTGCACTGACCTCATTGGCAATAAACAAAGAAGAGCTGTTTACGCTTCCTGCAGAATTAAACGAATGGTTAATAAAATGGCAGACAAGGATCTCATTGTTTGATGCTGCCGAGGTGGCTACTCTGATGTCAAAGGCAAACCCAGCCATAGTTCCTCGCAATGAATTAGTCGAACAAGTCATAGAGGAATTTTATGAAAAAGGACACAGCCCTTTACTTGAAAAGTGGCTACCCATGTTAAATAACCCATATGATTATCAAGAATATGACCCAGTATTTACCGCGCGTCATTCTAAACCTGAAACCTATCAAACTTTCTGTGGTACATAATGCAAATAAGTTTTGGCGAGCCACTAACTTGGCAAACAATCAAACAGAGTGTGCTGGCACATCGTAAGTCGCTTATCTATGCCCATATTATTGCACTATTGGCCGCGCTGGTCAGTGTGCCTATCCCCTTAATGATGCCTTTATTAGTCGACGAAGTTTTACTCGAAAAGCCAGGCACAGCCATTGAGTTTATGAATACACTTTTGCCAGATTCTGCACATAATGCAGTTGGCTATATTCTGTTTGTCTTATTGAGTGTTGTGCTGATGCGTTTAACGGCATTGGTATTAGGCGTTTTGCAATCTCGACAGTTTACCATCATTGGGAAAGACATCAGTTTTCAAGTTCGCAGCTTGTTGTTAAATCATTTGCCACTCGTACAGCTTAAGGAATATGAAACGCAAGGTGGTGGCGCGATCAGCTCTCGCTGTATTACTGACGTTGAAACACTCGATAACTTTATTAGCCAAACCTTGTCACGGTTTCTAATTAGCTTGTTAACTATTATAGGCACCGCAGTTATTTTGCTTTGGATAGACCTAACATTAGGGGCTATTATTCTACTGTTGAACCCTGCTGTTATTTATTTCTCAAGACAGTTTGGAAAGCGGGTAAAAGATCTCAAGAAAAAAGAAAATGGCGCATTTGAGGCATTTCAGTCTTCGCTGGTAGAAACTTTAGATGCGATTGCACAGCTAAAAGCAATTCGCCGTGAAGGTAAATATTTCGAGCAAGTGAAAGTAACAGCCAAAGACCTAAAGTATTATTCTGTTCAATCACAATGGAAGACTGATGCTGTAAGTCGTCTTAGTTTTACTATTTTCTTGTTAGGTTTCGAAGTTTTTAGAGCTATCGCGATGATCATGGTGGTATTTGCAGACCTAACTGTAGGGCAAATTTTCGCTGTGTTTGGCTATCTCTGGTTTATGATGGGACCAGTACAAGAGCTATTAGGCATGCAGTATGCCTATTATGGTGCATCCGCTGCATTGCAGCGTTTGAACCAAGTATTTGCCTTTGAAACGGAGAAACCGGCAACTTCTCCAAGTGTTCAAGCATTTAAAAATCCGCAAGTGGATATTCGCTTTGAACAGGTTAACTTTGGTTATCACAGCGAGCAGCCGGTGCTCAAAAATGTTTCCATGCACATTCCAGCTGGTAAGAAAGTGGCGATTGTAGCTGTTTCAGGTGGTGGTAAATCAACGTTAGTGCAGCTGTTACTCGGTCTATATGAGAAGCAATCTGGTCGTATTTTTATTGATGATAAACAAATTGAGCAGGTTGGCTACCCGCAAGTAAGAGAGCACGTTGCGACCGTACTTCAACAGCCCGTTATGCTCAATGCCTCAGTGAGAGAAAACCTATCAATGGGTGGCCAGTTTACTGATGAGCAATTATGGCATGCTTTGGCCATTGCAGAGCTAACAGACACCATAGAAAAACTAGATGAACAACTAGATGCTTTAATTGGCCGTAATGGAGTGCGTTTGTCTGGTGGACAAAAGCAACGTTTGGCAATCGCTAGAATGGTATTGGCAGATCCTAAAGTGGTTATTTTAGATGAAGCGACATCAGCATTAGACATAGAAACTGAAGCCAGAATTCATCGTAACTTAACTCAATTTTTAAAAAATCGAACAACTCTGATTATTGCTCATAGGCTGAGTGCAATTTCTCAAGCTGATTTAATCTATGTACTGGATGATGGGAAGGTCTCTGCATTTGGTGAGCATAAAACACTGATAAGCAAAGAAGGCTTATATCAGACGCTATTTTCTCACCAATTGTAATATGAATATTAAATGAACAACTTAATATTAAAGTATTAAGTGAAGATTAAGTTTTGTTCTTCTATTATAATCACACACAAGCGATGGATAGAATCGCTTATTTTGATTATAAATGGGGAATGACAATGAAATTAAAAGTGCTAAGCCTTGCAGTAGCTATTCTAGCTACATCGGCAGTTAATGCTAAAGAGCAAAAGGAAGGTGTATACCTTGGTGTATTTGGCGACTATTATAAAGCTAAGTGGCAACAAGTACGCGATGTAGCTGGTGTTAATGTCGACGACTCAACATCATGGGGCGCTGAGTTAGGCTATCGTTTTAACGACTACTGGAGTGCACGTTTAGAATACGCCGATATGGACTTTGATTTGTCAGGTTCAAGAACTGGTTCTTTAAGCGGTGATCGTTTTGGTGTTGATGGACTTTATCACTTTGATGGTGGCCCTTTCTATGCATTGTTTGGCATTAAATCAATCGATGCTTTTACATCAAATACATTTGCTAATGTGGGTGCCGGCTATCGCCACCATTTAACAGATAACTTATTTGTAAATGCTGAAACAGCACTTTATCAAGGTCTTGATCGTGGCTACACCGATGTAGGTGCAAAGTTGGGTATTAACTATGCATTTGGTGCTACTTCTTCAAAACCTGTTAAAGCAGCCCCTGCACCAGCACCAATTGCTAAGCCTGAACCAAAACCTGTTGTTCAAGCACCTAAAGATGCCGACAAAGATGGTATCATTGATGCTGAAGACCGCTGTGCTAATACGCCAATGTCAGAAGCGGTAGATGCAAGTGGTTGTACGCTTTATAAAGATGAAGAAGTGACAGTAAGTTTATTAGTTCGCTTCCCAAATAATAACTCAGCTGTTTCTCAGCAATATTTAAATGACATTGATGCAGTAGTGAAATTCTTGAATGAATTCCCTGAAACAACCGTACGTTTAGAAGGGCACACATCGGCAGTTGGTAAGGCAGAATATAATAAATGGCTATCTCAAAAGCGTGCAGATTCAGTTGCGAAGCAATTAATCTCAGAAGGTATTGACGCGAGTCGAGTGAGCGCAATCGGTTACGGTGAGGAGCGTTTAAAGAACACAGCTAACACTGAAGAAGCACATGCACAAAATAGACGTGTAGAAGCGAAATTGATTTCGGTTAAACGTGTAAAAGTGAAGCGCTAAAAGTAAAGTGCACAGATAAATAACAAGTCAGCTTATGCTGGCTTATTGTTTATCTGTTGATTGTTTGAGCTCAAAACTCTTAAAAAGCAAACTTGTTCGAGTAAGGAACTTAAGTAAAAGTGGCTATAAACAATACCATCATCAAGGGGGCCCTTAATGTAAAAAGATATAGAGGGCTTTGGAATAGTTCTGAGTTCGACTTCATTAAATTACTATCACTAACTTTATTATTGCTGAAAGTGTATTTGAGCTATTAAGCTTCTGTTAATCATCTTTCTTGACTAAGCATTGACCTGTATTAAAATTGTACAATCAATGAATAAGTTGTAATCAGGGATTGAGCTACACTTAACCTTGAATTACTCACTTTTAGCTCAAGGTTTAATTATGAAAAAGGTTTTTTTCCTTTCTAGTATTCTACTTTCAACTATTGCCACAGCTGCTCCGAATCCGTCTTTTAGTGAAGTGCGTTTGGGCTTCGAGTCCATTGACTATAGTGAGCAATTAAATAATGTTGCGAGCATTACGGATTTAAAACAAAAGGCTTCTGTTACTAACCCTGCCATTCGTCAGCTTTCTTATACTGGTATTGATGATGACTGGGGGTTTTATATTGCCAGTGCAGCAACTATTGCAACGTCTATTGATACTGAAGTATGGACGGCTGAAAAGTTTGGTGATGTTCAGCAAAATGACTTTAAAATTAAAGCGAATGAAATAGCTTTGTCTATGGCATATAACTTAACCAAATCTGTGCAACTTACTTTTGGAACACGCATTCATACGTCTAGCTTTACGCGTTCAAGCTTCAAACTAGGGGCTGGTGCAAATAGTTTTGATGAAGCTTTAAAAGCGCTAGGTGAAGGAGATGACTTGCCAAGGTTCGATTTACCTGGTCAGCGTAAAGAGGCTACAGATATTCTCGCTAACAATCCGAGTTATTTAACACCGGTTATTTCGATTACCGAAGACCAAATGGGCATTTTAGGCGCCGTTGGTATTCGTTACGATAGTCGCTTGGCTGACACTTTTAATAATGTGAGTTGGTATGCAGAAACAGAGATCAGTACGCCATTTTATTCTCGAACTCAAAATACCAGTATTGAATCTGTGACACTAACAGATAGCTTTAATGGTTGGGGAGTAATGGGCAGAGCAGGTTTACGCTACCAACTTATGGATCACATCGCATTGATGGTCGGCGTAGATGCGCAATATAAAGAGCGCGATAAAATTTCAGAAGAAGTAGATGGTCGTCGTAGAACAGTGCCTAATATTAAGTTTGAGAATGTATCAATTTCAGCCGGTGTGCAATGGAGCTACTAAAAATGAGAAAAACAGCGATCGTTGTAGCGATAACCGCTTTATCCCTATCAGGTTGTAAAACACTCGATGCCGTACCTGGAGGGTTAGGTGGTTTAGTCGGAAGTAAACAAGTTGATCAAGCACAAGTTCAAGCGGCTTATAGCAAAGCCCAGGAGGCTTACACATTAGCACAAACAGCGATGCAAACAGCTTCTTCTCAATCATTAATTGATTATGATCCAGATCGTGTGCAAGATGCCAATAAAGTTTGGAGTGATTTACAAGATGAGTTTGCCGAGCTTCAGGCTAAGCCTGAGAGGGCTTTAGATAAAGCATCTTTATTTTCTTCTAATACGATTGCTGATGAAGTCATGGAGCAGTCACAAAATATTATTGCGCTGATCACAAATGCTGAGAACTCAAAAAATGCCATTGTTGCAGTTCTAGAACCGATCAGGGCACATTTTTTAGTTTTAGATAATATTGAAACGCAAAAGAGCTTCTCAAAACAATACGCACAATTAGTTGAGCGTCATGATGAATTAAAATCGCTTTTAATTGAGGGTGAGCAAGCCAAAGTTGAAGGGTATTTGCCTGAATTTAGTCAGCGCTTACATAATCTCGAACAAGACGCTGTGGAACAGTTTTACTTAGGTGAAGTGTTTTCACAGCTAAAGTCATTAGCAAATTCAGAAAAGTCAGAAGTTTTGCCATCAGTATATGCCAATGTAAAAGGCACAGCTGAAGCAGCCCAAATTTTTGCAAGAAATAATGTTCGAGACTATGACAGTATTAAAAATAAAACGCGACTTGCTGAGCTACAAATACAGCGTATAAACAGTCTTTTCTCTGAGCATAAACTACGAGAGCTGGCACTTAAGAACGAAAGTGTAGAGGCACAACTTTTAGCACTTGAAACACAATTATTCCAACTAACTCAAAAAGCAGGGTTGGGAGACTTGAGGCATTTAAGCTTTTTAGATCAACTAAATGAACTGAAAAACGCATTATAATAATCAAAAATATTTCAGTCATTTCATAGCGATATAAAATATATTCGCAAATGGACTTATTAATTCTATTGATATGGAGTTTGCCCTTGCATACATATTTGGAAATGGAAACCATAACTTGTATGCATTTACCAAGAAAGTTTACATTCCCCTGAAAATAAAAAACAATAGTAATTATAGAGGTGCTGACAGAGGCCAAAGCACAAGTTGCATTCACGCATTGATGAAAGTCAAAATGCAGAACTTGTTGTTTTACGGGTTTAGTAATAGATGCAAATCCACTACTGACACCTGTTGATGTAGCAAATACACATTTACATTCAGCAACAGGTATTGAAGCTATTGATGATACGGGTAGCATGGCTGCACTTTTATTTAACACCTTTTTCAGATGAGGTAGTAGCCGAGTTTGAGAAGCTTAAAAATGAACTTGGCTATTATAACCTTCATTACAGCAACGCCTATTCAGTGTTGATTACATTATCGAGTGATGGGTAGGTTGGAGTGGTTTCTTCATTAGCCATGAGAGCATCTATATGGTTGAACTATATCCTTACACTAATTACACGATGACAAAGAAGAGTATAGCTGGCTGCCTTGGTGAGTTCTCTTTTCAGGGCACGACGCTTAAGTTGGACCAGTAACTGATATATGTGAAATTAAGGCTGGGTTTGTAGCACAGTAATAAGCGTTGCTCTAATAACCACAATTCTTAATTAAGAATTGAAAACGTGCCTTTCGAGGCGCGCTTTTTCGCCCTAAATAACCCTCTTAATTAATAAAATGGATATTAAATTCTATTTTTAGATTTTTTTATTCTATAGACAGAAATAAACAACTGTTCGCTTAAAACTTAACCTACGCTTATTTTGCCGTCATTTTGAATAAAGTGCTTTCGCTGAGGCTTTAGCGCGATAAAAACTGCACAGGATAAGTCATGAAAACAGGATTATACAAAGACAGGCGCTCGCTACTTGCGCCAATAGCTTTTAGTCTTCTCTTAACAGCATGCGGTGGGGGATCAGATGACCCAGCACCGACACCAACACCAGATCCAACCCCAACGCCAGAGAATAAAGCACCAACCGTATCTATTGACGCAGTCGCTGAAGCTAAAGAGCAAACTGAATTCTCGCTCACAGCAGCAGCTTCTGATGAAGATGGTGAAATTAGTACATATGCTTGGTCAACTAGCTCTAATCTTGATTTAACGCTCAGTGGGCAAGATACAAGTACGTTAACAGTAACGAGTCCAGATATCTCTGAAGACATTGAAGTTACTTTTACTATCACCGTAACTGATAACGGCTCGACGGCCAAAACTGCACAAGCGCAACATACTGTTATGATAAAGCGCAAAGTATCATCAGTTTCTATTACCGGTATTGTGACAGACGAACCTATTCCTAATGCCAATGTCACTATTTCTGCAGGTGGCTCTTCAGCACAAGTTCAAGCAGGCAATGATGGTAGTTATTCACTTGAATTGATTGTGGATGAGTCTGAGGTTAAAGATCTGGTGCAAATTAAAGCACGAGGAACCGGTGAGCAAAGCAAGGTTGAGTTTTGGTCATTGCTTAATTCAGTAGAGACAGTAATCGAGCAAGCTGGTGAAGACGGTGTACTACAAAAGGACGAAAACTTCTCAGTGAATGTCACTAATGTCACAACCGCAGAATATGCCATCATGACGCGTGATGGCGAAACCCCGAAAGATGATGAAGCACTTAAATCAGCACTCTTGAACGTGGATGCTGATGAAAAGTTACAGCTTGCAACCTTAATCAAAGTGGTTGTTGATAACCCAGACTTTGATTTGCCAGAGGGAGTAGAGAATACCCTTGAACTCGTCTCATCGACTGAAATTGCAGAAGCGTTTGAGGCTGAGGTAAATGAGAAAGATCCAACTATAATCGAGAAAACGAAAACTGAAATTAAAGAAGATACTGATCTGGTAACGGGTCCATCGGGTAGCTTAGTGGGTGAGTACATACTTCAGTCACCTCGTTATTACAACAATATCGCTTACCATGTCAGTTTAAAAGAAGATAACACTGGGGTTATTCATGGCATAGATCAGCAAGCGATAAGTAGCTGGGCGCTAGATGGCAACAAGTTAGCACTGACATTTGCAGAGCCTTTGAAAAAGTCTGTATCTGAAAATACCCTTGAAGATGAAACTAAGCAGCGAGTTGAAACGTTTGTTACCGGCATGAGTATACTGGTACTTGGTGAAAATGAGGTATTTAGAACCGTTGAAGTCACTGAAACGGTTTTCCAAACATTGGATGGCGCTGCTCAAGATTCAGAGACAGTCACCTATATCAGTAATCTTATTAGCAAGAGTCAAACCTCAGCCCCCACTACTGAGATACTCACTTCAGACGGTGGTCTCTGGTATTTGGACTTAGATGATAGAGATTTCACACTTAATGACGAACCTGAAGAGCAAGTGTCAAAACTTATTTTTAATGCAGATGGCACAATCACCACTGAATTCTCTGATGAAGAAGTGACATGGCGCATTGATGGGCGCGCTATTATTGTCGACTATAAAGACTTTACCGATGACACCAAACAAACACTTGAATATGAAGGCTCGGCTTCAATTTGGTTAACCAAAGTACTGGATGCGGGATATCAAGTCGTTACGCTAGATACGACTGACGATGAGTGGCCAAATACTGAATATGGTTTACTTATCAAGCCTTCAGATGTCACGGTAAATGAAAGCACAATGTCTGGCCGTTGGCATGGTTTCTATGGCTTGAATCAAAGTTACTACATGGATTTATATCCTGATGGGTCAATCTATTTTGGTTTAGAGCGCAGTGATTATGTATGGGATATTGATGGCAATACCATGGTGCGTAAAGTCTATATGCAAAATGGTAATCGCGTTGAAAGTTGTCTAGAAGCGCGTGACGATTGTGCTTTGATTGGCATTACTAATCATGAAATTCTCGCTATGGTGAATGATCGTTATTACCTAAAACGTACGTTCTTATGGATGAATGAGCAAGGCATGATGGAGGTCAGCGAATCTGCACTGTTTATCTTTGAATATGACAGTGATTTAAGTATCACAGCCTTTGATCAAACATTACCAAATTATGGCGATACCTATGTGTGGGTACAAGATGTCATGGGTAACTTGATGATGGTGAAGATGAATCGTGATAGTGAAGAATTTGACGGTGTCATTACCTTTGGAGAGCAAAGTTACAACTTTAACTTTGAAGGCGGCAATATTGTTTACTTTGTTGATGGAGCTAAGTATACCCTAGAGATAATAGATAGTTCTCAGGAATACATTCAGGCCTGCTTATACCCTTCTTCGGGGCTGTCATTCGAGATTGAGGGAGAAGGTTCTGTTGGATTCCACAAAGTTGGTTTTGCGACTTCGGGTTTAGAAGGTGTTTGGGAACTGGCGAATGACAATGTCATCTTCATGTTCTTGCCTGACAGCAGATATTTTGCCATTCAATGGACAGAAGAAAATGGCTTTATAGGTTTTGAAAGAGGTGCTTATACAACTAACGGTAACAGCATTACATTTGAAACAGAGCAAAACCATGATGGTGAAGCTTTAGTATGTGATGCACCAGCGGGGCAAGGTTGCTCAGGTGTTTCTTTTGAATACAGCGTATCTGACACTGAGTTTGTGTTGGGGGGCACTGATGAGGGGTCAATCTCTTTTAGTAAAGTAAGTTTTGCGTCTGAAGGTGTTGAAGGTACATGGGGGCTATTAGATGATTCGGCTTTACTTATGCTGTTACCTGAGAGTCGCTACTTTGCTATTCAGTGGGCAGAAGAAAATGGTTACATTGGTTTTGAGCGCGGGAACTACCAAACAACTGATACGCAAATAATATTTGATACGTTGCAAAATAATGATGGCGAAGCCCTAGTATGCGATGCTGCTTCGGATGTTACGTGTTCGGGCGTCACATTTAATTATTCTTTACCATCGGGCTGCACCGATGATTCCATGGTGAAGATTTGGAAGCAGATGCCACTAATGGGCAATTCTATTATCAATAACTCAGATCTCTACCTTGGCGAAACACTGGGTTTAAGTTTAGATAGATGGGGTAATGGTAAAGTTAAAACACCAATGGGTGAGTACGATGTAAACTGGTATGTCGCATCTGAAGGTATGATTGAACTTAATTTAACTTACCCAACAGTTATCTATAGCAATACCGATGATAGCATGATGACTGAACATAAACTCAATGGTTATACGGTACAGCTCGACGCTATGGATGGAATGAAAGTAGCAGTCACTGAACGAGTTGATGTTTACACAGATGGTTATATGACCGGAGACGTTAATCATGACTTTATGGGTAAGCTTTACTATGAAAGAGATTTCATAGATTTATCAGAGGTCGACTTTGTTGGTAAGTGGGTTGCTTATGATAGAGTTGACGGCCACCAAATCAGTCATGTCGAATTTATGGCTGATGGCACTGGCACTGTGAAATCGACATTCGATGAACCAGATGAAAATGGTGACTTTACATGGTCTGTAATGGGGCGAGCATTACAATTAAGCTTTGAGGATACTGAGTTTGATAACTTGCACATGACTAAAGATTTATCAGTAGGCTACCAGTTTGTTGATAACTTTGATGATTTGACAGATATTTATTCAAGTCAGATTGTTTCAGGCATACTTGTCAAAGATATGGCACCAGAACTCAGTAAAGAAGACTACCAAGGGCGCTGGATTTACTTTGATGGTGCAGAGCAGGTCAGTGGCCAAAATGGTACTGAAATCTACCCTGAAGATGAGGATGATTCATATCTGACGTTTGTATTTGGTACAGGCAAAAGCTCTTATCAAGGCCGTTATGAGGATGGTCAAGTTGTCCGAGCGCGCTATCTAAATCCTGAGACAAAAGAAAGAACACGACTCTGTGAACCGTCACCTACCTGCGTGCTCGAAGCTGAAATGCGTTATCAAATGTTAGCAGAGCATGAAGGGCGTTACTTCTGGGCAAGAGAATTCAGCAGCTTTGATGCTGACGGAAAAGAGTATCCTAATTCTGGCGTCATATTCGTTGGTGAGCGTAACGAATCAACGGATATTGAAAAGCTAGAAACTTATCACTTATGGTTCACTATGTATCAAGCTGAGGGTAGTAGCTACGTAGCATGGTCTATGACCTATTCAACAAATGAAAGTGATGAAACTACGGGAGACTTAACTGTCGGGGACGGTAATCCAGTGCCGTTTACTTTCCTGGATGGTAAACTTGAATTAGTTATGGGTGGGAACAGCACTATTATTGAACTAGTCCCAGGCAGTAACAATAAAGACGGTTTAACCTTGTGTAAGTACCTAAAAGGGAATACTTGTACAGCACAAGATCACGTGCCTCTACTTTTTAGTCCACCGAACTAATCGCTAATCTTTAAGTATTTAAAAGGCCCATTGAGGGCCTTTTTTATTGTTGCTTGCTAATTTAGCTCTGTTCAACTAATAAGTAAATGCAAACAACAACAAGGAATTAACTATGGCCAAAGTCACTTCATCTCCCATTTCAGCATTTTGTTGGGCTGAGTTATGTTCATCAGATTGGGCGGGCGGAAAACAGTTCTATACACAACTCTTTGACTGGCAGTTTGATGATCAACCTATCGGTGAAGATTGTTATTACACTATGCTAAAGAAGCAAGCTGATGATGTCGCGGCCATGTATCAAATGATGCCTGAGCAAAAAGAGGCGAATATTCCCAGTCATTGGCTAGGCTATATTGCAGTCGAAAATGTTGATGCCATCGCCGATAAAGCAAAGCAGCTAAGGGCAACCGTCATTCATGGTCCTTGTGATGTAATGAACGCAGGCCGTATGGTAATGATTAGCGACCCTGGCGGTGCGTTTGTGGCATTTTGGCAAGCCAATGAGCATATTGGCACACAAAGAACATTAGAGAAGAATACCCCTTATTGGCATGAATTGGCTTGTCGAGGTAGTGAAAAAATCGGGCAGTTTTATAGTGAGCTGTTAGGTTGGCAGGTCCAAGTCGAAAAAATGGAGAACATGGATTACACCTTGTTTTGTAATGAACAGGGGCCTATTGCTGGCATGCTAGAAATGACTGAAGAGTGGGTGGGTATTGCACCCCATTGGATGATCTATTTTGCTGTGGCTGATTGTGATGCGATGTCAGAGAAGGCGGCGTCTCTAGGTGGCCAGGTTTGCGTACCACCCACCGATATTCCAAATATAGGGCGTTTTGCCGTCATCACAGATCCGCAAGGCGCAGTTTTCTCAATTATGCAGTCTTGTAATGACGATATTGATTTGGATGCTTGATATTAAAAGTATTTGCCCCAAGTTCAGTAAGCATTAAAAGATGCTAGGAGAATACAATGACAAAACATGTGGTGATTACAGGGGCAAATCGCGGTATCGGCCTTGAATTCGCAATGCAGTATTTAGCACAAGGTTATGAAGTAACCGCAGTTGTTCGTAAGCCATCAACTGAGCTACAAGAGTTATCGGTTAACATCATCGAAGGTATTGATGTAAGCAAAAGTGATGATGTTGCTCGATTAGCATCAGCGCTTAGCGGTAAGTCTATTGATGTGCTTATTAACAACGCAGGTATTTTTGAAAACGAAAGCCTCGCCAGTATGGACTTTGAGGCCATTAATGCGCAGCTTCAGATCAATGCAGTTGCGCCTGTGCGAGTCACACACGCTTTGCAAGCTAACTTAGACAGTGGCAGTAAAGTGGCGATGATCACCAGTCGTATGGGCTCAATCGCTGATAATGGCTCAGGTGCTTATATAGGCTATCGTATGTCAAAGGCGGCACTCAATGCAGCCGGTGTTAGTTTAGCGCACGAACTAAAGCCTAAGGGTGTCGCAGTTGCCTTATTACACCCGGGTTTTGTGCAAACTCAGATGGTTAATTTTGCCGGTGATATCTCCCCTCAAGTTGCTGCAGAGCGATTAATGCAACGCATAGAAGAGCTGAACTTAGACAATACAGGTAGCTTCTGGCACTCAAACGGTGATATTTTACCCTGGTAAGAGCATATGATTTACGAGCAGATGGCAGGCAATGCTTTCTGTTCGTCGCGTGTTCAGGTTAGGTTTGCTAAACTTGTGGCAATGAACATTTATCCTGAACAATTATCATGGAATTAGAACAAAACACACCACTCACACTGCCGCTTTTTTTACTCGATGAGCACATTGAGCAGCGCGACCTAGAAGCCTCTGACTTAACTTTGAGTGTGATCTTAGACGAAACCTTACTAGCTAACCTCTGTCAAAACCCTGCAGAAGATCAAAGCATCAGCATTAATTTAGAAACCTATCAACTATTTGCAGATAATAGAGATTTCAAACCTGTGATCAGTGAAGCACATCAAGCTCAGTTACTACTTAACCGAGGTCCGGTGTTAAGTGCTGTCGTCAGTAGTGGAGAGCAAGTCTTTATTTCTCCTCCAGTAGAAATGATGCCGACATTTGATTTAGGTGACGAAGAAGAGGAGGCGTAATGCCTTTTAAAAAAGGGCTTGTTATTACTTGCCTACTTTTTCTAAGTGGTTGTGTTGCATTGGCAGCCAACCACTACGAGACTTTGTTTGGGCCAGCGCAAACACAACAACGTCAAGTCGTTGCAAATACGCCTCATGCAACGCACTATCTAAATGACGTAAAGCCGATTATTGAGCAGCGCTGTGTGGTGTGTCACGGTTGTTACGATGCACCTTGCCAGCTAAAGCTCTCTTCTCCTGAAGGTATTGATCGCGGCTTGAGTAAGGAGCCTGTGTATGACGGGACACGTTTATTGGCGCAAACACCGTCACGTTTACTGATAGATGCCACATCTACACAACAATGGCGCGATAAAGGCTTTACTGCGGTGCTTAACGAACATCAGCAAAGTGCAGATGCAAACTTAGCAGCTTCTGTGATGTATCGTTCATTATTATTAAAACAAAATACTGAATTGCCCAAACAGCAAGTGCTAGGTGATGAATTTGATTTTAGCCTAGACAGAACGGCCACTTGCCCGAGCATTGAAGAGTTCGACAGTTATGCGCAAAACCAGCCTCATGCGGGTATGCCTTATGGTTTGCCAGCGTTAGAGCAAAGTGAATTTGTTGTACTGCACGACTGGTTAAAAAGCGGTGCTAAAATGGCCCAAATTTCCCCGCCGACCTTAATTGAGCTTGCGCAAATTGAAATCTGGGAAGCGTTTCTAAACCAAGATAACCTTAAGGCGCGTTTGTCAGCGCGTTATATCTATGAGCATTGGTATTTAGCGAACATTTACTTTGATGAAGCCAATAAATCAGACTCGCCGAGCTTTTTTAAATTAGTGCGCTCAAAAACGCCACCGGGGCAGACGATTGAAATTATCGCGACGCGCCGACCTTTTGATGAGCCAAACGTTGAGCGCGTATATTACCGTTTTCAACATCAGCGCAGCACAGTATTGTCGAAAACCCATATGCCGTTGGCAATTAATGATCGAAAGTTAGCGCGTTTAAAAGCACAGTTTATCGAAGCGGGTTATCAGGTTTCGAGCCTGCCAGGCTATGAGCCTGAGGTCGCTTCGAATCCGTTTAAGAGCTTTGCGCAGCTACCCGTTAAGTCTAAATATCAGTTTATGCTAGACGAAGCGCATTTGATCATCAGTGGCTTTATCAAAGGGCCAGTTTGCCGTGGTCAAATTGCATTGAATGTGATTAACGATCACTTTTGGGTTGCCTTTGTCGATCCTGAAAAAAATAGCTCACCAAAAATGGCCGAGTTCTTAATTCAAAATGACGATGAACTTGCGCTGCCTGCTGCAGAGCAAAGCAATGCCTTACCTCTTTCAAGTTGGGCTAAATATGCCAAACGCCAGCATGAGTATTTAAATGCTAAAACGAAATTAGCGAATCAAGTGTTTGCCGATGGCAGCAATTTAACCACAGACTTAATTTGGCAGGGTGAAGGACATAACCGTAATGCAGCACTCACAGTATTTCGCCACTTCGACAGTGCCACTGTGGTAAAAGGTTTTGTTGGCCAGCCACCAAAAACCATGTGGCTATTAGACTATGCGTTGTTTGAGCGTATTCATTACTTGCTGGTGGCCGGCTTTGACGTGTATGGCAATGTAGGGCATCAACTCATTACCCGTTTATATATGGACTTTTTACGTCTTGAGGGTGAGCAAAACTTTATAAATTTATTGCCGCAAGCTGAAAGACAAAAAGTCAAAAACCACTGGTATCGTAAGTCGCATTTAAGCTTAAGTGAGTTTATAAATCGTAAGACCATTTTAGCTGCCCCAACGGGGATGCAATTTACCACCTCTGAGCCTAAGTTAGAGCTATACAGCAAGTTTAAACAGCATTTGCAGCCTATTTTAAGTGAGCGTTATGCCTATAACTTGGTACCTAAGCCATTGGCAAAATTAAATTTGTTACCGAGCAAAGCCATTAATTTACTGCCTCAAGTGTCATTTATTTTGGTCAAACACGGCGAGCAGCATAAAGCGTATACGCTTATTCATCATAACGCGCACTACAATATTTCTAGTTTATTAAACGAAGAAGGTCAGCGTGCTTACAATGAAGATACTGCGACCTTAGTGCCGGGGTTTATTGGAGATTACCCTGCTGCCATATGGTATTTACCTAATTCGGAGCATGTTCATAGCTTTGTTGAAAATTTGCATAGCATGCAAAGTGAGGCCGACTACAGAGCTCTAAAAGAGCAATTCGCAATACGTCGAAGCCATCCGCAATTTTGGCAATACAGCGACCTGTTGCATGAGGTTGCTAAGCAGTACAAGGGCATCGAATATGGGGTGTTTGATTACAATCGACTTGAGAACAGATAACTCTGTTGGGTATGATAGTCGTTAATTAAAAAACGAAATTAGGAAGCGCACCATGTCTGCGAACACAACAAAGCTAGTTGTTATGCTAGAAATGCAAAACGCCATGAACACTAAGGTTCATGAGCAATGGTTTAACCAAGGGTTTGAATGGTATCGCGCTATTTGGGTTGAGTGTGCTGAAATGCTAGACCACTACGGTTGGAAGTGGTGGAAAAAGCAAACGCCAGATACTGAGCAAGTGATTTTAGAGCTGGTGGATATTTTCCACTTCGGCCTATCGCTACGTATTGATGGCGTTAAAAGTTATGAGCAGCTAGCAACTGAACTGGAAAAAGAGTTAAGCGAGCCGCAACTTGCTGAAGACTTTAAACAAACTCTTGAGCAGCTAGCGGCAAGTGCGGTGGCTGATAAGTCTTTCAACGCACAAGCATTCGCTGGTTGCATGCAGCAAATCGGTATGAGCATTGATGATTTATATCGTGGTTATGTTGGCAAAAATACCCTGAACTTCTTTCGTCAAGATCATGGTTATAAAGACGGTTCTTATATCAAAGTATGGAACGGGCAAGAAGACAATGAGCATCTAGTTGAAGTTGTGAAAAGTTTAGACACAGAGCATGCGGACTTTGCTAAGCAAGTTTATGCAGGGCTTGAAGCGCGTTACCCTGCATAATATTTGCTCTAAGCTATCGGTAATAAAGTGCGATAGTCAGTAATTGATAAATAGCCAGTGATGTCTTTCACTGGCTGTTTGCTATCAGGGTTAGCAACTGCCAATAAGTGCTCAATACCATATTGTTTAGCTGAAGCTAATACGCTTAAACTGTCATCGACAAACAGAGTTCTGCTTTTATCAAACCCTAAGTCGGCTTGGACTTGTTGCCATAAGCTTTGGCTTTCTTTACTCACGCCATACTCATGGGTTGAAATCAGCTTATCGAGGTATTGATCAAACTGCGTGCGTTCGACTTTTAAGCTCAAGCTATCTGGGTGCGCATTGGTGAGGAGAATTAACTCTTTTCCTGCGGCTTTTAACGCCTTTAAAAACTCCGGCACGTCGTCACGTATAGTGATCAAATGTTGTATCTCACGTTTCAGTTCCATGATGGGCAGTTCGAGTTCTTTTTGCCAATAATCTAAGCAGTACCACTGTATTTTTCCTTCTACAGCTTGGTAGCGTTTTTCTATATCAGCAAAAGCTTCTGCGACACTGATTTTGTGTTTTCTTGCGAGCTGTTCGGGGATCACATTTAACCAAAAATGGTTATCAAAATGCAGATCGAGCAGTGTACCGTCCATATCTAATAAAACGGTATCGATTTTTGACCAATTTAACATAGGCATTTGTCGTTAAAGGCTTTATGATTAAGTTAACTGCCATATTAGCAAATAAACGCCTATGTCACAGAAAAAGCATCCTAACCCACCCGAAATTATCCACTGCGATGTAGTGGCCAAAAGTAAACTATTTACCGTTGAAGCCTTAGATTTAAACTTTTCAAATGGTGAACAGCGTCAATATGAACGTATTCGAGGCGGTGGCCGAGGTGCTGTGATGGTGGTTCCAATCACTGCTGAAAATGAGCTTCTATTGGTCAGAGAATATTGTGCCGGTACGCATAACTATCAACTAGGCTTTCCTAAAGGCTTAATTGACCCAGGTGAAACTGCAAAGCAAGCGGGCAATCGCGAGCTAAAAGAAGAAGTTGGCATGGGCGCAGAGCAGTTTGATGAGCTAAAAACACTGTCACTGGCGCCGAGTTATTTTAATGCTCGCATGCACATTTTGGTCGCGCAAAATCTTTACCCAGAAAGTTTAGAGGGTGATGAGCCAGAGCCGCTGGTGGTTGTAAAATGGCCGTTAGCTCAGTGGCAGTCATTACTTGAGCAAGAAGACTTTACTGAAGCACGCAGTGTGGCAGCGCTTATGTTGTTACAAACCTTCCTAGCAGCAAAGGAGTAGCATATGCAGTCATTATTAGAGCCTTGTATTGAGCTTGCCCAAAAAGCAGGGCAAGCGATTATGGATATCTATAAACAAGATGACATTGGGCAGCAAGAAAAGTCAGATCATACACCAGTCACCAAAGCTGATTTGGCCTCTAACGAAGTGCTGATGGCAGGTTTGCAGGCTATGGCACCCGATATTCCGATTATGTCTGAAGAAACGCCTATTCCAGCCCTTGAAAAACGCCGCGAGTGGCAGCGTTATTGGTTGTTAGATCCTATGGATGGTACAGGCGAGTTTATTCTGCAAAGTGGTGACTTTGCGGTAAATATTGCATTAATAGAAAACAACAAGCCTGTTTTGGGGGTCATTTTCTGGCCTGCTAAAAATACCACATACTTTGCTTATGCAGGTTTAGGTGCATTCAAACGTGTGGGTGAAGAACAGCAGAAAATTAGCGTTGCCTCGCCTGATAACTTAACTTTGGCGGTGAGTCGCAGACAAAAACTCGAAGCAGTAAGTCAATATCTGAATAGCCAATTTGATACCGTTGCGCTTGGTTCATGTTCACTCAAGGCATGTATTATTGCTGAAGGCAAAGCCGATTGCTTTTTAAGAATTGGCCCAACAGGCGAGTGGGATACGGGCGCTTCACAGGTAATTGTCGAAGAGGCCGGTGGCTGTATCACTGATTCTGAGTTTAACCCTTTAACTTATAATCAGCGCGAAACCACAGAAAACCCAGATTTTATTGTAATGGGTCACCCTGATTGGCAGTTCCAGAAATTGATCACGCCACATCAAAGAGCTATAGATTAACTTGTATGTTTTTATCTCATTGTTATCTTGGACATGTTTCAAACAAGGAGAAGATGATGAAACTAAAACTTAATAGTAAAAAACTTAAGCAATTAAACAAAGAGAGCAAAAACTTAGATAAAGCCCAAACAAAGCAAATTGCAGGTGGTTGGGTAACTTGGTAGTGTTTATCAGGCCTTTGGGACTGTCGTTAATTGTTCAAAGCTAGCATTCATTGCTAGCTTTTTCGGTACTTTGCTAGACTTTTGTTTTATTTTTATCCATTTGAACGCGATTTCGTGTTTTATGCCTTGCAATAAAAATTTAATCCATTATTATAGCGACCTCTTGAGAGGAAGACCTTTCAAAACTCATTAAAATAACGCTGTTTATTTTAGTGTTACAGGCGCGGGATGGAGCAGCCTGGTAGCTCGTCGGGCTCATAACCCGAAGGTCGTCGGTTCAAATCCGGCTCCCGCAACCAATTCTTTTAGAGAGAATTAAAACCTCTAAGGCTTGTTTGCTTATGCAAACCATTCGGACGCGGGATGGAGCAGCCTGGTAGCTCGTCGGGCTCATAACCCGAAGGTCGTCGGTTCAAATCCGGCTCCCGCAACCAATTCTTCTAGAGTGAATCTAAAACTCTAGGGCTCGTTTGCTTATGCAAACCATCTGACGCGGGATGGAGCAGCCTGGTAGCTCGTCGGGCTCATAACCCGAAGGTCGTCGGTTCAAATCCGGCTCCCGCAACCAACTTTTTTACCTTAAAAATCTTTTTATCAAATCCTCTTATTACATTAGTTCTTTGGTTCAAATACAATTTTTAACTTTCGTCAGTTTTGTCGGGCTCGCTCTTATTATTCACAAAGGTCGTCGGTTCAAATCCGGCTCCCGCAACCAACTTTTTTACCTTAAAAATCTTTTTATCAAATCCTCTTATTACATTAGTTCTTTGGTTCAAATACAATTTTTAACTTTCGTCAGTTTTGTCGGGCTCGCTCTTATTATTCACAAAGGTCGTCGGTTCAAATCCGGCTCCCGCAACCAACTTTTTTACCTCAAAAATCTTTTTATCAAATCCCCCTTATTAGATTAGTTTTTTGGTTCAAATATAATTTTTAACTTTCGTCTGTTTTGTCGGGCTCGCTCTTATTATTCACAAAGGTCGTAGGTACAAATCCGGCTCCCGCAACCAACTTTTTTGCCTTAAAAATCTTTTTATCAAATCCCCTTATTAGATTAGTTTTTAACTCAAATATAATTTTTAACTTTCGTCTGTATCGTCGGGTTCGCTAATATAAATCCTTATTTGACTTCCGAAGTGATTAATAATTAATTTCGCTTATCGCTTATCGCTTATCGCTTATCGCTTATCGCTTATCGCTTATCGCTTTAACTGAGCTATTTTTATTCTGGACCGACCAGTTTGATTACAAAATTTTTAGCCTTTTAAAAATTAGAAAATTTAGCCTTAAAAATTTATAAAATGCATTATCAATGTAATTATTGATGTTTGCGTGTGTAATTTAAATCAATTAACTGCTCGAAATAGATTAAGATCTGCGCCAATTCTATAATCATAAACGAGAGCAACATGACAGCAGTAAACAACCAGAATTTGCTTCAATTACGTTTTATTCAACAGCCTCATATTGATGGTGTAAAACCATTCTTTGATCATCTACCTGATAACCCGTATGCAGACGGTGCTTTCCGTAAACGTCGTTATTCGGTATTGAAGTTTGTCGATAATGAAGTAAGCCTTCAGCCAACTAAAGCGTTTGTTCAAGACGACTCAATTAACAACTTTCAGGGTAACATTGAGCGTGTTTATGAGAATTTAGAAACCGATTTAATTAATAGCGATGCATTTAAGCACTTACTGACTGAATTCAGAGCGATGACAGGCATTGAAGAGAGCCGTGACATCGAAGTTCATCAGTTCAGAATGCTAGCGATTGAAAGCGACACACCACCGGCACCAGAAGGCGTTCACCAAGATGGTTTTGACCATGTGTGTGTGTGTGGCGTATCGCATGAAAATATCGCAGGCGGTGAGCTGCTGGTATACGAGCACAAAGAAGCTGAGCCTTGCTTCAAGATGGAAATCAAAGACGGTTTGTTTGCACTTGTAAATGACCGTGAAGTTTGGCACAACGCCACACCGATGAATAAATTAAATGCCGATGAAATTGGTTATTTAGATTGCTTCGTGTTTACAGCGTAAGAGGCCAGGATGGAACTACAAAAATTGCGTCGTCAGTTCCCTGCACTTATGCAGCAGGTGAATGGTCAATCTCCTATCTTCTTAGATGGTCCGGGTGGCTCGCAAGTACCTCAGTCGGTGTTGAGCGCAATGTCGGCTTATTTGGGTTACTACAACTCAAATTTAGGTGGTGCATTCTTCTCAAGCGATAAAACTGTCAGTTTAATGGACAATGCACGTCAAGCAGTTGCTGATTTATTAAATGCGCCAAGCAAAGAGCAAATCGTGTTCGGTGCGAACATGACGAGCTTAACCTTTAGCTTTAGCCGTGCGGTGTCACGTGACTGGCAAGCGGGTGATGAGGTGATTGTGACCAATGCCGATCACTTCTCAAATGTGTCTTCTTGGCGTCAGGCTGCTGAAGATAAAGGCGCACTTGTACACGCTGTAAAAATCAATGAAGCGGATTGCGCTCTAGATTTAGCACACTACAAGTCACTGTTAAATCACAAGACTAAGCTAGTTGCTGTGACTTATGCGTCGAACACGACGGGTTCTATTAACGACATTAAACAGATCGTAGAACTTGCGCACCAAGTTGGTGCGTTGGTGTATGTGGATGCGGTTCACTATGCGCCTCATGAGCTTATCGATGTTCAGGCACTTAACTGTGACTTCTTAGCGTGTTCGGCTTACAAGTTTTTTGGCCCGCACGTAGGGATTGTTTATGGTAAGCGTGAACATTTAGAAGGTTTTACGCCATACAAAGTGGAACCTGCAAAAGATGTGATCCCAAGTCGTTGGGAAACGGGCACACAAAGCTTTGAAGGTTTGGCTGGTGTGATTGCGGCCATTGACTATATCGCAAGCTTAAGCGACCTACCAGAAAGCACACCGCGTCGTGAGCGTTTAGCGCAAGCATTTGCAAACACCAAAGAGCATGAAATGGCATTGAGTGCGTATTTCCTAAAGCGCCTTGCTGATTTTCCTCAGATCCGTTTGTACGGTATCGAAGATGAATCTCGTCTTGCTGAGCGTACACCAACTTTTGCTCTAACATTTGAAGGCTTAGCACCGCGTGAAGTGTCTGAGTTCTTAGGCAAACAACACATGTGTGTATGGGATGGTAACTTCTATGCGCAAGGCTTATGTGAGCAGCTTGGTGTAATGGATAAAGGGGGTGTTGTTCGTATTGGTTGTATGCACTACAACACCATTGAAGAGCTAGAAAAATTATTCAGTGCATTTGAAGCGTTACTGAATCGCTAATTTTGCTTGAATAAAAAAGGCGCTATTAAGTGCCTTTTTTATTTCTAACGGTAGTCTTAGCAGTAATCTTTATTGCTAAAGCAACCTAAGTAGCTCATACAACGCCAAGCAGGCTGTGTCCAATTAGGATCCCAACCTCCGGCTACTTTTGGGGTAACAGCTTGTGGTAAATCGCTGCTGTTTTTTGACAGGCTTTTCATTTTCTTTTTGTTTAATTGCAACTTCATATTATTCTCCTTAATTAAAGTCAGCTTGTTTGATTGAAAAATAATCGCTGCAATTACACTAGAAGTAAAATGAAATATATTAATGTATGAAAAATAGGCTAAATATTTTCTTCAATATAATTATTTAGCTTTGCGATTCGTTGGCCCATACCTTCAATAATTCTATCTTTAATTTTTTCTCTGATCACACTTGGTAGGCGAGTTAATGCTTCTGGTGTAATGGTCAGTAAAATACTGTCGCTGAGTGCTTTGGCATTGGTACTGTGTTCACGTTTACAAATAAATGCGCCTTCACCTATGAATTCACCCGGACCTACCTTGCCGAGCTGACTGAGTTCTTCTTTTTTAAATATAGCGAGTTCACCGCTTAGGATAATAAATAAACGGTTATCTTGATCGAAGCGTTTGAAGGCATGCTTGTCTTTTTGCACGAGATATAAATGGCTGAAAGACTCAAGCAATACTTGTCTTTCAGCTAAAGTGAAGTCACTAAAAAAAGGCAGGCGATTGATTATTTCTAGCTGTTTAATCAGCGGTACATGTTCTAGTAACTTCATAGATAATATTCAGAATAGTTTTAACTATCCTGAATATTGCGCTCTTTTAGTTTTCGGGTCAATGTATTGCGGCCCCAACCTATACGAAGTGCAGCATCTTGTTTATGACCGTGGCAGGCATTTAAAGCGGTTTTGATCAGACGGGTTTCAAGTTGCGCTTGAACTGCCGGCCAAATATTCTCTTTGCCGTTTTTAAGCTCTTGGTTAAGCCAAACTTGAAAGGCATCGAGCCAATCGCCTTGCGCTTCTGGTTGTACTTGCGTGTGTTGTAACTCGTCGGGTAAGTCGATATCACCAACTAGTTCGCCAGGTGCCATAACAGTTAACCAGCGGCAGGTGTTTTCTAATTGACGTACATTCCCCGGCCAGTGATACAACTGCATGGTCTTGATCGCTTCAGCAGAAAGCGTTTTACTTTCGACCTGTAATTCTTTCGCGCTCTTTGCTAAAAAGTGAACGGCTAAACGTTCAATGTCTTCTGGGCGCTCTCGTAAGGCAGGGATCTTCAAACGCACTACATTGAGGCGATGGAATAAGTCTTCACGGAATTTACCTTTTTGCACTAAGGTTTCGAGATCTTGGTGTGTGGCCGCGATAATTCTTACATCAACCTTAATGCTTTGATGCCCACCAACACGGTAGAACTCTCCATCGGCTAACACGCGCAATAAACGAGTTTGCACGTCGAGTGGCATATCACCGATTTCATCTAAAAATAACGTACCACCGTCTGCCTGCTCAAAGCGGCCGCGACGTATGCTATCAGCGCCAGTGAAGGCGCCTTTTTCATGACCAAACAACTCTGACTCTACAAGATCTTTTGGAATAGCCGCCATGTTGAGTGCGATGAAAGTATTGGCTTTACGCGGGCTGTGATTATGTAATGCGCCTGCAACAAGCTCTTTACCAGTACCTGATTCGCCATTGATCAAAACACTCATACTTGAAGCGGATAATTTACCGATGGCGCGAAATACTTCCTGCATTGCAGGGGCTTCGCCTATGATATCTGGGCTGTTTTGTGGTGTGCTCGGTTGCGCTTTGGTTTTACGGTTTTGTTGCTGAGTCTCGTAAGCACGTTCAACTAGTTGGGTTGCTTCGTTCAGGTCAAAGGGCTTTGCCAGATATTCAAATGCCCCTTTTTGAAATGCATTGACCGCAGAATCTAAGTCTGAGTGTGCTGTCATAATGATCACAGGCAGATTCGGATGCTGACTATTAATCTGTTCGAGTAGTGCCATGCCATCGATACCCGGCATACGCACATCAGACACAAGCACTGCCGGTTGGTTGTATTCAAGCGCAGTCAGTACATCTTGGCCATTTGTAAAGCTTTCTGTGGCAAAACCTGCACGAGACAAAGCCTTATCTAAAACGAATCGAATAGATGCATCATCGTCAACTAACCAGACTGATTTCATTCGTGATTCCCCGATGGTTGTGATGTAAATGGCAAATATATATTGAACTCGGTATGACCCGGCCAGCTATCACATTCAATACTGCCACCATGTTGTTCTATCAGTGTTTGTGCAATAGAGAGCCCGAGACCAGAGCCACCCTCTTTATTGGTTACCATAGGGTAAAATAAGGTGTCTTTTAATTGTTCGTCTATACCTGGTCCATTGTCGCTGATTTGAATAAGCAGTGCTTTTTTAACGACATGATCCCCTTGACGAACACGATGTCTGAATCGGGTTTTTAAGGTTATCTCTCCACCTTGTTTGAGCGCTTGCTGTGCGTTACGCACGATGTTTAAGATCACTTGTTGGATCTTAGCTTGGTCAATAACCACATCAGGAATACTCGGATCGTAATCTTTCTTTAAGCTGATGTGTTGACCCTGTTCAAAGCTACATAGTTTGATAACAGACTCTAACAGTTGGTGGATATTGCACGATGTTTTATTAGGGAGCTGGTTAGGGCCTAATAATTTATCTACCAATTCAGTCAGCCTATCTGCTTGCTCTATGATAAGTTGTGCACATTGCTCGCGCTCTTGCTGGCAAGTCTCATACTGCAATAATTGCGCCGCTCCACGAATTCCACCTAATGGATTTTTTATTTCATGGGCAAGACCGCGGATCAGTGTGCGTGCGGCATGATATTGGTGCATTTGCTTAGAGGCTTGATCAAATTTTACTTCGTCATCAATTTTGCGACATTCAAGCAAGATGTAAGCTTGGTGCTGATGCACAATTTTGCGACTATAAATGTTCAGCGTGGCGGAGCGATTATCGATGAACACCACGTCTACTCTGTGTTGCTGGCAATCAACGCCTTCATCTAGCACGTATTGAGAGAGTTTTTCAAGGTCGATACTATGATGGTTAAAAATACTGAGTAGGGGTTGATTGAGTAGGCGTTTTAGGCCCAAGCCAAACAGTTCACTACAAGAATTGTTGGCAAATTGAATAGTGTAAGCATCATCAATGACTAAGATGCAAGTTGATAGATTTTGCCAAACGTTTTCGGCAAAAGACGTTAAGGAGTGTACCATGATGGATCAGCTTTCATTGTTATGCACCAATTTGGTGCGTTTTATCATACGCCTACATTTGACTTGCATCAACGATTACTGACACTGGCTTTATGAAGGTAAAATGTGTGCTCTTTGCTTGTCACAATTTGTGTGCCTTGAGGGTTGAAAACAGCCATTTTTATCTTATGTTCACCTCGTGAGAGTGATTTAAGCACAAATGAAGTGGAAGACTGCTTTGCACCTACAGTACTGCCGTTATGGAAGAGCTGGACGGTAAAGCCTTTATGAAACCTAGGCAGCACTTGTCCACTGACATAAACGGTACCGGTGTTTTCTCTAATGGTTTGCTCATGGTTTGGTGAAGTGATATTTGCTTGATAAGAGATTTGCTTTTGGGTGTTTGATGATTGCAGAACATTGGTATTGGTACTTGGCATGACCAATGGCTTATTTAACTTTACTTCTTGCGCGCCTTTTCTGGGGGTGTCTGAGTAGACCCAATTGCCATTTTTATCTTTCCAACGATAAATTTTAGCGTCACTTGGCAGCGAAATCAGTGTCATTAAAATACATAACCCTTTTACCGTCCATTTCATTTTTTTGCCCTAACTCTTATCACACAATGCAATAAATACTTTAGTTGTTTATGAACTGCTTTACCATAAAAAAGCCCGCTTTCGCGGGCTTGAGAACACATATGATTTAGGTGCGTGTCAGTTACACGCTTGAGTGCATTTTAAACTCGTCACTTGTAGTGTGAGTTGTCATGTCCTCTAGAATTTAACTGCTAATTAAGCAATTAAACGCTGTAGTACATTTCGAACTCAACTGGGTGAGTCGTCATGTTCAGTTTTTCCACTTCTTGTGACTTAAGTTTGATGTATGCATCAATTAAGTCATCAGTGAATACGCCACCTTGGATAAGGAATTCACGGTCAGCATCAAGTGCTGAAAGCGCTTCTTCTAGTGAAGCTGCAACTGTTGGGATTTCAGCCGCTTCTTCTGCAGGTAGGTCATATAAATCTTTGTCCATTGCATCGCCAGGGTGGATCTTGTTCTTGATACCGTCAAGACCAGCCATAAGCATTGCTGAGAACGCTAGGTAAGGGTTTGCTGTTGGATCTGGGAAACGTACTTCGATACGACGTGCTTTCTCAGAAGGAACAACTGGAATACGGATTGAAGCAGAGCGGTTACGTGCAGAGTATGCAAGCATTACTGGTGCTTCGAAGCCTGGTACTAAACGTTTGTATGAGTTAGTAGACGCGTTAGCGAATGCGTTGATTGCTTTAGCGTGCTTAATGATACCACCGATGTAGTATAGTGCTTCTTCAGAAAGACCGCCGTACTTGTCACCAGCGAAGATGTTCTGGCCATCTTTACCTAGTGATTGGTGACAGTGCATGCCTGAACCATTATCGCCTACGATTGGCTTAGGCATGAAAGTTGCCGTTTTACCATATAGGTGCGCCATGTTGTGGATAACGTATTTCATTTCTTGAATTTCGTCTGCCTTCAATACCATGGTATTAAAGCGAGTTGCGATTTCGTTTTGACCCGCTGTAGCTACTTCGTGGTGGTGTGCTTCAACAACTTGGCCTAATTCTTCTAGAACTAAACACGTTGCAGAGCGCCAATCTTGTGAAGAATCAACCGGTGCTACTGGGAAGTAACCGCCTTTTACGCCTGGACGGTGACCCGTGTTACCACCTTCGTAATCTTTGTCAGAGTTCCAACATGCTTCTTGAGCATCAATTTTGTACATAGAACCAGACATGTCAGTTTTGTACTTAACATCGTCAAATAGGAAGAATTCTGGCTCTGGACCGAATAAAACAGTGTCTGCAATACCAGTTGAACGCATGTACTCTTCTGCGCGCTTAGCAACAGAACGTGGGTCACGCTCGTAACCTTGAAGTGTTGATGGCTCAACAACATCACAACGTACGATTAGTGTTGTTTCTTCTGCAAATGGGTCTAGCTTTGCTGAGTCAGCATCAGGCATTAACACCATGTCAGATTCATTGATGCCTTTCCAACCAGCGATTGAAGAACCATCAAACATTTTACCATCTTCAAAGAAATCTTCGTCAGCTTGGTGATGAGGGATAGAAACGTGCTGCTCTTTACCCTTAGTGTCAGTGAAACGTAGGTCAACAAACTTAACGTCGTTTTCCTTGATAAATTGTAAAACAGTATGAGACATGTGTGTCCTCCAAAACTCGTTGGGTTATTTATTTTGTTGTAACTTTCATTACGATTGCTCACTAGTAAGCGGATAATATGCCAACTTTATACTTTGTTGAAAAGCATGGGTTTTTTGTTTTTCATCATGCTGATGCACCTAAATAGTGCACCACAATGATCCGCCATTGCACGCAGTTGGTGCAGCCCTAGTATAGTGCAGACCTGGTATTTTCCCAGTGTTTTTACTGGGAAAATACTTAAGTTTTGTGAGTGGGATTAGGGCGTGTTGACCTTTGTTGTGTGCTTTTGCAGCGGTGAGTTGGATATTTAGACTAGGCAGAGGCTGCGTAGCATAGTTATTCTATGTAAGTCAGCCGATAACGACGAATAAATGTTCAACTCGCGCTGCTCGAAGAGTTCAACCAAAGGCTTCCACTACTTTTTCATTCGCCACTCACATAACCCATTATGCGGGGCAACCTTTGCTACGTAGCTCATTTCGCGTATTGAAAGCCTTTGATTTGAACAAAATTCGCACCTCAAAGATAAACACGCCCTAATTGTCTTTTAAAGCGTAAATAGCGGGCTGTCGAATGAGTTTGGCTATTGATAGGGTCGTTGCAACGCTTACAAGTAAAGCAATGGCTGATGTTGGTAATACATAATCCAGTAGCGACAAGTTAAATTGATATTGGCTATTAACTGCCAAGTATTGTGTCAGTTGTATACCTAACAGTGAAATAATGGCCCCCATCAAAACCGGTTTGAAGTTATCTTTTAAAACAAGCGCCAAAATGGTTGCAGGTGCTGCGCCTAAAGACATGCGGATCCCAAGTTCTGTTTTACGTACTGCAACGTTGTAAACAAGGACACCATAAATACCTATAAAGGCTAAACAAGTGGCGAGGCCTGCCAGCCCTAAAGTGAACAAGCTTGCGACTTTATCTTGCTGCGTGTGCGCTGCGAATATCTCGTCTGTAGTGGCAAAGTTGTAGACCTTAATTTGGTTATGAACCTTGCCCATTAACTGATTGAGTGTTGTAGCTGTCATTGGCTTTCCCTCTGGCGTTTTAACAATTAAAAACGGGTAACCAGATGGGATCATAGGACTATATAGGCGACCCATTTTAGCAATATGAGGTAAGGTCAAATCATCAACAATGCCTATGACAGTATGAGGGTGAGTGTCATAAGGCGGGTAAATCTGTCTCCCTAACACAGGCCCATAAGTTTCAAATTGAGATGCAAGGGTTTGGTTAATTAACATGACTCTATCGCCGGCATGGATCTCTTGCTCAGTAAAAAAGCGTCCGCTGCTTAGGGTAATACCCAATAAATTGAGGTATTCGGTGCTGCCAACAGTAGAAGTTACCTTAAAGCTTGGGTCAGAGGGGTCAGGTCCGGTGCGAACTTCGCCAGGGTTAAAGCCTTCAACCCAGTAATTAATCGGCGGGTAGCCACCAATGCCTACATCGACAATGTCTTGTTCTTCACGTAGTGAGTCGACCAAATTGAGCATCAGTGCCTGGCGTTCAGCACGAGGCGTGCTGAGTAAATCGCCTAAGTTGAGAGCAACCTGATAGGTGTTTTGATGATCGAGCCCTGACGGCTGCGTGAGAATTTTTAAACTATTTTGGAAAATATAAATACAGGCAATGAGCAGTGCCAAACACAAGGCAATTTGCACACTGATAAATAAGTTACGTGAGCTTGCAGAGACTTGCGTGCCAGTGCCTTTACCACTTTGCTGTAATACTTGATTAATGGCGCGATAGTTTAATAAACGACTGACCGACAGCGCGAGCACAGTATTTAGTACCAATGCGCTGAACAGTGAAAACATGAAGGTAACGGGGGTAATACTCAGCTCATCAAGGCGTGCAAGCGGGCCAAACGCACCACTTTTTAAAACTTCAATGATGATACTAACCACACCTAGGGCGAGTAAGACAGCGGCGCAAAATAGGCAAAAAAGCTCAATAAATACATGTTTGAACAAATCTCTAGGTTGCGCACCCATAGCAACATGAATGGCCATGGTGCGTTGACGGTTTACGGCACGTGAAATGACTAAGTTACCAATATTTGAGAGGGCAATAAGCAATAATGTGATGCTGCCCAGTAGCATGAGTAAACTGGTGGTTTCTGCTTCACCAATGATCCGATTGCGAAATGGTACAAGGTTTACTTCTAAAAAGTGATCCCTGAAGTTTTCTTGTTGAACGTCTCGATTAGCAAAGCCTTCATTAAACCAGTTCGTCAGTGCCAGCTCGAGTCGAGCTTTGTTATTTGTATCGTCAATCTTAACCAACATGTGTGCTTGGTTAGATGAAAATCCCCAAGACGGCGTAGGAGCATCATTATAATCATAGGCAATCCATACATCAGTATGCCAGCCAGGTGCGGCAAGTACTGGCTCGACAAAGTGCTCAGCTAAAACGCCAACGATGCGAAATTGTACGCCTTTGAAGTCTAAGCTTTTGCTCAGTACATCGTTACTGCCATTAAAGTGAGTTTGCCAAACGTCAAAGCTAATAATGGTGACCGGAATATTGGCATTCAGTGTTTCATCATCGTTTAAACGTCTACCGAGTGCCATGGGGGCGTCGAGTATGTTAAAAAACTCTGGCGTGACCGCACCAATATTAAATACAGGATTGGTTGGGAGCGAATGCTCAACATCAATACTGATATTATGTAGCGCAATGCGGTCAATATGTTGTGTGAATTCTTGATGCGCTTCAATGACACCTTTGGAAGGAAGCCAGTTATCAGATACTCGTTGCTGGGGGCTAAATCGCTCGCCGCGAACGAGCATCAGCTTGTCGGCTTCAGGGTAGGGTAAAGGCTTAGCTAATATCTGATAGTTCAGATTAAACATAGCAATGAATGCCCCTAAGGTGATCCCCAGCGTGAGAATAATCGTGAGGCTGTATCCTTTTACGCGAGCGAGGTTATATATGGCTTGTGATAATTGCTTTTGCAGTTGCATACTTCCTCCTACTCGCTGATTGATTGCACTGTGGCAGGCGTGTCAACGACATGCTCGGCACTGATGATCTTGCCATCTAATAAGTGCAATTTTCGTGAGGCCATATCGGCATATCTAGGATCGTGGGTTACCATGCAAATGGTGGTACCTTGTTGATTGAGCAGTCTAAGCATATCCATCACGGCATCACCATTACGTGAATCCAAGTTACCTGTGGGTTCATCTACCAGCAGTAAGCTTGGGTTACCAATTAAAGCACGGGCTATGGCGACCCTTTGTTGTTGTCCACCAGATAATTGATTTGGACGGTGCTGGGCTCTGTGACTCATATCAACTTGCGCTAATACATGACTGACTTGCTGTTCAATATCGCTTTCATTATTAGACTGTTGGCTGTAACGCAAAGGCAGTGCCACATTCTCGAACACAGTCAGGTCATCAATCAGGTTAAATGATTGAAAGATAAAACCAATTTTTTCGTTTCTGACAAAGGCGGCTTCACTTAAATTCAGTGAGCTGACATCTTTGTCGTCAATGTGATATGTGCCCGTTGTGGGCATGTCGAGTAGACCCATAATCGACAATAAGGTCGACTTACCGCAACCTGATGGGCCGCAGATAGAAACAAAGTCACCTTGGTAAATGGTCAAGTCGACCCCACGCAGGGCGTGGGTCTCCATTTCGTCTGTACTGTAAACCTTAGTGATGGCGTGCATTGAAAGTACAACATCTTGCATGGTGATATTCCTTATTATTAATTATTGTATGATTTGAATACGGGCGTGATCACGGTACAGAGACATATCCGAGAGGATAATGCGATCTGCCATGTTAGCACCACTGATGATTTGAATAAATTGGTCGTTTTCTTCGCCAAAGCGGATATTGGTCGGTGTTGCCAGTGTGGCTTGTGCCAAGGTAAAGAGTTCGGCGCTTTGATGTGCGTTGACGTTATTTGGCTTTTCAACATAAAGCACATTACTCAGCGCTTGGGTTTGAATATCTGCTAGTACATTAAGCTCTGCACGGGCTGATTGCGGCACACCTTGAGTAAAGCTGAGCTCAACTTCAACAGTCCCATCTTGCACCTGTGGGGTAATACGTGTGACCTCTGCTGGGACTTTTTCTCTACGTGTATCTACAATGGCTTTTTGCCTAACTTGAAGCTGGTCTACTTTACTTTGCGCGACTCTGATCAAGGCTTGTAAATCTTGGCTACTGCCTATTTGCGCAAGCTCTTGCCCGGGCAGTACGCTTTGTCCAAGGGTGATAGGAAGCTGCTGTAGTACGCCACTCATTCCTGCTCTTACCGTGAGTTCATTTTGGCGTTGGCTCAACCTAGTTAAGCGCGAGCTTGCTTGCCCCAGTTGCTCTTGAGAGATTTTAATATCTTCTTGGTGTAGTGCTTTTAATTGCTTTATACGAGTGCGTTGCAATGCCACACGTTGCGCGAGTTGATCTTCTCTTAAGCGGGCGGTTTTAACATCAATTTCAGCGATAACGCCTTGTTCATGCAATGCTTGTTCGGCAATACGTCGAAACTTTAAGGTTTGATATTCGCTGTCGATCTGAGCAAGTTGCGCTTCTTCTTGTAGCAACTCTCTCTGGTTTGCCAAAGCTTGTCGACGTATCGCCGCTTGTTGCTGGTTAACCAACATTTGCTGACTTTCAATTTCTTGCAACAGATCAGGGTCGTCCAACGTAAGAATGATTGAGTCAGGGTCAACTTCTGCACCAGGTCGTAAGAATATTTCAGTGACCACGGCGTTACTTTTTGCCGTAAGTAGTGTTTGCTTATTTGACCTTAATACCCCATAGCCCGATACACTGACCGCTAAATTGCCTTGTTTTACTTCACCTATTACTAAGCTGCTACGCTCAATAGTGAGGTCATTAGGTTGTAGTGTATTCATGACTATCAATAGGATAGCCACGGCCGCGCAGCAAAGCGCGATTAAATACTTTTTGGAAATGCCTTGTTTGGTTTTTTTAATATCCACTCATAAACTCCTTATTGCTATACAGAGTTTATGAGCAAGGGATGCTCCAGTTTTAAGTTGTTGAAATATATTGTTTTTATTTTCCCTCTCTCAATTTGAGTCCGATTCCGGACTTATATTGAGTACAAAATCGGACTATTGATAGCGTATGCTTGCTGGCAAAGTAATGTGCGCGCAGGCCCCTTTTGTTGTGTTATTTTTTAAACTGAGCTCTCCACCCATTTGTTCTATTAAGTGTTGGCATAAGCTCAACCCAATACCTTGTCCGTCAGGTTTGGTGGTGTAAAAGGGTACGAATAAATTGTCTGGATTCAATATGCCATGTCCATCATCGCGTAATTGGATATGCAAAGTAGGGCCGTCAATTTTAAAGCTCAATTGTATATTGATACTCTCTGCTTCTATTGCATTTTTAATTAAATTGATTAGCACTTGCTGCAGCAATGTCTCATCGACTTCGAGAACCAGTTCGAGTCCTTGTGCCGTTAGTTTTTGTCCGGGATATAAATGGCAAAGAGCTTGAAAGAGTGTTTTGGCAACCACCTCTCTGGGGCTGACTTTGATAGGCTGGTTGAGCTTTGCAAACTGGGATACAAAGTGTTGTAAATGCTTTGCACGCTCCATGATTATTTCCATGGCTTCAACTTGACGGGGTTGATCAAGCATCTGAGATAAGCTTTGCGCCAATGCAGAAATGGGCGTTAAAGAGTTTTTAATTTCGTGGTTTAAGACTCGGGTCATTTGTTGCCACGCTTTTATTTCTCTTTCACGCAATGCCGATTGAATATCAATACACACAAGTAATTGATACTGCTTGCCTCTATCTAAAAAGACACTGTGGCGAACTTGCCAGCGCTTACGCTTATAGGGGTCGATAAACTGCCAATCAGGCGTTGCCTGAAAGCCCAATCGTTTGGGGGAGCTAAAGCGTAATGTTTGCCATGGTTGTCCTAATAATTGTGTGCATGCCCCATTACCTTGGCTGAGCTGTTGGCGATGATCAAATACCAAGATTGGCGTGTTGAGCTGTTGTATGAGTCGATATAACACAAAAGCTTGCTCATCGACTTGCTCTTTTTGCTCTTGCAGCTGCTCACTGAGTAATTTTAATGCACTTTGTAACTGCGCGCTTTCTCCGACTTGGCAAGGGGCCTTTATGAGCAGGCCGTAATCTTGAGAGAGTAAACTTTGGGTTTGTCGCTGCGCGCGCGACATTATAAGTGTGTAGCGAGATAACAAAGTTCGATAGGCAAAAAATAAGCTAGCACACCAAATGACGATACTCAGTGTCGTAATCGGAAGTGAAAAAGACAATACGCCGTATTGACTCAGTAACCCCAATACAATGACGGGGATGCTGCCAATTAAATACATTGTGCTAAGCAGCATCCGCTCAAAGCTAAGATTAAACCAACTCATATTTTTCTAGCCGGCGATATAAAGATTGTTTTGTGATGCCGAGTAATTGGGCGGCTTGGGCTTTATTTTGATTACTGTGCGCGAGGGCTTGCATAATATGCTGCTTTTCAACTTGAGCCAGTGTCAATTCTGGGCCATATCCGGCGTTGTTCATATCCGCTAATTCGGCAACTTGAATGTCTTCTGCTTTTAGCGTGTCGCCGAGTGATAATAATACCGCGCGCTCGAGACAATGGTTGAGTTCACGACTGTTACCAGGCCAATGATAATCATGTAACTTTTGTTCGGCACAATCAGATAGATTCGCTATTGGTTTGTTGTAGCGTTGGCAGTGTTTGGCGATAAAGTGGCGCGCTTGCGGTAAAATGTCTGTCCGGCGTTCACGCAGTGGGGGGATGGTGAAGGTCAGGGTATTAAGGCGGAAAAATAAATCTTGGCGAAATGCACCACTGCGGATCAATTCAGCAAAATCCCCATTAGAGGCGCTGATAATACGCGCATTCGAGGCCTGAGTATGTTCAGCTCCTACCGCTTCGTATTCGCCAGATTCTAACACCCTTAATAATTTAGCCTGTTGGTTTGCCGGAAGGCAGGCCAATTCATCTAAAAATAATGTGCCATGTTGCGCCTGTTCAAAGCGACCCTCTCGGTTTGTTTTGGCATCGGTAAACGCGCCTTTCTTATGGCCAAATAACTCACTTTCAAATAACTGCTCAGGGATGGCTGCCATATTGGTGGTTACAAATGGGCCTTGGGCGACACTCGATTGCTGGTGGATCCAATGCGCGAGTTGGCTCTTGCCTGTGCCGTTTTCGCCAAGTAGTAAAATGTTGGCATCACTCTGTGCGACAGCTTGTAACTGTTGTAGCAGTTTTTGCATTTGTTCACTGTGATAAATTAGATCGGATTGCAGTTTAACAGGTGTATCAGGTTTAGACTGCGCATTAGCTTGCAGTGTATGTACATCGAGCTGCTGCTCAATCACTTCTTTTAAGCGTAAATTATCCCAAGGCTTTTCAATAAAGTCGTTGGCGCCAAGTTGCATGGCATCAACCACTAATTGTGTGTTTGACCAAGCGGTCATCGCGATAATGGGGGTTGCGATTGCTTGTTGTTGCTTCCAGCGTAAAAAGCCTAATCCTTCTTCGCCCGATGTGGAATCTAAGTCAAAGTTCATATCAAGCAGTATGATGTCGGCTTGGTTTGCTTCTAACCATTGCTTTGCTTGAACTGGGTTTTCAACTTCACAGACGCGATAACCAAACGCCTCTAAAACAAATAAAGCTGCTAAACGTACTTCGCGATTATCTTCTATAATGAGGATGCGTTTTGGTGAGCTAGACATTTTTTACCGCTAATTGTCATATCCTTTTAATAGCAGTGACTATAATAGGCGAGTAGATGAAATGGCAAACGAATTTATAAAATAGAGTCTGTTGCAGCTTTTATTTGAACGATTAAGGCGATTATCGTAAAAATTATCCTGCATAAACTTTCATCTATGCCGTTATTAGGGGATAATACGCCCCTTTTAAATTCTAGCGGTCACTTTTACGGCTGTTTTACACAATTTTTGTGTATAGGATTAACCCACTCTTTCGAGTAATTATCTGAGTTATAAACATGAGCATTGAAAAATTACGTAATATCGCGATTATCGCGCACGTTGACCACGGTAAAACGACCCTAGTAGACAAGCTACTAGAGCAATCGGGCACGTTAGAAACACGTGGCGGTAATGAAGAACGCGTGATGGATTCCAACGACATCGAAAAAGAGCGTGGTATTACCATCCTAGCTAAAAACACCGCGATTGAGTGGAACGATTACCACATCAACATCGTAGACACTCCGGGACACGCTGACTTCGGTGGTGAAGTAGAACGTGTTCTTTCAATGGTTGACTCAGTATTACTTCTAGTTGATGCGCAAGAAGGTCCAATGCCGCAAACGCGTTTCGTAACGCAAAAAGCATTCGCACTAGGTCTTAAGCCAATCGTTGTTATCAACAAAATCGACAAGCCAGGTGCACGCCCTGATTGGGTAATGGACCAAGTATTCGATCTATTCGATAACCTAGGTGCAACTGACGAGCAGCTTGATTTCCAAGTTATCTACGCTTCAGCAATTAACGGTTGGGCAACGCTTGACCTAGACGAGCCTTCAGACAACATGCAACCAATGTTTGAAGCGATCGTTGAGCAAGTAGAAAAGCCAGATGCAGATCCTGCAGGGGCATTCCAAATGCAGATTTCACAGCTAGACTACAACTCATACATCGGTGTAATCGGTGTTGGTCGTATCAAGCGTGGTACTGTTAAAGTAAACCAACAAGTAACAATTGTTGGTGCTGACGGTTCTACTCGCAACGGTAAAGTTGGCCAAGTACTGACTTACTTAGGTCTTGACCGTCACGAAGCACAAGAAGCGCAAGCGGGCGACATCATTGCAATTACCGGTCTAGGTGAACTTAAGATCTCTGATACTGTATGTGATGTAAACGCAGTTGAAGCACTTCCAGCGCTTTCTGTTGATGAACCGACAGTAACAATGACGTTCTCTGTAAATACGTCTCCGTTCTCTGGCCAAGAAGGTAAATTCGTAACTTCACGTAATATTCTTGAGCGTCTTCAAGCTGAGCTTGTACACAACGTAGCACTACGTGTTGAAGAAACTGATAACCCAGATAGTTTCCGCGTGTCAGGTCGTGGTGAACTTCACCTAGGTATCCTAATCGAAAACATGCGTCGTGAAGGTTACGAACTAGCTGTATCTCGTCCAGAAGTAATTCTTCGTGAAGTAGATGGTCAGTTAGAAGAACCATATGAAACAGTAACTGTTGACGTTGAAGAAGAGCACCAAGGTTCTATCATGGAACAGCTTGGTCTTCGTAAAGCTGAAATGACTGATATGGCACCAGATGGTAAAGGCCGTATTCGTATGGACTTCATGATGCCTTCACGTGGCCTAATCGGTTTCCAAACTGACTTCATGACACTAACATCTGGTTCAGGTCTTATGTACCACACGTTCGATCACTACGGCCCACACAAAGGCGGTAACATTGGTCAACGTAAGAACGGTGTTCTTATCGCAAATGCTGCAGGTAAAGCACTAACTAACGCACTATTCAACCTACAAGACCGTGGTAAGCTATTCATCGGTCACGGTGTTGAAGTTTACGAAGGTATGATCATCGGTATTCACGCGCGTGATAACGACCTAACTGTGAACGCGCTTAAAGGTAAGCAGCTTACTAACGTTCGTGCATCTGGTACTGATGAAGCGCAAAACCTTGTGCCACCAATCGTTATGACACTTGAGCAAGCACTTGAATTCATTGATGATGATGAGCTAGTAGAAGTAACACCAGAAAGCATCCGTATCCGTAAGAAACTACTTACTGAAAGCGAGCGTAAGCGCGCGAGCCGTGAAGCTAAGAAATAATCTCTTACGAGATGTAAAAAAACCGCTCAACTGAGCGGTTTTTTTGTAGCTAAATAAAGCAAACTATTTAGAAGTATTACTTTTTGGCTTTGAATTAAAACAAACCATAGCTTTCGGTTTCTTCAGGGTCATAGCTTTGTAAATGTTCGGGTCTAAAAATCGCACTAGGATCGATTAATACGCTATGTGTATCATCACGTTTAATTAAACCTTTCATCATTTGCTTAGTTTGTGGATCGATATCAAAACCGATATTGGTGATCTCATTGAGTGGTTTGATCTCACTCTCATCGCAATGAATATTGTCTTGTACTTGATCGACCAACAAACCAATATGTGGTTTTTGACCATCTAAGGTTGTAAAAACAATAATAGGTTTGTGATCGAGCGTGATTTGATCTCTTGCTGACTCAAATAATCGGATCAGTTTTTGGTAAGTTGTAGTACGCTCTTTCTCGAGCATTCTTACTGCTTGTTCTTTTTCGCCTTTGGCACACATATCTAATAAGGTGCTTGAAAGATTGTGTAATTTTGTATGAGGTTCTTCAAAGCGTGCAAGTAAAGCTTTTAAATCTTCATTATCAGTTTTGAAACTATAAAACCACTTACCAAATTCACATTGTCGAGGATCTCGTGCTTTGGTGAAAGCGACACCTTCGTGAATACTGTGTTCAAGTGCCACTAACCAAGCTTTATGATCTTGTTCACGATCATGTAGTAGTTTTACGAGTGCTTGATTTACTTCTGAGGAAGATTGGTTATTTAAGATTAAGCCAAGATCAAAAATAGGCGTTGGGGTGCCCATGTAATCTTTGACCCCCAAGAAGCTTGGGTTGCCGTTTGGCAATGAGGTTAGGTTTCCTTCATAGCGCTCGGTCAGCAATATGTCTAAGATCTTTAAAGAAATTGTTTTTTGCCCAACACGAAAGTTAATTAAATCCATGTCTGCCTCATCATGCTTATAAGTATGACTAATGATAGATCAATTATGAATGATATGAACGGAAAATTGGTAATTTCTTTTGCTTTGATTTGATCTTAAATAAATGACGTAATTCATCATCTTGGTTGATCACATTGCTTAAGGCATTGAGGACACAGCTAGAATTAAATGGTAAAGGACACATTTTTGCGCCAAGACTAAACACTAATGCGTTAAGATACCCTTCAAAGATGGCGTGCGTAATAGGTAAAGAATGTGTGTTTAACGTTGCTCTGAATTGCTCACAAATTTTACCCTCACAAGAGACTGGATTTGGCACCACTTCTGTGACCATTAATTGGCTTGGTTGAGTCAGCTTGTTCAATAGATCTTCGCTGGAGACAAATGATACAGTGGTGAAAGCGAATTGCTTATTTTGCTTTTGTGATAACAGGATGAAGTGTGATAACGGCTCATAAGTGCCTACCATAGCAACGGCAGTGGCTTCACTGTTGCCAATTAGTTTGAGTGCTTTCTCAACTTCATTGGTATTTCTACGAAATCGGCCGACTACCTGAGGTTTTAACCCCCTCATTCTTAGTGCCGCAGTGAGACTTTTTTGCAATGTAATACCAAATTCGTCAGCTTGTATGAGCAATGCAATTTTTGAATGGCCTAATTCATCAACTAAGTAACTGATTTGTTCTTTTGCCTCATCAAGGTAGCTGGCTCTTAAGTTAAACACTTTGAATGCGGGTTTTTCCCTTAAAAATGCTGCACCCGTATAGGGCATAAGCAAAGGTATTTGTGTGTGCTCTAGCATGGATTTTATGGCAGTTGTGGTTGGGGTACCCATGTAACCAAATAATGCATGTACTTTTTTATCGTAAATAAAAAAGCGTGTGTTGTTGACTGTGTGGTTTGGCTCATAGCCATCATCTCTCACATCGAGTTCGATAAGCGCGCCGTGGATCCCACCCAGTTTATTAATCTGTTCAAAATAAATTTTAGAACCTAGCGCAAGTTGTTTGCCTATTTCACTGGCGGGCCCAGTTAAAGCCACCGACATGCCTAATTTTATATTGAGTTGTGACCCCGAAGCCATAAGCTGACATGCCCAAAAAAGGCAAGAAGTAAGCAAAATTGAGGGCTTAAATTTGGGCATAAATTTCTGCAACTAGATTAAATAAACATAGGTTTAGTTGTTTTTTTGAGTCAATGCATAACTCTTTCTTAACTACGTCTTTTTTCTTACCTTGTAATACTAGCTTAATTAGTAGTCGATGGGAAATAGCCGAAAGGTTGTATAGTAGTTGTGGGTTCTGTGACATTATTTGCCAAATCAAGGCTAAGCCTTGTTCGATATGCGCAGGTTGGTCAAGTAATATTTTTAACTGCTGTTTATGCTCAGCCGAGATGAATGAGTTACCAGTTGTTGGTTTTAGTAACTGACTTACCAGTGTGTCATCTAGCATTTGATACTGCGTGAGCAATTGATAAGTAAACTGCTGAGAAAAGCGCACTCGCAACTGATGCTGTTCTTCAGACAGATCTTTATTATTCTTTAATACAATTGCAGAATACTCGCCGCTGGCTTTGTCTTGTTTAAAGCCTAACTTTACAATTTGATACTCGTTCTCTTGCCAGAACTTTAATAACTGTGCGGTGCAGCCAAAGCTACTACCAAAGTAATCGACCTCATCTTGAAGTTGCTGTTCGCTATAGTTCAATAACTGCTGACCCAGCTTTTGGCATTGAAAATCAGGTGCGATTGCTATTCTGACAACTCTAGCGGCTTTATGACGCAAAAATGCATCTTGCTGTAGTAAGTGGTAAAGCTGTTGCGGTAGCAAGTGCCCTTTGGGTCGTCTGTTCTGTTGCGCTATCGCTGCGATACTATCAGCATTTAAACTGCCTTCAATACTGACTAGACAAATACCAAGTAAATGGTTTTGCTGTTTGATTGCAAAGAGTCTGTTATCAGGCTGGTCTAGTAACTGTCTTAGGTCATTAACGCTGGTTTGGTAATGCGCGAGCACCAATAATGAAAATGCTTGTCTAAGTAGATGCTCATCGTGAAGTAAATCTTCAGATGTAATATGAGTGAACTCGAACTGTTCAAGTTGCTTAGGTGCATTAAACTCAGCGTCGAGCGCGAATAGTTTGTTTATGCTGCTTTCTAACGGATCACACTGCTCATATCTAATCGGCGCATTGAGGGTCAATTGCTGATAGGTAGGACAGTGTTTTGCTAAAAAACGTTTGAACCTTAACGTATAGCCTCGACCATTACCTTCATAGCCTACTAAAGTCGATGCAAATACACAGCGCTTAAACTTATCCGCTATTTTGATGAGGGTAGGCACGGGTAAAGCTGCGGCTTCGTCAATAAGAATGATGTCATCGCTGATATTTTCTTGAAGTAACTTATCTGGTGGACAAAAGCGAAGATTAGCGAGTGTTTTCTCATTGCCTGAATATTCAATTCCGAGGGCTTTGGCCAAATGGGAAAAACTACTTTTTACTGCTTGATATTGACGTGCACATATCACAAATGATTGCTCAGGCATTTTGCTCGCTAATAAACCTAAAGCTGATGATTTACCGCGGCCTCTATCGGCTGTAAGCAAAATATGTTGCTGCGATTTGGTGAGTAATCTAATGAGCGTTTTAATAACCTTATCTTGCTCACCTAATCTATGGTTAAGCTCTGAAGCAGGTTTTAAATCTGGTAAAGACAGCCTTGTGTCAATAGTTTCAGAAATAATAGAGATAGGTAGCTGAGAAAATAAGCGCTGCCAACGCGCTAAAAATGGACTTGTTGTTAGCGATTGCTGATGATTTTGCCAAGTTGTGATCCCTTCGTCACACCAAGAGTTTAATTGCGCAAGCTCAGGTAAGACGAGCGCAAGTATGCCGCCTGCTTTTACTGTGCCACTGAGTGCCGCCAGTTTATTGGGGATAATCCCTGAATAGCCATCGTATATTGCGACATCGAACTCTTGACCAAGAATTTGATGAAGATGCTCAGGCCATTGCGCTTGATTAAAAGTGGGTTCTTTTGACAGTGATAAGAAAGAAGTCGTCTTGCTTGTGAGTTTATTCAACTCGGTGGCAGCCCACTTCTGTGAGCCGCAAAACAACACTAACTGACGGTGCTGATTAAAAGTAAGGCGCTCAAATAGCGCCTCTAAATTATATTTTTTCAAGTCTTGCATAAGCGGTGACAAGCCATTTCGTACCTACATCGTCAAAGTTGACTTGAATTCGAGATTGCGCGCCGTTACCTTCGTAATTTAATACGGTACCAGCACCAAACTTGGCATGCAAAACTCGTTGACCAAGGTTGTAACCGCTATCTTCAAAGGTTGCCAAAGTAATGGTGTTACTGAAGCGGCCTGTACTTGCTGGGCGTGAAACTTGCGTTTTAATGCGAATTTCTTCTACACAGTCTTCAGGGATTTCACGTAAGAAGCGCGAAGGACTGTGATGTTTTTCTTGTCCATACAAACGACGACTTTCAGCATGACTAATATAGAGTTTATCCATTGCTCGAGTCATACCGACATAACATAAGCGGCGCTCTTCTTCTAAGCGACCCGACTCTTCATGGCTTTGCTGTGAAGGGAACATGCCTTCTTCTACACCAACCATAAATACAAGTGGGAATTCTAGACCTTTTGCCGAGTGCAAGGTCATCATTTGCACCGCATCTTCGTGCTCATCGGCTTGGCCTTCACCAGCTTCAAGTGACGTGTAGGCTAAAAAACCTTGTAGTGGTGAACTAAAGTCTTCATCAATAGGCGGTTCATATTGACCACAAGCACTGATTAATTCTTCTAAGTTTTCTACTCGAGCGCGGCCTTTTTCGCCTTTTTCGGCTTGGTACATTGCCATTAGGCCAGATACTTCAATGGTTTGTTTAGCTTGTTCGCTCAATTCTAGCTCATCGATTTTATCGCTGAGATGCTCGATAAGTTCAACGAATTTAGTGACGGCAGTTGCTGCTCTACCTGCTAAATGCTTTTGCTCTAGAATCGCTTTTGCGGCGTACCACAATGGCATTGATTCATTGCGTGCACAGTCACGGATATGGCTTAAGGTTTTGTCACCAATACCACGCGCTGGGGTATTAATAACTCGTTCAAATGCAGCATCATCCTGACGGTTGCATATCAGGCGTAGGTAACATAAAGCATCTTTGATCTCTTGGCGTTCGAAGAAGCGCATACCGCCATAAATGCGATACTTTAAGCCTTCTTGTAACATTGCCTCTTCAAGAATACGCGACTGGGCGTTGTTACGATAAAGAATGGCGCAATCTTGTAAAGCATTACCCCCATTCAGCCAAGTTTTGATTTTACCTACTACAAAACGGGCTTCATCTAACTCATTAAAGGCAGCATAAATCGAAATAGGCTCGCCTTGGTTGCCATCGGTCCAAAGGCTTTTTCCCATTCGCTCGGCGTTGTTTTCAATCAGCGCGTTAGATGCTTTTAGAATGGTTGCCGTAGAACGATAGTTTTGTTCAAGGCGAATAGTCTCTGCATCAAAGTCATCTAAAAAGCGTTTGATGTTTTCGATTTTAGCACCACGCCAGCCGTAAATGCTTTGGTCATCGTCGCCTACGATCATGATATTGCTGTCACCGCCAGCAAGTAGTTTTAACCAGCGATATTGAATGTTGTTGGTATCTTGGAATTCGTCTACCAGCATATGACGGAAACGCTGTTGATAATGGCGTAGTAATGTCGGCTGCTGTTGTAGCAATTCAAAGCAGCGTAATAAGATTTCAGCAAAGTCGACCAAACCCGCCCTATCACAGGCTTCTTGATAAGCCGTATAAACGCGCAACATCAGTTGTTCGTTTACATCATAAGCTTGAATATCTTTTGGACGTTGACCTTCATCTTTACGAGCGCTGATATACCAGGCTATCTGCTTTGGCGGCCACTTCTTTTCATCAATATTCATGGCTTTCAATAGACGGCGGATCATACGTACTTGGTCGTCAGTGTCTAAGATTTGAAACGCTTCGGGTAAGTTAGCTTCACGGTGATGAGCGCGAAGGATTCGGTGAGATAAACCGTGAAAAGTGCCGATCCACATACCGCCGACAGGTGATTTGAGTGTTTCTTCAACACGGGTACGCATTTCTTTGGCGGCTTTATTGGTAAAGGTCACAGCAAAAATACTATAAGGAGAGGCGTGCTCTACCTGCATTAACCATGCAATACGATGAACAAGTACTCGCGTTTTACCTGAGCCTGCGCCAGCCAGCACCAGCATGTTCTGCAAAGGAGCAGCTACAGCTTCGCGTTGTTTATCGTTTAAGCCGTCAATTAAATCAGAAACGTCCATTAGGTTACCTTGCCAAATCAGAATGCAGCAAAGTATACCTAGGCTAGCGTCTATTTCCCAGCAAGACACACATTTTTACTATGCGTAAAAACTTAACTTTTTGAAATATATGAAGAATGAAAATAAATTGAACTGTATAAATAACCAGTTTACTGGCCGATGTATTCTTTTAAGCGATTTTGAACTTCTTCAACTAATAAGTCAGGTTGGAATTTAGATAGAAACGCATTACAGCCCACTTTTTCAACCATAGCTTGGTTAAAACTGCCACTCAAAGACGTATTCAAAATGACATAAAGATCTTTAAGGCGAGGATCATTCCTAATTTCATAGGTTAAGCGGTATCCGTCCATCACTGGCATTTCAGCATCAGTTATTACAGCAAGAATTTCTTGTGTAACATCTTTACCCTCATCAGCCCATAGCTTGAGTATATCAAGCGCGGCTTGCCCGTCAGTTGCCGGAATAATTTCAATCCCCAATTGTGCAAGCGTGTCTGACACTTGGCGACGTGCAGTTGGTGAATCATCCGCATGAAGAATTTTCTTACCTTGAAATTCAGGCAGGATTGATTCATCTAGTACATCGTCTGATATTTGTATGTCGTAGCTAATAATCTCAGCCAATACCTTCTCTACGTCGATAATTTCAACGAGGTGCTCTTGGCCGTCACGCTTTAGTTTTGTGAAGGCAGTAAGATAATGGTTTTTACCCACAGAACTTGGTGGAGGCATAATATCCGACCAAGTGGTATTGACGATTTGGTCAACTTTACCGACTAGAAAAGCTTGAACAGTGCGGTTGTATTCAGTAATAACGAGATTGCAGTCTTCATCACGCTGACATTCTGGCAAATTGATTGCTCTACGAAGGTCGATAACTGGGATGGACTCTCCACGAATGCTAGTTACACCACATACTTTCGGATGCGCGTTTGGCATGATGTTTAGGTGTGGTAGCTTTACAACTTCTTTTACTTTGAAGACATTTAAAGCAAATAGATGGCGGCTATGTAAATGAAATAACAACAACTCAAGTCGGTTTTCACCCACCAGTTGAGTTCTTTGATCTACAGAAGCTAAAACACCAGCCATGTCGTTATCCTTTAGAAGAAGATAAATTCAGTATACCTAACACGAGGTAGAAATCTAATAAACCTAAAATGAGGTCATCTATAAGTCTATCCTAGATTTATTTAAAGTGGTATTTGCAAGCAAATAGATATCGCGTATTGTGAACAAAAATCATTAAATTCAATTGTTTTAGCTATGCCTCTGTATTTTAAAAAACTAGCCATGCTCTTAAGGGCACATATAGACAAAGCTAGTTGGCAGCTATTAATGGCAGTAACAGTGTTGCACATAGCTGCGACTTGGTTACTGCTTCTTGCTGCAAACGAAACCGAGCTATTAGGGCTCAACACCTATTTTTATTATTATGTTGTTACCACTTCAACGGTAGGATATGGCGACATGAGTGCCGTAACGCCTATGGGTCGATGGGTGGTTGCATTATTCCAAATTCCATTTGGTTTAGCATTATTTGGTGTCTTGCTTGGTAAAGTCGGGCAGTTAGTTACATTTTGGGTAAAAAGAGCAATGACGGGAAACAAAAACTTAGCACACTTAACTGATCACATCGTTATCTTTGGCTGGCATGAGCAGAGAACAAAAAAGATTGTTGATTACATACTGGCCGACAATAAAAGAAAAGATCGACAGATTATTCTCGCTGTAAATGATCTTGAAGAGCACCCTCTAGCTAACTATTCTGAAGTTGAGTTTGCGCATCTGACGAGTTTTACAGATGAAAAAGAGCTCGAGCGTATTGCAATCTCTCAAGCTGATAAAATTATCATAGATGGCAAAGATGACGATCAGACCTTTACCACTGCATTAATGATAAGTCCGTTAATAAAAGAAGCAGCTCATATTAGTGCGCATTTCATTGATGAGAGTAAAGTCAGCCTGCTTCGCACTCATTGTAAGAATGTTGAGTGTTCTAGTACCAAGTCAGCTGAGATCTTAGTGCGCGCTATGCAAGATCCTGGTTCGAGCCGAGTGCAAGAGGAATTACTTTCAACTTTACATGGCGACACTCAGTTTAGTGTGCGGTTACCTGAGAATATTGCAGCACTACCTTTCTCTGCTTTCTTTCATTATTTCAAAGAAAAGCACGATGCAATTATTTTGGGAGTTGCTCACGATCTGAATGCATTTAATATGGACTTAAATCCACCTCTGCATTATCAAATTAAAGGCGGTGATATTCTTCACTATATTTCACCTGAGCGTATTTTACCGTCAGAAGTAAAGTGGAAAGAAATCAAATAGTATTTTTGAAGTCGTAATAATAGTTATTGCTTTACATTAGATAATAGCGAACAACTATCATTGCTCGCTATTATGGTAATGTTTTAAAAATAAGAACTCTTCCTCTGTAACAGGCATGATAGACAATCTGCCAGCTTTTTTGAGGGGTAAATCAATAATTCTTGGGTCTGCCTTAATTTGTTTCAGAGAGATAGGCCTTAACTTTTCTCTAAACTGAACAGTGACACCAAACCATTTTGGGGAGTCTGGCTTAGACTTTTCATCAAAGTAGTCACTACTCGGATCGAATTGATGGGGATCTGGGTGTGCTTCTTTTGTCACTTCTGCGATCCCGACAATTGCAGGCACTTTACAGCTGGAGTGATAAATAAAGATCTGATCACCTAGTTTGACATCATCTCTTAAAAAGTTTCGCGCCTGATAGTTTCTTACGCCTTCCCAAAAAGTACTTTGCTCTTGTGCATTCTTTAAATCATCAATAGAAAATACATCGGGTTCTGTTTTGAATAACCAATAAGCCATAAAAATCTTCAGATAGTGTTTTTTAATATTGTTGATTAAATGACAAAGCTGAGCAAGGTAAATACACAATAAACAGATACGTGTAGTATGATTAAAGCATTATGTTGTTTGAGGATAATGAGCTATGAGTCAGGTATTAGATAATTTGCTGTCACTTCTTTCATTAGAAGAAATTGAACAAGGGATTTATCGAGGGCAAAGCCAAGATTTAGGTTTTCCGCAAGTGTTTGGTGGCCAGGTAATGGGGCAAGCCCTATCAGCAGCCAAATATACGTTGCCAGCAGATCGTTATGTTAATTCTTTACACTCATACTTTTTACGTCCGGGCGATGCAAGCAAGCCAATTGTTTATGATGTTGAAATTATCAGAGATGGGAGAAGTTTCAGTACACGTCGTGTTTGCGCAATCCAATATGGTAAACCCATCTTTTATATGACAGCTTCTTTTCAGGGGGATGAAGAGGGATTATCTCATCAAACAGAGATGCCTGATGTGCCAGCACCAGAAACCCTTAAGTCTTCACTTGAGTTTTACCAAGAGCACGCGGATCTAATTCCTGAGCAACTGAGAAATAAATTTACCTGCGAAATGCCTATCGAAATGCGTCCGGTAAACTTTCAGAACCCGTTTAAACCAAAAAGCACTGAAGCTAAGAGGCATGTTTGGTTTAGAGCTAATGGCACAATGCCTGATGACAGACGTATACATAACTACTTACTAGCATATGCGTCAGACTTTGAGTTTTTGCCAACGGCTTTGCAGCCGCACGGGCTTTCTTTCTTACAACCGAATATGCAAGTTGCAACGATAGATCATGCTATGTGGTTCCACCGTCCATTTAGAATGGATGAATGGTTGCTATATACTGTCGATAGTCCAAGTGCGAGTGGTGGCCGTGGTTTAGTAAGGGGGCAATTCTTTAATAGAAAAGGTGAATTAGTTGCTTCCACCATACAAGAAGGCGTGATGAGACTAAGATCTAACTAGATCTTAGGCTTTAAATGCAAATAAGCTGTATTAAATGTTAGCAAAAAGCGACTAAAAACAGAGTTTTGATTTCTTTTTGAGCGGTTGAACTCATTTCTTAAAATTAATTGCAAAAAGGGGTTGATCAAAAAAATGA
>NZ_BTGK01000016.1:0-17737 GCF_042848605.1 Pseudoalteromonas sp. MTN2-4
ATATTTTAAACGAAACGCCTATTATCATATATATTGAGGCTATAAAACATACAAATATGCCGTTCTGTTTGAGGGTTTATGACTTATCCGCGACTCTATAACTGCCTTCATAATCAAATAGCTTTTCCTTTACTTGCCAACCGTACTTCTTATGTTGGTTTGCAATCACAAAGTCTGGTGCTTTTAATTGGTACGCATATTGTTGAACTACCGAAGCCTGCTTAAAGTTAATTGGGGTAGATACACCAGACACACGCTTTGCATATTGCTTATTAAAGACGTACACACTTTTACTGTTATTAAAATCGTACACCTCACTACAAGACGCGCCATCCTCATCAAAGTAAGTTACTTTTATCTTTTCATTGGCCAGAGTTGTAATAGACAAACCACTACAACGTAAAACCATAGCGTTTTTGAGATTCAGTGCCGCTCTCAATTTATCATCCGGATCAGCCATAATAGAATGACATTGATGACATTGCCTCGCTGCTATGTCATTTTCAGCCCCACATTCATCACATTCTTTAAATTTAAAGCGGTAGTCACATTGTTGCTCTTCTTCGCCATTATCTAGTAATCCCTGACAACGGCGGCCAAAATGTTCTATGACTTTGCCTTGCTCATCTGTTTTGCCCCAGAATATATTTGCAAAGCCACAACCAGGACAAAGTACTTGAACCGGTTCATTATCTAAACTAGGTTTTTTAGCCCCCACTTCAGGTTGGAACAAATCAAACTGATTACCTGCAAAGTCCATAACGAGACAATCTTTTTTGTCATCAGCAAGCCGTAAACCTCGTCCAACTATTTGTTGATACAAACTAACGGATTCGGTTGGTCTTAATATAGCGATAAAATCAACATGGGGGGCATCGAAACCAGTCGTAAGAACAGATACATTTATAAGGTACTTTATTTGTTTGTTTTTATAGTTCTTAATAATGGCATCACGCTCTGCCTGATGGGTATCACCAATCACCAGTGCAGCTTCACTTTGCGGCAAGTACGAAAAAATTTCTTTCGCATGCATAACCGTGGCAGCGAAGATCATTACACCTTTTCTTGAAGTGCTTTGCTCTATCACATGGTCGATGATGCTTTTTGTCGCTCGGGTTTGGCTATCTAACAAACTATTCATTTCTGTTTCACTAAACCTGCCGAAATTATCTGTTGTCATACTCGAGAAATCATAATGTTTTATTGCCGGATCAATTTGTTTAGGCGGCGTAAGGTATTTATTGCTTATCATATACCTTAAAGGTAACTCGAAAATACACTTCTTAAATGGAGAGTTGCTATTACCTCTGGCAAAGCCATGATAATGATGTTGATAGATCCAACCCATGCCTAAACGATATGGTGTCGCGGTTAAACCTAACACCTTTAAACTCGCGTTATGTTCTCTCAAAGCTGAAATGACTTTGCCGTACTGACTTTTATCATCCCCATTTACGCGGTGGCATTCATCAATAATGACTAAGGAGTATTCTTCACTTAATTGGTCGATATTTCTGGAAAGCGATTGGACACTGGCAAAGGTGACTTGGTGGGAAAGTGACTTTTGTTTTAAACCTGCTGAGAAAATACTCGCTTGTAGGCCAAAACTTTTATATTTTTCACTGTTTTGCTCTACCAACTCTTTTACATGAGCTAAAACAAGAATTTTTTTTCGGGCAAGTCTAGCCAACTCTGCAATCACAAGACTTTTACCTGCACCTGTTGGTAAAACGATTACTGCTGGGTCGTTGGTTTTCTTAAAATGAGAAATGGTATTTTGAACAGCTTCTTGCTGATAGGGTCTGAGCGTGTAAATAACTAACCTCTAAAACAAATGAGCAGGCTATAAGCCTGCTCACCTAAAGACTAAACTTAAATTACTGCGTATTGTTGCAGGTCAACATCAACAAATACTTTAGGACGTTTTCCACGACCACTCCATTCAAATATCTCACCGTCTTTCTCCATGCGATATTTAATGGCTACTTTACTGCGTTTGTCAGTCGGAGCACTTTCAAGCAAATCCTCAACAGTCAGTCCTTTATCTTTAATTAAAGCTAATACTTCTGCTTTTGCAGCTTCCTGCGCTTTTTGTGAGGCAATTGCGTCGTTTATTAATCCAAGTGCTTTTTCTAACTCACTAACATTTGCAGACTTAATAAATGATTTTATTTCTTTCATTGCCTTCTCTCAAATATTTAATTTCTATTTAGCTTAGTTGTGTATTTTAAATCAATTACACACTCATATTAATAGTATAAATATATTAAAAACTTGCAAATATTATATTTGTTACGAAATATAATTGCACAAAAAAACGCGCTTAATGCGCGTTTTAGAAATTACAAAAAATAGTTAAATTATATTTAAACTACTTTCCAGTCGATTTCTGCACCCGCTTTAATAGGCACAACATCTGCGTCACCTAGCGGGTAACTGTCAGGCACCTGCCAAGGTGACTTCTCTAGCGTGATGGTATCGCTGTTTCTAGGCAAACCATAAAAATCAGCACCAAAGTGACTAGCAAAGCCTTCTAGCTTATCTAATGCATCTACTTCTTCAAATGCTTCAGCATATAACTCAATTGCTGCGTGAGCAGTATAAGCACCCGCACAACCGCATGCTGCCTCTTTCTTATCTTTGGCATGAGGCGCAGAATCAGTACCTAAGAAAAACTTAGGATTACCGCTTGTAGCAGCTTTTATTAGTGCCTGTTGATGTGTATTACGCTTAAGAATTGGTAAGCAATAATAATGAGGGCGAATACCACCAGCTAACATATGATTACGGTTATAAAGTAAGTGGTGGGCAGTAATAGTAGCTGCTACATTGTCAGAGGCTGCTTCAACAAACTCAACCGCATCTTTTGTTGTGATGTGCTCTAGTACAATTTTAAGTCCAGGGAAAGCATCAACAACTTTAGATAATTTTGTTTCTAAAAACACTCTTTCTCTGTCAAAGATATCGATTGAAGAGTCTGTTACTTCACCATGTACTAATAGCAACATGCCTACTTCTTGCATTGCTTCTAATGCAGGAAATACATTTTCAATGTCAGTTACGCCTGAGTCTGAATTGGTCGTTGCACCAGCAGGGTATAGTTTTGCAGCGAAAATTTTACCTGTGGCCTTTGCTTTTCTGATTTCTTCAGGGGTAGTTTTATCTGTTAGATATAAAACCATGAGAGGTTCAAAATTGCCTTGCGGCTCTGCAGCCATAATACGATCACGATAAGATAATGCTGTATCTGTACAAGTTGCAGGTGGTACAAGATTAGGCATGATAATGGCGCGCCCCATGTAACGGCTCACATCACGGACGGTATCTTTTAACTGCACACCATCACGAAGGTGAATATGCCAATCATCAGGTCGAGTAATAGTTAAAGTGGTTACTTTACTTGTCATTGCTTATTTCCGCTGCTGAATTTGCTCGATCATAGGCACTTAGCCTTATCTAGTAAAGTTTTTAGGACGAAATACTCCCGATTTCTATACACTCATTTACAATCAAATTCGTTAATAACCCTATTTTATTATGTCGTTTTAACGACAAGTAGGTTAACGTATAACCATGGACCAGAATGAATATTGTGCATGCTTTCGAATAACAACAAATTAGAATCAAAAACCGAACAGCTCAGCATTATAAATCAATTTTCATCTTCGCTTTTACAGATCACCCAGCTAGATGAACTTTTTGATTACGTAACTTCTCAAGTAGTAAGTCGCTTAGGCTTTGTAGATTGTGTTATTTATCTTGCAGATGAACAGGCTGAATTCTTAGAAGAAGTAGCATCTATGGGTGTCGCGCACCAGAGTATCGATTACCAAGTTGCCCAGACTCGTATTCCAATTGGTCAAGGTATTACAGGCCATGTGGCCCGCACGCAAGTCCCTTTTGTGTCTGGAGATGTTAGAAATGAAGCAATGTATATTGCCGATTCTCGCCCTGCCCTTTCAGAAATCTGTGTTCCTTTAGTTTATGAAAATACTCTACTCGGGGTAATTGATTGTGAACACCCTGAATTAAATTACTTTACCGATGCGCATTTGCAAATACTGTCTACCGTTGCTCACTTATTAAGCGCAAAAATATATCAAGTTCGTACACTAGATAATTTAACAACGACAGTAAAACAATTAAATCAAGCACAACAACTTGAACAATGTTTATTAAAAATTGCCAACATCGCATATAAATCAGCCGATCTAAATGCATTTTATGATGATTTATATCAAATCATTAATACCCAATTACCCGCGGAAAACTTTTTTATTGCGCTTTATAATCGCAAGACAGATGTCTTAGAAATAAAATATCTTATTGAAAGTGAATTAAAGTGTTTAGCAACGCCAAAAATTTCAAAAGACCAATTAAAAGATTCTGCGTCGTATTATTTGCTGAAAAGTAATAAAGCGCTGCTGTGCGATCAAACCCAATTTAAACAGCATATTGAAGACGGACATTTTAAAATGCTTGGCCGCTCTCCACTTTCTTGGTTAGGTGTGCCTTTTACCGTTAATGAACAGTATCAGGGCGTCATTGTGTTGCAAAGCTATCAAAAACATAAAAGCTTTGAAGCGCATGATCTTGAGATCCTTACTTATATAAGCCGCCAAGTAAGTATGGCTATCGATCGTCAAATTTCTCGCCAAGCCCTTGAACATAGAGCATTACATGATGAACTAACTGGTTTGGCAAATCGTTATTTATTATTTGAACGTGTCAAACATGCCATATTGGCTTTAGGACGCGCCAAGCAAAAAAACCTCCACTGCTTACTTTATTTAGATCTAGATAGGTTTAAAAGCATTAACGATTCATTGGGTCATGATGTGGGTGACCACTTTCTCATTGCAATAGTTAATATGGTAAAAAGCTGTATTCGTAAAACCGATACCTTTGCAAGACTCGGCGGCGATGAATTTGCTATTTTCATGGAAAATGTTCAAGACAAACACCAAGTAGAACTGGCGCTTGAGCGCATCACCAATGCAATCGCAAAGCCTTTGTACATTGATGGTCATGTATTGCAAGCATCAAGTAGCATTGGGGTGGCATTTACAGAAAGTGCTCAAGACAATGCAATTTCATTACTGCAACAGGCTGACGCTGCCATGTATGAAGCCAAGTCTCGTGGTAGAGGCCAAGTCTGTTACTTCAATAACGCCATGCGCCGTAAGCTAAAGCGTCAAGCCGATATTGAAAATGACTTGCAACATGGCATCCAAAACAATGAGTTTGAGTTGTTTTTTCAGCCTATTTTTGCCTTGCAAGACCCTCATATTGTCAGCTTTGAAGCATTGGTAAGATGGCATCATCCTAAAGCCGGCTTTGTGCCGCCTAATGACTTTATTCCTATTGCTGAGCAAACAGGCCAGATCATTGACCTAGACCTTCATTTACTAAAGCTTGCTGGCGCACAGTTACAAAAATGGCGTCGCACTGGTATGCCGACAATTCGAGTTACCGTCAATGTCTCGTCTCGTCACTTTGCCAGTCTTGAATTTGTAGATTTTATGAAAGAGATCTACACCAAGTACCAGTTACCCAATGGGACATTGTGTTTAGAAATAACCGAATCAGGTTTAATTGAAAACCTTAGTCTCGCAACGCGAATTATTGAAGGATTAGAGCCACTCGGTGTAAAACTTTATCTAGATGATTTTGGTACGGGCTATTCGGCGCTAGGTTATCTTCATCAGTTACCTATCCATGTACTGAAAATAGATAAGAGCTTTGTAGACCAATTAACACAAAAAGAGAACCCCTTGGTAGATGCGATTTTATCCCTAGCCCACTCTTTAAAGTTAACTGTGGTTGCTGAGGGTATTGAGAACCCAAAACAATGGGCGCTACTAAAGCGTAAAGGTTGCCAATTTGGTCAAGGCTATATTGTGTCAAAGCCACTGCCAGCAGATAAAGCCATGGAGTTATTACTTAAACATACAGAGATGGTGCTACCAATTTAAAAGTGACCTTCCACTTAAATTAATAAAACAAAACCTGCATTACGCAGGTTTTGTTTTATCTTCTAGCTAATTTACTTTTGGTTAAAGTTAATTTTATCCAAGTTCCTTTCTGAGCTCTTTGGTCGCTTTCACCATACTATCAAGCGCAGCTCTGGTTTCTTCCCATCCACGGGTTTTTAGACCGCAATCAGGGTTTACCCATAAACGTTCAACTGGGATCTTCTTCGCGGCTTTATGTATCAATGATTTGATCCAAGTAATATCAGGCACATTTGGGCTATGAATATCATACACTCTAGGACCAATCTCATTTGGGTAAGCAAAATCTTCAAAAGCATTAACTTCATCTCGAAGCGCCAATGCGATTTGGTTTGAAATGCTTGGCTTGTCGAGATCATCTCTAACAAATGACCAAAATAAAATGGTGACAGGCCCTGTGAGCATACCTTTCATTTTCTTAGCGGTTTACGCTTGCGCGTATTGCGTCCAGTTCACTGTCATAGGTTTTTCTCGAGATACATCCCCCCAGATGATAGGCGGTTTAACACAGCGAGAGCCATAGCTTTGCACCCAACCAAACTGCGTGAATGCAAACCCTTCGAGCTGTTAACCAAAATATTCGACCATGTCATTTCGCTCAGCCTCACCATGCACTAGCACATCAATATCAAGCGTTTCTTGCTCTTCAACCGCATAACGGATTTCTGCTTGCATTTGGTTTTCGTACTCTGCGGCAGAGATAACACCGGCTTTAAACTCTTTTCGTGCTTGGCGAATGGCTTGTGTCTGAGGAAAAGATCCTATGGTTGTGGTCGGTAATAAAGGTAATCCTAATGCGGCTTGCTGCTTTTTGGCTCGTTCGGTAAATTCACTTTGTCGCTTTGCGTGTTCGGCAGTAAGTGATGCCACTTTTTCTTTAACCACAAGGTTATTTACACGCTTAGAACTCATTCTGGCTTTTACGGACGCTGAATATAAGTCTAAAGTTGTGAGTGCTTTATTCTCAATAGCTGTTTTCAGTAGCTGTTTTCAGTAGCTGTTTTCAGTAGCTTAAGTTCTTGTGCCTTTTGTTTTAAGAACGCCAACCAAGAACGTAATTCAGCATCAAGCTTTTCTTCTTGATCTAAATCTACCGGGGTATGGAGTAATGAACATGACGGTGCTAACCATAAATTATCACCACGACTTTGTGCTATGGGCTCGATTTGATTATAAATAGAAGACAGATTTGCTCGCCAAATATTACGGCCATTGATAACCCCCAAAGATAAAACTTGGTCGTCACTTGTAAGCTGGTTTAACTTTGCAAGATCTTGCTCACCTGCCACACAATCAAAATGCACACCTGCAACAGGATATTGCTGAATATCTTCATAGTAATCTTTTACTGAATCAAAGTAGCTTGCCAGTAAAACCTTCACACCTTGTCCATTTAATGTAGCAAAAAAAGTGCGCAATGCACTGCGATACTCATCTGATAACTCTAAGGCAAGAATTGGCTCATCAATCTGCACCCATTCAACGCCAAGTTCAGCCAACTTTTGTAACACTTGCTGATAAACTGGTAACAATCTCTCCAGAAGCAAAAATTTATTAAACTGCTCATCTGCACACTTGGCTAAATGCAAATAAGTGACAGGCCCTACCAAAACAGGTTTAACTTTATAACCCAGACTGTGTGCTTCAGCGACTTCTTCAAACAATGCCTGCCAGCTAAGTTCAAAGGTTTGGTCTTTAGAAAGCTCGGGTTCTATATAGTGGTAGTTGGTATTAAACCACTTAGTCATTTCACTCGCATCACAGGCACAACCACTCGGCGATTTACCTCGGCCTATTCTAAATAATGTATCTAGATCAATATTGCCATCGGTATTTACATGGCGCTTTGGTATAGCGCCTATTAATAAACTGGTATTGAGTACATGGTCATACCATGCAAAATCGCCAACTGGGAGTAATTCACTGCCAGCTTCAGCCTGTATCGCCTAATTCTCGGCTCTGATTACCTTACCTTTCTCTTGTAGTTCAACCTGAGTGAGCTCGCCTCGCCAATACGCTTCGACTGCAAATTTGAGTTCACGTTTTTTGCCAACTCGAGGAAAACCTAAATTATGAATATGCGCCATGCTCTTTCCTTAAAATTATACGGATGTTTAGATGGCTAAAAGTATTAACATGAGATAGGATGAGGACAATTGATGGTTTTTTAGTTTTAACATGAACAAAATTAATCAAATAAATTTGTAAAAAATATGATCAAAACATGACAACGCTGTCAAAAATAGTGTTATAGTGATTTTGCTAATTAAACACAGTTTTATGCTGTTTTTATAAACTAGCAAACACGGAAATTAAAGTTATGCAGTTCAGGAATAGGTGAACTCTGAATTTTGCTCACTCTAAGAATGAGATTTATTGAAGATGATAGATATTAAACATTTAAAAACCATTTCAACGCTTAAAGAAACCGGCTCGCTCGTTAATACAGCCCGTGAACTGTTTTTAACTCAATCAGCTTTATCTCATCAAATTAAGGACTTAGAGAACAAATTAGACTGTCAGCTGTTCGAAAGAAAAACACAACCAGTGCGTTTTACCCCACAGGGTATGCTACTACTAGAATTGGCCAACGAAGTGTTACCAAGAGTAGAAGCTACAAAGTGTCGGTTAAAAGAAAGTCTCAATCAGCCAATTTCGCAACTGCGCTTAAGTGTTGAATGTCACGCATGTTTCCATTGGCTACTGCCGACAATCAAAGAATTTAACAATTTCTGGCCTGACATCCATGTAGATTATGAGCGCGGGTTTAGCTACGACGCCATTCCTGAGCTTATCAACGATGACTTAGATTTAGTATTAACTTCTGACATTCGAGAAGCAGACAAGCTTGAATACGCGCACCTTTTTGATTTTAAGTTGAAGCTGATTGTATCACCCGATCATGAACTGGCTAAAAAAGCCTATGTCACGGCTCTCGACTTAAAAGACGAAACCATTATTTCGTACCCTATTCCAAAAGAACGCCAAGATATTTTTAAGCATTTTATTCAAAATGCACGCTTTGACGGTACATTAAAAACGGTTGACCAAGGATTACTTATTTTCCAGTTAGTCAGCGCAGGGATGGGTGTGGCCGCTCTACCTGATTGGTTAGTGACACCTTATGAAAGCCAAGGATTAATTAAGTCTATTCCTCTAGGCGCACTGGGTTTAAACCGCCCGATGTACTTAGCCATGAAGAAAAACATGAAAGACAACCCTGTTTATCGTCACTTTTTAAATACATGTAAGCAAAGTAACGGACGATAACCTCAGAAATCATCTGGTTGTCTTACCGATTCTATTTTAAACTAGCCCAAATTATCTTTGGGCTTTTTTATGTTTGAAATCAAAAAGATCATCGGCGGCCTCTTGATGCCCTTGCCACTCACCTTAATCATCTTGTCACTGTGTTTATTATTTATGGCAAAGCAAAATAAAAAGTCATACTTAATTGCTTGGCTTTGTGTTTTTGCCACTTGGTTTATAAGCACACCTTATGGCGCAAATCTGTTGATTGAACCTGTCGAGAAAACACAAGCGCCTTTTAATACTAAAAAGCACAAAAAGCTCGACTATATTGTTGTACTTGGGTGTGATGTCTATGCCAACAGCCGCCTGCCAGCAAACGGTCAACTTGGTGGCTGCGCGTTATCACGTTTAGTTGAAGGTCTTCGTCTCGCAAATGCATACCCACGAGCTCAACTGATTGTCTCAGGGTATGGCTTTGGTAAAACCACAGGCGCTGATTTAATGGCTGAGACTGCTAAAAGTTTAGGTATTGCTAAACACCGTATTTCTACTAATCCAACAGCCAAAGACACCGCCGATGAAGCAAAACTACTTGCACCAAAATTAGTAGATAGACAAGTTGCATTGGTTACCTCAGCAAGTCACATGGCCAGAGCCAGTGATTTATTTTATGTGCAAGGGGTTGATGTGCTCAAAGCACCGGTGCAATTTTACACTTATACAAATACCTCGACGCATAGGCTTTTTATTCCAGATTCTGGAGTATTAAGAGCGGTTACGAACCACTGGCATGAAGTCATAGGTAAAGCGTGGATTGCATTAAGACGATTCATTAACCCTGAAGCTTTATGAATCAGTGCTTAAAAATACGTTAAAATGCTTACTTTTACAGCGCTTTATCGCAATTTAGAAGGCTAAAAGTAGAGAAATGGCGCAAAAAATTGAAAATTAGCCCAATTTTCGGTATAAATGCGCCTTTAAATTAAACCCGCGTATCCGCGTATTAACGACTAGGATCTACGATGAGTAAACTTGATAAAACTGAAGTATTAAGCGCTTTTGAAGCTGCATATGAAGCTGCCCATGGTAAAAAGCCAGAGATCACAACTAAACCTGGCTGGTACAGCATTGACGGTGGCAAAAACATGCGTCTTGCAGATGTAGCAGCACTAACAGAAGAGCTTACTTCTGGTTCTGCGGCTCCTAGCCAAGAAGCGGCTCCTGCTAAAAAAGAAGCAAAAAAACCAGCAGCGCCTGCGAAAACTAAAAAAGCAGCATTTACTGTTGTTAAAGCTAACGAAGAAGGCTACACACCAGAAGAATTCTGGATCATCCGTCTTGCTGAAAAAGAGCATGACTGTCGCCTTCCACGTGGTGTGGTTTAATCTCCACTCACAGTTAGACATAAAAAAACCGCGTTTATCGCGGTTTTTTTATGTCTGAGTTTTGTGTTTACTCTCATTACAATTCTTTATATGAGAAATGGCACAAAATTGGAGTGAGACCTAAGCCTCACTCACCAGTCAAAAAATTACTCTTCGAAGAATAACTTCTCGCGTTTTTTAGCACCGACTTCTTGCATTGTAGACGCATCAAATAAACGACCATTGATCATGGTATGACTGATCTTGTCCGTATCTCTGATGTTATCTAATGGGTTTTTATCTAACACAATTAAGTCAGCTAATTTGCCCGCCTCAATTGAACCGATGTGTTCATCAAGACCAATATGCTTAGCCGGATCAATCGTGGCCGTACGCAATGCTTCATGTGGCGTCATGCCACCTTGTGCAAACATCCAGATTTCCCAGTGTGCCGCTAGGCCTTCACGCTGACCATGTGCACCTAGGTTCACAAGTGCACCTAAATCTTGTAATTCAGCAGACACACGTGCGTTGTTGAAGTGATTATAGTGGTGATCTGGTGACTTAATACGGCGCATTGAACGTGGTAGTAATTGGTTCTTAGGCACAAACTTACTTAATCTTGGATGTGCCCACACATCGGTTTTATCGTACCAGTAGTTTTCACCCCAAATACCGCCATAAGCCACACCTAGCGTTGGTGTATAACCTACATCAGTCTGCGACCATAACTGCTTAATGTCATCATAGATATGCGAGACAGGTAGCGAGTGCTCAATACCAGTATGACCATCAACGACCATAGTGAGGTTGTGTTGTAACAATGAACCACCCTCAGGCACAACCATCATGCCTAACTGACGACCCGCTTCAACTACTTGCTGACGCTGTTCACGACGCGGTTGGTTATAAGACTTCACACTAAAGGCACCAACTTTTTGTAAACGCTCTAAGTGGAACTTAGCATCGTCTAATGAATCGACATGTGACGTATAACCCGGCATATTCGCACCGTACAAAATTGTGCCGGTTGAGAAAATACGTGGGCCAACAATTTTACCTGCTTTTTGCATTTCGCTGGCTGCAAAGATCTCTGTAGTATCGTTAGATGGATCGTGAATGGTTGTTACACCTAGAGATAAGCCCGCAAAGTTCTTCCAGTTTTGCTCTGGAATGATCTCGTTGCTGCCTTGCGCACCGTGGGCGTGAACATCCACCAGCCCAGGTAAAATAGTCTTGCCTGTTAAATCAATCACTTTTGCGCCTTTTGGAATGCGCACATCAGCTTGTGAACCCACGGCTTTGATGTGTTTGCCATCAGTCAGCACCACACCATTTTCGATAACTTGCTCACCTTTCATGGTAACAATCGTTGCGCCGGTTAACGCAATCATGCCTTTTGGCTCGGCCATCTTCTGTTTAAAACCAATGTTTGTGCCACTGGCCACTTTAAAGTCAGCATCTTCTGTTTTATTGATATCAAACATGCCTGCAAGTGATGCGTGATAAAGCTCAGGTCCTAGACTCCAATATAGTTTATCGCCTTTAGCACTCCATGAAATACCCTCACCCGCTCTGACAGATAACTGCTCAACAGGAAATTGTTTATCGCTTGGAGAGATATTAATGGTTTTGCCACTTTCGACAAATGGCGTCACAAATACTTTAAAGCGTTCAGCAAATGCCAGATATTTACCATCCGGGGATACACGGTACTCTGTCGCATGTTTTGATTCGTATAAAACCTGTGTTTTCTTCGTCTCTAGGTTTACTGCGCGAAATTGTGGTTTAGGCCACCCCGCCATTACAAAGATACGGTCGTTTCTGTCAGCAAACTGAGGTTGGAACCCAGACTCTGTGAGCAGCTCAGACTCACCGCCTTTACTTGAAACTGTGTAAATACCCGACTTTAACGACCACTCAGGCGTTAAAATTGAACTGCCTGAAGTTTTACGGTACACCACTGTGTCGCCATCAGGGCTAAATGTTGGCTCTACATATTTACCCGGCTGTTTAGTAACGGCTTTACCACGGCCTGAGCGCGAAGATACAACACGAACCGAGCCCTGCTCTTTGTCATCCCAAGTGACATAAACAATCTTTTTACCATCACGAGAAAATTGCGGGAAGAATTCAAAATGATCCTTTTGTTTAGTCAAACGCTTAATTTTGCCCGACTCTAGATCTCTTTTATAAATATGACCCATGGCTTCAAAAATAGCCGTTTCACCGTCAGGAGATACTTGTACGTTACGAAGCATTTTCACATCGAATTCAGGCTCATCGATGTCTTGAGCAAAACGTAATGCCTTTTGCAGCTTTTTGGTGGTTTCTACTTTGAAGGCAATCTCTTCAACTGACTTGTCTTTCACTGCCAGTTTATGAATTTTACCACCCGCCCAGAATACCAAATGTTTTTGATCAGGCGTCCAAGCAATGGTTGGATACACACCGTGAATGGCCCAAGTCTCTTGCATATCACGCTCAAGTTCACCATAAAGCTTATTATGCTCACCTGACTCTAAATCATATAAATAGAGGCTTGATTGAAAATCGTCACGTTTAATATATGCCAGTGTTTTACCATCTGGTGACGGGGTTGGACGAATGGCACCGCCCATGCCCGATAAGATCACCTCAATCTCACCTGTTTCTCTGTCTAAGCGCTTAATTTTATAAATGCCCGCTACCGAGTCTTTTGAATAATGAAAGGTTTTGCCCGGTGTGGCATCTTGTGAGAAATACACATAACGACCATCTGGCGAGAACGCAGGCTCACCTAGATCTTTTTGCTCATTTGGACGCTTCGTTAGCTGAACACCATTGCCACCGCTTTTGTGGTACATCCAAACTTCACCCGCACCTAAAGAGCGAGTACCCGTAAAGTGCTTACGAGCCACAATAAAGTTACCATCTGGACTCCATGCAGGACTGTTCAATAAGCGGAAGGTTTCTTTGGTAACGGCGGTTTGCTCTGATCCGTCAGTCTTCATTACCCAAATATTGTCACCACCGCCTTGGTCTGAAGTAAAAGCAATATACTGACCATCAGGGCTAAAACGTGGTTGCATTTGCCAACCAATGTCTGAAGTTAACTGTGTGGCTTTACCACCTTTCATCGGCATAGTGTAAATGTCGCCAAGCAAATCAAATACAATGGTTTTACCATCTGGACTGACATCGACATTCATCCAAGTACCTTGCTCTACCGATACCTTCGCATCAAAGAACTCACCTTGCGGCGCATCTACTTGCCATTTTTCTGATTTTTCTGCGGCCTGTGCACTGCCGAGTGCCAATGACACAGAAAGTGCGAGCGCACTATAAAACTGTTTTTTCATCTTGTTGTCTCTCAGTTATTAACTAGGGCGTGCTGACCTTTGCTGTGTGTTTTTGCAGCTGCGAGTTGGGTGTTTAGGCAAGGCTGAGGCTGCGTAGCATAGTATCCTATGTAAGTCAGGCCGATAACGCCGAATAAATGTCCAACTCGCGCTGCTCGAAGAGTTCAACCAAAGGCTTCCACTACTTTGTCATTCGCCACTTACATAACCCATTATGCGGGGCAACCTTTGCTACGTAGCTCATTTCGCGTATTGAAAGCCTTTGATTTGAACAAAATCCATACCTCAAAGGTAAGCGCGCCCTAAAGATTGCAACAAAATTCCGAATGAGATACCAGAAAAAAGCCATCAGTTGCAGATTTTATCGACGGTACCAGTTACGGGGATCAAACTGGTAATAATCCGTCAGTAACGTGAATAACTCCGGGTCGTATTGCTTCAGCTCAAACGGTTTTTCTATGAATGTCTCGGTCAGCACTGCAAAAAATTCCGCCTCATTGGTTGCACCATAACTATGCATAACATGATGCATGCCGTAAGCCACATGACTTTTAAGGTTTGAGTAAGCACGGGTAAACACTTTACCCCATTGTTGATACATGTCTCGAGAGTGTAACTGAGGTGTACCATTGGTTTGCCCTGTTTGCTGATCGAGCTGATGGGCAAATTCGTGAAACACCAAATTATGGCCATCTTCAGGTAACCTATGCCCTTCAATGACGTTATCCCAACTTAAAACCAAAGTACCACCGGGCCAAGATTCCCCTTGTCTAACTGAGGTGTGGTAATTAACCAGCCCTGCCGCATCGCGACTTTGCTGTGGCGCATAATAGCTACTGGGATATAACAGTACTTCTTTGACATTTGGGTATAAAGGCCACTGGCTGTTTAGCACCAATAAACAAGCATCGGCGGCAATCAGTAAGGCCATGGCACGATTCACTTTTAAACCATCCCGACCTAATACACGCTTTTCACCTAAAAACCAAACAATATGGCTTTCAAGCTTTTCGCGATCTTTATCGGTCATATTAAGATAGATAGGCATATATTTAAGTAAAATTTGCTTATCTTGCTCTGACAGGTTTTGCTCAGCATATTTATGCTGCCAATATTGCCTCATCACATCGTGCCATCGCCAATAAATCACTACAAAAACCACAAGTGCCAACATCAAGAAAATATTTATCATATGAATACTCTTTACTCTATTAATGACTTAGTTGGTATGAATTGCAGCGATTTCAATATAGCTTTGATAAAATCCAAGAAACTTAAAATTATAAGATAGAACACTCAGCCATGACTTTACCCATAGCCCAGATAGAAGCTGATTTTCACGCTCATATTGACTCATCTCCGCTTGTGATCAGCGCAAGTACGGGTTCAGGTAAATCGACTTGTTTACCCGTTTGGGCAAAAAAAATTGGCCGAGTGTTGGTAGTACAACCAAGACGTATTGCCTGTACGTCACTCGCAGAATATTTGGCTGAACAAAGCCTGCAACCGCTCGGAAAAAAAATTGGCTACGCCATTCGTTTTGAAAGCCACTTTGATGAAAATACCCAAGTGGTATTTGCCACACCTGGCGTCGCACTGCGTTGGTTTTTTGAGTCTAAATTAAAAGCGTTTGATGTGGTCATGCTCGATGAATTTCACGAGCGTCGCTGGGACATGGATTTGCTGCTTGCTCTAATTAAAAATCACCAAGCCCATAAACTGATTGTCACCTCTGCCACACTAGATACACAGCCCTTATGTGATTATTTACACGCAACGCACCTGCACAGCGAGGGAAAAATGTTCCCCGTCGAAGAAACCTTTATTACAGATGATATGAGGGCGATGCCAAGCAAACATGACTTAGTCCCAAGGGTATATCAAGCTTGCACTCAAGCATTGAATGAAACCCAAGGCGATATTTTGGTGTTTTTACCAGGTAAAGGCGAAATTCAAAGTGCCGCAAGTGGGCTCAAGGATTTAGATGCCATTGTCATTGGTTTGTATAGTGGTTGTCATAAATCTCAGCAAGATTTAGCACTTAAACAACAATCAAAGCAGCGTATTATCTTAGCAACCAATGTTGCTGAAACCTCATTGACCATACCCAATATTACTTGTGTGATTGATTCAGGTCTTGAGCGTCGCACCCATCTTCGCGGCGGCAAAACGGTACTCGCACTAGAAGCCATAGCTGCTGACTCTGCAAAACAACGACTTGGCCGCGCAGGTAGAACACAAGCAGGTAGTTGCATACGTTTATACGGTCAATATGCGCCACTAATAAAAGCCACTCCGCCAGAAATTCACAGGGAAGCCTTGTCCGAACTGGTATTGGCCAGCGCTTGTGCAGGATACAACATACATGCATTGCAATTTCTAGAGCCATTGCCTAGTAGTTCATTAAATGCAGCCATTACGCAATTACAAAAAGTCGCCGCCCTTGATGGCGATTTAAACGCCACTGAACTGGGCAAAGTGTTATATCCGCTACCCATTGATGCAGAATATGCATACTTAATTACGCAGATGCCAAACGGAGTACTAAAACAAGCCATGATCGATGCCATCGCCATTTTAAGTGTGCCAGCAAGGGTTTATCAGCTACCTAATAATTCAGAACAACTCGAAGAATTAAACAAGACCCTACCCAATCATTGCGATCTAGAATTAGCTATTAATCTACTTAGAGGTAAAGCCCCTCATGTAAATGTCGAACAAAACGCGTTTGAAGAGGCCAAACAATTTAGCGAACAACTACGAGAGGCCTTTTCATTACCAGAGCTGAGTAAAGCCGCGAATTTTGATAGAAATTTACTCTTACTACATATTGCTCAAGCTCGACCTGATTTACTTTACATAAAAAGAAATAATCGACGCGGTGCATTTGGTAATGGCCACAACGAAGTGATCCCTGCCAAAGAATCTCGCATTAATGACAAAGCGCAAGCAATGATAGTGTTAGACACCTATGCTATGGCCGGTAAGGGCACAAAACAAGCCATGACATTGGCAACCTGCGCCGCACCAGTACCACTGAGCCATGTTAGTGAATTTGCGCAGTGTGAAACCACACTCAACAACGCTGAAATCATTGACGATGACATCATGGTGAATATCAGCCTTATTTTTGCTGGGGTAGAACTTTCATCAAAACTTGAGCCTGTCACCTCAGACACCCTCATTCCCGCCTGTGTAGAGCTGATTCTCAATAATCAATTAATGCCTGGCGTTGCCGAGCAAGTGACTGAGACAATTGATTTTCATACCCTTTATAACCAATCAGAAAATATCACAGAGACACTGCCAACAGCCGAGCAATATTTGCTAGAAACGTTGACGGGTTTAGGCATTCGTGAACAAAATGACTTGGCTTTGATCGAGCCTGAAGACTTATTTTATCAAGGTATCGAGTCTTGGTTAATCGAGCCGTTTAAAGAAAAATACCCGCTAAAAATCGATTTACCTGAGTTAAAGCTATCGGTTGAGTATTTCTTTAAGGCAAAGCGTTTAACTCTTCATTATGGCGGTGGAGCGCGTAAAGATGCACCTAAAAGATGGGAGTTGCCAGCTTGGCAGGGGTTTAAAATTCAGTATAAAAAGGCGAGTAAAGTGGTTGATTTGAAATAAAATGCAGCACCACATCTAATGTGGTGCTGCAAAACTTTACTTTAAGTTTTTATCTAAGAACTTTACTAACTCTGAGTAAAAGTCATCCATGTTCTCTTGAATTTGGTAACCATGACCTTCGTCTCTCACCATACTC
>NZ_BTGK01000017.1:0-8129 GCF_042848605.1 Pseudoalteromonas sp. MTN2-4
GGCACAAATGCGGCGCTTTAATGCCGTAGGCGCGCCGCGCTTGTGTCCCAGTGACCGAAGGGCACGTGTTTAGCATTTTGTTAGGTGCCATCACCAAACGAAACCTCCATTTCTGGCAGCTTTTTAAGCTTTCGAGAATGAATAATTGCATCCTCTATAGCCAGAAGTTGCTCTTTCGGTTTGAGATCTAATAGTGATTTAGTAAAGTCCTTTACCGAATTAGCCCAATCCCTGTCATCCTTGCATTGCAACACATTTCCCAATGTGTATATTTGCGTTTTGAAAATCCGAGGCATGTAAACAAGCTAAACCTTTATTTAGACATGCCCAAATATTTTGTTTGTCCCCAGCAGTGTTCGTTAACACAAACTCTTTAGCGAGCTCTGGAGATGACATTGAACGGCGGTGAGTTAAGGCTTTATCCTTAGCTTTTTCTGCCAGAGCAATCGCTTCTGAAAAAAAAGAATCCTCGTCTTTGAATTCTATAAATGAATTTTCTCTGTATCCAATATCGAAAGACAGATAATCTTTCGGGTACCAAAGCCATGATACACCTACGTTTAGATAAGTACCTTTAGACCAGCTAGATGGCTGGAATTCAACCATTGTAAGCCACCATCCATTATCGTCCAGCCAAACTCTAGATTGCCCTTTTCTGACTAATCCTACTGGCTTCAGGATTTCCCTAGCTGCATTATTGATGAGTTTGCTATGTATTGGTACAGCCATTGTTTCCTCTTGGCACCTAACGCCTCAGTTAAAAGGCAAAATTTGATTGGTTATAATGTGAGGCGGAGCGAAACCAGCCAACTGAATTTTGTCCGCTTTTAAACTGTTTGTCAGAGTTTCTTTACTCAATAACTTTAAAGTTACTTATATAATAAAAACACTCATCATCATGTATATCCTTATCCCAATCAACTTTAATACTTGTTGGGAAAAAGTACATTGAGTCATATTTTAACTCGATGCTTGCTGCTTGAGTTATTCCCTTTTTTGCTATGTTAAACATTTCATAAATTGTTATTTCAAAGTCATGCTCATTTTCATGTTCAAAAAGTGCAATGCCATCAATAACCAAAACATTCGACGAAAATATCAGCATGCACCCATTCTGGACTTTATAGCTGTAGCTAAATGGCTCTTTCTCTTTCCAGGATTCAAAGTTTCGATCAAGTGTTTTCCTTATATCACCTTTGATAAATTGGAACCCTACTCCCCAAAAAGACAGAATAATAACGATAGCTGTTCCAAGAACAAATAGAACAGACATTGGCTTTCGAGTATCAAAAATTTGCATGTAACTCTAACGCTTGCCGTAAACGGCACAAAATAGCAGGCTAAAATTGGCGACGAAAGAGCACAAGCCTGCTGTTTTGTGTCCACGGTTTAACGGCCTTGTTAGCTTTCTATTAATAAATTCTTCTTTGCCTACTCCAATTGACAAAAATACTACCTAATACAATAAATGCTAAGAATGCCTTTATTTCATACCTACTCTCAATTTCAATATCTAAAAGCAAAAAGATTGAAAAGAAAATCATATTTATGGATATAAGTAAGTACCCTAAATAACCATAAGTTGGTTTAGAAACCGATTTAAGTATTCCTTTAATTCTTTCCTTACGACGATTCAAGCAGCAATTGCCTAGTATTATAAAAAGTACATGAGGCATTAGTACCAAGCTAGCCGTTCCCAAAGTTGCACTACTAAATCCGGATTCATATACATTCCATAATGTATAAATAAAAAATCCAACTGATACCGCAGCTAGACTATAAAATAAAAAAGCAAGAACTGAGTAGATTAACCAGATTATGAGGAATTCTCCTATAAGTATGGGGGAAGCTAACGCCTATTTAAGGGGCTGAAAATAGTTTGCTAAAATTGTGAAGCGAAGCGGAACCGAGCAAACTGTTAGCAGTCCCGCTTGAAATTCTTGTTATGTACCAACTTGCACTGACAGGCCAGTTTCAATTGATATTTTATGTACAATACCATCGAAATCCGTAACTAATACGTGGTCTCCAGCAAACTCAAAGCCCTCCGTGAAAATTTCGGGGCCAGATATTGTCCAGATTTTGTTACCACAGGAATCCAAACGACATATCTCCAACTCCCCCCACGAAATTAAACAATCGAACTCATTTACCCAAAAGACTCCAAAGCAAGTAGCAAAATCGACTTTTTTGATCCAATTGACTTCTAGTGATGGAAGTTTTAAAGAGAATATAGAATCACCCGAAGCAACATAACATGAATCGTCTTTAATGGTGAATGAGTATTGGTGAACACCTGTCGCTCCACCTACACCTAAAAAAATAACAGATGATTCAGGGCAGTCTATATCCCCGACGAACAAGCCGTGCGCTGAAGAATACTGGTATTCATTATTTCTACAGAGTTCAACTTCATATGAACGAACATTATCTGTCGAATTTATCGAGTAATGCGGTTCGTTTATCAAAGTAACATCAATTCCGTTGAATATATGCTTCATACTTTCCTAGGTACATAACGCCGCAAATAAACGGCTAAAAATAGTTGGCTATAATTTGTGAGGTACGAACAAAGCCAACTATTTTTTGTCCGCTCTTTTTAATTTGCCTTGTTATATGCCGTTTGCAGACATGGCCTCTGCACCTTCTTTTACTTGTTCATTTGATAAAAACACACCACTTTGCGGTTCGAATGTAGCGGAGTTTTTTTGATATCCGAGAAGATAAGCAGAGTTTAAAGCCACAACCATTTCACTCATGTCACCGCCCCATCGAAATGTTACCACTACTGGCTCTATAAAAGCGGAGGAATCGAATGCAGGAAAGTAATCTGAGAACTCTGATAAAGGCGATATATATGTTTCAACTCCAGAGTCTTCGCCTTTCAGTTTGACAGGGAGAAACCCAGTATGCTTTTTAAAATCTACATTTTCTAAATATTGAACAGGAGTGTTTAACTGTTCTGATAATTCGTTTAGTGAGTTCGTATTTGGAACATCACTAAGAGATAAGATTACGTACATAGTCATCGACATTGATAGGTCCCTCTCAAGTTAACCAAGGCATATAACGCCCTAATAATGGGCAAATTGTAGTTGGTTAAAATACGCGACGAAGGAGCAAAAACCAACTGTAATTTGTCCTTATTTATTAGTTTGTTATGTTTACCTACTACTCATATGGAATAGTACATAACTCTAACTCACCTTGCTTATCAATATCCATTAAAGCGGATTCAATTATTGATTTAGAAATTTCTGATACCAATATCATGTGTGAAGCGCCGTAATGAAATCGAACACTGGTTCCTTCGATAAAATCTCCGCACGCAGACATAGCTTCGGGAGTAAAAAAGAAGCACCACCTTTTTTCACCACGAGTAGTGATTACAGTTACTTCAATAGCTCCAGTTTTATGGCTATCTATTTCATCCTCTATTTCAATAGACTCAAGTTTCATAGTAAACATAACGCCTCAAACACCGGCTTGGAGAAGTTGGCGACTTTTTTGGAACAAAAAAGGTGATAGCTTTACCAAGTCCGAGTGATTTGACTTGTTATGTTTTTCTACGATACCGGTTAAGAATTCATGTAGGTTTTTCTTAGCCGGTTCAAGTTCTTTAATGCCTTCAGTGATAAGGGAAGTCTCATCATCGAGCCAAATTATAAAATCTACTGAATCAGGTGAAAGCTTTGAAGAATGGTAATGGATTACCAGAAGCTTATTGGCCAATTCAAAGAAATCCAATAAACCTGAATCGTAACGTTTTAGAAGCTCTATTGCTACCAACTCGAATGCTTCATTTTCTATGTTTGTATCAATATTGCCTAGAATTTTAAGTTGTTTCTCTTCAGACTTCGCTACACAAAGATCAAGAAGAATTTCTTCTAGTTCGTCATAAGCAAGAATCTGATCATCTGCCCAGCTGATAACCTGTTCAGGACTAACAATTGAGCACAATAACTCAAACTCAATTATTTTGTAGATCAACTGGTTAAGCACAACAATCCCTCAAGAAACATAACGCCTCGCTTAACCGGCGCAAAATAGCAGGCTAAAATTAGCGACGAAGGAGCGCAAGCCTGCTGTTTTGCGTCCTTTATGGTTAAAGCGTTAGTTAGGCATACTTTACCAATCCACTTTTGATTGCAAAGTTTTCTAGCTTTTTATCAAGCTCATCTGCATCCTTATAAAACTCGGTATCTAGCTCATCTAAATCAGGCTCATCAGTATGCTTACGAATAATTGCCCAGCGTTCAGCTTGGCCTTTCGGTACACCCTGTTTACCAAATAATGAAGTCTTAGCTGCTCTTAAAAGTTTTAAACTTTCTTTAGCTTCTATTCTAACTAGGCCTAACTCTGCGTAACTATATCGAGCCCCAGAGGTATTATCAAAAAATTGAATAAAACCTCCGTTATATACTTCACCAGTTAACACACAGACTGAATAATAGAGTTTTTCTTCTTCACTTAAAGTATTAAACCCCTGACCTTCATCATAAACTCGCTCTACTAGGTTTCTCCAATACGCTCGAAATGGGCAGGTTTTATCTAATTCTCGCTCTTGCATAGCTTTTTCTTTCGCTTGTTCCATGCTTTTTCTAGTTCCTTTTTTACATGGCATGCATAAGCCGCCAGTTCTTTCTGCAGTGGATGGCAAGACTAGAGCTTCACACTCTTTGCACTGAATTTTATCGGGCACGGAACCTCCATGTATGACTAACGCCCGATTAACGGGTAAAAAATTGTTGGCTAAAATGTGAAGCGAAGCGCAACAGCCAACAGTTTTTTGTCCGCGTTGACGACCTTGTTATGCGTTGACACTCGAAATTAAAAGCGCTCGCGCATGCACCAATAAGCCAAACTTAAAATTAAAAAACACTCACCAAACCCAAAATTGCAAAGAAGCGTTCGACTGGTGAATGACCTTTCTGGTCACAGCTTAAATTGAAAAACGAAAAGCCAAGACCAACTTAAAACTTGATTGCGCCACTGTACCTAAAAACGAATTTGAAGAAAAGGCTTGAAGCAAAAACCGTTTTAAAGACAGCAATAGTGACGCATAACGCCTTAATAAACGGCGGAAAATAGCAGGCTAATCTAAGCGAAAAATGAGCGCAAGCCTGCTGTTTTGCGTCCACTGTTTAATTAATTTGTTAGGTTTCATTGCTAATACAACCACTCGTTTAGTTGTTTGAATATTTGTGGTTTGGCTTTTGTGATTGTAGAAGAATGTGTACCTCCATTTACTATAATTAAATCAATTCCAGTTCTCTGAGCGACCAATTCAATATCGGCTAATGGTGTAACTGAATCGTTATCTCCTTGGAATATTATTGTATTTTTAATATCTGCTTTTTTAAGCAATACCTCTACCTTAAAGTCGTTTGGAATTAGCGCATCAATTGGAAGTAGCTGGAGTGCAAATAAATACCACTTATTGGAAAGTACATGTTTAACAGATTGACTTAAAGAAACGGGAGAGCTTTCTAAAATTAGTCCGTCAGGTTGGATTTGCGAGGCAGAGTATGTCGCAACAATAGCTCCCAACGACCGGCCATAATAAACGGCTTTAGTGCAATGTAATTGCCTTCCTGTATCTGCAATAAAGCTTGTTGTCATTTTAGCTAATGCTTTAATGTCACTTACATTACCTTTAGCCCCACCTTGGGAAGGATAAGACAATATGACGGTCGTGAATTCTTCTTTAAGTGCACCTAAACCTAACTCATGCTCATAACGCAGAGCGCCACCATGTTGGCCTGTGAAAAAGAATAAGCAAGGACGATTCTTTTCACCATATACTCGGGCTAACATTTCCATTTGTGAAGAGGCGGCTGATAACTGCATTGATTCTGAAGTTTTCCCTGTTTTTTGAATTGAAGGAAATAGCAGATATGGGAGACCAAACCTGAGAGTAACTGCCCCAGCCAAAAAATATATGATTGTGAAAAGAGTGACTAGCTTAATTAACCTCATCCATGAAACCTAACGTCCCAATAATGGGCAAATTATAGTTGATTAAAATAGGCGACGCAGGAGCAAAAACCAACTGTAATTTGTCCTGATTAATTTGCTTGTTAGTTGCCTTACACACCTACAGTTTTACTTCGCCTTTCCATAAGAACAACATCACGCCAAACATTATTCATTTTCCCTAGTTTTTCACGAACACCCAATTTGCGGAAGTTATTATTTAGATGAAGCTTAATACTTCCTTGGTTTTCGGGGAAAATAGCTGCTTGTAGCATCCATATATTATTACTCTCAGACTCCAGTACGAGCTGTGCTAATAATTTTTGTCCTATACCTTTTCCTCGGGCCAAAGCTGAGACATAAACACTAACTTCCGCAATACCTGAATATACTTCGCGATTTGATATTGGTGAAAGTGCAGCCCAACCTAGAATACTATCACTTTCTTCTGCTACAATACGAGAATGGCTATGCATTGAATTATTCCATTCCTCCCAGCTTTTAGCGGTGAGTTGAAATGTAGCATTCCCTGTATCTATACCTTGCTGATAAATTGCTTTAACAGCAGGATAATCTACTTGTTCAAATTTTCGGATAAACACCTAATTCTCCTAGGCAACTAACGCTTGCCGTAAACGGCACAAAATAGCAGGCTAAAATTGGCGACGAAGGAGCACAAGCCTGCTGTTTTGCGTCCTTTTGACGGCCTTGTTAGACGACGATAAAAATCAAAAGTTATTAACTTTTGCTTTATGCAAAGAAGCTCCGATTGCAACACCAAACCCCGCTCCACAACCGATTCCAATACCTAGAGCAAAAGGTAAAATATTAAATAATACGCCAACTATAATACCTATTGCGCAACCCAAACCTGCACCAATAGCGATACCTAATCCAATATAATGATTTTGAGATTTTGCGTTATTACTTTCCGTTTTTGGATTCACTTATTTCTCCCTAATATAGGCTGACACCAATGTTCCCTAGTCGTCTAACGTTCGATTAACGGGTTAAAAATAGTGGGCTAAAATCGAGCGAAGCGACGAGCTTATTTAATTTTGTCCTAGTTTAGCGACTTGTTATAACACGATTTCACCGGATAAAACTTGTTTGAAACAAATCTCTTCGTTTAAACCTTTGTTTTTATCAGGGTACCAACATTGATCCAGAGTTTTATAAGTATCAGCTAGTGGTAAAGGGTTAATGTTCTGCGCTTGTAGTTGACATTGTGCCTTATAAAAATAACGATAAGAAAGAATGTCATACTCCATTTGATCGGATATATCGATTTCATACACTTCTTTAGCTATTGCTTTAGTTTCATCGAGACTAAACCCAGCTTTTTCAAATGCGTCATGATGCACTAAGCCAAGCATTCTCCAATCACCTAGCTCTTTATCTTTTTGAGTTTTATTTGTTTCCTTAAGTGCCCATTTAGTGGCAACCATAGGCCCTACAGCCTCAGCAATTAAGTCGCATTTAGAGTTTTTAGGTTGTACCTGCATTTTTGAAACATTTGATGTCGAATTACATCCAGCAACAGTGAATACAATCAGAGATAATATTAAATTACGCATCCGTTCCCCATGGTGTTATAACGCCCCATTCAGGGGCTGATAATAGCTTGCTAAAATGTGAAGCGAAGCGGAACCGAGCAAGCTGTTAGCAGTCCCGTTACTGTAATGGCTTGTTATGTTACGATTTATCCATAAACTGCTGTTTTGTAGCTAATTTTAAGGATGATGTATCAGACATTACAAAACCGACACCAATACTGGAAATATTGGAAAACTCTTTAGAATACCTAAAATAGTAAGTTTTTCCAGATTCAAATAAACCTGAAATTCGTCCACTTTCACTGCCAGGCAAAAACATAATTGACTCTTTTGAGGTAAGGACGTGCTCCCCAGGCTTTACATAAAACTTAACAGAATTTCCTGTCCCAAGTTTAGCCACAAGCTTACCATCTAAATAAAAAAATGGTCTTTCCGGGTTTAGCGAATGATAAGTAACATCTGTCCTATAAAGGTAAACCGTTGCGGAATTGTTTTCATTTAAACTGGCTGGTGATTTATAAGCATCTGTTGAAGCACATCCAGTTAAAACAATTAAAATCAATAGAAGTAAATTTCTCACAGAACCCTCTTAGTAAC
>NZ_BTGK01000018.1:0-7980 GCF_042848605.1 Pseudoalteromonas sp. MTN2-4
TTTAATATTGACAGTTGTAAACCTTTGATTTGTAAGTCATGGTTTTATAACAAAGTTGTAAACGCGGACAAAAAACAGTTGGCTTTGTTCGTACCTCACAAATTTTTGCCAACTGTTTTTAGCCGGTTACAACGGCGTTATATATCAAGTAAAATTTATTAGTCGTGAAGAAATAATGAATAAAATTACAAAAGATCAATTTGATGAAAGGGAGTTGGAAGAGCTTAATCCTCGTAATGAGTTACATTGGAAACTATGGGCTTATGACGATGAATGTTGTTTTGAAATGGAGTGGGATGGTAATCAATTAATATTTATTGAATTTTTGAAACCAATGCTTAAGTACGTAACGGATCCCAATTGCATAAAGAAAGATACTATTCTCGAGGCTTTATTTGAGTTAGCTAGAGAAGAGTTTAGAGGACGGCATGACTCTTCTATTACTCAAATAGTTGATTCGATAAAAGACTTGAAAGCAGAGGGGGAACTCGGTGAGTGGTGTAAATATGTTAGCTGGCTAAACAAATTATATTTGTATAGAGGCAAGTTTAGAGAGAGTGAGGCAATAAATTTATGTAAATATATGATCTTACCTCATCCTAACTACGACGAATTAGAAAAAGCTCGTTATTGCACATTTTCATTTACTGGACGAGTGCTAAAAAATTACTCTGAAATTAAGTGTTTAGTACCTATGCCAGAGGGGGCACTTGAGTTGCCTGAGTATATGTATATTAACCTCAATGAGTTAGATTGGAAGTATAACTTTCGTCTACCTTTGGAGTTAAATGATATATAACAAGTGCCTAAACCAAGGACTCAAAATACTTGGCTTGAGCTCCTTCGTCGCTAATTTTAGCCAAGTATTTTTCGCCGGTTAGGCGAGCGTTAGCTATTTATTGGTGTAGATGTGAAAAATTTAATCCTTATTTTAACTACAATCATATTTTTCGGTTGTAAAAGTTCAGTTGATAGCGACAGTAAGCAACTTGAACAGTTCGTATTAAAAAATAAAAACTCAATTAAGGCAGCACCCAAAAATGCTCCAAAGGTTTTATCTGAATGCAAACCAATTGTTACTGTTTACCCAAAATATCCCAATGCACAAGTTAAGAACTTACAAGAAGGCTGGGTTCATGTGGAAATCACGGTGGGGAAAGAGGGTAAGTCACCTTCTAAAATTGAAATCTTAGACTCAAGCCCAGTTAAAGTTTTTGATCAAGAAGCGATCAGAGCAGTTGAGAAGTGGTATTTTGCAATGTCTAAAACTAAAGAAATCTCAACCTGCGATAAAGTTCTAGAGTTTAGCCTTATAGATAGCTAACAAGGCCGTTAAACCGTGGACACAAAACAGCAGGCTTGTGCTCCTTCGTCGCTAATTTTAGCCTGCTATTTTGTGCCGTTTACGGCAAGCGTTATACGAAAGGGAGATAGCGGAGTGAAATTAATTATTTTCCATATTGCACTAAGCATGACCCTAGGGCTAATTGCATTAGCAGGCAGTATGAGACAGTTCTGTTGGTTTATCCAATGTAATACATATTATAATTTTACTGTAACGCAGGTTGTTCTAGCTTTGCTTGCAACAATGTATTTGACTTATTCTTTAGTAAAGCTTTTTCGAACTTTGCCCAAAATGGAGAATAATGAGTTTAATAATGAACTTTTAATAGATAAACACCCCTTTGAGTTGGATTTATATAACTCTTAATCTTCGTATAACAAACGCATCAAAAATGACGTCAAACGCTTGGCTGACGCTCATTCTTCGCTAATTATAGCCAAGCATTATCCGCATTTTATGCGGGCGTTAGGCATACAATGAAATTTACATTTTCCGCTCTTTTAATATTTTTTCGAGCAGCGTATTTAGTTGCGTAGAAGAAGATATTCCTATTGAAATTAAAACTTATTGCAATAAGTCCGATCAATGTTTAGTTTCTTTTAAAGCACTGTTACAACATAAGGATTTTTACTTACTTGGCGCTCAATATAATGATATCCATAACAATACTATTCCAATGTATATGGGCTACCAAGAAGCAACAAATGTTACGTTGTATGAACTTTCAGGTACAATCCAATTTTTTAAAAGTGCCAATGTTTTGATTAACTATGGTATTAAAGGGGCTTTGTGTGCCAAGACTAAAAGCTTTGATTGGGAACAAATGAAAAAGGCATGTGAAAACTGCTAAAGTATGCCTAACAAGTGCCTCAACCAAAGGACGCAAAACAGCAGGCTTGCGCTCCTTCGTCGCTAATTTTAGCCTGCTATTTTACGCCGGTTAGGCAAGCGTTAGGTAACACGGAGATAAAGTGCTCAACGAGCTTTGGTACGAACACTCTAAAATGGTCTTTCTTAAAGGGCTTGGTGGTAAAGAGATTAATGGTATTTGCGTTACCACTTTAGACGCTAAAGTAGCTGGGTGTATTGCTTCCTATATAAAAAGTGGAAATGGTCAGCTAACTATTTCACATTATCAGTTGTTGGAAGTTGCGAAAGCTAACTTAGAGTCTATCTTAAAATACTTAGATGCTGAGTCTTTAGAGTATTTTCGCCGTCTCCACAAAATTTGTAGCTTGGTAACTGCAGAGGCAAGTGTTACCTAACAAATTAATTAAACAATGGACGCAAAACAGCAGGCTTGCGCTCATTCTTCGCTTAGTTTAGCCTGCTATTTTTCGCCGTTTATTAAGGCGTTAGTTTTATATGAGTATGTATCGAGTATTTTTTCTCAATCTGGTTTTTGTATCTTGGGTGACAATGGCAAATGATAAACCAACCGACTTAACTGACGAGCAATGGAACAAGTATCTTGAGCATAAAGCCTCGTGGGAAAGTATGCTCAAAGAGCGCTACGAGAATGAGTTAAAAAGTAATCCTCCAGAACCACCATGGATTAAATTTCCAGATTACCACCCAACAAATATGTTTTGGCGTATGGGAAAAGGTGAAGATTACTTAGTTGATTACTTTGGTTTGTATTTTAAGTACGCTCCTAAAGCAGATTTGAAGGCTTATAAGCAAAAATATCCTGAGCACAAAGATTGGCTTGGGACATATGTGAGCTTCGAAAACTAACAAACAGTTTAAAAGCGGACAAAATTCAGTGGGCTGGTTTCGCTCCGCTTCACATTATAGCCAACCAAATTTTGCCTTTTAACTGAGGCGTTATGCGTCACTTTAAATTGCTGTCTTTAAAACGTTTTTTGCTTCAAGTCTTTTCTTCAAATTAACTTTTAGGTACAGTGGCGTAATTAAGTTTTAAGTTGGTCTTAGCTTTTCGTTTTTCAATTTAAGCTGTGACCAGAAAGTTCATTCACCAGTAGAGCGCTTCTTTGCAATTTTGGGTTTGGTGAGTGTTTTTTAATTTTAAGTTTGGCTTATTGGTGCAGGCGCAAGCGCTTTCAATTTTGAGTGTCAACGCATAACAAGGTCGTCAACGCGGACAAAAAACTGTTGGCTGTTGCGCTTCGCTTCACATTTTAGCCAACAATTTTTTGCCGGTTACAACGGCGTTATGAGTTAATAAGATGTTGAGAGTAATTTTACTATTTGTTATTTTTCTATGCGGCCCCTCATTCGCATCAAAGCAAGTTGAGCCTAAGCCTAATTTTGAAAAGTTAATGCAAGGTGTCTGGGCCGAATTTTATAATGAAGACGGCAAGATATTGTCTTACATGACCTATCTCCCTGAGGGAAGGTTTCATGCTTTTGGCTACCTTGAGAATGACAATCGAAGTTATTGGTTCGCTGACGGGTTATGGAAAATGGTGGGTGATCAGAGCTGCATAGTATTCACATTCGATTCGTTCGGTATAACGAACAAAGATGAATTAGATTGCGTCACTATTATATCGGTCAATGATAGCACTCTTGTTTATAGAGATAATAAAGATAATTCTATTAATACTTTAAAAAGAGTATCAACAGGCTTTATTGAATAAATACTCATAACAAATTAATTAAACAATGGACGCAAAACAGCAGGCTTGCGCTCATTCTTCGCTTAGTTTAGCCTGCTATTTTTCGCCGTTTATTAAGGCGTTATAAGCCAATTGAGCTTACGGATTAGAAAAGCATATTGGTGAAAATTTCATTATAGATAGGAAGTAACTAATGAATATTGACGAACACTTAAAGGTATTAGCGTTAAAAAATAAAAAGCTATTTGGGTTCTCTCATACTATGTGTATAGTTTTGGTAATCGGTTTAATAGCTCTTATGTTATCTATTGCTTTACCTCCTTCACTGACAGCAATACTTGTTGGAATTGCAGCTTTTTTTATTTTATATCACTACGCAGCATATGCCGTTAAAAAAACTAACAACAGAATCTCTCTACTAGAAACTAAGTATAAAGATCAAAGTAAAGGCTTATAACAAGGCGCTCAATCGGACAAATTTTGCTGTGTAGCTTTTTACTATTCTGCTGCGCAGGCAAAAACCAACCCAACAAAATTTGCCTTTTAGCTTGGCGTTAGCATTACTTAGGAACTATTGTGAAAACTGGACTCTTACCAATTGCTTTTTTATTTACATCAAATTTTGCCTTTGCTGATTGTGAAATAGCCCTGCAAAAGAGGTTAAAAGAAGATCTAAATCTAACCTATCAGCAATTTGATCAAACTTATGATGCTGGATTTAGATTACTGGAAAAGTCTGGTTGCTATGCCGAAGCAGCTATTTTAATTAAGAGATTTATTGTACAGAATAATTCAAAAGAAAGTTCATTAACATGGCATTTAGCGCAAATGGAAGGGCTAGCGGGTAATTATCAACAAGCGATCTTTCATGCAAAAAAAGTTTTGAATCCAAATGAAGACTTAAGCGAATCTCCAATGTATTGGAATGATTTCATTTTAGGAAATATCGCTTTTTGGTCTAAAGATAAAGCCATGCTAAAAAAGCACATGGCAAATATTGAAAAAGGATTAAGTTTTAAACCAAATCAGATTAATTTTAATTACCTTAATAATCTACTTACAAACTTCAATTCAAGCTACTTGCAAGCATTATCAGGAGCGTAATGCTAACAAACGCTTTAACCAAGGGACGTAAAACAGCAGGCTTGCGTTCCTTCGTCGCTAATTTTAGCCTGCTATTTTGCGCCGGTTAAGCGAGGCGTTATATTTTAAGGAAGATTAAGTTTTTGAAAAACAGTAAATCTTGGTATAAAAATTTAACTAAAGAAGAAATAGAACTAGCTGAATCTTATGATGCAGAAATATTAGCTTTAATTAATAATTTACCTAAAGGAGCAACAGAAGAGCAGCAGCTAGAATCATATAAAAAACAAAAGCTGATTTTTGAAGAAAAGCTTCAACCATTGAGGACTCTTTCTTATTCTAGAAGGGCTGGAATAACACCCGAAGAATACAATGCTCGCATTGAAAAAATTAAAAATAGAGCGAAGATAACAGTAAAACAGAAAATAACATTTGTGTTACTTTTAGCAATTTTAACGATGGTGTTCGTGAGCAGCTTGCTATAAACATAACAAGGTTGTCAACGCGGACAAAAAACTTTTGGCTGCTACGCTCCGCTTCACATTTTAGCCAATAATTTTTTGCCGGTTACAACGGCGTTATATGCCAAAGGAAGTGTCATGAAATACTTTGCTCCCCTGTTTCTAGCTATTCTCTCTTTCAATCTAGTCGCTCAAGATGAAGAGTGGAATATTAGAGCTGAGATTTTAGGGATGAGATCTCATGATTTTATTTGGTTAAATAATAAAGGTGATTTTCATTGGGCAACTTCAATATTTGATGATCCAATGCCTTGTCGCAAGGTGTTAAATGAAACAGAGCTTGAAAAAATCAACTCATTGCGCAAAGGATTGCCTCGTGTTCCATACGAAAGAGAACCCAGAAATAATCAATGTTTTGATGGGCTGCGCTTCTTTATTCTGTCTTCGAGTTGGTCAAATGAAGGTGAAAACTTGGAAGTTGGCAAGAGGTTTACTGCTTCTAAAAACTGTAGGGTTACAGCTATTGATGAGTCATGGGATACTTTGAGCGAGTACTTATATTCGTTAATGTTAGAGAAGTTTGAAACTTGTAGAAATAACCCTTGGAAAGAGGCATATAACAAACCACTTAAGCGGGACTCGTAACAGTTGGCTCGGTTTCGCTTCGCTACACATTTTAGCCAACTATTACTCGCTCCTTAGTGGGGCGTTATATGCCTAAGGGAAATCGAGCACTTGAAATACATAGATGTAACTTGGAACCATGAATCGAGCGTATATCCTATAAGGCTTGTTTCAGAGGTCGGTGCTGATAATTTCGAAATCAGAAAACTTGAGTTTTTCTCAGACGGCACTGTGGGCATTGCTACAAGTAATCAAAGTTCGAAAACAACATTACTTGGAACTGATGTAGTCCCTAGTATCGAAGAAATAAACTCAGATCCTTTATTTTTCGCAAAGGTTATTACTCAGCAAGAGTTTGAGAAACTTTGGGAAATACATGTTGTAAACGGCATATAACAAAGCAAATTAAAAAGTGCGGACAAAAAACAGTTGGCTTTGTTCGTACCTCACAAATTTTAGCCAACTGTTTTTAGCCGGTTACAACGGCGTTATATTTTCAAAAGGGTTCCGATGAAATTTCTAGTATTACTATTTGCTTTGCCATTCAGTGTTTTTGCTCAAGCACAGAAAGTCAGCCCTGAAATCTCAAAGAAAATAGAATCAATAAAAAAATACTCCCCTCTTTTAGGAGAATGGGAAGGAAAATATTTTATTAAAAGCGCACCTGATGAGCTAATAGAAATAATGGCTAAAGATGGAAGTGATAAGACAGGCATCGGGATCAAGATTATCCTTAAGGAGAAATCTACCGAGGTCTATTTTAAATATACATCCGAATCTGATTGGGAAAAATCTGACGCTAACATCCAAGTAGTTCCTGATAAGCTAGGTTGGCATGTTTATCTAACTAGAGAAGGTGGCAATTGGTTAGAGCGCATTTGGCTTTCTATCGCACGTACCAAAGAAAAGACGGGTGCATTAACTGTTACAAGAACCGTTCATAATTGGTATAACACCGAAAATTCAGGTGCTCCAGATCATTATTATACGTTTGGAGCAGGTGAGTTAAAGAAAATATAACAAGCAATTAAACAGGGATAAAAAACTTGCGGGCTATTCGCTTCGCTCAATTTTAGCCCACAATTTTTTACCCGTTAATCGGGCGTTAGCAATACAAGGAAACTTCTTGAAATACTTTACTATTATTGCACTCCTATTATCTTTCAATTCATTTGCGAATATATTCGGAAAGATAAATTGCGGTTCTTATGAACCTACTAAATACCCGAATAAAAAAGTATTTAAAGGTACTTTTAAAAGCGAGGTTACGGAAGTTGGCGTAAAAGAATTTTTTGAAACTGCACAAAATGATTCAAAACAAATAATGTGGAAGCTTGAACTTTTGGATAGAGCTACTGGCAAGTACAAAAAGTCTTTTCCTAGAACCTCACCTTACTCGGATGAGCAAACGGCTATTGAGCATCAAATAATACAGCCACATGTAGTTATAAACTTAGGTGAAAAGACCATTACGGGTAGTAATAATGGTGAGTTCGGCGGTGAGTTACTTTTAATCGATGAAAACGATAAAATCACACTCATCGAACGTATGAATGTCGAAGATATTTTTGAAATGCCTTTTGGTTTAGTTATTACATCAGGCTTAGCCCATTTATCATGGAATTATGGTGATGTTCATTTTATAAACTCGGATTTTGAAATTGAAAAATTATATAGCTTAGTCGGCATGCCCGAATCATCTTGGCAGCTAGAAAGTGGTGATCTACTTATAAATAGTTATCCATCGGGCTCTCAAATTTTAACTAAGAATGGCTATATGAAACGTGTGCAATGTATTGCTAACAAGCAATTAAACAGGGATTAAAAACTTGCGGGCTTTTCGCTTCGCTCAATTTTAGCCCACAATTTTTAACCCGTTAATCGA
>NZ_BTGK01000019.1:0-6057 GCF_042848605.1 Pseudoalteromonas sp. MTN2-4
CGCCTTAAAACTGTGATAGTTCGCCTTAAAACTGTGATAGTTCGCCTTAAAACTGTGATAGTTAGACCTTAAAATCGTGATAGTTAGACCTTAAAATCGTGATAGTTCGCCTTAAAATCGTGATAGTTAACCTCGTAAAACCCTGATTTTAAGCCATTTTTTTATAACTAAATAAGGAAAGACTATAGAAAGACTATTAAAATAAGTCAGTCAGTCTAATGATACATATATGTAAAATTTAAGAATGGTGAAAAATTGAAAATTTAAGGGACTGACTGACTTTTTATTTTTGAAATTTTAAACAATCAATCTGTTTTGAAATGAGTTCATAACACCCAAAAATTGAGCCGTAGGAGAGTTTTTTGGTTATTTATGACTATTGATACCCGTACATATTTTGAACGGTCTTAAAATCGAAATTTTGGCGTTTTAGTAAAGTTAGAAAAAACCCTCGGCGCGCGCGATTTTTCAAAAGGCTCTAAAATCGCCTGTGTGAAGCGATTTTTTTTAAAACGATACATCGTAAGGGGTGAACAATAAAAAAGCCTCTAGATTAATCCTAGGGGCTTTATTTTTGATTTTGATAACTTATTTTTGAAGTGTTTTTGTAATATTTAATATAAAACTTTGATTTTGCTTGTTTTTTAAGCAACTAAAGACCGTCGAGTTTATCAATTATTTTTGAGAGATTTTTTTCTTTTTCTGGTCGTTCAACATCAAGTTTTTTTAGTTTTACAGCACTTTCTGCTTGCGCTTGTTTTGTTCGTTCTTTTTCAATTTCAAGATTGATGGCTTTTTCTTCAAGCCTTTTCATTCTGAGTTTTTCATTTTCCGCCTCTTGCTGGGCGCGCTCTTTTCTCTCTTTTTTCTCTCGTAGCAAGGTTTGAATTTCATTTTTTATATCAGATAAACCCTCTTTTAGGCTCGATGTTTTATAGAAAAACCCCCAAAGCAAGAATAAAAAGAAAAACGCTTGATTAGTTAGTTTTGTTATTATTTTTTCCTTTTCTTTTTTTTGCTCTTTGGACAGTAAATCGCGTTCTTTTTGCCACTCTGGATTTAAAACACCTAGCGGGTTTTTATCTCTCCATTGTCTGTAGTCCGCGTCCATTTTCTTTCCGCTATCAACAAGGCTGTAATAATATTTTTTGTCGCCTTCGGTCTTGTTTGGTAGCACAAAAATCAAAAGGGAAATAATAAGCGCGGGGATAGTTAAGAAGCCTACATTAGCAATACTTTTTCCCCACTCTTTTTTATGAAATTTCTTGAATATAAAGCCAGTTAAAAAACCCGCAAAAATGACTTCCCAGCTTGAGTTTTCTGAAAAACTAAGAGTATTCCAAAGTCCGCTTAATAGTGTGAATTCACCACCAAAAATAACGTAATCAAGAAAAAAATCTTTCATTAAAAAAAGCTCCTTTTTTCACCGTCAAAAGTGTACCAATCATCAAATTTTTTTCTTATTAAATCATTAGTTGAAAACAAGAAAAACTCTTTATGTTCGCGCAAATTGTTATCTTCTTGCATTCTTTTAGCTACTGAGCGCGCGCACGCTTCATTTTCAAAAACGTAAAATACGCGCACCCCTTTGGGGTAGTCGTATTTTTCACTGGCTAACCCCTCGCCAATTGCTTCGACATGGCTGTATATTTGCTTTATTGCGCGCTTTGAGTCGTTTCCGTTGTGTTGTTCAAATAGGAAAAGTTTTTCATTTTCGCCGTCGGTGATTTTCCCGATGCCGTCAGGGATTATTTGAAAATCACCGACGGTCAGCGCATTTTTAGCTTTTGCAGTGCTGTTGCGCTGGCTTCCTATTTGGTCGAAATAGTAATCAAAAAAGACCTTTTTAAGTTGGTTTTTTTTGCAAAATTTACGTACAAAAATATTAAAATCAATCGTAAAAACGCGGTGGAAAAAATCACGCTGAAACAGTGGTGTGCGCTCTTTTGGTGCTTTGACTTTATCGGGGTCAAAATCTAAATTTTCCACCAAAAAATTCACCCCGTACGGGGTTAAAAAGTGCATTCTTGGTAAACGTCCTGCGCCAGGATAAAAGCCCAGGTCTTTAAACCTGGTCAGTGGTCTTTTTCCGTCACTTAAACCGTTAAGCAATTGCAGTATATAAGGGCGCCCGCTATTACCTAGAAGCCCCATAACTTGGTCGGTTGTGAGGTACTTAAATTCGGCCAAATGCTCTAAAATTTGAAGTTGTCTTTCTGTGATGTTTTTCATTTATAAACTGTACTTAGGGGGTTTTATTTTTAGCTTCGCTCCGCTTGCGCTTTCTTCTTTGTTTGCGTAGTAGCTCGCTTGGCTAGATGTTTTTATGCGTGGTTTTTTCTTAACTATTTTCGCATGGTAAGTATCAATACTGTATTGCTTGACTTGCTCCCATTCCTCCTTGCTCATTTGCATGGCTTTTTGGAGTTTGAGCATTGACATAGGGACGTGCATTTTTACGGCTGGGTACTCGGGGTTTTTTATAAAAAACTCACCTACTTTTAGGTTGTTTATTTCCTCATAATCTACACCAATTTCAGCCCCTGCGCTCTTTGCGCTCTTTACGTCACATTTTCCTATTACCTTAACACCTGAGCCAAATACGGCCTTTTGAAAGCCTGTATCAATCTTTTGCCCCGCGTATTGGTGGGCTAGCACCAAATGTAAACCGTATTTTCTTAGCTGTGTGAGAGCGCTCTCGATGTCTTCGGATACAAAGTTTTGAAACTCATCGATATATAAAAGCGTTGGCGTTCTTTTGTGTTCGTCTATCTTGGCGCGTCCTATTGCGATAATTCTAAGCATACCGACAATGAAACGGCCAAACGCTTCCATACTTTCAGAGCCACCCTCACCAAGAGATAGTTTGAATAAAATAGTTTTCTTTTGCTCAATTAAATTTTCTAGGTCGAGCGTGGTTTTATTGCTGATTAAATTCGTAAAAATGGGGTCATTTAATAAAATTTGAATACGGGTATAAATCCCGTGTTTAGTGGCTCCGTAGTCCTTAGATTGAAATTTATCTCTGAATAAATTGGCGTGCTGAGGGTTTGGTGAGTTCATTCCCATTTCGAGTAAATCAGCGTTGTTTTTATCGTCCATAAAACGCTGTAAATCCTCAAAGCACCCGTCTTTTTTTCTCAATAAAACCGCAATGCAAGGGCTAAGTATTGCTTCCATTTGCTGTGTAGCTCCAGCCCCTTGCAAGAGTGCTTTTAATACTCTTTTTAGCTCTTGGGTTGTTGTTGCTATGTTTTTTTCGCTGAGGTCTTTTATTTCAAACGGATTGATTGAGGGGCTAAATCCCTCTTTTGCTGTTGGGTCAATATAAACAAGCTTTTCCATTTCAGCTTCGGGCGCAAAATCTTGGTTTTTTGCTATTTGCTCAACCATATCCCCGTGCGGGTCAATAACGATTGTCGCCCTTTTTTCGTTGATAATGTCATAGTTAGCTAACACCTTTAAAAACTCACTTTTTCCGCTCCCTGTTTGAGCCATAACGTAAGTGTGTTTTTTACGATATTTAAAAGAGATATTTGTCTCTATTGACCCAAGGTAAAACCCATGCGCCGAGCTTGAAAATTCCTTTTTAAGATACTGTAAATAGCCTTTAGGATCAGGCTTGTACTTACTCTGAAAAATCTCCAGATCTTGTAGCTCTTTTTGAAGCTCTTGAAGCCCTTGGCCATACGATGGCCTATAGCCTGTATATGTGTAATTGGGGTTATCTTTTCGCGCTTGCTGTTCAGCTCTGCGCTCATTCTCGGTCAGCTCATATATTTTATTTTTAAGGGGGATAATTTTTTCCTGAGAGAACTTATTGAGGAACTCGCTATAAGAGGGGTACTTCTTACTTTCCGCCTTTTTTAAAGCTAAGTTTAAACCTTCTCTTATTTGAGGGTCTTCCTCCTTCCTAATGAGTTGCTGTATGTCATCAATTACAGAAGCAACTTTTTGTTTTCTTGCTTCACTGATTTCAGGGATAGGGGTCGGGTTGTCTATTAAATTATATAAGCCTACACAGTCGTAGGCTTCACCAATTTCACAAGTCCCATAATGGTCATGCGCCAACCGCGCAAGCATTACATTTAGCCTCAAAACCCCTCCATGATTATGCTTAAAATTACTAATGTAGTAACTACAATAATTATTTTGTTCGTAATTACAATAGTAATTTTGTCAATACCTTAGATTGCCCTTAATAGTGCGAAAAATCTGACCTTATAGACTGTTTTTGTATTCAACTACCTCCCCATCCATTCAATTCCTCGTCATTCACTTCGTTCACTCCTCACAATTTCATTCCCCGCTCGGTACCCAACCACCACCCGTTCCCGTTCTCACTCTCGAGGTCGCCCGCCCACTCGCTCCGCTCATTGGTCACTCTCCCTCTTAGTCGAACGCTCACCATATAAAAATAAGAATAGGGCGGGCAAATCGGTGCCACCAACCAAAAAAACACAAAAAAAACAATCGGGGCAAGGGAGGGGTAAAACAAACAAAAAAACCACCTCGAGGTGGTTTTAAATCAATCAAAAAAATCTTTTGAGTGCCGGTTCTTTTTCTTTTGTAGGGACTTTTATTTTTTCAATCGGAGCAACTCAAAACAAGGGTTGTAAAACTTGTTTTAGTAGGTTTGTAATATTTATATATTGGCTAGTTTTTACCTTGCTCATGAGTTTTAGACTTTTCACATCATGAGTTAAAACCTCATAAACTTCACTCGCATTTAAATTACAAAAGTCTTTCATATAAAAGTTGTCAGACTCTTTGTTGGCCCTCTCTAAAAGAAGTTCAAAATCACTTGAAAGCTCAGTTTTTAGCAACTCTTTCAAGTTGGCCATACGTAAAACCTCGAGTAAATCCTCTCTTTTACAAAAGAGGTCGAAAGCCTGTTTTAACTCTTGTTTTGTTGCGCTGGCTTTTTCTTCAGCTAGTTTTTTATTCTTCCTTTCTTCAGATTGTCTTTGTTTTTCTTTAGCTTTGATTTTTTCTTTCTCAACTACACCGCTCACGAGAATGGTTGGAATTAGCTCACGCAAAGCTGTTTCACTATATCGAGGGAGGTTATCAACCTTTTCACCTTTCTTATATTTTGCATCTAATTTTTTATTGTATTGAGTCATTGCATACATTAAATGCTCGTCACTAGTTGCTAGAATTTGAAGCTCTACAGCCACGTTTGGTGACATTTGATAGTCATCAACTAATTGACGGCCAGCGGGAGTTAATTCTTTAAAATCGTGTGGTAGGGTTGGTTGCTCATCTTCAATTTGATGCTCTTTATTTTTAAAAGAAAAATAAAATCGTACCGCTGTTATTTTTCTACCCGTTTTAATAGTTTCCAGACTGACATTTATGTCAGATTTTTTATTTATCTCAAGAATTTGAGGGTCTAAAACCCTTGATTTTAAATGCCCGAACAATTTGTATTTTGAGTCAGGAATACTTAGGTTATGCCTCAACTCGTCAATACTTATATCTCTGTAACCTTGCTTGGTATTTTTATATTGAATACAAAGCTCATATATATCGCTACTGTAATCACCTTTAAATTTTTGGATGTTTTCAAAAAAGTATTTTGTGTATTCAGTTTTCGCCCTCACCAAATACGGGAGAATATCCTCACCGAATTGAATATCAATCTTACCACCCTTGTGGTACGTGAATTTTTTAAAGGTCGGGACTTGAATAATCGTTCCGTCAGGCTCTGGGATTTCAACCCCTCTAATCATCCCTAAAGTTGCCTTTCTAAGCTCTGCATGGTTCTTTTTCCCTAAACCTATTACCTTTAGTACGTCAGAAGCTTGAAAACTTATTACATCATTTTCCTGAGTATCCTCTTTAAGCTCTGTAATGGCCAAGTTAAGAATTTTCTTTTGGACGGACGTATAACCTTTAATTCGAGCGGATATTATTTTATTGCTCTTTTTTACAATGCGATTTCTAGTTTCCATTTCATTATTTTTATTAAAGGCTAAATATTAAACGCATACTATATAAAAACTATCACAAGTCAAATTAGTTGTGATAGTTCGCCTTAAAACTGTGATAGTT
>NZ_BTGK01000020.1:0-4214 GCF_042848605.1 Pseudoalteromonas sp. MTN2-4
AACTTTGTTGTTGGCTTTCTGTTTTTAAAAATTAAAGTGGCTGTCCTGTTAAAACCGCTCTCTGTTAAAACCGCTCTTAGAAAAGCTAAAGTACTACGCCAAAGAAATCCACGGGGTCAGGTCTTGCATTGTGCATTTTGGCCCTATTAGCTCAAAGACAGCTCAAAGCTTAACTTAACCCCATAACTTACAGACAACAACCTTTCCCTTTTATCACACCCTGAAAAGAATAAATTGATGAGTAATGCGCTCGCATGGATGCGAGCCAAGCCATGCTTGTACATGGATGTACCTTCATGGCGTGTACGTTCTTGAATTATTCAAATAACAGTTAAAATTGCTTATTTCACCTTGCGCAAAAGTAACCTTGCTTCGCAACGTATATTTTGCACGATAAGTGTGATGAAGGGCGCCGTGGGGTTCCAAGGGGAGACCGGCGGCAGCCTCCCCTTGGTTGTAGTCGCCAACGCGACAAAGAGTTAGACTAAAGACAAGTAGTGAGTGACACATTCATCCATTTCTATGCTCGTTATTTTCTATGAGAGGTAATTAAAGGAACTAAAATGTTTTTAGATGTATTCGTATTTTTATATTTGATTTTTTGTGTTTTGATATGGAAATTTGACTTATCAAGTAAGAAGAGGTTCTGGGATATTTTTGAATGGGTACAAATATTTGGGGTCATAATAGCAGTAGGGTTTTCTGGTTCGTTTTTCTTATCGGGAGAATTTGTTAAGTTTTTAATAAGTTTGCCATTTGTTCTTTATTTAGAGAGGAAGTTCAGAAAGTTCAAAGATACTCAGTATTAATCAAAGGGGTCAGGTCTTGTATTGTGCATTTTGACCCTATTAGCCTTTAATTAACTTGCATAATGTTTTTTCGATTTGTCATTTCGCTAGTGAATAAATATTGACTCCCGTCAGATGTGATGTCCTCTAAGCGCCAAACATTTTCTGGTAGAGCCATTAAAGTTTCTCTTTGCTTGGTTGTGGGATCAAATAACCACACGGTGACTTTATTACCAATACTTGATTGCAAAACAATTCCATTGGCTAAGGGCTTAACTGCATTTGAGATGACCTCATTGTTAGATATGGGCAGAGAAAATGTTTGCTTGCCAATAGTTAAGTTGTTATCAGAAATGAACAGTAATTGATCGTTTGTGTTGAGTTTAAAACCACCAGATTTATTAGTGACAAGTAATGATAGCTGATGGCTTTCGATATTGAATTTTTTTGCCATTACGCCGTCATTGGTCAAAAAGCCAACTAGTAGAGCGTTTTCATTATGATACCACCCATAAATGAACATGTTTTTGTGGCCAATGGGAATAACCTTCGTTGCCAATGTGTCTGTGTTGATAAAAATAAGCTTTTGTTGTTGCGCAACCACCACTTGCTTACCATTATGAGACCAAACCGGTGGGCCGAAAATATCGACTTTTTCGGGGTTACTATAAATCAAACGCTCTTGTCCTGAGTGTGAAGTAAACACCTGCATATAGCCCTTTCGCTTGGAGAGGTATGCGATGCTTTGGCTGTCAGGTGCATACCGAGCTGAAATATCAATCGCATTGGTATCAACCACCTTGTCGATATGCTTAGTGGTTTTGTCTATTGTTATAATATCTGAATCCAAGGTATTTTGGGTATAGATAATAGTTTCTCCAAGAGGAGAGATAGACAGTTCATTTGGTTGCATAAACTCAGCTAAATTGACATCTATTGCCTCACCTTTGAGGTTGATAAACTGGTTACTGATCTCACTATTAAGCAGTAAATGTTGACTATCTGGATGCCAATTTATAGAAAGCTGCTGGCTCATTACTTTTGTTAGGGGGTAATAGCTGTGCGTCAATAAGTTGAAGGTCCCTACTTGAAATCTTTCAGAATTAGAATTGGAAGATAATGCTAAATGACTTTGGTCGGGTGAAAGAGCGAGCGAAAAATGGCGATGGCTATGATCCGCCTCTATTACTTGAGTTAACTTGCCATTATTTAAGTCATACGCATTGACTGTGCTGATATTTTCCTGCCAATCAATAAAGTACCAAATATCATCTTTTGACCAAGCAATGGGGCTGACATATTTGCGCTTATTGCGAGTTAATAGGGTTTGTTGATTGATGACACTCTTAGCTTGTAAATCTAGAGATATGACCCCTATTTCAACTTTATTGTTAGCTAATTTGGGTCCTACATAAGCCAACTTATTTCCCTTTGGAGACCAAGTAAAAGATTTAAAATTCCCGCCATCGGGCGTCAAGTCAAAATGTTGACCAGAGCTGAGTTCAATTAGCCAAATATGTTGTTTTTGTGATGGTGCATCTTGTAAGTAAGCAAGTAATTTGCCATCGGGTGAGTACTTGGCAGAGTAACTATTTTGCGGACTAACGGTTATCGGTTCAATCACATTGAAGGTAGTTTTTATGGGCTTATCTTTTACAAAGATAGTGGTGACTGCTGTTACTGCTAAAATAACAAGTGCCAACAAAGTAACTGAAGGCCAATATTTGGCTTTGTTATTATTCGATTCTGCTAATGTCAATTCAGCAATAAAACTGTAGCCTTTTTTAGCGTGAGTTTTGAAAACTAATTGGCGTTTTGGGTCATCCCCTAGTGATTTTCGTAAAATGGCAATCGCTCGTTGAACTAAGCTTTGACTAAATATTTGATTGGGCCACACAGCATCAAATAATGTTTGTTGTGCAATTACTTTGTTTTGATTTTCAACAAAATACTGCAGTACCGCCATGACCTTTGGCTCAATATTCTGCTCACTGTCTTCTGAAGCAATGGTGCCTCGTGAAAAATCAACTTTATATCCATTTATTTTATAAATTTTACTTTGATCAAAAGCTGTTTTTGAAAAACTCACTACGCACCATAACTTTCTGATTTTATTTGCCTTAAGAAAAGCTTAAGAACTATTTAAGGTAAACTTTATTGATTGTATTTAGCCTTTTGGCAACCATCTGGCTACTAACTTTCATGATTATATTCGTGATCATACTTACTGGGAACCAACAAAAGCTTCGGAGGCAATAATAGTGGAAATCATTACCAGAACACAGTTGGCAGGTAGCACCGAAAACTGCCTGCAAGGCAAACCATTTTTTTTCCTTTTAGCCATATTTATCACTCTGCTTACATTTAGCGGTTTTATTGCGAATTCTGTTAATACTCCGCAAAGGATAACTCATATTAATTTTTGGACAGGGCTGCATGCTATTTTTAGTACCGCATGGTACTGTTTACTACTTTTACAATTAAAATTGTCGCGTAATGGCCATCTTGCCTTACACAGAAATTTGGGACGATTTAGTGCTTTATTAGTTGTGGCTATCATTGTCACTGGGCCTATTATGACGTTCGGTTTATATGAGCGGTTGGTTGGATTTGGTATCTTTGACCTCAATGACAGCACAGCTAGAACTCGGGTAGGAGGCTTATTTGGTAGTACACTTTTCCAGTGGCTGAGCTTTGCACTTCTTTATGTATTTGGACTACTAACTATTCGACACCCCAAGCATCATAAGCGCTTTATGATTGCAGCAAGTATTCAGATGATGCCTGAGGGGCTAAACCGCCTTATTCACCTGCTTGGTCTACCAGGCTATGCAATGATCTTGATTGTAGCGTTAATCTATTTATCAATACTTATTTATGATTGGAAAACTGAACGTCGCTTCCTGTGGAGTAGCATTGTTTCAATTACTGCTTTTGCAGTCTTGGTAATCTTAATAAAAACAGTATTTCAATCACAGCTTTGGGGTGATTGGGTTTCTAAGTTTATTGTTGCAATTTAGGCATTCAAGGACTGGTCTTGCATGATGCAATTATAATATTTAGGGTTAAAGTGCTTGACCCATGAACTCAAATCAAACTTTATTTCGCAACATGTAATTTGTACCTATTAGACAGCGCGATAAATAAATGAATTGAAGACTGAAAGTAAGCATCTTGATTCTGAAACAAGTTCAGAATGACAAAATTTGAGAATTCTTCATATAAAACAGTAGCGGAATAAAGCCGCGGCTACTGAAGAAAAAATAAAAAAATAAAAAAATAAACAGGACACCCACCTCAAAAATTTACCAATAAATATCTATCGCCTACTTTTAGACTTAAGACTTTCAAATAGGCACATACAAAAAAATAAACAGAAAAAAATAAAAAAATAAAAAACAACAAACAGGACACCCACCTCAAAAA
>NZ_BTGK01000021.1:0-3977 GCF_042848605.1 Pseudoalteromonas sp. MTN2-4
CGTTAGGGCTACTAGCACAATAAGGAGTGTTACTTGGATTCTTACAAACTTAAAGAAGTTTTTACACCTTCTAAACCAGCAAGGGTTACATTTGTAGATCGATTAGATTTAAACGATGAGATCGTTACGGCTCTTGATATGCCCGGCACTCAGCTTATTGTGTATGGTCACACAGGCTCAGGAAAAAGTACTCTAATAGAGAATTTACTCTCTAGAGTTTATGAAAAGCAAATTAATACTAACTGCATGAAAGGTATGACTTTTGAGCAAGTTGTTCTTGATGCTTTTGATGAATTAGAAGAGTTTTATGTAGATGAGATTACCAACTCGAAAAAGACTTCCATAGATTCGCGCTTAAAAGCTACTTATCTGAATATTCAAGCCCAAATACAAGCAAAGTCAGAAACTGCTAGTAGTACTAAAGCCAAAAGGTATTTGCCGCCGCAGTTAACTCCACAAAGGCTAGCTAAATTGTTGGGAGAAGCAGGATATTGTTGGGTGCTAGAAGATTTTCATAAAATTGAAGGAGAAGAAAAGGAAAGACTAGCTCAAATGATGAAAGTCTTCGTAAACCTTTCTGATAAGTATGACGACCTTAAGGTAGTAGCTATTGGTGCGGTTAATACTGCTAGAGAAGTGGTTGAGATTGAAGGTGAACTAGATACAAGGGTCGCTGAATTTCATGTCGAACTGATGAGTGATGAAGAGATCGGGGAAATTATCGAGAAAGGCTGTGATGCCTTAAAGATAATTATTCCTGAAGGATTAAGAAAAGATATAATTCATTACTCAAATGGTTTGGGATCCATTTGTCATACTTTGTGTTATTTCATGTGCGATACAGCAGATATCAAGGAAACACTACAACAGCCTGTTGAGTTTGACTACACAGATTTACAGCACTCTTTAAGAAGGTATATAAGAAGAACTGAAGACAGTATAAAAAAAGCTTTTGACAACGCTTTTAGGCTTCCAAACATAGATGACACGATAAGGATTCTTGCTCAGCAAGAGCAAGATGGAGGACAAATAGAAGAATTATTAGGGTGGGCTAATAGTTCTGGAATTAATATCAAAAAAAATAAGCTAGAAGCAAACCTAAAAAAGCTTGAGTTAGAAAAACATGGTGAATTGGTTAAATACGATCAAGATTCATGGAAATTTAGTTTTTCAAATCCATTCTATCGCACGTTCGCATTAGCTTACTTTGAAAGCCAAGATGACAAGTTACGCAAAATGAACAAAAAGTCAGATGATGAATTGTTAAAAATGCTGAACATTGCTTTTAAAGCGTTCAAAAGTAACATCGCCCCTGATGAAGAGTAGCCCTAACAAGGCCATTAAAAGCGGACACGTAACCGTTGGCTCAGTTCCGCTTCGCTGCACATTGTAGCCAACTATTACTTAGCCGTTTATGGCGGCGTTGTGCGTCATTTCAAGTCAGTGACTTAAAAGCTGTGTTTACATCAAATCTTTTCTTTCAAATCAGCTTTTAGGTACAGTGGCGTAATCAAATTTTAAGTTGGTCTTGGCTTTTCGTTTTTCAATTTAAGCTGTGACCAGAAAGGTCATTCACCAGTAATGCTCTTCTTTACAATTTTGAGTTCGGTGGGTGTTTTTTAAATTAAAAGTTTAGCTCGTTGGTGCAGGCGCAAGCGCTTTAAAAGCAAATTGTAAACGCACAACAAGGCGCTAAACTAGGACAAAATTAAATAAGCTCGTCGCTTCGCTCGATTATAGCTTATTCAATTTTGCCTGTTAGCTAAGCGTTAGAGCTACAAAGGATTATCGTGCATCAAGAAACTGAAATGATAGTTTCAGCTATCGAAAGCCTGAAACAGGAACCTAATTATTTTAAAGACTACATTTTTCCAATTGCAAGCGCATTTTTCACGGCTATCTTAGGTGCTTTTATCGCTCATCTTGCACTTGGTAGACAAGAAAGCCTTAAACTAGAAAAGGATAAATTAATTGCAGCTAATAAGTGGACTTTAGACGTTGAAAGAGCAAGAGCTTCACTCATTGCGATTAAAGGTAATTATCACAAAAAATTGGAAGATAACCCTATTCAGAGGTTGGCAACAATTCCTAGTATTCTAATGAGATCAGAACCAGTATTAGAGAATTATCAAGATCTCGCCTTTATTGTCCCGTCCGAAGAAGAACATAATAAACAAGCACAGAAATGGGCACAAATTCCTAGAATTAATGCCATGATCGGAAACTACAATGCACTTTTGCATATGTGGGAAAAGAGAAATGAAATTAATGAAGCATTTAAACAAGCTATATTAGGTACATATGGCAACAAAGCATTTGCCAATATCACTATCCATGAAGCCGAAGCCGCTTTTGGAAGTGCGGGGTTAGTAGCTTTAATCGACGTTACTGAGAGGTGTATTAAATTAACTGATCACATCATCATTGAACTCAATGATTTCTTGGAAAACTTTCCAACATATGCCAAAACAAAGATAGATCTAAAAAGGCTAAAAAGCTTTGGAAAGCTTATTAGTTATTCGAACAATGAAAATGAGATTTTACTTGAACTCATAAAACCCGAAATCGAGGTCGATTTTTCAAGTGTACAAGCCCTGTATGGTGAAAGCATTAAAGATATAAAACAAAGGCATACGACTGGTTACGAGCAGCTCTAACAAGTTGTTTAAAAGGACAAAAACAGTTGTCTTTTGCTCCTTCGTCGCTAATTTTAGCCAACAATTTTTTGCCTCTTAACGAGGCGTTAGCTTTCTAGGAAGTGCAGATGACATTAAATGATTTAACGGTAAATTTCTCGCACCTTGAACGAGACTCTCTGTTATCTGAATGGGAGTGGTTATTGGGTGGAGAATATTTACCTATATTGCTTTCAGCTTCCGGCGATGCATTTGTTCAAAATGTAAATAATGGCCAAATTTGGTGGCTTGACTCAGGAGGCGGTGAGTTCTCACAAGTAGCTGAGACACCAGAAGACTTCAATGAGTTGTTAGCTGATAAAGAGTTCGTTATAGAATACTTTGCAGTTCAAATGGTAGGTGATTTAATAGAATCAGGTAAATCATTATCACATAACCAAATTTATAGCTTAACAAAACCTTGGCTGTTGGGTGGTGAGTATAAAATTGAAAATATTGAACCAACTGATATTGAGGTTCATTTTTCTCTAACAGGTCAAGTAGCACAACAAGTTGGTGTAAGCGAAAGCTAACAAGACCGTTAAACAAAGGACACAAAACAGCAGGCTGTGCTCCTTCGTCGCCAATTTTAGCCTGCTATTTTGTGCCGTTTACGGCAAGCGTTATGCGTCATTTCAATTGACTGAATCTAAATCGGTTTTTTCCTCAAGTCTTTTCTACAAATCCGCTTTTAGGTACAGTGGCGTAATCAAATTTTAAGTTGGTCTTGGCTTTTCGTTTTTCAATTTAAGCTGTGACCAGAAAGGTCATTCAACATTAGAGCGCTTCTTTGCAATTTTGGGTTCGGTGAGTGTTTTTAGAAATAAAAGTTTAGCTCGTTGGTGCAGGCGCAAGCGCTTTGAAAGTGTTGTGTCAACGCATAACAAGCAATTAAACAGGGATAAAAAACTTGCGGGCTATTCGCTTCGCTCAATTTTAGCCCACAATTTTTTACCCGTTAATCGGGCGTTATGCGTCACTTTAAATCGCTGTCTTTAGTACAGTTTTTGTCTCAAGTCTTTTCTTCAAATTAGCTTTTAGGTACAGTGGTGTAATTAAGTTTTAAGTTGGTCTTGGCTTTTCGTTTTTCAATTCAAGCTGTGACCAGAAAGGTCATTCACCAGTCGAACGCTTCTTTGCAATTTTGATTTTGGTGAATGTTTTTTAATTTTAAGTTTGGCTTATTGGTGCATGCGCAAGCGCTTCTAAATTTGAGTGTCAACGCATAACAAGCAATTAAACAGGGATAAAAAACTTGCGGGCTATTCGCTTCGCTCAATTTTAGCCCACAATTTTTTACCT
>NZ_BTGK01000022.1:0-3759 GCF_042848605.1 Pseudoalteromonas sp. MTN2-4
ATTACTATATACTAGTCGTGAAAATTTAGAGTAAAATCGAAATCTAACAAACGTTTAAACCAAAGGACGCAAAACAGCAGGCTTGCGCTCCTTCGTCGTTAATTTTAGCCTGCTATTTTTCGCCGGTTAAGCGAGGCGTTATACGCACTAAGAGTAATCATGGAAGTCAAAGTTAATAACAAAAAAGAAATCCTAAAATCATTTATTGGTTGGTTGCCTTTAGCCTTAGGAGCTACTGTATTCTATGGTATGCTTTTCATATTTATTATTAAGCGGTTACTCACCGAATTTATAGATATAAGCCAGGAACTAGCAGGAGAAGTTGGTTTGCTTTTTGGTGTGGTAGTTCTTGTCACCTGTTTATACCTTTACCTAAACTGGATAACTAAATCACTTTCATCATATCGACTAGCTATTAGAGGTGAAATCTTGTTAGTAAAAGGAATATCAGGATGGAAAACTCTTGATAAAGAAGTCCCCATTAACTCTATTCAAAAAATATATATTGGTGCAAACGCTAGCACTGTAGAAAAATTATCCTTTGGGCACAATGCAGTAAGTGAGCAAGTAGCTTCAAGGTTAGTATTTTTTACTCGTGAAGGTAAGTCATTTAAATTAGACTTTGCAGCAAAAGCTTTTGATAATAAATCACTTTTTGACTTCTTAGTTACGATTAAGAGAAATGGTATTGATACCAATGTCGGCGTATAACAAGTGCCTAAACCAAAGGACGCAAAACAGCAGGCTTGCGCTCCTTCGTCGCTAATTTTAGCCTGCTATTTTTCGCCGTTTATTAAGGCGTTATAAGCCAAATCAAATATCGAGGTAAAATGGCCGTTTTAGAAATTCTAAAAGCTCCGAATGAAAAATTAAAAGTTAAAGCTGAAAAAGTAGTTAACGTCGAAGAGGTTCAAACGTTAATCGATGACATGCTTGATACTATGTATGCAACTGAAGATGGAATAGGCTTAGCTGCAACACAAGTTGGTAGAAACGAAGCGATCATAATAATCGATATTTCAGAGGAAAGAAATTCACCTCTGATACTTATTAACCCTGAGGTTGTTAGTGGCTCGAATAAAGAGATGGGGCAAGAGGGGTGCTTATCTGTTCCCGGGTACTACGCAGATGTAGAGCGTTTTACAGAGGTTAAAGTTGAAGGGTTAGATCGTAATGGAAAAGAAGTAGTTGTTGAAAGTGATGATTTTTTAGCAATCGTTTTACAGCATGAAATCGATCATTTGAAAGGTAAATTGTTTATTGACTACCTTTCACCATTAAAACATAAAATGGCACTTAAAAAGGTCAAAAAAGCAATTAAAGCAGCAGCGTAATCATGGCTTATAACAAGGCCGTTAAACCGTGGACACAAAACAGCAGGCTTGTGCTCCTACGTCGCTAATTTTAGCCTGCTATTTTGCGCCGGTTAAGCGAGGCGTTATGTGTTTCAGTAGTAAGGAGTTAATCTTGAAGCATTTAAGTATATTATTGATTTCATTGTTAGCCACAGGATGCGTTGTACACATTCCTGTAAAAAAGATGCCTTCTGACAAAGAGATTATTGAATCATCAAAATCACAACTAAACTGCAAAGAAAGTGAAATTAGAATAGTGCATAAAGGAAACAACCCCCTAATAGATTCGCGTAACTGGACTTTACAGTGTCCAAATACAAAATATGAGTGTGTACTAGAAGGCAATGGAAAAGCTTCTTGCGAAGAAGCATAAAACACATAACACATATGAACCTTCTCCGGTCAAGTAAGCATAACAGTTCTTTTTAGCTGCTTTTAAGCAGCTAATTTGTATTAGCAACTCTTAAATCAGTTAAGCTTCGTTATGTCGAATAGCCATTAAAATCGTTTACGGCAAACACATATTGAGGGTCTCTTATTGCGATCTCATCGCGGCCTAAATCAGTCGATATAATTTATCGTTTAGGGCCACTAGACATTTATCGGTTAACCTTAATCTGGCACTACTCAAGGGGATGGCTCATTCGTCCAGTTAGTTAAAGGCTCAGCTAAGGTGTAAGCGACTTTGTTTATTGTATTAATGCACGCGCACTGAGTGTCTAATCAAAGCAAATTGGCTTAGGCGTTTAGGCATATAATGAGGTTAAAGCCATATTGGCTATTAACTCACCCAATTGATTGATACTCAACCTATATCCAGTTAGACGTTCAGCTCACTCAGTACCGTGACTAACTCTTTAGGAATCGGACTTCATCGAATACAGTCCCCTTTCTAAGCATGTAATAAACACAGCGGCCAAGCTTATGAGCAAGCGCAGATAACGCTTTGGCTTTACTCATTCGTTTTTGTAACTTTTCAATATACTTATTTGCATTATCACTATGTCGTAACAGTACAGCGGCGGCTTCAGAGAAAGCCCATTTGAGATGAGCATTACCAATCTTGTTACCTTGTGAGCCATAGACTTTGCCAGCAGATTCAGCTTTACATTTGACTAACCTGCTATATGAAGCGAACTTTTGTACACTTGAGAATCGATAAATATCACCAATCTCATAGATAATGGTGAGTGCTAGGATACGTCCTATATCATTAATCGTTTGTAAAATATTAAGGTGCACAGGGTTTTGTTGTTTGGCCATTTGCTCGATGTAATGTTCTATAGGTTTGAGCTCTTTTTGATAGCAGTCAAGTATTGCTATGTCTAAGTTAATAGAGCGCTGAACGACTGGAACAGGAAAGTAATAACGCATTTTCTCTCTGTCACAGACATTTTTTAAATTCACATTGTGGGCAGGTAAGTTGTACTGACTAGCAGTATTGGCGACATGGGCTTTTAAGTCAGCACCATGGCGAACAATTTTGGTTCTACGTCGTAACAAGTCGCGAGTAGCACGCATTTCTTGGTCATAGACATAAGCGAGAGGGAAGTTAGCTCCACGGATGAGTTTGGCAATTTTATAAGAATCAATCTTATCGTTTTTAGCTTTCCCGCCATGAATGGCTTTCATGTATAGGGCATGGCCTAGAATGAAGTCGATAGCGTGTTGTTTGCAAAAATCAGCGACCTAATACCAAACAATGCATACACTCTTCACTAACAACAATATCTCCGATGTAGGGTTTGATTAGCTTAAATAGTTCTTCTGGGTCATCTTTAATTTTTTTGTGGACAAGAATAATGCCTGTGTTATCAATGATACAGACATAAAGTAGGCGAGCGTGTAAATCGATTCCAAAATAATATGGATGCATGTTATTGTAAAAGTTCATTGAGCTTTCTCCTGTGAGGTTGGTTGCCTTTTCAGCGTAACGAATAATCGCGATGCTGGGGAGGAGGCTCAATGAGTATCAAGTTGTTAAATATGGACAAAATTTAGTTGGCTATTGCTCCTTCGTTGCATATTCTAACCAACTAAATTTAGCCTGTTAACAAAGGCGTTATGCGTCACTCTAAATCTCTGTCTTTAATACGGTTTTTGCCTCAAGTCTTTTCTTCAAATCAGCTTTTAGGTAAAGTGGCGTAATTAAGTTTTAAGCTGGTCTTAGCTTTTCGTTTTTCAATTTAAGCTGTGATCAGAAAAGTCATTCACCAGTCGAACGCTTCTTTGCAATTTTTGGTTTGGTGAGTGTTTTTATAAATAAAAGTTTAGCTCGTTGGTGCAGGCGCAAGCGCTTTGAAAGTGGTGTGTCAACGCATAACAAGCAATTAAACAGGGATAAAAACTTGCGGGCTTTTCGCTTCGCTCAATTTTAGCCCACAATTTTTAACCCGTTAATCGA
>NZ_BTGK01000023.1:0-3566 GCF_042848605.1 Pseudoalteromonas sp. MTN2-4
AAGTATGGTAAGAGACGAAGGTCATGGTTACCAAATCCAAGAGAACATGGATGACTTTTACTCAGAGTTAGTAAAGTTCTTAGATAAAAACTTAAAGTAAAGTTTTGCAGCACCACATTAGATGTGGTGCTCTTTTGACCCTTTCACAAAGCCAAGAAATTCTTCAAAAGCAACAACCAAAATATTCTTTATAAAATCAAAAAAACTAATTTTAAATTAAAGAAATTATAATCTATTTCTTCAGGGGTTGAGCTGTTATGTCATACAAAAATGCTCAATATTTCATGAATGTAGCAATTACTGAAAATTCGTTAAATTAGCATCTCAAAATCCATCACTCTTAAATATTCTGTAAATTTTTTAACTTTAACCAGTTGACCTTTTGTTGTACCTAGTATTAGTATGTTGCCGTTGTATTGCATTAGGTACATATGTTAATTTTGCAATGTGACAAAATAAAAACATTATAAAACAAAGTCTTACGAAGTGAGATCAGGGAGAAAAAAATGTTAAATAATAAAGTTTCAAAAGCAGTTCGCTTAGCGATTGCTTTTGGTGCAGCATCTACAGCTGCATTTTCAGCGAATACTTTTGCGGCAGATGAAGAAGGTGCGGAAAAAGTTGAGCGTATCGAAGTAACTGGTTCTCGTATTAAGCGCGTTGATATGGAAGGTGTTGCTCCAATCACAGTTATAACTGCAGAAGATCTAGAAATTACTGGTGAAGTATCAGTTGCTGACGTATTAAGAGATTCAACGTTTAACTCTTTTGGTTCAGGTGCTGAGTCATCTGGCCAAGGTGGCGGTACACAAGGCATCGCTTCTGCTTCATTACGTGGTCTAGGTGCTGATCGTACTTTACTACTTATCAATGGTAAGCGTGTTGCACCGTCACCAGCTGCTGGTGGTGGCTCTGCAAACCTTAATGCAATCCCAATGGCGGCTGTAGAACGTATTGATATCGTGTCAAGCGGTGCATCAGCGATTTATGGTTCAGATGCAATCGGTGGTGTAATCAATGTTGTTCTTAAGAAAGACTTTGAAGGCGTTGAAATCTCAGGCTCTGCAGGCCGTCCGTCTGCACCTGGTGCAGATGAAAATTCGGCACAAATTGTTTTCGGTCTAGCTTTTGATAAAGGTAACTTTGTAATGAGTGCTGAGCACTCAGACCGTGAAGTTATTTACAGCCGTGACCGTGAATACACTAAATCGATCATTGGTGAAACGTGGGAAGATAACACAGGTATCAGCCCTGCAGGTCGTAATATTCGTTATTTCATCGATGATGATGGCGACGGTGTTAGAGACAGAATCGAATGGCGTGGTATTGAAAGCCAATGTGATACAAGCAATAACTTCGCGGGTATGCAGACACGTGGTGGTACGCAACCTGGCACTATGTGTGGTTATAACTACAGCAACATCGCTGCTGAAACGACTGATTTAACAAATTCATCAATCTATGCTCGTGGTGTTTACAACATTACTGATGATTTAAGCTTCAACCTAAATATTTTAGCAACTCGCTTCACATCTGCAGGTCGTTTTGCGCCAGCTGCGGGTAATTTCAATATCACAGGTACAGATCTAGCGGCTGATAACATTGATTTACCAGAAGGTTCAACCATTTTAGCTTCTCGTGCTTCGTGGCGTTTCACAGATAACGGTCCACGTGACTCAAGAACGTTAGGTAATAATTTTGACGTTAATGCTTACTTAACTGGCTACGAAGATTGGGGTCAGTGGGATGTAGGCGTTCACAGAAACGTTTCTAGTATCAACGAAATTGGTACAGGTTACATTAACCAGCAATTTGCTGAGCAGTTTGCTGCGGAAGGTACGCTAACAGATGAGCGTTCAATCGCGCTAATGGCTCACACAATCACAACCTGGAACAAGACAGATTATACAGCTTACAATGCTGGTTTCTCTATTGATTCTTTAGGCTCATTAGAAGGCGGTGATATCGGTGCTTACTTCTACTTCGAACGTGTTGAATCATCTTATAGAAAACAAGCTGATTCACTAAGTAATGCTTCAGCAGTAATTGGTAGTTCTGGTGGTGAAGCGAATGGTGACCGTCAAGTAACAAGTGTTGCAACAGAGTTTTTATTCCCTGTAATTGATGGTTTAGACCTTACATTAGCTGCTCGTTACGATGATTACAGTGATTTTGGTGATAACTTATCACCACAAATTGGTGTGACATATTCACTGAATGATGACTACCTTTTACGCGGTTCATGGGGGCAGGGTTTCCGTGCACCGACATTCGCTAACTTATACAATCGTTCACAAGGCTTCCCTTGGGTATATGTGACAGATCTTGGTTGGGGTCAGTTCGAAACTAATACCGTTGGTAATGAGAACCTTGATCCAGAGAAAACTAACCAATTCAACATTGGTATCGTCGGTAACTTAACAGATAGCATTAACTTCACGCTTGACTATAACTTGATCGAACTTGAAGATATGATTGCATACGAAAGTGCTGCAAATATCTGGGATAAGTACGAGGATGGAATTGCATTCAAGCCTGGTACGGGTGTGGAAGTAGTTGGTGGTATTCCAGAGCGCTTCACAGCTTCTTACATTAACGAAGGTGAGATGCGTGCACAGTACATTGACTTAAATCTAAAGGCAAACCAAGAAACTGCATTCGGTACTTTCCGTCAAAACCTACAGGTGTCTTACACGGTTTCTTATGAAACGCTTGAGACTGATGCAGCTACAGGTGATGAGTTCTTACTAGATGCGATTGGTCTAGACGGATTACCAGATTATCGTGCTACCCTTAACCTTGGTTGGGACTATGAAGACCATAGTGTAAACGTTACAGTAAAGTACATCCCAAGTCAGCTTGAAGAGTATAGATATGACACAGAAGCGCGTAGATATGTAGGTCGTGATGAAGCACGTGCAGGTAAGCGTTATAACATCGGTTCTTACGCAGATATTGATGTGAATTACCGTTATAATGTTACCGATGCACTTACATTAGCAGTGGGTGCACGTAACTTAACTAACGAAGATCCGAGCTTTGCTAATTTAGCTGATACTGAATATAATAGTAGCTTATATAGCATGCAAGGTCGTACTTATTATGCAAGCTTCAAATATAGCTTCTAATATTTATTTGTAGTCATTTAAAAAGCTAGCAGATTTGCTGGCTTTTTTTTTAAGGAAATATAAATGAAAGGTTTACTTCAATTAATCTATATTGCTTTTTTTATACTTTCGTCAGGGGCTTTGGCAAAAGTAAACTCATTGGAGCTTATTAAACACGATAAGTTTAATGAAATAGTCATTTCTCCAGATGGAAAACATTTAGCCGTTACTTATCGAGAAGATACAGAAATAAAATTGGCTATTATAAACCGAAAATCAAACAAGGTTATTTCAGGTTTTGATTACGGAGAATACCGACGTATAGTTCGTCCGCAATGGTTATCGAACGAAAGAATACTTTTTAATGTTGTTAAGTTTGTTGGTCTGTGGGATACAAAAGGTTATCCACCGCAAATTATGGCGGCAAATATTGATGGCACAAGAAGAGTAAATCTAACT
>NZ_BTGK01000024.1:0-3468 GCF_042848605.1 Pseudoalteromonas sp. MTN2-4
ACTCAAGGAGATCGAAAATTGTTTCGCTCTAATACGAAATTAAAAAAAGCATCGGACTCAATTTTCCAAGAGGCAGACGTTCCTAAGGATCGTTCAAGACCACTTGAATGGCGAAGAAGCTTCAATGGATTGTCATTACCACTCAAGAATATAGAGATAATCACGCAAGTTAATACTCACGATAAAGACTGGGATATAAAAGGTGATTTCAAAGACAATCCAGTAAAGCTCATTAAGCCTGATATTAAAACTAGCTTTGCTATCAAGGCGATCGTCGATGAAGATCAGATGAGAGACACCATATATTGTGCTGAGCAAGATGGTGATGACGATGATATTTTTACACTTGAGCGCCCAAGGGGTGAAACACAGGTAATATTAAAGTCCGGTGAACCGATTAAGGAGAGCGAGAAATTCCCTGAAGGTGTTTTCTTTGGAAGTTGTTTTCGCATGAACTATGATCCGGGTGAGGATGACATCATATTCGAAATGACGATTCCTGAGGAACAACTGAACACTATAGCTAGTAATCTACAATCAGACCCTTCCTCAACCATTGATCTATACGTTGAATTACTATCTTTTAGCTTTGAGGTCGACGATTCGCTACGCGAGCATTATCACCCTCGCGATATATTCATTTATGACCACTCAGACGCTTTCGTTTCTAGTATAGGTCTAGCATCCAAGATTGGTACGCACACCATTAAAAAGAGCGAAGACGATGAGGAAGAAGAGTACCAATATGATGATATTGATGAGCCAAAAGAGCTATCACCGGAACAGCAGTCGTATCGTGAATTGGTTCAGGTGCTGTTACACATGCAAAAGCCATTAAATAGTATTGTGTTTGCAATATGGGTTCTCGTATTTATATTGGGAGTCTCAATATTTTTTTAAATCGAGCATTGCATAACAAGGCGCTGCTGCCGGACAAATTTTCCGCTGCGCTCCAAATTTGCCGCAGAGCGCGGCGTTATGTTGCTAATCGTCACATTGGCTGATAATTGAGACAATCGTGAAATATCTATATTTAATTGTATGTTTATTACCTTGTACTGTTCAGGCTAGTGCGGATCCTCAAGAGAAAGAATACTTATTAAAATTTGTGCAGAAAGCTAGAGATTACTTCAATACTGGTCAAGGTTGTAAACCCAAATACAGTTTCGAAGACCGTATGTATTTAGTTGAGGAGTTTCTTTCAATTAAAGATGTAGATGTCAAAAATATTCTCTATCGTAATGAAAATGAAATAGGTATATTCTTAGAGCGAACAAAACCAGAAAGGCCAGGACTATCTTTAGAAGTTTATCTTAAGGATGGTAAATGCAAGGAGTTTTATATATATCAAATCATGCATTGATGAACGCAACATAACAAGGCCATAAAACAAAGGACACAAAACAGCTGGCTTGTGCTCCTTCGTCGCTGAGTTTAGCCAGCTATTTTATGCCGTTTATGGCAAGCGTTAACTGCCAAAGGAGAGTATGGTGCATGAGGTAATAAATAAGTTAAAATCGCTAAGTATCAAAGAAGTCTTTTTTGGTGCAAGTGGTTTTAATATTGTTGACGAATCTTCGATTAATACACTCCAATTAGGCTACAGTATTGACCTAGATGGTAACGACTTAACAGGTATGGACGAAGGGGATTGGCAGGAGAGTTGGGTTGTTATAGGAACCGATACTGAAGTCGGAGATCCATTCTTCGTAGATATAAGTGAATCATCTTTGCCAGTTTATACAGCAATGCATGGAAATGACTATTGGGAACCTGAGCTAGTTGCAACTTCTTTAAATTCTTTCTTAGAGTTGCTTTCTTATCTGCATGGATTAGGTGAACAAAACTGTCCGCAAATTGAACCTGATGAAAGAACAATCTCTGATTTTAATGAGCTTTCTTCAATACAAAAACGACTACAAAGTATTTCTGGTGAAGTTGATTTTTGGGAAGATTTCATTGACCAGCATAAAGAATGGCTCGAAGAATAAGGCAGTTAACAAGGCCGTAAAACCAGGGACACAAAATAGCAGGCTTGTGCTCCATCGTCGCCAGTTTAAGCCTGCTATTTTGTGCCGTTTACGGCAAGCGTTAGTTGCCAAGGATGATATGTCTGCTATTTCCCAAATTGTCGAAAAATTAAAGAAATATCCTGAACTAGATTATGAGCAGGATGAAAGCTCTATTTCTGTTAACCCTGTTAACGGCTTTACGGTTTGGCTTACAGAAAATGGAAATAGTTTTACCGTTGGCTTTTCTGGATGGCACGAAGAGTTCACAGAATTGGAAGAAGCTTTAAATTGCTTTGCTTTTGGCCTCAGCGATAAGTGCCGTCTTAAAGTGTTCAAACGTGGAACATCTGAATACAAGTGGGTAGTTCAGGCTTTACATGAAAACGAGTGGTATGATGACAGTGAAACAGGATTATTGTTTTTCCCTTTTTGGCGTAAGAAACAAGTTTTAATTTTACAGAATGCAGTAATTGGCAACTAACAAGGCGCTCAAGGGCGGACACAAAAGTTTGGCTTGTCGTTCGTACCTCACTAATTTTAGCCAAACTTTTTTAGCCGCTTAGCACGGCGTTATAAGCCAATTGAGCTTACGGATTAGAAAAGCATATTGGTGAAAATTTCATTATAGATAGGAAGTAACTAATGAATATTGACGAACACTTAAAGGTATTAGCGTTAAAAAATAAAAAGCTATTTGGGTTCTCTCATACTATGTGTATAGTTTTGGTAATCGGTTTAATAGCTCTTACGTTATCTATTGCTTTACCTCCTTCACTGACAGCAATACTTGTTGGAATTGCAGCTTTTTTTATTTTATATCACTACGCAGCATATGCCGTTAAAAAAACTAACAACAGAATCTGTCTACTAGAAACTAAGTATAAAGATCAAAGTAAAGGCTTATAACAAGGCGCTCAATCGGACAAATTTTGCTGTGTCGCTTTTTACTATTCTGCTGCGCAGGCAAAAACCAACCCAACAAAATTTGCCTTTTAGCTTGGCGTTAGTTGCCCTATGAGATATTTGTTTGTAACGTTGGTTTTAACATTACCATACCAATCGAGTGCTTCTGAATGGGAGCAAGTGAATAGCGCGAATGAAAAAGTTGAATGCCCCAATGTTATAATATTTGCCGAACAGAAATATCGAATGTTGAACGATTGCTATGGGGACGATCCGAGTGACCCAATAATGGAAACTGGTGATTTCGAGAAAAATGAAAATTCTCTGACTCTAATTAACCGGAATGTTAAAGTGGATGACCTGTTTACTCATCGTAAAGATATCCAGTTTGAATTAATACGCTCTAGTAATTTTATTCAACTGAGAAACTGTGAGCACTCTTATTACTTCAATGTAAAAATTGAGTAATCGGGCAACTAACAAGCAATTAAACTGGGATAAAAAACTTGCGGGCTTTTCGCTTCGCTCAATTTTAGCCCACAATTTTTTACCC
>NZ_BTGK01000025.1:0-2898 GCF_042848605.1 Pseudoalteromonas sp. MTN2-4
GCAGCTAAAACTTGATTTCACCATTAAAAACAATCAAGACCAGTTTAAGTTCAAACCAAATGCATTTGTGTCTTACTTACTTGGCTCTGAAATGCCTGGCACACCAGCGCAGCAGCTAAAAGCATTGGGCTGGATCAGCTCATTGAATGCTGGCGGTACACCAAACCATTATGGTAACTACGGTGAAATGTCTATCATCCTAAATTTAACTGATTTAGGTATGCAGAACCGTGACGAAATCGTTGCTATCATCATGCAGTATATTGACCTAGTTAAAGAAAAAGGGGTTGATGAAAAGTACTACAAAGAAATCAAAACCTCGCTTGATAACGAATTCAGATTCTTACAAAAGGTCGACGAATTCAGCTATGCCGCTCAGTTAGTTAACAGCATGCAAGATTACCCGCTGAATTATAGCATCAACGCGCCATACTATTTTGGTCAATTCAATGCCAAAGCGGTTGATGACGTGCTATCACAGTTAACCCCTGACACACTGCGTATTTGGTATACCAGCAAAAATGAGAAAGTCGATCAGAAACAACATTTCTATGCAGGTGAATACCGCATTGAAGACATTGCTGAGCGCGAAATTGCGACTTGGAAAAAACCAACTCAGGTGGCATTGGCACTACCAAAAGTGAATCGTCTATTACCTGAAAACTTCGACCTAAAAACAGCGGGTATGAAGCAATCGACCGCTGAGCTTAAAGTTGAAAAAGACGGTGTGAAAGTATGGCACTACCCAAGTCAATTATTTGCAGAGCAACCAAAAGGTATCTTAAAAATTGACCTAAATGCCGGCGAAGCAAATGCAGATATCGAAACTCAAGTGTCACTTGCACTTTGGTCAGATCTATACAACCTACAGCAAAGCTTATTACAAGCTGAAGCAAGTGTTGCGGGTATCAGCACGCGTGCAACAACGAGTAACGGTATGAGTCTGTTATTGAACGGTTTCACTGATAAGCAAAACTTGCTGCTTGCTGAAATGCTATCTGATCTCATTCCTGAGGTGACAGAGACGAACTTTGCTCAAGCTAAAGACCGCCTTATTCGTGGCATCAATAACGCACAAAAGCAATTTACCGTTCGTCAGTTATTCCCTGCCCTTCAGAGTTTAACTGAAGCCAATAACTTTGAAGATGACGCGTTAATCGCAGCAGCAGAAAAGTTAGATGTAGCGACTTTCAAAGCACGCTTAGAAAAGCTGTTGAAGGCAAACCAACCACGTGTATTTGCATTTGGTAACTACAATCAGGGCGATTTAGAAAACGTTGCTGAGGTTATCAGCAAAACCCTTGGTAGCAACCACACGCAAACAAGCTTTGCAAAAACCAAAACCATTGCACCATTACCGCAACAGGTTTTAAGCTATCAAAAAGATACCGCAGCTGCCGATAATGGCTTATTAGATATTCATGTTCATCGTAAAGCTGGGTTCAAACAAAAAGCCATTGCGAACGTATTGGCAAAACACTTCAGCCATGAGGCATTTAACCAATTAAGAACTGAGGAACAATTGGCTTACGCCGTAGGAGCGTTCTACTACCCAGTTGATGACTATGCAAGTATTGGTCTATATATCCAATCACCTGTCATGGATCTAGTCCAAGCGCAAAAGCGTTTTGATGACTTTAAGGTAGAGTACAAAGTCAAGCTAGATGCACTGACACCTGAGCAATTTGCTGCAATTAAGCAAGGTGTACTAGTAGGCCTGACTCAAGCACCTAAGAATATGTATGAAGAAGTCTCTCCTATCTTCTCTGATTGGTATAAAGAGAACTGGAATTATGATTCTAAGCAACAAATGATCACAGAAGTTCAAAATGTGAAACTGGCTGACATCAAGCAGTTCTACAATGAAACGTTAGCGAATCCTAAAGCGTCTCGTATCAACGTACAACTGCGTGGTGCAAACTACCAAGACAAGCCGTTTGCCGAAATTAAAGGTCAAACGAAGATCACTGACATCGCTGAGCTTGCTGGCAAAGTCAGCTATCAACTTTAAAGAGTAATACCAATCCTCTTAATTAAGTGATCAATTTTGAGGCAAGAAAAACGGGGCGATAACAAGGCGAAAATTTTGCTATTTAGTTGTTCTAAATAAGAAATTTTTAACGAAGCTAGCGTCCGTTTTAGTCCCTCAAAATGATTGAGTATTATTGAGGATTGGTATAGATGTAAGCCCATCAGGACTTGCTCCTACTCATATGCCCTCAAGGGTTAACCTTACGGTTAACCCTTTTTTAGTCTGAAAATATACGAGCTTTCCCTAGAACAATATTCTCAGCAATATCCAACTCCAAGCAGCTCAGTCTGAAAAATACTAATTTTCTTAATTTAATGTTTTATCAAGCACACATTTATAGCAAACTTTAATGTCTAAACGGAATAAACAAACTCATTAAGCTAGATTATCTACTCTATTTACCCCAGCACTTCACCTTTTCGATTACACAGAAATCACGACTTTACTCAAGCACACGTTCAGTACCCGATAATTACACCTTATAAATCGAATCAATTTTAAATCTCAAACCCATGTTTTATATAGTTAATTTTTTATAACAATGTTTTGGCGCAACTTTATAATGCTTCAATAAGCGACTTTCAATGTTTTAGATGAGATTGTTATTTCACTTTACGAGGTACCAGTAACAGGGCTGAGTTTTCGCCTTTTCTGGGTAATGAAATATAAAAATTGAGACTTGAGAGAACCCCCTTATGAAAAAAGCATTTACGATTAGTGCACTGGCATTAGCACTGGCTGCTTGTTCACAAACATCGAATAACAACACACAAACAAGTGCAACAAACGCGTTTGCACCACTTGATAAGCTTGCCGTTAGCCCGAATGATCAACGTGGCTACAGAACTTTAAAGTTAGAAAATAAT
>NZ_BTGK01000026.1:0-2206 GCF_042848605.1 Pseudoalteromonas sp. MTN2-4
GCTTTACTCTGTATATTTGTGAAGGATTACACAATGACAAAATATTTAAGTGATTTTTTTGATACTTCAATTGAATTTATAGAAACATCGAAAGGTATGTTCTTTATAGGCGCTTTTCTAGCTCTGTGTTTTATTACTTACGCATCGAGTAAGTCAGGTGTTTTGCTTGCTCCGGGAGTTTATTATTTTGGTGCAGCAGTACCATCAGGTTTTCTTTTTAGGGCTGCGTATACAGAAAAGGCTAGAAAGTTAAAAATAGTTAAAGGCTTATTCTTTATAGCTTTTACAGGTTGGGTTATCTTGTACACACTCAGCTTTTTGTAAAGCTAACAAGGCCGTTAAACCATGGACACAAAACAGCAGGCTTGTGCTCCTTCGTCGCCAATTTTAGCCTGCTATTTTGTGCCGTTTACGGCAAGCGTTAGGTAACTAGCATGGAACGCAAATTCATCAATCACATTCAAGATCAAATTGATTCTGCTTTTGTTGCAATAAACTACAAAAGACCAAGGCGTTCATGTTGCTATTTTGAGCTTTCGCCTAATGTTTATTCATGGCACGGTATGCCGTGTGATAGTAGAGGGCAGGAAGCAATTTATTATAAGCTAAATATCGGGCTTCACTTTAGGGATATTGAAGAAACAGCGCGTAAGTATTCTGGACTGAAATATAAAGTAGGTGAAGGTGTTACCATTATGGAGAACTTTCAAACAGTTTTAGGTGAAAAATATAAACTGTTTACGTTTGACCCTAAAGAGCCAGAAAACATAGAACCAGAGATAGAACGACTAATTTCCCTTGTTCAAACACACGCATCTCGTTGGTACGAAAGAAATAATAATATTGAAGTGGTAACTGAGTTTTTAAAAAGTAATATAGAGCGTTTAGGCTTTTATCCAGAAAGGTATGCTGTTGCATTAAAAATGCAAAAGCAAAATAAAGTGCTCCAGGAATTTCTAGAGCAACACTCTGAAACAGTAAAGCTGTATGGTAACGACATTGAACAAAACTGGATAAATTTCGGCAATAATTTAAAAGTTACCTAACAAGGCCGTTAAACCAAGGACACAAAACAGCAGGCTTGTGCTCCTTCGTCGCCAATTTTAGCCTGCTATTTTGTGCCGTTTACGGCAAGCGTTATGTTGATTACTTATGCCACAGGTCAAATCTGCAAAAAATTTCAATGCCAAAGCCAAAGATATATTTGCTGGCTACGCTATTTTTGGTTTTTTTCTATGTGCTGGGTGTTTTAAGGCCTTAGAGTTTTTAGCATTTGAGAATGAACTGCATACTAAAATTGGAGTAGGGTTGTGCCTGTTTGTTTTAGTTGTTTGCTTTTATAAAGGCTACAGAGAATATAAGAAAAATGAAGAGCCTTTTAAATGCGCAGATTGTAAAGAAGTCATAGAAGAACCATTAAAAAATAGTGGTGCAAGCGATGAGGCTATTATTTATCACTGTGAATCATGCGATATTTTGTGGCACGTAGCAGATACAGCTGACTAAAATCAACATAACAAATTAATTAAACAATGGACGCAAAACAGCAGGCTTGCGCTCATTCTTCGCTTAGTTTAGCCTGCTATTTTCCGCCGTTTATTAAGGCGTTAGCAGTACAAGAATATGAATCGAATTTTAGTGTTAATTTTAAGTCTTATTACTTTTGATGCATTAGCATGCTCAATGATGCCAACTTCAAAGTATTTTGAAGTAACAGGAAAAGGTACTACAGAACCTGTCAAACCTGTTTTTGAGGTAGATGGAGTTCACAGAGGCACTGATGATGGAAATCATGGTTCATGTTCTGATGCTGGCTCTATTGTTTTAAAACTCAAAAACGTTCCAACTATTGAACAAGGTTATATTTTTGAATTAATAGAGGGCACATTTGAAGATACTCTATTTTCTGACAAAGCAATTACGCTTGCAGACTTTCTCGAAGAAAAGGACAAGTATTATTTTGTCTGGTTTGATGGTAATTCGGAAGAACAAGAGGCTTTTGATATTAAAATAAAAATAACAGCAGTGTCAGAGTCAGGTATTAAAAGTGAGCCGCAGTATTTAAATGTATCTCACCCTGGTGTTCAAAAGCCTTGGTGGAAAGTCTGGTAAGTACTGCTAACAAGTTACTTAAAAGGACGCAAAACGCTTGGCTTGCGCTCCTTCGTCGCTAATTTTAGCCAAGCATTTATGCGCCCATTAGTAA
>NZ_BTGK01000027.1:0-2178 GCF_042848605.1 Pseudoalteromonas sp. MTN2-4
TTGCCTAACCGGCGTAAAATAGCAGGCTAAAATTAGTGACGAAGGAGCGCAAGCCTGCTGTTTTGCGTCCTTTGGTTTAGGCACTTGTTAGAAGGAATCAGTCACCGGTGCCACCATCGGAATACGATCCTAGATCATAATCCCCAGAATTAAGCTCTGAGCCTGAGTCGCTCAACGAATCAAAGTAACCATTTATACGTTTTACTCTAGCTGCTTTAGCTAATTCAGAACAAGCTACAGTTTTTTCTTCTCCGACTTCACCACTGTCATCGGCTGAAGCCTCCGAGCTAATGTCTTTTCCAAGCAACCTTGCTACCTTGTTGAATCTTTCTGGATAGTTTGCTCGATCGATGTTTTCAAAAACATCCAAAAGGTCCTCATATGAATAACTATCGTAGTCAGGTTCAAATGACATTTTAAACTCCTTCTAACGCCGTGCTAAGCGGCTAAAAAAGTTTGGCTTAAAATTAGTGAGGAACGAACGACAAGCCAAACTTTTGTGTCCGCCCTTGAGCGCCTTGTTAGGCGTATTCATAGTACTTTAAAAGACTTTGCAAACTGCATTGTGTTAATTGATGCCTTGTTTTGCCCGATAGATGACTTTTGAACCCAGAAAATAGCCGCCATAGTTGGATAGTCTGTTATAACCACTTCGTGAGTAAATGTTTGGTTTGGTAATTTTTGAGTAAGTTCGACGATGTAGCTATTAAAGCCATTAACAGATGCTTTCTCTTTTTTGATAATACTTGGTTGAGATTTATAACCCAATTCTAATTGTTTTGAATAATTTGCGATGATGGATTCAACAGCTGTATCAAAGTCAACATTTTTACTTTCAGGAGAAAGTTTTTTACCTATTTCGAGTCGGTATATTGATTGATCAATTGCTGCTGGACCAAAACTAATGTAAGTACCAAATTTTCCGTACTGCTCTTTAACTTGCAGGTATGTATATTCATATGTGTCTTCTTTATGTGGAATTGATACAGAAAAATCACCGTCTTTAGAAAAGTAAGTATTATTTTCTATTTTACCATCAAGAAGTTTTGGGGCAGGAAATAACCCTCCGATTGTTCCACCAGTTGAAGAGCAACCTGAAAAGAATGATAAAAATGATAGTAAGATTATTATTTTTAGAATTTGCATAAATTCTCCCTGATATGCCTAACGCCGCCTTAAGCGGTGAGTAGCAGTTGGCTAAAATGTGAAGCGAAGCGGAACCGTGCCAACTGTTACGAATCCGACTTTAAGGCTTTGTTATAAGCCATTTGCTCCGATTAACTCTAATTCTTCTTCACCAGTTAAAGTTGGGAAGTAAGGGCCAATATCATTTTGTCTGATTATTTCCCCATCTTTGATGTAGAGGAGGTAAGGATAGCTCGGCATTAAATCAATAACATCGATATACATTGATTGGCTGCACCCAATAGTTATTGTTTCTAGATTTTCTTTCCAAAACAGGCGCTGCCCTTCGAAAAAAGCTCCCTTGAGTACATTGACCTTATCGAGTTCAACATCAAAGTATTGAGCTGTGCTATTTTCGTCACTTACTCTTTCGGTAACATTTACAACCCGTGCTTTCAAAATGGTATCAGCCTCTTTAGCGGCCTTTTGAGCATGCTTTATTGCAAGAGCTTTTGTTTCTTTATAGTCCTCCATTTCCTCTTCGAATGATAAAACTTGGCAAGCATTTGTGCTTGCACTAAAAAGAAGAAAACTAGAGATGATATGCTTAAGTTTATTCATGGCTTATAACGGCCGCATAAAATGCGGATAATGCTTGGCTATAATTAGCGAAGAATGAGCGTCAGCCAAGCGTTTGACGTCATTTTTGATGCCTTTGTTATGTGTTATGGATCAGCCCATTTCTTCAATCCACAGTTCGAACATTTTGATTCACCTAAGAGCAAGCTAAATTTGGAGTAAACTTCCTTACACCTAGGACACTTCCAACTCCTAAATCTAATATGTGCCCAGATGATAAATGGAATAAATACATTAAAAATCATTTGCCCTATATTTTGCATACCACTTATATTTGATAGGAACTCATCTGCTGCAGACACTATAATTATCATCGTTACTAACAGGGCTATTTGAATATTTCGACGCTTTTTCAACTCCCTCCAAGAATTCTGATAATTCAACCTATTCTCCAGTCAAATGACACATAACGCC
>NZ_BTGK01000028.1:0-2153 GCF_042848605.1 Pseudoalteromonas sp. MTN2-4
GTCACTTTAAATCGCTGTCTTTAAAAGGTTTTTTTGCTTCAAGTCTTTTCTTCAAATCAGCATTTAGATAAAGTGGCGTAATTAAGTTTTGAGTTGGTCTTGGCTTTTCGTTTTTCAATTTAAGCTGTGACCAGAAAGGTCATTCACCAGTCGAACGCTTCTTTGCAATTTCGAGTTTGGTGGGTGTTTTTAATTTTTAGTTTGGCTTATTGGTGCAGGCGCAAGTGCTTCTAAATTTGCGTGTCAATGCATAACAAAGTCGTCAACGCGGACAAAAAACTGTTGGCTGTTACGCTTCGCTTCACATTTTAGCCAACAATTTTTTGCCGGTTACAACGGCGTTAAGTGCCCATGGAGCATTGATGAGAATTTGGATTTTTCTAATCGCCTTTTTTAGCTTTTCTGCGTTGGCTGAAGAAGACGTTGATTGCGGTAAGGCTTGGACAACGCTCAAAATAAATCAATGCATGTACAAAGAGCTTGTTGGAGCCGAAAAAGTATTGGATAAATACTTGGTAAAAAGCCTTGAACGGTATTCGGAAGATGATGTTTCTGTGGCTTCTATAAAAAAAGGTCAAGAAGCTTGGCTCAATTATCGAGAAGAGCACTGCGGCGCGGTTTATGACACATGGCGCGACGGTACTATCAGAACAGCGATGAGTTTAGGCTGCAAATTAGAATTAACTCACCAAAGAACTGTAGTTTTATGGAAGTCATTTCTAACTTATGTTGATTCAACACCGCCTTTACTTCCAGAGCCTAAACCCTATGCACCAAAGTCATATTAAACAAAGTGCACTTAACAAGTGCCTAAACCACGGACGCAAAACAGCAGGCTTGCGCTCCTTCGTCGCTAATTTTAGCCTGCTATTCTGCGCCGGTTAGGCAAGCGTTATATTTTAAGGAAGATTAAGTTTTTGAAAAACAGTAAATCTTGGTATAAAAATTTAACTAAAGAAGAAATAGAACTAGCTGAATCTTATGATGCAGAAATATTAGCTTTAATTAATAATTTACCTAAAGGAGCAACAGAAGAGCAGCAGCTAGAATCATATAAAAAACAAAAGCTGATTTTTGAAGAAAAGCTTCAACCATTGAGGACTCTTTCTTATTCTAGAAGGGCTGGAATAACACCCGAAGAATATAATGCTCGCATTGAAAAAATTAAAAATAGAGCGAAGATAACAGTAAAACAGAAAATAACATTTGTGTTACTTTTAGCTATTTTAACGATGGTGTTCGTGAGCAGCTTGCTATAAAACATAACAAGGTTGTCAACGCGGACAAAAAACTTTTGGCTGTTACGCTCCGCTTCACATTTTAGCCAATAATTTTTTGCCGGTTACAACGGCGTTATGTGCTCAGGGGAGTTACCTAGCTTGAACGAAAATTATAAGTATGCAGCCCATATAATTTCTTGGGTAGAGAAGCTTGGTGTACCTGAAATACCTATGGCAAAAAGTGCATTTTCACAACTTAAAGGTTATTGGATTGATAATGAAAATATTAACCTTGAGAAGTTAAAAGAGGATTTGTGGTCTTGGGTTGATAGTAATGATGGTTACAACATATCTGTCCCAGAAGTAGCAAAGATGAGAATTATTTTGTGCTTAGCTTATGAAGATAATCGCGAGTTAGAAGATGTTGGCTATTTTGAAGATTTATTAGTAAATCTTGGCATTTCACATGAAGATTCATACAAGCGCACATAACAAGTGCCTAAACCAAAGGACGTAAAACAGCAGGCTTGTGCTCCTTCGTCGCTAATTTTAGCCTGCTATTTTTCGCCGGTTAGGCAAGCGTTATATAACACTCGGGAATCGGAGAAATGAGTAAAATCTTACTAATAATCGGTATAGCTCTGGCAGTTGCAGGTGCACTGATGTTTATTGCTGACTTCTTACCAGTTGATTTCCTAAAACAGAGCTCAGAAGAAAGCTATCTAAAAATTGAAGCTAGTAAATCATTTTCTCTCGTAAGTTACAGGTTGCATTTTTTAGTTGTTGGTATTGTCTGTTTGGTGGCTTATAAATTTAAAAATGTAATTGGCTTTTAATGTGTTATATAACAAATTAATTAAACTATGGACGCAAAACAGTAGGCTTGCGCTCCTTCGTCGCTTATTTTAGCCTACTATTTTTCGCCGTTTATTA
>NZ_BTGK01000029.1:0-2025 GCF_042848605.1 Pseudoalteromonas sp. MTN2-4
TGCGAATTGAACCATCAAGCATGCATTTAAAATTACATGGATTTAAAAATGGAAAAAAGTAATAAAAAGTTTTACTCGATTATTGATGGTATCAAACTATCAGGTTTTAGGTTGTTTAGGGATACACAAACAGAGCTTACCCCATTAACTGTTTTTGTCGGTAAAAACGGTTCTGGTAAATCCTCTTTACTAAAAGGGTTATTGACAATTCCGCTCGCTGCTGATGAATCTATGAAAAAAGCAATTGAACGAATAGGTGGAGGTTCAGGAATATTTCATAAAGAAGCAAAGCGTATATCCATCAAATTAAATGTAAGTACATATGATGATGAAAGTGAGCTTTTTGGGAGTATTGAGCATACGGTTAAGCTAGATAAAAGTAATAAATCACCATTAGGCTTTAAAGTTTCAAAAGAGCTGTTAGAAGTGTTTAACCATGATGATGACTTAATTGCTTATGCAGAATCCATCAAACAAAGGGGAACTGAAATTTTGGGAGTTAAGGGGAAGGTATTTCTTGAAGAAAACCCCTTCCATGATGTTGACCCGAGCTATATTAAATCTCGAGATGATGATATTCCTTGTTTGAAATGGCCTTCAGTGCGCTTTATGACCCTTGTTAGTAAGATTTATGGTCATAATAATAGGGTGTTTAAAGTCGATCCATCATCTCCTAGCTACTTTAGAGAAGATGGTAGACTTAGAGGTTGGCAAGAATCTGATGCAAGTGATCTTTGGTCATTTATTTATGACATGTGTAATAGTAATAAGAAATCTCTACTTGAATCAAAAAAGAATTGGCTACGTAATTTAAAGCAATTTATGCCATGGATTGTTGACGTAAAAGCGGAAAGAGATCTAACTGGTGCAATTAGGTTAGTTGTTCAAGAGATTGGAGATAGTAAGTTTCACCCTTGGGACTTGAGTGATGGAACATTGATGTTAATGGGTAGACTTGCAATTTTGGAAACTAAAGGAAAACTTTTAGTAATAGATGAACCTGAGGCACACCTACACCCTGATGCTATTACGTTATTAATGAAAATCTATAGAGAATACATAGATAATCCAGATAATAGCTTCTCGCAAATAATTATATCTACACAAAGCCCATTTGTTATCCGGGCCTGTAACCCTGAAGAAGTTAAAGTAGTAACACGTGAAGGTAATCAATCCGAGATATATGAATTCTCTGACGACCCAGATGAATATAAACAAAGGTTATATAACGCTGGAATGAGTTTAGATGAAGCATGGTTAGCAAATATTTAAGGATTGAATAAAATGGCCAGACGGAAAAAAGACAGAAATGAGTTTAAAGCTAAAAAGAAAAATTCTGAAAATTTGGCAACACCTAGGCTGCTTCTCGTAACTGAGGGAGAAATGGAAGATCAAGGGTTGCCTGATTTCATAAGGAAATTAGTTGCACAAGATTCTTTAAAGTTCCAAGTTTTAAGTAAAACAAAGAGAATTCACAATGGTGATACAGTCCCTGCGACTAAAATTGTTAAAGATTTGAATAAAATATGTGATGTAACTCTTGGGGCAGATGCTGAGTATATTGCTTGCGTGATCGATTTAGAGGGAAGAAATTGTACTTCACAAGAATTTGAAAATGATGTTAAGCCTAATGTAACAAATGATAAAACTGTTGTTGGTATTGCTTCTCGCTCAATGGAAAACTGGATTTTGGGCGACATTACGAACATGGAAAGAACTATACGACCATGTATAGCACCAAATCATAATAATTTTAGAGTGCCTGATAACATACCTCATCCTGCAGAGAGAACTCTAAAGAGGCATTGGACTAAGTATAGAAAAACAGATGATGGGGTTAAGTTTCTGAAAAATGTTTGCCCACAGAACATTAGAGAAAAATCAGGCTCTTTTTTAAACTTCTGTAATGCATTATTTGCTATGAATCAAAATATCGCATAACAAGGTGTTTAAACGGAACTAAAACAGTTGGTTAGGTTCCGCTTCGCTCCACATTATAACCAACAATTTTAGTCCGCTTAACAG
>NZ_BTGK01000030.1:0-2018 GCF_042848605.1 Pseudoalteromonas sp. MTN2-4
CTCGCTTAACCGGCGAAAAATAGCAGGCTAAAATTGGCGACGAAGGAGCGCAAGCCTGCTGTTTTGCGTCCTTTGGTTTAAGCGTTTGTTAGGTTTTAAATACACCGATTATCTATATTGAGATATCCCGATATATCGTTTTTGCCTAAGTGACTCATTTCATCTAACTCAGCGTTTAACTTGTCTAGCCACCAATGTGCTTCAGCTTTAGAAATTTCTATTAAGCCACCCCAAACAATAAAATATCGCGTGATGCCTTTTTCGAGTTTAATACTCCCCCATTTATCAGCATCGCCAGTCTTTTGACCTCCCATATAAAATTGAGCTTGAATATCATAAGCTCCAGGGCAAAGGTTAAATGTTACATAGTCTGCTTTATACAACTTAACCTTTGACGAAGGATAGAGGTTATTTAAAAACTCAATATTCTTAAAGTCTCCCCTTAGAGGCCCCCAATAAAAGGTTGGCGGATCTATTAGAACTAAATTGGCTAAGTTCTCAATTTTATGGTTTTTAAAATTAGAGCTAGGAATGAAATGTTCCAACTTTGTAATTGATGGGCGACTAAGCGAACAACCGCTAATCATTAAACCTAACAAAATTAAAATAGCTACTCTCATTTTCGATAGAAACCTAACGCCTCGCTTAACCGGCGCAAAATAGCAGGCTAAAATTAGCGACGAAGGAGCGCAAGCCTGCTGTTTTGCGTCCCTTGGTTAAAGCGTTTGTTAGGTTACCAATGCTCCAGGCAATGTAGACCTACTTTCTCAGCACAAGACTCAATGATGGGTCTAACACTCAGATCTTTTAAATAAAACACATTTGTGTCGTCATAACCTTCGAAATAGACCGCATTTAATTTAGGAAGGATAACTTGATACATACCCATATCAGTTTGCCGCAAATACATAGATTGTGCATGTTCTGATAGGAATGATTTAAACCTAGGTTTGTCACCTTTTAATCCGCGAAAGCGAAAAGTTAATATTTCTGTTTGCTCAGATAATAAGTGATTAAAGCTCTCAAATATTGAAGCTCTTCGCACAATTTCGCTTGCGTCAAGATCACCTAATAACTCCATTGCTTCATCACGATTAAGCCAATGGTCAAAAATAGAGACTGCTAAGTAAGTATACTCTTTCGTTTCGTTAACTTGAGCTAAATCTATAAGCCTTGGGAATTGTTGCTCCAATGCTTTTTGACGTTCTTTGCTCACATTTAAAAACTTACGCATAACTTCAAAGGTAACCTAACGCTTGCCGTAAACGGCACAAAATAGCAGGCTAAAATTAGCGACGTAGGAGCACAAGCCTGCTGTTTTGTATCCTCGGTTTAATGGCCTTGTTAGCTTTACAAAAAGCTGAGTGTGTACAATAAAACCCACCCTGTAAAAGCTATGAAGAATAAGCCTTTAACTATTTTTAACTTTCTAACCTTTTCTAAATAAGCAGCTCTAAAAAGAAACCCTGATGGTACTGCTGCACCAAAGTAATAAACTCCCGGAGCAAGCAAAACACCTGACTTACTCCATGCATAAGTAATAAAACACAGAGCTAGAAAAGAACCTACAAAGAACATACCTTTCGATGTTTCTAGAAATTCAATTGAAGTATCAAAAAAATCACTTAAATATTTTGTCATTGTGTAATCCTTCACAAATACAAAGAGTAAAGCTAACGCCCGATTAACGGGTAAAAAGTTGTGGGCTAAAATTGAGCGAAGCGAATAGCCCGCAAGTTTTTATCCCTGTTTAATTGCTTGTTATGCGTTGACACAACACTTTCAAAGCGCTTGCGCCTGCACCAATAAGCCAAACTTAAAATTTAAAAACACTCACCAAACCAAAAATTGCAAAGAAGCGTTTGACTGATGAATGATGATTCTGTTCACAGCTTAAATTGAAAAATGAAAAGCCAAGACCAACTTAAAACTTACTTACGCCACTGTACCTAAAAGCTAATTTGAAGAAAAGACTTGAAGCAAGAACCGTTTTAAAGACAGCGATTTAAAGTGACGCA
>NZ_BTGK01000031.1:0-1904 GCF_042848605.1 Pseudoalteromonas sp. MTN2-4
AGATATTTATTAGTCAATTTTTGAGGTGGGTGTCCTGTTTAAATTAATTTTATTCCGTCAGCCGGAGATACCATATATGTCGTAAAATATTTGGCCGCACAAGGTCAGTCACGTCAGAAATGTAATTCACGCAAAATTAAACACATAATTCCAAATCAAGGTCTTGTTATTGGCGTAGTGGGCATTTCTTGCCGTTTGATCATTGTTTTCGTCACTAGGGTGTTCGGCATTCCAAGCATCGCTGTATTCGGTAATATGATACAGGGGGTGCCCTTGAAAGCCGAAAATACGTTGATTGCAGCAGTATGAGCCGACCCAACGCCAAGTTCGCCACACTTTCCCCGAGGGGGTACCTTGTTCAGGACTGGGGTTTTCGCTAGCGCATTTAACCACTTTCATTTCATGCGCTTGCACTAAAGGGTTTTCTGTATAGCCAACGATTTTATCCGATAATTTGTGGGATACTGCCGTGATGTTACCTTGTTGCTCTTGCTTGTCCAGGTGCTTAGATAAAATCAACATAAAACTATGATGATAATCGCTGTTAAAAGTTAAATCACCTGTTTGCAAGTTGAAAAAGTTATACAAGTCATTGCTAGTGATGGTTTCTGTTGGGTGCTGCGATAGACCTTCTGTCTTATTTGTTTCTAATATACCGTTGTCCCAATTGACATTGATAACACTGTCGTCACTTGGGGGAATCATTGTGCTGTTGTGTTGCACATTCTGGTTACGCTTGTATGTGGTTAAGCCGCCGCCCAATGCTGTCCACATTAACTGCGAGCCGTAACAGTTGCCCAGGTATCGGGTCTCTGGATTGCTTACGATAGCGCGAGCCAATAGTAATTCAATAAACACATAAGCGACATCGCATTTAGGGCTTTTTAAGTGATTCACTTGGTAGTTGTTTTTCTCGCAACTGCGTGTTTTATACATCAAATTGTTATTGTCGTAATACAATTTATGACCATAGGTCTGAAAACGTGCGGGTAGGTTTCTACCATTGGGACACATAACAAAACAAACACTCTGAGCGCTAGCATGCAATTCTGCTATAGTACTGCTGGCCCTCATGAGTAGCTGCTCTGGCAGGCGGCTAAAGTCAAAGCTTGTCATGCTATCATCGTAGCGTACATATTTAGCCAGGATATCAAACAAGGCTTCATCTTCATCATTTTGACTTAAGGGCGTATTAAGCCCCAATAAGCTGAAAACGTCCTCTGAAAATGCTTGTGAAGTTAATACACAGCTGTCGGTAAATGCGCTATTGTCAGCGTCATAAGTGTACAAGGTATTGTTGATGTAACAATATAAGTTTATCCGAAAATTTTCTTTGTCTTCAAAAGCCCGACTAAGATAAAACGCTACCGTGCTGGCGTTATCGCAAGTTGAAGCATCACTTAAAAGCATCACTGAACGCATATTGTTATTTCCTCAAAAGTGGCAATGTGAGCGTGTTTAGTGATATTTATTTTAAGTGATGGAGGAAAGCTTAACTTAGGCGAATCAACGGATAATACGCGTGATATTATGATTGCCAATTGTATCGCTTTAAAGGGGCATAGGGGTCTACCATTGAATTTTAGTAGGCCAATGGCGGTTTATTAGGTACGCTCATCAATGACAAGAGTGTGGCTAAAGGGGTCCGTAATCGAAAGGTTAACTCGATCTTGAAATGCCGCTCTTGTCACCTACATCATCTATCGAAATTCTGCCGGGATGATGTCAATCTTTAGATCGTGACTCTGCAAGTAGACGTGAATCGATGAATGTTTTAAGAGGACAGCCACTTTAATTTTTAAAAACAGAAAGCCAACAACAAAGTCTGTATGCAGGCTAACCTATTCAAATGTCTAAACCTAAACCCAAAAAGGTAAGTAAATGATTAAAAACCACAGGGGGTA
>NZ_BTGK01000032.1:0-1755 GCF_042848605.1 Pseudoalteromonas sp. MTN2-4
GGCTTTCAGGGAAGTTTTGTGAAATATTTAATTTTAGTTTTAATATCAATACTAACGTTCTCGGTTAAATCAAGTCCTGTCGGTGATTGCATTGGCACACCTAAAGAAGCTGTAACTGCGTTACCTTCGCCTCTCGATAATTGGGGGCAAATAGTTTGCACACCTTACGGGCACATTATTTCCAACAAGCAGGGTTATATTTGGTCAAACGTTGGTTCATATAGTCCAGTGATGATTCCATCACAAATGGTTCGCTCAAACCCCAAAAGCCTTGGAAATAATTCATATTTCACATCAATAGAAATGAATTTACTAAAAGATGAAGAAGCGGCTGCTTCAATTGAATTATTTGAAACCGGATTTGATAAATCGCCCAATAGGCCAAAGGTTTATTCTCTTCTTGTTAAATCTAAATCAGGTAAAGAATTGAGTTTTAAGTTTTTTGATTTCGGCGACTCTCAATGGGGTATGTGGTGTAAAAAATCGTGTGATCCAAACTCAAAGTTTATGATTTTAAATATGGCAAAGCAAAAGCCTAACAAGGCCGTAAAACCAAGGACACAAAACAGCAGGCTTGTGCTCCTTCGTCGCTAATTTTAGCCTGCTATTTTGTGCCGTTTACGGCAAGCGTTAGGCGTACTATGGAACCCGAGTTAGCTGAACCTAAATCATTACCAAGGTGGATTACCCTACCTTTAGGGTTAGCCTTATTTCCATTTACACTTTTGTGTATTGTAGGCTCAGCTATTGTGCTACTTGCTCCGAATGTACCACCGTCAATTTTTACAGTTTCAATTGGCAGTATTTTCTTAATTGGTAGCATTTGGGTTAGCTTATTGGCATTTAGGTTAATTGTGTCCAACCCTAAAAAAAGTAATGGGTTTGTGTCGCCAGCCGCACTTCGTTTAATTGGTGCTTTGTTTATTGCTATGCCTATTATGTCTGTCATTTTCGGAACGTTTATGGATAAGCCTGTTATACATAGCGTTCAAACAATCATATATTTTTTTGTTGCTGCACAGCTATTTCGAATTTCCAATACAAGAGCAAGTAAAAAGGTTTAATGTAAGTAGCGCCTAACAAGGCGCTCAAGGACGGACGTTAAAAGTTTGGCTTCGCTCGTTCCTCGCAAATTTTAGCCAAACTATTTTACGCCGCTTAGCTTGGCGTTATGCGTCACTTTAAATCGCTGTCTTTAAAACGGTTTTTTGCTCCAAGTCTTTTCTTCAAATTAACTTTTAGGTACAGTGGCGTAATCAAGTTTTAAGTTGGTCTTGGCTTTTCGTTTTTCAATTTAAGCTGTGACCAGAAAGGTCATTCATCAGTCGAACGCTTCTTTGCAATTTCGGGTTTGGTGGGTGTTTTTGATTTTTAGTTTGGCTTATTGGTGCAGGCGCAAGCGCTTCAAAAGCGGTGCGTCAACGCATAACAAGCAATTAAACAGGGATAAAAAACTTGCGGGCTATTCGCTTCGCTCAATTTTAGCCCACAATTTTTACCCGTTAATCGGGCGTTATGCGTCACTTTAAATCGCTGTCTTTAAAACGGTTTTTGCTTCAAACCTTTTCTTCAAATCAGCTTTTAGGTACAGTGGCGTAATCAAGTTTTAAGTTGGTCTTGGCTTTTCGTTTTTCAATTAAGGCTGTGACCAGAAAGGTCATTCACCAGTCGAACGCTTCTTTGCAATTTTGGGTTTGGTGAGTGTTTTTTAATTTTAAGTTTGGCTTATTGGTGCAGGCGCAAGCGCTTTAAAAA
>NZ_BTGK01000033.1:0-1738 GCF_042848605.1 Pseudoalteromonas sp. MTN2-4
TATCAGAAGTGCGAATGCTGACATGAGTAACGATAATGCGGGTGAAAAACCCGCACGCCGGAAGACCAAGGGTTCCTATCCCATGTTAATCAGGGTAGGGTAAGTCGACCCCTAAGGCGAGGCTGAAGAGCGTAGTCGATGGGAAACGGGTTAATATTCCCGTACTTGGAATAATTGCGATGGGGGGACGGAGCAGGCTAATCAAGCATGGCGATGGTTGTCCATGTGAAAGGCTGTAGGCTGGTGACTTAGGAAAATCCGGGTCGCTAAGGCTGAGAGTCGAGACGAGCACCTACGGGTGTGAAGTTGATGATGCCCTACTTCCAGGAAAAGCCTCTAAGCTTCAGATTATTTCGAATCGTACCCCAAACCGACACAGGTGGTCAGGTAGAGAATACTAAGGCGCTTGAGAGAACTCGGGTGAAGGAACTAGGCAAAATTGTACCGTAACTTCGGGAGAAGGTACGCTCCTATCTGTGATGAGACTTGCTCTCTAAGCGGACGGGAGCCGCAGTGACCAGGTGGCTGGGACTGTTTATTAAAAACACAGCACTGTGCAAAATCGTAAGATGACGTATACGGTGTGACACCTGCCCGGTGCCGGAAGGTTAATTGATGGGGTTAGCTTAGGCGAAGCTCTTGATCGAAGCCCCGGTAAACGGCGGCCGTAACTATAACGGTCCTAAGGTAGCGAAATTCCTTGTCGGGTAAGTTCCGACCTGCACGAATGGTGTAACCATGGCCACGCTGTCTCCACCCGAGACTCAGTGAAATTGAAATCGCAGTGAAGATGCTGTGTACCCGCGGCTAGACGGAAAGACCCCGTGAACCTTTACTACAGCTTGGCACTGAACATTGAGCCTACATGTGTAGGATAGGTGGGAGGCTTTGAAGTGGCGTCGCCAGATGTCATGGAGCCATCCTTGAAATACCACCCTTGTATGTTTGATGTTCTAACATAGGCCCCTAATCGGGGTTGTGGACAGTGCCTGGTGGGTAGTTTGACTGGGGCGGTCTCCTCCCAAAGAGTAACGGAGGAGCACGAAGGTTGGCTAAGTACGGTCGGACATCGTACGGTTAGTGTAATGGTAGAAGCCAGCTTAACTGCGAGACAGACACGTCGAGCAGGTACGAAAGTAGGTCATAGTGATCCGGTGGTTCTGAATGGAAGGGCCATCGCTCAACGGATAAAAGGTACTCCGGGGATAACAGGCTGATACCGCCCAAGAGTTCATATCGACGGCGGTGTTTGGCACCTCGATGTCGGCTCATCACATCCTGGGGCTGAAGTCGGTCCCAAGGGTATGGCTGTTCGCCATTTAAAGTGGTACGCGAGCTGGGTTTAGAACGTCGTGAGACAGTTCGGTCCCTATCTGCCGTGGGCGTTTGAGAATTGAGAGGGGCTGCTCCTAGTACGAGAGGACCGGAGTGGACGAACCGCTGGTGTTCGGGTTGTGATGCCAATTGCATTGCCCGGTAGCTACGTTCGGAATCGATAACCGCTGAAAGCATCTAAGCGGGAAGCGAGCCTCGAGATGAGTTCTCACTTTAACTTTAAGTTAACTGAAGGGCCGTTGGAGACTACAACGTTGATAGGCTGGGTGTGGAAGTGTAGTGATACATTAAGCTAACCAGTACTAATTACCCGTGAGGCTTAACCATACAACGCCAAAGTGGTTTTAGCTCAGAAGCTAATATGAACTAAAGTAGAAGTTTTAGAAATTATCAGATTTTTTCC
>NZ_BTGK01000034.1:0-1669 GCF_042848605.1 Pseudoalteromonas sp. MTN2-4
GGTTCAATAATGAATATGCATCGGTCTTCATTCTATTTTCTGTTAATTTTGATCCTTGGTGGGTGTGTATCAACAGAAGAAATTGACTTTGAATCAACACCAGAAGCTAAAAATTATAAATGCTTAAAAACTACTTCACAGGCTTTAATCACCCGCAAATGGGATCTGTGTCCTTTACTAAGCTTTGAACCTGTCTTATCCAAAGAAAATTGGTCACTTCGAGTAAATCCCTCTCAAAAATATATAGCGATGCTGGAGGAAAGAGCCAAGTTACTTGGAAAAAATGCGCGCCATTGTGAAGTCCCAACGGCGGCAGATGAGTATTTATTACTTCCTAAAGGTACTGTTATCAAAATTTCACAAATGAATAAGCATCGTGACAAATCATTTTCAGGTATCGAATTTAAAGGTCTTTTAAACTTCGAGGGACAGGAATTTAATCTTGAATATCGTAAATCTTTGCCGGGGTCTGATAATATTCTGGGTTATGATATTTCTAAATATTTCAATTCTTGTGAAGGAAATTGAACCTAACAAACGCATCAACGCATGGACTAATAAAGCTTGGCTTGGTTCGTGCCTCACCAATTTTAGCCAAGCTTTATTAGCCCGTTATGCGGGCGTTATGTTTTCTGGAAACTGAGTATGAAACTTCTAATTTCTCTGATGTTTATAGAAGTAGTGCTAATTGCAAAGGCTTTTGCATTACCTTTATGTCAGGAATATTTTAAAAAAGTACCTCATGTAGAAAAGGTTGGCGTTGGCACTAACGATAATGAATTACTATCAGTTTACGGCTTTAGTCTTGATGAATCTCAATTAACATCTATTAAAAAACTAAAAGAAACCTTGAGTAATTCCCGAAATATAAAGTCACAATTTGGTGATATTAATGAGCTTTCTGTTGTTTGTACCAGCAAAAACTCTGTTGGTTTTACCATTAAAGGAAAACTAGGTGAATTGACAGCTTTCTATTTGTTTAAAGCAGAAAGCTATTATGCAGGTCCTCTTTTATATACTGAAGGCGATGTTTTAACTATTAAATCAGACGGCTTGTGAACGGTAAGAAAACATAACAATTTAATTAAACCTTGGACGTAAAACAGTAGGCTTGCGCTCCTTCGTCGCTTATTTTAGCCTACTATTTTTCGCCGTTTATTAAGACGTTATGTACCAAGGTAGGGCAATGGAATATTTCAAATTTAGTTGTGTAACTCTTGTTTTCTTAATCCTTGTAGGCCTATCTGTTCCCAGTCTTGTTAATTGCCCACCTCTCAACCAAAGCGATGAAGCAGAACTTGATATTGAGATGTTACAAACTGCAATTTCAGTTTATTATAATAAAAATAACCGTCTACCAGAAAATCTTGGAAATTTAATAGACGGCAGTATTATTTACATACAACGATTACCTAAAGACCCTTGGGTAATCGATTATCAATACAGTATTGTGTCAGCAGACTCCTTTTTGTTGTGGTCTAAAGGTTCTATTTTAAATAGTGATACTTTAGTGTTATCGGCGTATAAGTATGAAGGTAATAGCTTTAAAAAAGTCGTTATCGACAAATCAGTTTTTGGTACATAACAAGCCAAGTCAACGGGACAATTTTAAGCTGGCTCCCGTCGCTTCGCTCCTAATTTTAGCCAGCTCAAAGTTGCCCCTGCTTGT
>NZ_BTGK01000035.1:0-1590 GCF_042848605.1 Pseudoalteromonas sp. MTN2-4
CAAAAAACTTTTAATTGAAGAGTTTGATCATGGCTCAGATTGAACGCTGGCGGCAGGCCTAACACATGCAAGTCGAGCGGTAACATTTCTAGCTTGCTAGAAGATGACGAGCGGCGGACGGGTGAGTAATGCTTGGGAATATGCCTTAGGGTGGGGGACAACAGTTGGAAACGACTGCTAATACCGCATAACGTCTACGGACCAAAGGGGGCTTCGGCTCTCGCCCTTAGATTAGCCCAAGTGGGATTAGCTAGTTGGTGAGGTAATGGCTCACCAAGGCGACGATCCCTAGCTGGTTTGAGAGGATGATCAGCCACACTGGAACTGAGACACGGTCCAGACTCCTACGGGAGGCAGCAGTGGGGAATATTGCACAATGGGCGCAAGCCTGATGCAGCCATGCCGCGTGTGTGAAGAAGGCCTTAGGGTTGTAAAGCACTTTCAGTAAGGAGGAAAGGTTAGTAGTTAATACCTGCTAGCTGTGACGTTACTTACAGAAGAAGCACCGGCTAACTCCGTGCCAGCAGCCGCGGTAATACGGAGGGTGCGAGCGTTAATCGGAATTACTGGGCGTAAAGCGTACGCAGGCGGTTTGTTAAGCGAGATGTGAAAGCCCCGGGCTCAACCTGGGAACTGCATTTCGAACTGGCAAACTAGAGTATGATAGAGGGTGGTAGAATTTCAGGTGTAGCGGTGAAATGCGTAGAGATCTGAAGGAATACCGATGGCGAAGGCAGCCACCTGGGTCAATACTGACGCTCATGTACGAAAGCGTGGGGAGCAAACGGGATTAGATACCCCGGTAGTCCACGCCGTAAACGATGTCTACTAGGAGCTGGGGTCTTCGGACAACTTTTCCAAAGCTAACGCATTAAGTAGACCGCCTGGGGAGTACGGCCGCAAGGTTAAAACTCAAATGAATTGACGGGGGCCCGCACAAGCGGTGGAGCATGTGGTTTAATTCGATGCAACGCGAAGAACCTTACCTACACTTGACATACAGAGAACTTACCAGAGATGGTTTGGTGCCTTCGGGAACTCTGATACAGGTGCTGCATGGCTGTCGTCAGCTCGTGTTGTGAGATGTTGGGTTAAGTCCCGCAACGAGCGCAACCCCTATCCTTAGTTGCCAGCGATTCGGTCGGGAACTCTAAGGAGACTGCCGGTGATAAACCGGAGGAAGGTGGGGACGACGTCAAGTCATCATGGCCCTTACGTGTAGGGCTACACACGTGCTACAATGGCGCATACAGAGTGCTGCAAGCTCGCGAGAGTTAGCGAATCACTTAAAGTGCGTCGTAGTCCGGATTGGAGTCTGCAACTCGACTCCATGAAGTCGGAATCGCTAGTAATCGCGGATCAGAATGCCGCGGTGAATACGTTCCCGGGCCTTGTACACACCGCCCGTCACACCATGGGAGTGGGTTGCTCCAGAAGTAGGTAGCTTAACCTTAGGGAGGGCGCTTACCACGGAGTGATTCATGACTGGGGTGAAGTCGTAACAAGGTAGCCCTAGGGGAACCTGGGGCTGGATCACCTCCTTAACGATTTAGAACAGATTTGTTCGTAGTGTCCACACAGATGATTGTT
>NZ_BTGK01000036.1:0-1557 GCF_042848605.1 Pseudoalteromonas sp. MTN2-4
GGTTTATGAAGAAGCCGCTTTTATATTTAAGTTTCTCTTTAATAATTTGCTTTGTAATACTGAAAACAGTCCCATACTGGCCTGAAAGCAAATTGAAGCATGTAGTTTATGTGTTTTTGAATTCAAAAAGTTTTGTAAAAGCTATAAGGGCAACCGAGCAAGAAGGTTATGTTTCAATACAGTGGGTACAAACCTCTGCAGAAACCGAAGTTTCACTAGCTTGGGTTGCTGCAGGTGCCAAATATAAAGAAGTCTCCAATCCAGATTTAAGCAGAATTGTAGTTCCATATAAAGAAAATGGCTTTAATTCACTTTGGCTTCAAAAAGAGGGTGAGGCTTGGATATTAAGAAAAGCTTTTTCCTTTAAAAGTGAGTACGGAATTGGTGAAGGTGCTTACGCTTTAGGTAAGAATATTAACCCCAAAGATGTGTGTTCACCAAAAGTACAATGTTTAGAGCACTTGTTTGATAATTGGTATGTTATAAAAAATTAGTATGCAAAAATAAACCTAACAAATTAATTAAAAAGTGGACGTAAAACAGCAGGCTTGCGCTCATTCTTCGCTTAGTTTAGCCTGCTATTTTCCGCCGTTTATTAAGGCATTAGCTGTACTAGGTGAAGTTTGACTCCATATTTTGAAATCAGCTTAAAACCCAGCATCGATTACTTTTTGTGGTTGCTACCTGTTTTATTTTTGCTTGTGGCTTTTGTTAGGCTGCCAGCCATCACTGATCTTGTATTGAGCACGGTTAAAATTTCACGAAATTGGCTTTTATCAATTTTTGGTGTGATTTTTTTCATTGCACTGTTTAGTACTTACTCAGAGTTAGAACAAGATCTCGGTGTTAAAAGTCAGATTGATGCGGGTGAGTTTTCACTTGTATCGGGCTGTATTCAAAACTATCGCCTAGATGAAGTTAAGGGACATACAGCAACATTTGAAGTGCAAGAGGTCGAGTTTTCTTATAATAACTATACAAGAACACCTTTTTTCTATGAAAAAGAGTTACCAGGTAAAGTTATAAAAAATGGCAATTGCCTAGAAATTAGCTACTTAACAATATCTAAAGAAAACAAAATCATAAAAATCGTACAGCTAACAAAGTAATTAAACAAAGGACACAAAACAGCAGGCTTGTGCTCCTTCGTCGCCAACTTTAGCCTGCTCTTTTGTGCCGTTTATTACGGCGTTAGGCTACATCAAGGTTGAATGCATGGACTGGAACTATTTAATCATTTTCTCAATTTGCTTGAGCCTATTTTTTATAATGGTCAAATTGTCAGAAATTGACGCAAAATTAAAAATTCTCTTATCTCAACAAGAGATCGATTGGTCTCAACAATTTAATGAAGAAATACATAATGCAATTTTAGGTGGAGACCTACCTAAAGCTGCAAAATTACTTAGAAGTGAAACAGGCTTATCTTTTGTTTACTGCTTAGATATAGTCAAAAAACACGGTAAAAGTTCTGCCTAACAAGCAATTAAACAGGGATTAAAAACAGCGGGCTTTTCGCTTCGCTCAATTTTAGCCCACAATTTTTACCCGTTAATA
>NZ_BTGK01000037.1:0-1457 GCF_042848605.1 Pseudoalteromonas sp. MTN2-4
CCTGTTAATAGGCAAAATTTTGTTGGTTATAATGTGAAGCGGAGCGAAACCAGCCAACTGAATTTTGTCCGCTTTTAAACTGTTTGTTATGTGCTTGATTTGCCATGCCTATATTGTTCTATACTACCAAACAGAAAACAAATACCAACATACAACCAAATAGTACTTGCTACAATTTGCCAAATATCAAACCCCGACGAAGTTACAAACGTTGGAATAGCAATTAAACCACGCAACGTACAAAGTAATGTAATGGTAATTAAAGCCGAACGAAGTAAAGGAACTTTGCGAATTAAGCCTACCGCAGAAAAAGCAAAAACAGAGCAAGCAAACATTAAACCTGCAACAATTACAGTGCCAATAGGTGCGAGTAATGTACCTTGAACTGCTGAATCTATAATCGGTTGAGGTGCTCGAGCAAATACAAACCAACTAGGGCCACCGATAATACAAAGAAGGTGCCAAATAGCGGAGGCTGATGCAATAACCCCAGCGCTGATTAACAACTTCGATTTAACACTAAAATTCAATTCGGGCTCCGATACTTCACTGGCACATAACGCCCGATTAACAGGTAAAAAATTGTGGGCTAAAATTGAGCGAAGCGAATAGCCCGCAAGTTTTTTATCCCTGTTTAATTGCTTGTTATGCGTTGACACTCAAATTTAGAAGCGCTTGCGCCTGCACCAATAAGCCAAACTTAAAATTAAAAAACATCCACCAAACTCAAAATTGCAAAGAAGCGTTCGACTGGTGAATGACCTTTCTGGTCACAGCTTAAATTGAAAAACGAAAAGCCAAGACCAACTTAAAATTTGATTACGCCACTTTACCTAAAAGCTGATTTGAAGAAAAGGCTTGAAGTAAAAACCGTTTTAAAGACAGCGAGTTAAAGTGACGCATAACGCTTGCCTAACCGGCGCGAAATAGCAGGCTAAAATTAGCGACGAAGGAGCGCAAGCCTGCTGTTTTGCGTCCTTTGGTTTAGGCACTTGTTATAAGCACCTTGCTTGATTGCCAAAGCTTGCCCCTTCATTTGGCGCAAGAGTTTGGATATAACTTATTGAACTAAAATTACTTTTAGTGCTATTTATTCGTTTTGAAAAGTTAAAGGCTTTAAACTTGCCTACAACCCTAACCAACTTACCCTCATATGCATCAGCTAACTTCTGAATATGAGCTTCTGCATTATTGCTATTGTAAACAACCTGCGCTGCTTCAAATGGTTGAGAAATAGCATTTTCATAGGCTCTTGCTATGTAGCTAGCTTGATCAAGATATAAACTTCCGTTTTCAAACTCTACGCTTATCACGCCTACTGTTTGGACGCATTTACCGTCATACTTGTCAGGTGATGACAATAAGCTTACAAAAGAGACTTTTTCAGCTGCAATACTAGAAAATGCTGTCATTAAGAAAATTATGCTAAAAAGTTTACTCATATCCCAAAGTGCTTA
>NZ_BTGK01000038.1:0-1314 GCF_042848605.1 Pseudoalteromonas sp. MTN2-4
CCGTTAAACAAAGGACACAAAACAGCAGGCTTGTGCTCCTTCGTCGCTAATTTTAGCCTTCTATTTTGTGCCGTTTACGGCAAGCGTTATATTTCTCTCGGAGTACAGCATGCGAATAGAGTCCATTGAAAATTTTGAACAATTATTCAAAGAATATTTTGATATGTTTCTAGAGGAGTACCCTCAGGGAGAGAAGCATTATATGGCTCGATTCGAAGCAGAAAAAATTGGTAGTAAAGTTTCTCAGAGTGTAGCACCTTTGCTGTATGGTAATCACCCTATATTTATTAAAGCCGTTGAATGTCAAACTATTGCAGCTTCGCTAGGTTCTATTATGTTAAACCGTATGAACGTTCTAGGTTTCAATGAGATAGTATCATTTGATAACACTGTTGACTGGTATAACTGGTACAATCGAGAATTAAAAGAGGAACATTCTCAATATAAATATATATCTGCTCATTTCCGAATAAATTCGGAAATCCAGCGGGTGAAATATGCTATTTCAAATAATTGTATCAGTGAGTATCTAGAGACCGTTGGAAATAATTATTTAGTACCTTTCCATGATCATGCTGCCGAAAACGTAGAGCAAGTAAGAGAAGCATCGACAGTAGTCAACCATATAAAAAATGAACACAACTACTATAGCGAAGTAAAGAAAAATGCACCGGATAATATTGCTACAGCTTCAAATTCATTGAACATTGTTTCTCATATATTAAAGTTTTTAACAGGAAAAATATAACAAGCACTTCAACTCGGATTCAAAATTATGTCGCATTTTTTGCAAAGACCCGCAGAAAAGTCGCCATCAATTTTTCACCTTTTAAGTGGGCGTTAGGTTTTCAAGATGGATCTGTCACAAATCAACGAATATCTTTTAAAGTTAGAAGGTCCAGCTGATATCGAGAAAATATCTGCGGACAAGTTTGATATTTCAGGAACTGTAGTAATAAAGTTTAACGGAGATATTGGATCCAAAGATAAGGGTGAAGTTGAATTAGAGTTCAGTGGCGTTGATTCGATGCGTATGCCGTTTCGTATGTTAGCACCGGTAAAAATCGAATTGCTTAATGGCCTAGAGGCAGAAGTTCTTGATGCTAACTATATTGAGACCGATTTAAACTTCTACCAATTAATAGATGATGTTGGTGCTAAATGGTGGATTTATGCTAAAAGTATGAAAGCTAAAATTCTACCTATATATTACGGGCAGTGAAAACCTAACAAGTCAATCAAGTCGGACGTATAACAGTTGGCTGCGTTCACTTCGTTCACAATTATAGCCAACTATTATTCGCCGCTTATTGG
>NZ_BTGK01000039.1:0-1295 GCF_042848605.1 Pseudoalteromonas sp. MTN2-4
CATTTTAAGCGGCGAGTAATAGTTTGCTAAAATGTGAAACGAAGTTGAACCGAGCAAACTGTTATGAGTCCGACTTTAAAACCTTGTTAGAACTACTTAACTCGGTGTATAAACCAACTTCTTTTAATTGAGGTTCGCACTGTCTGATTTCAGAGTAGTTAGCTACTAGGTCATAAACATAACCTGCTTTAAGTTCATAAGTAACAGTATTTACTTGTGATTTAATATAGCCTCCTTGGATTTGAAAGCTACACCTTAATCGCAAAGAGTTTTCACCTGCTAGAGCTAAGACTTGAACATGATTATTTTTAAATTCCTGATCATTCAACCCTGTAACTAATATTGCTTGGTCGTCTGGAAACGGGCTTAATAATTGTTTTATATAATCCATTTCATAACCACGTACTAATGCTTTTTTTCCGGACTTTACAGGCTCGTAATCTTGAACCGTCAATGTACTTACACAACCAGTAATATATATTGAAAATAATAGTAAATATTTGCGCATATAATTCTCTGTAGTTCTAACGCCCGCCTTAACAGGCGCAAAATAAGCAGGCTAAAATTAGCGACGAAGGAGCGCAAGCCTGCTGTTTTGCGTCATTGTTTAAGCGATTGTTATATTTTATTTTACACCGTACCGAACACTTTGAATTACCAAGCTTTTCTTTTTGCTAATAAGTGTTACAAAAGCTAATACATTATACTTCTGAAAAATGGCAGTACTTTCATTTTGTTCAGCAAAATCTATTTGCACAACTTTCCATGGCATAGTCATAGCAAAGTCAGGTAAACGATAATTTAGTTCAGCAGCATATTTCTCGTCCCATTGCTTACTTTTTTGTGAAAGAAGTCTCTCTAACTCAGTTTTTAGATTACTTAACTCTTTATCTGTTTTAGGTTTATTGACACCAAAAGAAAAGCAACCTTTTTCGAAGCAAGGCACATCATTTGGAGCATATGAAACACGTGCATTGTAATGTTCAGAACCTGAAAAAGACCAAACATTATCTATATCTTTCTGAGCTGTAAAAGTAACCCTAATATCACGACACCATTCTTTTTGGTCATTCGCAAGCAGAAGTTCGTATTCTCCTCGTACCAAGGTCGCTTTGCCTTCTTCAACTTTATCAACAAGTAGAAGCATATTATTAGCGACCTTCGGTTTTTCGAAGTCAACTACATCAAGTAAATGATAAAACTGTTTCAGATCACTTTCTGTCAAATATTTTGATAAAGAAAATGATTCCCGAGAAAAGCAGATTAGTAAAATTAAAAACAGATGTCTCAAAATA
>NZ_BTGK01000040.1:0-1216 GCF_042848605.1 Pseudoalteromonas sp. MTN2-4
GCCGCAAATAAACGGCTAAAAAAAGTTGGCTATAATTTGTGAGGCACGAACAAAAGCCAACTGTTTTTTGTCCGTACTTTTAATTTACTTTGTTAGGTGACGTTTCGCACACGGTTAACTTTATTAAAGTAGGCTGTTAATAAGCCATACAAAATTAAGTAGCCAGGAATATAAAACAGACTACCAATTACGACACCTTGCATTGGGTGATAGCCACTAAAGTAAGAATCTAGAGAAAAATAGCCAATTAAACTAATAGCTGATAGCAGCAAAATCGCGTGCTTTTTGCGATTTTTGTTTTTTACTATTTTTATCAAATCAATTAGGCCCACAACAAGTGGAACTAAAATGAAAATTGATAATATCTCAGTACCCATAGTCACCAAACGCCGCTGTAACCGGCTAATAATAGTTGGCTAAAATTTGTGAGGTACGAACAAAGCCAACTGTTATTTGTCCACGTTTACAGCTTTGTTATAACTCAACCTCTACAGTTGTTCAATTACCCAATCATTAACAGGCTTAGACCAAGAACCTAACTTTTTAATAACTACTGCGCCCGAAGGTGAAGCAACTGGGTTTACTTTAAACGCTGTAGCTTTTTGATGATAAACGATAGGTTGTTCACCAACCATAGTCATTTGAGCACCACCATAAGAATCGCTATTAATTGCGACTTTTGTTCCTAATTCTCTAGCTGAGTGAATGAGAATATATTGGGCTGTTGGTGATTTTTGTTTATCGATACTGAAGTACATCCAAAAATGAGAGTCGTCGTACACTAAATCTTGGTGTTTATACCGCATATATTCTAAGTGAGTTTGTTTGATTATATTAAAATCTGAATCTAGGACACTAACCATTGGTATAAATGCAAACTTATGCTCAAGGTAAAAGCTTTTAACTGAAAAATATTCAGTATTCTCTTGCCCTTCTAGTTTTATTAAATGATAAGGAGACGTAATTGAGTTTACTTGAACAAGCTCTTCGTTTTCCTCCATGTTAACAATCAGCGAGTCTTTTAGGGCTGACTGTTTGAGAGCATTTAATTCTACGCAGCATGCTTTTCTTTTATAAGCATCATTTCTAAGTTCATATGAACGTTCACTTCCTATATTTTTGGGGATTTTGGTTGTCATTTGGCAACCACTAGAAATTAAAGTAAAAAGAAATATTAAGAATATCTTAACGTTCATCACCAAACCTTTATTGAGTT
>NZ_BTGK01000041.1:0-1049 GCF_042848605.1 Pseudoalteromonas sp. MTN2-4
TGCGATTAACGGGTTAAAAATAGTGGGCTAAAATCGAGCGAAGCGAAAAGCCCGCAGTTTTTAATCCCTGTTTAATTGCTTGTTATGTGTTGGTAGCAGCCTTATTGAACTTTTCGCTTGTAATATATGATAAACCCAGCCAAGCCAAAACCTAAAATCACAGAGAGAATTATTGCAATCAAAGAATGATAGCTTGGTAAAACTGTATAAGCTCTTGGTAGTATCTCAAGAGTAATATAGACAACAGCTAATGATATTACGCAACCTAGAACAACAAGTTTAAAAAGTTTATACAACGAACTCAACTTTCATTCCCTGAAACACATAACGCCCAAATAATGGGCAAATAATAGTTGGTTAAAATAAGCGACGCAGGAGCAAAAACCAACTGTTATTTGTTCTGATTAATTTGCTTGTTATATTGCCAATACACTGAATTAATGGGAAACAATATTGAAAACAGCTAGAGTTAAGTCTTAACTTAAAACATCTAATTCTTTCAGCTTTTTCTCAAGTTTATCAATTTTACTCATTGAAATTATTGCAAAGACAAAACCTGAGATCCCCATTGACATGCCTATTATTCCAAAAACAAATCCTAAATCTTCCATAACGAAACTCCTTTTATATTAATGAATATTATCGACAATAAAACTCTAAACTTTTTCGGCAATATAACGCCTCGCTTAACCGGCGAAAAATAGCAGGCTAAAATTAGCGACGAAGGAGCGCAAGCCAGCTGTTTTGCGTCCTTTGGTTTAAGCGTTTGTTATGCGGATTTATTCAAATTATTAAAACGTAAAAACAATTTAGCAAAAACAAAGCCCGTTATAGAACCAACTGGAATCCAAATATACATTGGTAAATCTAAACCAGTACCACAAACCCAGCCGAAATACTCCTGCATTACTTGTATGTTTTGAGCTATTTGATATTTAGCAATACCAAAGCCGATAATTGCCCCTAAAGCAGGACCTAAAAGTAAAGCTGTTTTTTTCATTATCAAAGCCATTTATACATTCTTAATGTGCACATTAACTGCTTACACG
>NZ_BTGK01000042.1:0-942 GCF_042848605.1 Pseudoalteromonas sp. MTN2-4
TTCTTAGGATGGAACCATGGTAACACCAATAATAATTCTTTTAATTCTTTCTTCTCCGCTGGGTATGGCCTTTGCTTACTCTAAATTCATGAAGGTATCTGTTGATATTAACAAGTATGCTTGTTGGGGTTTAGGGATGGCATTTATTTTTTTCTTTATAGGTCACATCGTAAGAACAGATGGAATGGTTGAAATGCTTCCTTCCTGGGTGCCTTTCAAAGTTTCATTAATCTATTTTACAGGTGCCCTCGAATTAATGGTTGGCATTGCTCTTTTCATGCCTAAATTCCAACGCATTGCAGCAAAACTTGGTATTCTCATTTTTGTATTGTTTTTTCCTGCAAATGTATACGCTGCCTTAAATAGTGTTGGGCTAGGTGGTCATCAATGGGGAGCTGTTTATTTGTTGATACGAGCACCATTGCAAATCATATTAATCGCATGGGCGTATTTCTTGTGCGTAAAGAACATAACAAGGCGCTAAACTAGGACAAAATTAAATAAGCTCGTCGCTTCGCTCGATTTTAGCTTATTTAATTTTGCCTGTTAGCTAAGCGTTATGTGTTTCTGAGGTTCTGCTTTATATGAGAATTGTCTTTTTATTGTGTGTCTTACTTTGTACTTCGTGTGCAACTAACTCTTCTGTGGAAATTGATAAACCACCTGCGGAGTTAAACGAACGCCAACTCCAATGTATCAAAGAGATAAAAATTGAAAACTCATCTAGTAAAGAGTACAAAGAAGAAAAAGAGATTTGTATCAAACATAATACTTCCAATACATTGGGGGCAATCATACAGGCTGCTGTATCCGTTGCCATTCTGATTAGTTTATTCTAGTTAAGTTTTAACACATAACAAACGCATCAACGCATGGACTAATAAAGCTTGGCTTGGTTCGTGCCTCACCAATTTTAGCCAAGCTTTATTAGCCCGTTATGCG
>NZ_BTGK01000043.1:0-938 GCF_042848605.1 Pseudoalteromonas sp. MTN2-4
GCGTTAGCTTTCTTTCAGGGATAGGTGTGTGTCTCCAAAAATTTTATTAATTGTTAGCCTTGTTATATTTTGCTTTTCTGTTTCTGCTAAAACATTATTAGTTAACCAGGCTAAATTAGAATATGAAATTAAAGGCACTGGAGAGCATATCGTTTTGTTCGAAGCAGGTGCCATTTCTGGGATGGCCGGTTGGGACTCTATTTGGGATAACCTGCCTGAAAATATAACAGCCATAAGATACTCAAGGAGAGGCGAAGGGAAATCATCTTCTTGTGTTGGTGACCTGACATCCACTGATTATGTAAAGGACACTGAAAAATTACTCAACCTATTGAAAGTTAAAAAACCTATTGTTTATGTTTCTCACTCGTATGGTGGAAAAGTTGCTAGGGAATTTTCAGTTAGAAATCCAGATGAAGTTTCAGCTATGTTATTTATCGATCCTATTAACCCAAGAGACGTCGAAATCATCGAAAAGTTAGATCCTTTAGGAGGAAAGGAATCTAATGAGAGGTTAAAACAAGCGGATGTAAAAATGGGAAAAGAAAATAATTGTTGCTTAATCAACGATATCTGGAATAAAACACCATCATTAGGCTATGGCGATATCAAAAATATCCCCATAACTCTTATCGCGGGTGTGAAAAAGTTTGAAAATCCAGAGCGCCTCTTTGATACGGATAAAGCTCGCGAATTATGGGGAAATGTACAAGCAGAATGGGTGCTTAAATTTCCTAAAGGCAGGGCTGTAATGGCAACTAAAAGTGGGCATTTCGTTCAAGATGATGAGCCAAAGTTAGTTATTTCTGAATTAAAAAAACTAATTGTCAGAGTAAACGAAAGCTAACAAGTTACTTAAAAGGACGCAAAACGCTTGGCTTGCGCTCCTTCGTCGCTAATTTAAGCCAAGCATTTTACGCCCATTAGTAAGGCGTTAT
>NZ_BTGK01000044.1:0-906 GCF_042848605.1 Pseudoalteromonas sp. MTN2-4
TTGCCGTAAACGGCACAAAATAGCAGGCTAAAAATTGGCGACGAAGGAGCACAAGCCTGCTGTTTTGTGTCCACGGTTTAACGGCCTTGTTAGTTGCCGCCAATCAAATTTTTTACTGTTATTCCATTGGTGAACTTATTGAATAACATATAAATAGGATATCCAATTGTAATATGTAAACCAAAAAGGAGTGAACAAACCAGTGGTAATAGTAATACTAAAAGTACGGGTGGTGTTTCACCGGGAAATAAACCAAGTAACATAGCTAAACCCAAAAGAGTCATCCACACTATTCCTGTGCAAAAGCCAAATAAGAAAGCTAGTTTTACTACAGAAGTAAAACTGAGCTTAAGTTTATAAGATTGCATGAAAACTTCCTTGGCAACTAACGCCGCAAATAAACGGCTAAAAATAGTTGGCTATAATTTGTGAGGAACGAACAAAGCCAACTGTTTTTTGTCCGCACTTTAATTTGCTTTGTTATAAGGCGATTGCACCGCATACTGACGGTACTTTACTACGAATTTTTTTGCTTGAGCTAGGGTTTCTGGGTAAGGAACACTCTCATAGCTGTTTTTAGTAGTACGAATTTTTTGAAATAGGAATCCGTGTTCAATTAAAAATTGAACTTTTTTCCACTGAGCTAAATCCGATTTCTTAGGTGGTTTAAAGTGACGACCTAAGTTAACTGCAACTCCCTTACAAATAGGACATTCAATGGTCTCAGGGTAATCACATGGAGCAAGATTAAATTGGCGCATATTCGAAGTTCTACACTCACAACAAGCAAAAGACATTGAATACTCAGGACCCTGATATTTCACTTGAGGTTTTGGTAAATCTCTACATCCAGCCTTTCTCCTTAGCTCCATTCTCGACTGTTTATCCATGATTGCCTACGCCTTA
>NZ_BTGK01000045.1:0-895 GCF_042848605.1 Pseudoalteromonas sp. MTN2-4
GTATGCAGCCGTAGCTTCGGTGGTATGTTTAGCCCCGTTACATCTTCCGCGCAGGCCGACTCGACTAGTGAGCTATTACGCTTTCTTTAAAGGATGGCTGCTTCTAAGCCAACCTCCTAGCTGTTTTAGCCTTCCCACATCGTTTCCCACTTAACATACACTTTGGGACCTTAGCTGACGGTCTGGGTTGTTTCCCTCTCCACGATGGACGTTAGCACCCACCGTGTGTCTCCCGGATAGTACTTTACGGTATTCGGAGTTTGCAAAGGGTTGGTAAGTCGGGATGACCCCCTAGCCTTAACAGTGCTCTACCCCCGTAAGTATTCGTCCGAGGCTCTACCTAAATAGATTTCGGGGAGAACCAGCTATCTCCCGGTTTGATTAGCCTTTCACTCCAAGCCACAGGTCATCCCCTAACTTTTCAACGTTAGTGGGTTCGGTCCTCCAGTTGATGTTACTCAACCTTCAACCTGCCCATGGCTAGATCACCGGGTTTCGGGTCTATACCTTGCAACTGCACGCCCAGTTAAGACTCGCTTTCGCTACGGCTACCCTAAACGGTTAACCTCGCTACAAAATATAAGTCGCTGACCCATTATACAAAAGGTACGCAGTCACCCTCGAAGGGCTCCTACTGCTTGTACGTACACGGTTTCAGGTTCTATTTCACTCCCCTCACAGGGGTTCTTTTCGCCTTTCCCTCACGGTACTGGTTCACTATCGGTCAGTTGGGAGTATTTAGCCTTAGATGATGGTCCACCTATATTCAGTCAAAGTTTCACGTGCTCCGACCTACTCGATTTCACTTTAGATAAGTTTTTGTGTACGGGACTGTCACCCTGTATCGTCAAACTTTCCAGAATGTTCCACTAACTACACTAAAGCTTAAGGGCTA
>NZ_BTGK01000046.1:0-869 GCF_042848605.1 Pseudoalteromonas sp. MTN2-4
AGTACCTAGGGAGAATTTATGCAAACTATAGAGTTTAGTGATTTATCAGAATACCTTGAAATTGTGGGTTCTTTAACTACAACATTTAATTGCCATCACAGTGATCTTTGGTTTAGAGGTATTAAAGATGATAATTTATGTTTAGTTCCTGGGGTTATTTGGCGCGAAATTACTGAAACAAGAGAAGAGTCAATGATTGCTGAGTTCATGACTTATTTTCAAAATTACACATCTAAAACTCCTAATAATGCTTTTGAACTTTACACTTTAATGCAGCATTATGGTTTGCCAACACGACTTTTAGATTGGTCTTTATCACCATTAGTTTCTTTATATTTTGCTTTAGAGCAAGATAACAATGGTGTATCAAGAGCAGTGTGGGTGATGAAGCCGCATGAAATGAATGAAGTGTCTGTTGGGTTTAAAGGGGTAATAGCTCCAAATGAATTCAAAGAGTCAATGATTAGCGATTATCTCCCTGCATATTTAAGAAACAACAATAATACAGTGCCCAAAGCACCAATAGCAATGTCGCTTCCTCTACTTAATCATAGAGTTACTAGCCAAAAAGGGGTTTTTACATTTCATGGTTTTGATAATAAACCGATCAATGAATATTTCTCTGAAAACGGATTAAAAAACATTGTGAAACTTAAATTGCGCTCAGAAGGTGATCGTCTAAAAATACAAAATCAGCTTTATGCAACAGGTGTCAAAGAAGATGATATTTATCAAGACCTAAACTCTCTTTCAAATAGAATTATGCGAGAATTCGGTACTTAACAAACTGTTCAAGCGGGACTGCTAAAGTTTGGCTCAGTTTCGCTTCGCTACACATTTTAGCCAAACATTATCAGCCCCTTAACAGG
>NZ_BTGK01000047.1:0-830 GCF_042848605.1 Pseudoalteromonas sp. MTN2-4
TAAATAAGCGGTAAATAAAGGTTGGCTAAAATTAGCGAAGAATGAGCTCAGCCAACCTTTATGCGTCCGCTCTTGATTTATTTGTTATATTTAATCGAGTACGATATCCGTTTGATAATTTGGAAATGCTTGCTGTAATCTTTGTTTGGATGTTGGTAGCCAATGATTAAGGTCGCCGACTAAGAATGGAGAGTCTGTGTAAGCTCTAACTATATTCCCATATCCCCTCAAATTAACAGTGTCAACTATAACTTCACTAGTAGGTTTAACTATACCTATGCCATTAATTGTTAACTCTCGGCTTTCTCTTGATATTGGAGGTATACAAGGGTCTGTTCGAACAAAATTTTCTAATCTTTGAACTAATCGCTCTTTTTCAGCTTTATTCGTGAAATCAACACCTTTCACCATAATTTGAAAGCCAATTCGACTATGGTTAGAACTTTCTAAGCAATTAAGGCTAACAGTTGGTAAAGGCTGCTCTTGGTGTATTTTCTTTGCACAGTCGTTAATTTTGTCTCTATTTTCTACCATTAATTTCAGAATTTCTGCTTTTGCATTCTTATCTGTTGTCATTCTTGCTATCAATGGATCAGGTGTTACGTTAGCAATAATGCTTGCTTCACATTCGCATCTTGACTCTGAGTTTGGATATCTATTGTTACAAGATTGCTTAATACTTGATTTAAATAGTGCTTTGTCTTCATTTGTAATTGGTACATTATTTTTGACTGTTTGTGTGTTGCTACAGGCAACACTTATTAAGACAAAAATCACGATTGCGAGAAATTTCAACTTAATACTCCATTTTAAAAATTAAATATAACGCC
>NZ_BTGK01000048.1:0-827 GCF_042848605.1 Pseudoalteromonas sp. MTN2-4
TAACGCTTGCCTAACCGGCGAGAAATAGCAGGCTAAAATTAGCGACGAAGGAGCGCAAGCCTGCTGTTTTGCGTCCTTTGGTTTAGGCACTTGTTATACCCCGTTACGGCAGATCATTTCTTTTTGAATAGCAGCAATCACCTTCTAAGAGCCTAAAAACATCATCTTCAAGCTCAATGAAAAGCTTCTCTGATAATTTAGCCTTATCAGTAGCTGTGGGAGCTGCCTTGTCTTTAGGTAAGTAGATTGGCCTCATTGAATTAATAGAGTTTACTTGCCTAGACTGCATATGCTGGAAATTGTAAGCGTTCAGGAGATGAAGTTGAACATTAGAATCGAGCGCATATTCTAAATCAGAGTAACCAACTTCAACGCTTACCATACAACGGTCTAAATCATACAACCAAGGTAAAAGAATATAATCAACTTGGTTTGTTTCAAGCAGGCTCTCAATATACTTGCGACCTTCCTGAGTAAGGGTGACTGAATGATCCCATTCTTTACGTTCAAAATAACTTGAGATTTTATGGGCAGGTAATTTGCCTAGGGATACTGACAAATTCCCCGACTTTGTTATGCCCTTAGCCACGGATGTGTTGTAACTGTCAGAAAAGCTAGGGCTAAGTTCCTCACTTTCCGACTCATTGTTGAAAACTGTCACGCCTTTGTAGAGGTAGCAGAATTGATTGTTGTGTGATTCAAGTGTTAACACCCCAATTCTTTTCGAAGCTAATTTTTCATTTTGTGTACTAGCACACCCTGATAGTACAACAATAAGGGTTATTAATATTGTGCGTAACATCTAAACTCCTTTAGGGGTATAACGC
>NZ_BTGK01000049.1:0-771 GCF_042848605.1 Pseudoalteromonas sp. MTN2-4
CGGCGTTATATAACTCTCAGGATCGAGTAGTGACCAAATTCATTTTTATAATTAGCATCATTTTAATAGCTTTTGGGTTCATTATGTTTATATCTGATTTTTTGCCTGTAGATATGTTTAACGGTGGCAGAAATGACGAATATCTTAAAGCAGTACCAAGTGACTCATTCTCTTTGTCGCAATATCGGTTGCATGCGTTAATTATTGGTATTGCTTTATTTGCTGTTAGTAAGTTTACCAATATCTTTGGTTAGTGTTAAAGTTATATAACAAGCTAATAAATAAGGACAAAAAACAGTTTGCTGTTTTCGTTCCTCAATATTTTAGCAAACAATTTTTTGCCTATTATTAGGGCGCTATGTTACTTTTTGCATATGTATAACTTGTTTTTATTAATAATCATAATTCCGGTTGGGTGGTTCACATATAAATTTTACGTTGACTTTTATATGTATGAACGGAAAGTAAGTACGTTCAACCAAGTTATCCCATTCTGTCTACTAGTTATCTATTTAGCTTTCTTAATTATAAACGGGGCAGAGGAAAGTATTCACTACTTTAAAGATATAAGTGGCCGCAGACGGGCTATATATGGAATATGGACATTTGTAATGCCAAGTATTTCTCTTTCATGTATTATTTTTCCATATCAAGTTTCAGAAGTAACAAAGCTTTACAAAGAGCTGACATCAGTGAATATGAACTATGTTTTCAGACCAATCGGATATATTGCACTGTTTATCACATTTTTCAGGAATTGGTTGGTAGTAA
>NZ_BTGK01000050.1:0-716 GCF_042848605.1 Pseudoalteromonas sp. MTN2-4
GCGTTAGCTGTACAAGTAGGACTCATGACAACGATTGATTATTCTAAATACACAATGGATGAGTTACTGGATGTTAAGAATAATATAGATCCAGAATCACCTAATTATCCTGCCTTAATAACCGAACTTGACTCCCGAAAAGAGGAGTTATTCGAACATCAAGAAATGATTCGCCAAGAGTCATTTGATTTGGCTGAGAAAAGAGTAAAACTCATCGGTTATTTTCAAATTGCAGCTGCTATCGCAATACCTATTGTTTTATTACTTTCAGAAAACGTTTCATTTTTGACAATTGTTATCGCACTAATAGTAGTGGCGTTAAATGGTTTCGCCGGTTATACCGCATTAAAAGAGCTAAAAAAGTTTTATTGGGTATCAGTGTTCAATCAATCCCTGCAAGTTCTTAGCTTCGGTTTAGGCTCAGTGTTACTAAACTATTCTGGTTTAGGCGGCGTCTACCTTAGTATTACTTTTGCTGAGTCTACTTCATTCGGGCTTAAGGCCAATTTTAGTCCAGGCTTTTTGTATCAGGAGTATAATGGCAATATTGCAGAACAATTCGTGGCTATTGACATTATGGCTATTGTTTTTATTGCAGCCTTGGTGACAGTCGGTAGTACAGCTAACAAACTAATCAACGCGGACTAAAAAGCTAGGCTTGATTCGCGTTGCTCACAAGTATAGCCTAGCGTTTTTAGCCCATTATTAGGGCGTTA
>NZ_BTGK01000051.1:0-704 GCF_042848605.1 Pseudoalteromonas sp. MTN2-4
TTTAAGTCTTGGTTAGGCTTGTAGTAAATTTTCTTACCGCCTAACTCTGCAAAGTTAATTTCTTGCTTAACCTGCGGCTTCTCGATGCCTTTGTCCTTAATCGGTGAAAAGTGTTTCTTCGCTAACTTTTCCATTTCATCTAGTGAAGCATTGCTTATCAGCGCCACTTTCATGATGTTCGCAGAGTAGTATTTGTTGTAAAACTCAACGGTTTCTTTGTGAAGGTTGCTGTTTTCTTTATCGCCTAATGTTTCTAGGTTACCGATTAAGAAGCGGTTCGCTGGGTGCTCACCCATCATATCGCGTGATAATTTGAATTGACCATAAAAGTCCATCTCACGACGCATTGACCACTCAGCGTTAACGGCATTGATTTCTTTTTCTGTGTATTCAGGATAAAGCTTTGGTGACTTAAAAAAATCAGAGAAGCGATCAAGTGCTTCGTCATAAGCGTCATTGTTCACTTTGAACATATAGTTTGTGTAAGTTAACCAAGTCGATGCGTTAGAAACACCGCCATTTTCGGTTAAGAATTCTTTGTACTGGTTCGCTTCAGGGTACCTGTCTGTGCCTAAGAAAAGTAAATGCTCAAGGTAGTGCGCCATACCTTGTTGTGTCATTGGATCTTGTAAAAGACCGACACCGACGTTTAATGCCGCTGCAGATTTCTCAGTTGAAGGGTCAGACACCAAAATGACTTCAAT
>NZ_BTGK01000052.1:0-700 GCF_042848605.1 Pseudoalteromonas sp. MTN2-4
GTTTAAAAATTCAAAAGTTAACATTACAAGTATAACGAAAGATAAGAAAGAAGCAGTTATAAGTGTTTCTTCAGATAAGAATCCAGGCGCTTTCTATATTTTTAATTCGGAAACTAGAAAATTAAAACAGTATGGCAAGTCTAAAAATATAGACACGAAGAAAATGGCCACTGTGAAGGGTATTAAAGTTAAGGCAAGAGATGGTCTTGACTTGTATGGCTATTTGACACTACCGAAAGGAACAAGTGGCAAAGTACCTTTAGTCGTAAAAGTGCATGGTGGACCTCATGGACCAAGAGATTACTGGGGTTGGGATGATGAAAACCAGCTTTTAGCAGCGAATGGTTATGGTGTTTTGCAAATCAACTTTAGAGGCTCTGGTGGTTATGGAAGAGTATTTGAAGAAATTGGTCACAGAAAGTGGGGCGCTGAAATGCAAGATGACATTACAGATGCGACTTTATGGGCAATAGATCAAGGCGTCACAGACAGAGATAGCATTTGTATTTATGGAGGAAGTTACGGTGGTTATGCATCAGCAATGGCAGTCGTAAGAGAGCCAGATTTGTATAAATGTGCGATACCTTATGTTGGTGTTTACTCATTACCAGTGATGAAAGTTGCAGGAGACATTCCAAGATCACGTTCAGGCAAGGTATTTTTAGATAAAGTTTTAGGTGAGAATGAAGAAGACTTACTA
>NZ_BTGK01000053.1:0-700 GCF_042848605.1 Pseudoalteromonas sp. MTN2-4
ATTTAAAAATTCAAAAGTTAATATTACAAGTATAACGAAAGATAAGAAAGAAGCAGTTATAAGCGTTTCTTCAGATAAGAATCCAGGCGCTTTCTATATTTTTAATTCGGAAACTAGAAAATTAAAACAGTATGGCAAGTCTAAAAATATAGACACGAATAAAATGGCCACTGTAAAGGGTATTAAAGTTAAGGCAAGAGATGGTCTTGACTTGTATGGTTATTTGACACTACCGAAAGGAACAAGTGGCAAAGTACCTTTAGTCGTAAAAGTGCATGGTGGACCTCATGGACCAAGAGATTACTGGGGTTGGGATGATGAAAACCAGCTTTTAGCAGCGAATGGCTATGGTGTTTTGCAAATCAACTTTAGAGGCTCAGGTGGTTATGGAAGAGTATTTGAAGAAATTGGTCACAGAAAGTGGGGCGCTGAAATGCAAGATGACATTACAGATGCGACTTTATGGGCAATAGATCAAGGCGTCACGGACAAAGAAAGCATTTGTATTTATGGAGGAAGTTACGGTGGTTATGCATCAGCAATGGCAGTGGTAAGAGAACCTGATTTGTATAAATGTGCGATACCTTATGTTGGTGTTTACTCATTACCAGTGATGAAAGTTGCAGGAGACATTCCTAGATCACGTTCAGGCAAGGTATTTTTAGATAAAGTTTTAGGTGAGAATGAGGAAGACTTACTT
>NZ_BTGK01000054.1:0-689 GCF_042848605.1 Pseudoalteromonas sp. MTN2-4
TGCCTAACAGGCGCAAAAGGCTTGGCTAAAATTAGGAACGAAGTGACGCAAGCCAAGCTTTTTGCGTCCTTTGTTTAGGCGTTTGTTATGCTTACAATACCCTGAAAGATTCCACCCATTGGTTATAATCATCTGTATTTTGATCCAATTTAGTAATCGGCTTCGGATTTTCCAAAGGTAGCACTTTCGAAATAAACGCAATTCTATCTTTATATAGTTTAATAGTGCATATCCATGTGCTAGATACGTTTTGGTATGTTCCCTGAGCTAAAAACTTGTGAGAATCAGACTCAGGTAAATTTCGTTGCTCAATAACATTAAACTGGCCAGTAGAGCTAAACCTTTTTTGAGAGTGCTGTTTTACAATGTCGGGAAGAGCTTTTTGAAATTGCTCAGTTGTCATTTCTTTGGGCAGTTTAACCCATTCAATAGTGTGCAACCCTTGAGGCGTCCAGTAACCTGAGCCAATGAAAAAATCGACGAATAATTGATTGGGATAAACAGTATCTTTGGCATTTGGATGAACCAATGAGGGTAAACTTACAATAAATTCATTATTGGGAGACGTATATGTCTCATTTTTTAAATTCATCTTCCCTGAAACATTTATCGTCGAACATGACATCAAGAAAAAAGCTAAACCAAGTATTGCTGCAATTCTCAAAATAACCTCCTGTAAGCCTAACGCC
>NZ_BTGK01000055.1:0-662 GCF_042848605.1 Pseudoalteromonas sp. MTN2-4
GGCGTTAAATGCCTCATGGAGTCCAGATGCAATGTTGAAGCATATTTCAATATTAATAATTTTTTTAAGTTTTAATGTAATGGGTAATGAGCTCGAAATGCCTCAAAGTATTGTTTCCAAATTCCTTAGTAATATGAAGGATAAAAATTATGAAAAAGCATCTGAATATATTTCTAAATCAGATTTATCTTGGTTAGCTCAATCTACAGAACCATTACTGAGTAACTCTGAATTTCTAGAGATGTATGGTTTAGAAAAACTCACTGAAAACGATATTAAAGAACTCAATCATGGTGATATCTTTGAGCTTTGGTCATACATAGCATGGGAATCAAGAGACAAAAACTTTGGTAGCTTTGTACCCGATAATGTACTTGGGACTGTTAAAGAAAATGGCAATATCGCACACGTAGTTGTTCGTGATATTGCTAACCCTGAACATGAAGCTGTAGTGTATTCCTTGGAGTTAGTTGCTAAAAGTTGGCAACTCAAGCTGCCTAGAATAATAAAAGGCTCCTTAACTATTTATGAAAAGTCGTTTTTAAATAACTAAATAAAAACGGCACTTAACAAGGTTTTAAAGTCGGACTCATAACTGTTGGCTGAGTTCCACTTCGTTTCACATTATAGCCAACAATTATTCGCCGCTTAAAATTGCGTTA
>NZ_BTGK01000056.1:0-633 GCF_042848605.1 Pseudoalteromonas sp. MTN2-4
TCTAATAGCGCTTGTGATTTAAAGCGGCCTTCCTACAAATTTATAGGGAATAAATTTGAACGCTTTTAAGCGGCCCGAAGGGTGAGCGCCATGGATGGCAGCGAATAAAATCGGCCTGTGCAGCTGTCTTCTTTATTGGGTTTTCGGGCGATATGCTCATTTAAAACCCGCATAAACCAACTGATATCAGACAAGCGCTGCCTAAACTCTTTTATTTCTTTTGCTAAAAAGAACTGCTGACCTTTATCTAACTTTTCACCAGCCAAAAACTTCTGGGTATGGAGCGTGCCTTTAAACAGTTTATGCCAACGGATTAGCACTGCTTTATCGCTGAGTCTATTTGCTTTTTTATCGTCAGCGTATAGTACAAAGTGGGTGTGATTACTCATAACCGCATACGCACATACATCAATACAAAATACTTTAGATATCTGTTGTAGTTTATCTTCTATCCACTGTCTGCGATGTTCGTAAGATTTTCCCGTATGCTCATCTTCACCACACAAATAGGCACGACGTACACAACGTGAAATACAGTGGTAGTACTTGGTATCTTGCAAGCTCACCTGCTGCTCTCGTGCCTTTGTCATTGTATGTGCCTACTTGAAAGTCTTGAGTTTAAAAGTAGGCGAT
>NZ_BTGK01000057.1:0-617 GCF_042848605.1 Pseudoalteromonas sp. MTN2-4
GCACTATCAAAGCCTATTACTAATTTAGAATACCAATTTTTATCATCTAAATATATTTTCTTAAATTCACCATCATCGTAGCTAACCGATGTAACATAACCATTAGGGCTAACCGCTAAAGGAGTTGCATAACTTGGTTCAATATCAACATAGTCATGTCTTTTTAAAAGCTCTACTTTCTTTGTATTTATATTGAACTCATATAATCCATGTAACCGTGATTCTGGATCATCAAAGTCCGAAGTAAAGAAAAAGCTGGTTTCATCTGCCGACATACCAAGATAGTTAAACTCTGGGCTTTTCACTTTGGCTGGTAGCTTTAATTCTGACCAAGCACCTGAGTTACTTCTGTAATATAAGCTAAAAGAATTTTCTAATGTTTCTTCGTCAATTTCAAAAGTATACGCAGCTCTCGCATTACCATTCTGATCTGTAAAAAAGCCTTTAACATCATAAGGAATATCTACACTTACAAATTTCTTACGACCATTTAATACATTCAATCTATGCAGTTTCGCCTTGAATTTCCCTGCTTCAAATCGAGGTACTTGAATTAAGATTTCGTTTTCATTTTCCGGTAATAATGATGATATTGAAAAGTAAGTATTAGAAGCGTC
>NZ_BTGK01000058.1:0-601 GCF_042848605.1 Pseudoalteromonas sp. MTN2-4
CCGGTAAGCGGCGCATAAATAGTAGGCTAAAATAGCGAGGAACGAGCGCAAGCCTACTGTTTTGCGTCCGCCCTTGACCGGCTTGTTAGCCCTAAAACTCGACAGATATATACTGACCTTTTTCTAGGAGCTTCCATTGATTATTCAAACTGATAAGCACATTTGTCATTGTTTCAAAGTTATCAATTTCAATTTTCGGCACTGGCATATTACGGCTAAGACAAGCTTGCTCAGTCATGTATTGAAAACTCGCATAATCAGGCTTTTCACCCGACCAAAGCAATGATTGTAAAGATTCAACCATAGATTCTGTTTGCCAAACATCTATTTTATTCGCAATCTCTCTTGATACTTCGTTATGTTCAAGTTTGAAGCTAATATCAGCACCCGCTTTCAATTGGCCGTAAAATGCTCCTTTAATTGCAAAGTATTTCTCAACTACAAAATGAATCATATCGTGCGGAGCAACACCTTGCTCTGGCATTTGAGTCTCAGTAAAAGTGCCATCATTTCTGACACACTTCAAATGGCCGTACTTGGCATTTCCTTTCGTAAAAATTATTTCCATTCACCAAACTCTGATTTAGGGCTAACGCTTAGC
>NZ_BTGK01000059.1:0-586 GCF_042848605.1 Pseudoalteromonas sp. MTN2-4
CACTTAAGCGGACAAAAATAGTTGGTTAAAATGTGAAGCGAAGCGGAACCTAACCAACTGTTTTTGTTCCGTTTGAAGTGCTTGTTATAACTTTAGACTTGAGCTTTATTTTCAAATTTTTCCACTGAGGCTACTGCAACAAACGTCGCACCAATCATGCCTATAAAAAGATCAAATACCATTGCTGTTGTGCCATATAAACTTAAAGTTGTTATTTTTAAGAATATTAGTGCAATAAACCAAGCGACAATTGAACCTAAAATGGTAAAAGAGGATATAACACCGACTTTCCATTTTGATATGCCTTTGTATGAGGCTAACGTACTAAAAACTAGAGCTACGATTGAGCCACTTAAAATAGAAAAAACAATATCAGCAACATCAATTTTCATCAAAACCAAACCAAGCAACACAATTACAATTAAGCCAATATTTAAAACCCCTAATCCTATTGATGTCATTTTTTACTCCATTCTGTAGAAGGTTATAACGCTTACCTAACCGGCGCAAAATAGCAGGCTAAACTTAGCGACGAAGGAGCGCAGCCTGCTGTTTTGCGTCCCTTTTGGTTGAGGCACTTGTTATG
>NZ_BTGK01000060.1:0-582 GCF_042848605.1 Pseudoalteromonas sp. MTN2-4
CGTTAGCTTTCTAGGAGTATTTGTGAACTATTCAAGCTATTCAATAAGTGAATTAAAAGAAAGCTTAGAAACAATTGATAAGGATGCTTATCCTGATAATTATAGAAACCTAATTGAAGAACTGAATTCAAGAAAGGATGAAGTTCAAAATCAGGAGAAAGAACAAACTGAAAGCTTTATCAAAAAATCTGAAAACCGCCTAAAAATTTTAACTTGGCTTCAGGCAGTTACAGCTATTGCATTCATTTATTTGGGTTTTATAAATTTTAATACAGAACAACAAGCTTGGGTAAATATAATACCTTTTGGTATTGCTATTTTTAACGGGTTAGCAGGTTATTATCTTTTCAAACGGGAAAGGCTGGGATTCAATTTATCTATAGTAAATCAAATTCTACAATTACTGACCGTCAACTTAGGCTTTGTTTATTTTAGCTATTCAGGGTTAGGTTCGTTAATGGTAGTTATTCAAGATGGTATTGCCGTCAAAGCTAATATTTTTAGCCCTTCCTACAATATCCTTTATGGAAGTGACTTAGGGTTTGGAGTTGGTGTAGATTTACTCGCACTATTCTTTCTTGC
>NZ_BTGK01000061.1:0-573 GCF_042848605.1 Pseudoalteromonas sp. MTN2-4
ATAACGCCGCAAATAAACGGCTAAAAATAGTGGGCTATAATTTGTGAGGAACGAACAAAGCCCACTGTTTTTTGTCCGCACTTTTAATTTGCTTTGTTATATTGCGATTTACACAATACATTTTTATTATCGCCACTACCATACAGCTTTAACCTTTCTGTACCACCTGTTTTTTCAAAAAACTCTTGTAATGTAATTTCCTTTTGCTCGTAGCTCATTAGCTGCCAGAAACCGTAAAAACCTTTGAACCAAAAGTAATAGAACACAGTTCCGACAGCTAATAGCAAATATACCGATTTACCTACTTTTCGTTTGTACCGTATGCCGCAATACAAAAACCAAATGCAGCTAAATATCGCCAGTATGAAAAATGCAGAGAAAGGAGTTATTAAAGTATCAGAGTTACTCCAAATAGAGCTTAAACAAGTGATATTTCTGCCTGTCACTATTGAAAAGATCAAAGTAATCTTAAAAAAGAAATACAACAACACGGTAATGAACACCGCATATAAGATGCCACTTTCCCTGCTTTCTTTTGTATTCAACGTTTGACCTTACAAAGCAATATAACGC
>NZ_BTGK01000062.1:0-567 GCF_042848605.1 Pseudoalteromonas sp. MTN2-4
CGGTGTGTCGATGCATAACAAGGTCGTCAACGCGGACAAAAAACTGTTGGCTGTTACGCTTCGCTTCACATTTTAGCCAACAATTTTTTGCCGGTTACAACGGCGTTATATTTTACGGAGAGTCCGCAGATAATGGATGATGTTTATACAAATAATCAAGCCGAAATAGTTGAGTATGGTCTAGATAAAATCGATGCCAATGAGACTGTAGAAGTTAACCTAAAAGACTTGATGTATGTTTATTGAACTCTCCAAGAGTACATGCGTTTTTTTCACCAACCTGCACATTATCCTGAACTAAGTAATATTAAAGATTTCCTTGGTACAGCTGATAACCCAGCTGGGTTTCACATTCTAAATGAAGCGGTTTATGAGAAAATGCGTGATATGTTTCCTGAACGTATTAACGAGATGTTTAGTGAAGGTGACTTTGATTGCCCTAAACTACCAAGCTATTACAATGAGAATAAGTAAAATATAACAAACGCTTCAACCAAGGACGCAAAACAGCAGGCTTGCGCTCCTTCGTCGCTAATTTTAGCCTGCTATTTTGCGCCGGTTAAGCGA
>NZ_BTGK01000063.1:0-553 GCF_042848605.1 Pseudoalteromonas sp. MTN2-4
GGCGTTAGCTTTTAATTGGAATTATCGTCGTTGAAAAAAATAGTAGTGAAAATTTGGTTAGCGCTCTTACTCTCAATTATTGCAGGGTACTCTTCTAAACTAGTTGCAGCATTAATGGATTGTGTTTTTACATCTGACAACTATTGCTTCAATGTTGAAAACTTGAAGTTCTTAACCAGTGGTGGTTACGATCAAATGTTTACTACGTCCATGATTTTCCTTATAGGTAGTTTATTAGCATATGATTTTCTTGATAAAGTCAGTGTTAAAAAGGCTGTTATTTATTCAATTCTAATTGGGTCGACACAAAGTATTTTATTATTGCCACTAGCTTTACTACCTGTATATGCAGTTGGTATAAGTTTTCAAAGTAACTTTATGATGATCGGCCCAGCTATTTTAGTTTGTTTACCTTTTTTCATGCTAAAAACATTATCTACAGGCGTAGTTAAAAGCTAACAATTTAATTAAACTGTGGACGCAAAACAGCAGGCTTGCGCTCATTCTTCGCTTAGTTTAGCCTGCTATTTTTCGCCGTTTATTAAGGCGTTAT
>NZ_BTGK01000064.1:0-526 GCF_042848605.1 Pseudoalteromonas sp. MTN2-4
CAGTACAGGGAGATTCGTGAGTAAATTTATCTGGGAAATAACAGCTCAAGATCTACTAGAGCATGCCATTTGGCAATTTCCGCACTGGAAAGATGAAACAGTTGATGAAACAGTTATAAGTCCAGCCTCTGAATCTGATGCTCTTGACCCTAATTCTGATTTACTTGTGAAAGCAAAGTTTACCGATGCCAAGGGTAATAAATTCTTCGGTTACATTAAAATTGCTTCAACTGGGATTGAAAATACTCAACCATGCATGTTTTTTAATGGTGAAGTTATTGGTTTTTGGTTTGGTATTTCTAAGCCTAACAGTTTTGTTTTACCTAAATTATATTTTCCAGTTGAAGCAGTATCAGAGTCCATACATGGTTTGCCTTCTCAAGTAGAGACAATTAGAGGTTATGGATATTTAGGTACAAATTCGATAATGTACTGCTAACAAACGCTTTAACCAAAGGACGCAAAACAGCAGGCTTGCGCTCCTTCGTCGCTAATTTTAGCCTGCAATGTTGCGCCGGTTAAGCGA
>NZ_BTGK01000065.1:0-511 GCF_042848605.1 Pseudoalteromonas sp. MTN2-4
TTCGACTGGTGAATGACCTTTCTGGTCACAGCTTAAATTGAAAAACGAAAAGCCACGACCAACTTAAAACTTGATTACGCCACAGTACCTAAAAGCTAATTTGAAGAAAAGGTTTGAAGTAAAAGCCGTTTTAAAGACAGCGGTTTAAAGTGACGCATAACGCCGTTGTAACCGGCAAAAAATTGTTGGCTAAAATGTGAAGCGAAGCGTAACAGCCAACAGTTTTTTGTCCGCGTTGACCACCTTGTTATGCGTTGACACTCAAATTTAGAAGCGCTTGCGCCTGCACTATTAAGCCAAGCTTAAAATTAAAAACACTCACCAAACCCAAAATAGCAAAGAAGCGTTCGACTGGTGAATGACCTTTCTGGTCACAGCTTAAATTGAAAAACGAAAAGCCGAGACCAACTTAAAATTTAATTACGCCACTGTACCTAAAAGCTGATTTGAAGAAAAGACTTGAAGTGAAAACCGTTTTAAAGACAGCGAGTTAAAGTGACGCATAACGCCG
>NZ_BTGK01000066.1:0-509 GCF_042848605.1 Pseudoalteromonas sp. MTN2-4
TCGTTAAACAAAGGACACAAAACAGCAGGCTTGTGCTCCTTCGTCGCTAATTTTAGCCTTCTATTTTGTGCCGTTTACGGCAAGCGTTATTTATCTCTATGGAATTGAGTAAACCTATAAATTTAGATTTTACAAAAGATAATTTTATTTTTTTTTGAATTACGGTGCCGATGAAAATCAATTAACTTACTCTCATAAGCAAATAGCTGAGTGGAGTGAGAAGTTCTGGAATAAGTATCATGACATTGACGCACCAAAAGAAATAGAAGATATCTTGAGTACTTTAGCTGATGTCGAAACTCAATGGGATCTTTACTTAGTTAACACTTATAAAGTTGATGAATTACAAAATATAAATTTGGATTCAGTTAATTTACCATTTAGTTGGTTTAAAGATTGGCTTCGTGAAATAGATACATAACAAAACAAATCAAAAAGTGCGGACAAAAACCAGTTGGCTTTGTTCGTACCTCACAAATTTTAGCCAACTAATTTTTGCCGTTTATTTG
>NZ_BTGK01000067.1:0-500 GCF_042848605.1 Pseudoalteromonas sp. MTN2-4
GCAGTCTTTGGAGGTTCTAGTTGAGCTTTTACATCAATGGAGTTGAGCCAGATATTGTTGGGAAACAATGCAAAGGCTTTTACTTAATTCAACAGCAAGAAGGCGAAACTATTACTGATCCTGCAAATGTTGCTTATCTAAAATTCGACGAGGAATGGCAGAAACTCTGCTTTGATGGGGAAACAATATTCTGGAAAAGCGGAGAATCACCTTCTGAGCCTGTAAATACTTGTTTAACTAGTAGTCTAGTATTGGTTAATTTAAATGAGTTTAAGGGGGTCGTCAGCCATGTCCTCAAGGCAGTTGGATATGAAAGCAATAATGAATCAGTATCAGCTATTTTTGAGTTTGTAGACGGAGTTACTATAAAGTTTCAGCATCATAGTTACGATGACTATACGAGCATCAACTGCTAACAAGGTTGTAAACACGGACAAATAACAGTTGGCTTTGTTCGTGCCTCACAAATTATAGCCAACTATTATTTGCCGGTTACAACG
>NZ_BTGK01000068.1:0-500 GCF_042848605.1 Pseudoalteromonas sp. MTN2-4
TACTGAAAAACTGAAGCCAGTTAGTTACGAAGTATCAGGTCGTGTCTTCCTAGATACTTTACAAGATGGTGAATTAGAAACAGTTGAGCTAGATGAGGCTATTAAAGACATCGCTGTCACGTTAACTGGTCAAGATATCTTTGGCCGCGCAGTGTCGCTAACCCGCACCACAGATATGAATGGCCTTTACGCATTCGATAACCTAGTCGAAGCCAATGCTGATGGGTACACCGTATCAGCCGCTTTCTCTGGCAATGCGTTGAATGAAAATGGTCAAGACTATTTAAACATTGGTGCTACTCGAACCGAGTCGGATACGGCAAACAGTATCGTCAAAGTTGATCTAACGGGTGCAAACAAATCAGCTATCGTAGATTTTACTGAAAAACTGAAGCCAGTTAATTACGAAGTATCAGGTCGTGTATTCCTAGATACCTTACAAGACGGTGAACTTGAAACTACCGAGCTTGATAAAGCACTTGATAACATCACAGTCACGC
>NZ_BTGK01000069.1:0-495 GCF_042848605.1 Pseudoalteromonas sp. MTN2-4
TAACGCTTGCCTAACCGGCGCAAAATAGCAGGCTAAAATTAGCGACGAAGGAGCGCAAGCCTGCTGTTTTGCGTCCTTTGGTTTAGGCACTTGTTATGCATTTTCTGACCAAAGTGCATCCGAACGAAACGCATACATATAAACCGGATATGCAACAAATAGTAAAAAAGCAAAAGCACCTAGTGAAAACAATAATTGTATTAAACTAAATTGGTTAAACGTATAAAGGACTAACCAAAGCAAACTTATACCACCAAAAATCAATACATTTAAAACAAATATTAATATAGCTATTGTTTTATTTCCGATAGCCACGCCGTATGCGTAACCATATATTGGTATTAGTGTTGATGCTGAGACTATAACAGACAAAAAATCTGAGTATTTTAAGTTTTCTTTGAAAGGTAAACCAACCAACTCAAGAAATGTAATGAAGGCTACAAAAGCAAATAGAAACTTCCACTTTTTCAAAATATTACTCTTAATGCATAACGC
>NZ_BTGK01000070.1:0-490 GCF_042848605.1 Pseudoalteromonas sp. MTN2-4
GCGTTAGTTGCCAAGGATGATATGTCTGCTATTTCCCACATCTTAGAAAAATTAAAGAAGTATCCTGAGCTTGATTTTGAGAAGAGTGAAACCTCTATTTGTGTAAAACCTGCAAATGGTTTCGATGTTTGGCTTAGAGAAAATGCGAATACTTTAACTGTTGGTTTTTCAAACTGGCATGAGGAATTCGATGAGTTGGAAGAAGCTCTAGATTGTTTTGCTTTCGGCCTCAGCAATAAATGCAGACTTAAGGTGTTTAAACGTGGGGACTACGAATATAAGTGGGTAGTTCAGGCGCTACATGAAAATGAGTGGTATGACGAAAGCACAACTGCATTATTATTTTTCCCATTTTGGCGCAAGAAACAGGTACACTTTTTACAAAATGCGGTAATTGGCAACTAACAAGTTACTCAAAAGGACGTAAAACGCTTGGCTTGCGCTCCTTCGTCGCTAATTTTAGCCAAGCATTTTTGCGCCCATTAGTAAG
>NZ_BTGK01000071.1:0-487 GCF_042848605.1 Pseudoalteromonas sp. MTN2-4
CCCTGTTAATGGGCAAAATTTCGTTGGCTAAAATGTGAAGCGGAGCGAAACCAAGCCAACGTAATTTTGTCCACTTTAAACAGTTTGTTAGCAGCACACTACACTAAAAAACAACACCTTGTTCTTGAAAGTGCTTATTTATAAACACCTTACATTTATCATTAACTCTGCCAACAATTTTGGAAAAACCTGACTTTAAAGTTATTTTCAAGAGAGCTGCATTCTCGAACTCTACGGATTCAATATCTGTAAACTCAGCTAACCACTTCATATCTTTCGGAGTTGTTCCCTTAAATGTCAAAGCAGAACTCCCAATTGAGAGTGTTCTGCTAGCAAACTCATTAGAAAACCCCACTATTAAATGGTCTCCGCTTAAGTATGCACAGTCAGTTTGAATGAACTCGGATTCGGTAAAACACCCTGATAAGAGCAATGCGATTAAAATGACCATAAAGTTTTTCAAGTGTTTGCTTCTCCCTCGTGCTGC
>NZ_BTGK01000072.1:0-441 GCF_042848605.1 Pseudoalteromonas sp. MTN2-4
CCTTGTTAGGTGTTTTTGGCGCAAAACTTGTTCATTAACTTCTTATAGCTGAATTTGAACAGCCAAACAATTGAAGGATAAGGTAATAAAATAACCATCCAAATCAGGGCTTTTAATGGCCAACCAACTCCCATGTTTGACCAATAAAGCTGAGTGGCTATTCCGCGCATTTCAGGTGCAACCTTTTTCAACCTTTCACATTCTGAAAAACCAAAAGGGTCATATCCCAATAAATCAAGGCGCATACCTGTATAAAAGTGAGGCCAATAAGCGCCTGAAATGATAGCCAAAGAGATAAGTGAGGCAGAAATTAGATACAACTTCAAGTAACTGTAACTTTTGTATACGCAATAAACCGGTGTAAATACAATGGTTAATAACATTAGTAACTTAACACTTAAATCTAAAAATTCCATCTAGACTATCTGAACACCTAACGCC
>NZ_BTGK01000073.1:0-432 GCF_042848605.1 Pseudoalteromonas sp. MTN2-4
TTGCCTAACCGGCGCAAAATAGCAGGCTATAATTAGCGACGAAGGAGTGCAAGCCTGCTGTTTTGCGTCCTTGGTTTAGGCACTTGTTAGGTGTTTTCTTCGTAAATATCTATTACATGACAAGCTTGAAAAGTGACAAGTTGCCCGCACTGAACACAATCACTGCCAGCAGGATCATTATCTAATTTGCCCTTATAGTAATTAGGGTAAACGTCTGTAATTTCTACCCACATACGTTCAACCGAAACTTCGTCAGAACCTATGTTCTCTTCCATGCTGAAAATTAGCTTTACCAAATCGCCTACTTTAAGAGATTCCCTGTCTTCTTTTTCAGGGATCCAGAATGTGTCTGGATATTCCTTATTTAATTCTTCTCCATTATCCAATTGATAATGCTCTCTTTCATAGGTTGGCAGAATCATCAAAAACCTC
>NZ_BTGK01000074.1:0-431 GCF_042848605.1 Pseudoalteromonas sp. MTN2-4
GGCGTTAGCTTTACTCTGTATATTTGTGAAGGATTACACAATGACAAAATATTTAAGTGATTTTTTTGATACTTCAGTTGAATTTCTAGAAACATCAAAAGGTATGTTCTTTTTAGGTGCTTTTCTAGCTCTGTGTTTTATAACTTATGCATCGAGTAAGTCAGGTGTTTTACTTGCTCCGGGAGTTTATTATTTTGGTGCAGCAGTACCATCATGTTTTCTTTTTAGAGCTGCGTATTTAGAAAAGGCTAGAAAGTTAAAAATAGTTAAAGGCTTATTCTTTATAGCTTTTATAAGTTGGGTTTTCTTGTACACACTCAGCTTTTTGTAAAGCTAACAAGGCCGTTAAACCAAGGACACAAAACAGCAGGCTTGTGCTCCTTCGTCGCCAATTTTAGCCTGCTATTTTGTGCCGTTTACGGCAAGCGTTA
>NZ_BTGK01000075.1:0-431 GCF_042848605.1 Pseudoalteromonas sp. MTN2-4
GGCGTTATATTCCCATGGAGGCCTATGTACTCTGAACCTTGGAGCAATATAGAAGACTACAGTCCTGCACACGGAGCAGCACTGTTGACTGAAATGGCAACAGAATTACCTGTTGGTCATGAGTTGTATGGTAAAAGTTCTAAAATCCTCGCAAAGCGAGAAGATAGAGATGATGTTTTAGTCATTTGTGACAATAAGTTTTATGTTGTTCATTTAACTTGGTCAAACAAGAAAGAAGTATTGCCATATCCAGAAACGAAATCTTATGACTCTCTAGAGTTACTGCAAGAGCAGCTTGCAAAAGACAGCCTTAACTTTTGAGCGTCAGGGAATATAACAAATTAATTAAACAATGGACGCAAAACAGCAGGCTTGCGCTCATTCTTCGCTTAGTTTAGCCTGCTATTTTCCGCCGTTTATTAAGGCGTTAG
>NZ_BTGK01000076.1:0-419 GCF_042848605.1 Pseudoalteromonas sp. MTN2-4
TAATAGTTGGCTAAAATTTGTGAGGCACGAACAAAGCCAACTGTTATTTGTCCGCGTTTACAACTTTGTTAGTGCTTTTTTTGCAAATATTGGCTACTGACTCTTTTAGCCCGTCATTAAACTTATATTTGCCTAGTTTTGTATTATTTACCAATAATAGTTTTAGCTTTTCAAGCAAAGTCTCAGGTGTTTCTTTACTGAGGCAATTGGAATACTTACTGTTACTTTTCGATGCGTCTAAATAGCCAAATAGATAAGAAGAACAATGGCGTTTATAGCGAGCAAATTTTGCTAAATCTGATGTACATTCACTTACAAACTCTTCAAACGAGATCGGCTGATAGCTTTTCACGTTGAAAGAAACAGCAAAAATGACAAAAGGTAGTATTAGTTTCACAAAACTCTCGAAAGCACTAACG
>NZ_BTGK01000077.1:0-406 GCF_042848605.1 Pseudoalteromonas sp. MTN2-4
ATTTCTCTATGTATTTGAGTAAATCGGATAAACTGTTCTACGAATTGATAATTTGGCCTTACATTGGTGTTTTTGTAGGTATTTCTTCAATTGTCTTTGCTGGCCTGCATGGACTGGAACTTTACCTTCCTTATACTTTAAGCTTTAGTGCTTTAGTTGGCGTCGTCAGGGCTCTCGGAATTGGTATTGGCTTCATAAAATTTGAGATTAAAGAAGTTAGTCGTATTAAAGTTTACTCATACAGAACTGCACTAGTTTGTATGTACGGCTTAGCTATTTATAGTGTTGCCTTGCCAAGGTATATATATTAGAAATATAACAAGTCAATAATGGCATGGACGCAAAACGCATGGCTTGCGCTCCTTCGTCGCTGATTATAGCCATGCATTTTTGCGCCCCATATTGA
>NZ_BTGK01000078.1:0-403 GCF_042848605.1 Pseudoalteromonas sp. MTN2-4
AGCAAGTCGCACTGGATCGCAAACTGCAAACAATACGGTTGTGGTTGATTTAACGGCCAATACACGCTCAGCAATCGTGGACTTCACCGAGCTACTTGGCACAATTCCTTATTCGATTTCAGGTCGCGTATTCCTAGACACGCTACAAGACGGAGAACTTGAAGCTGCTGAGCTAGACAAAGCGCTTGAAAACATCACAGTTACGTTGACAGGTAAAGACAAGTTTGGCCGCACGGTGTCACTAACACGCACTACAGATACGAACGGTCAGTACGCGTTTGCAGATTTAACCGAAGCGAATGCTGATGGTTACAGCGTGACAGCAACACAGTCAGGCCTTACAAATCACCAAGACGGTAAAGAGTATTTGATTGTTGGTGCAAGTCGCACTGGATCGCAAACT
>NZ_BTGK01000079.1:0-390 GCF_042848605.1 Pseudoalteromonas sp. MTN2-4
TGGAGTCAGGAGTGACAAAAAAGCTAGAGGTAATATCTAAACCTGATTTAGAGAAGATGCATACAGGGACTCTTATGAGTCGAAGAAATGCACTGTTAAAATGTGAAGAGTCGCTAGAGTTGTCTGATCAATATCGAGCTTCTTCACATAATGAGATAGAATTTAAAAACACTGAGCAATGGAAGCGGGCTTACCAAGATATAAAAGCAGTTCTTGCTACACGCGAAAATATTCCAAACAAACAAGAACGTAAAGCGTTGCGTCAAGCGAAAGCTAAACAACGTAGGTAGGTGATAAAACACCTAACAAGCAATTTAACAGGGACAAAAAATCGCGGGCTGATTTTGCTTCGCAAAAATTTTAGCCCACAATTTTTAGCCCGTTAATAGG
>NZ_BTGK01000080.1:0-382 GCF_042848605.1 Pseudoalteromonas sp. MTN2-4
GCGTTATATGCAATGGAGGCGTCTGTGATTTTAAACTTAATCTATTTTGTTTTATCACTATTTTTTACCTTTCTTGTATATGAAAGCTTACCGCGAAATGGGTGCCATTCTAATGGTGTTTGCATAGATTTTGATTTTTTTGAGTTAACGGGAATCTTGTACTTCTTTTTGGCTTTGTTCTTTGCAGTTTTGTGTTTAATAAGGCTTTTTAATAAAGTAACCTATATAGAGTTAAATGATTATAATGCAAAAGATTTAAGTGATATTGATGGTTAATTGCATATAACAAACGCTTTAACCAAAGGACGCAAAACAGCAGGCTTGCGCTCCTTCGTCGCTAATTTTAGCCTGCTATTTTGCGCCGGTTAAGCGAGGCGTTATG
>NZ_BTGK01000081.1:0-382 GCF_042848605.1 Pseudoalteromonas sp. MTN2-4
TGTTAGAGCTACCTAAGGAACTGAGTGTATTTTGAGTGAAGAGGAAAAAATTGAATTTAAATATGGTGAACCGCTAAATACAATTTTGTTTTTGATCATATTGATATTAGTAAGTGCTGTTAGCTTATTTCTCTACTTTCAAATTACGCAGCCTAGTGAAAGCTCTTTTTTGTACGGTTTAAATCAGTTTTATCAATTAGGTGTTCTTTTTGTAGTTTTGTTGGTGTTCATTCTATTAATTGCTCGCCCATTAATTCGATTAATACTAATTAAACCAAATAATAAGTAGCTCTAACAAGTGCCTAAACCAAAGGACGCAAAACAGCAGGCTTGCGCTCCTTCGTCGCTAATTTTAGCCTGCTATTTTTCGCCGGTTAGGCAA
>NZ_BTGK01000082.1:0-357 GCF_042848605.1 Pseudoalteromonas sp. MTN2-4
AACTCTTTTTAGAATTTCTTCTAAAAGAATTAATTATCAGCTTTTCCAAATTTTTAAAGAGCAAGAGAATTACTTCTCAGAGTTAAAGACTCTGTAGTCAAAGTGTTTATCTATGAGGAGTAAGTAGTAAAGTGGTGGAGCTAAGCAGGATCGAACTGCTGACCTCCTGCGTGCAAGGCAGGCGCTCTCCCAGCTGAGCTATAGCCCCACATTACTAGGAATACATTGTTTATGACCGACTTTAAGCAAAGTGGTGGGTCTGAGTAGACTTGAACTACCGACCTCACGCTTATCAGGCGTGCGCTCTAACCAGCTGAGCTACAGACCCAAACAATGTTTTGTTCTCTAATTCTATTC
>NZ_BTGK01000083.1:0-348 GCF_042848605.1 Pseudoalteromonas sp. MTN2-4
GTTGTAACCGGCAAAAAATTGTTGGCTAAAATGTGAAGCGAAGCGTAGCAGCCAACAGTTTTTTGTCCGCGTTGACGACCTTGTTATGCGTTGACACTCAAAATTAGAAGCGCTTGCGCCTGCACCAATAAGCCAAACTTAAAATTTAAAAACACTCACCAAACTCAAAATTGCAAAGAAGCGTTCGACTAGTGAATGACCTTTCTGGTCACAGCTTAAATTGAAAAACGAAAAGCCAAGACCAACTTAAAACTTAATTGCACCACTGTACCTAAAAGCTGATTTGAAGAAAAGACTTGAAGCAAAAACCATTTTAAAGACAGCGATTTAAAGTGACGCATAACGCCG
>NZ_BTGK01000084.1:0-348 GCF_042848605.1 Pseudoalteromonas sp. MTN2-4
GTTGTAACCGGCAAAAAATTGTTGGCTAAAATGTGAAGCGAAGCGTAGCAGCCAACAGTTTTTTGTCCGCGTTGACGACTTTGTTATGCGTTGAAACTCAAAATTCAAAGCGCTTGCGCCTGCACCAATAAGCCAAACTTAAAATTAAAAAACACACACCAAACTCAAAATTGCAAAGAAGCGTTCGACTGGTGAATGACATTTCTGGTCACAGCTTAAATTGAAAAACGAAAAGCCAAGACCAACTTAAAATTTTATTACGCCACTGTACCTAAAAGCTGACTTCAAGGAAAGACTTGAAGCAAAAAACCGTTTTAAAGACAGCGATTTAAGGTGACGCATAACGCC
>NZ_BTGK01000085.1:0-334 GCF_042848605.1 Pseudoalteromonas sp. MTN2-4
GATTAACGGGTAAAAATTGTGGGCTAAAATCGAGCGAAGCGAATAGCCCGCAAGTTTTTTATCCCTGTTTAATTGCTTGTTATGCGTTGACGCACCGCTTTTGAAGCGCTTGCGCCTGCACCAATAAGCCAAACTAAAAATTAAAAACACCCACCAAACTAAAAATTGCAAAGAAGCGTTCGACTGGTGAATGACCTTTCTGGTCACAGCTTAAATTGAAAAACGAAAAGCCAAGACCAACTTAAAATTTGATTACGCCACTGTACCTAAAAGCTGATTTGAAGAAAAGGCTTGAGGTAAAAACCGTTTTAAAGACAGCGATTTAAAGTGACGC
>NZ_BTGK01000086.1:0-325 GCF_042848605.1 Pseudoalteromonas sp. MTN2-4
TAACGCCCAAATAATGGGCTAAAAATGATTGGCTAAAATTCGCGAAGCGAAAGCCAAGTGTTTTTAGTCCTGATTAATTTGCTTGTTATAAGTTTTTACTGACTTAACTCTTTCCCGAATTTATCCATATTGCAGTTACATTTAGGACAAGTCCAACCGCCCCACATTAACTGTTGAACACTTTTGGGAATTCGAAGTGCCGGCATTTTTGCGCTACATTTGGGGCAATTAACCTTACTTAAATTAATTTCCATATTTGATGATTCGTTACCTTGCATATTTAACTCCTTTTAAATTCAAAAACTATATTTGAGAAACTTATAAC
>NZ_BTGK01000087.1:0-317 GCF_042848605.1 Pseudoalteromonas sp. MTN2-4
CTATCACTGGACAGCGGGCTGTAGTTGTAATTTATGTTAACGAAGCGGCAGCGTAGTGCATAAATTGCAACGAAGGACTGCTGTTCCGGTGGATAGCTTTGTTAAGTGTTTGGCAGGCACGATGCAAGACCGGCCTCCAATACACTACTTGTTATAGACCAAGCATAAGCCACATGATGACAACCGCCACCTATGTTATTTCCCCCATCAGTTGCCTCACAATATTCATATAAAGACTTTTGATAGTCACTTATAAAATTATTAAGGCATTCTTTCTCTTTGCCTTCTAGTGAGTTAACTCTTTCTAAGATTACTTG
>NZ_BTGK01000088.1:0-288 GCF_042848605.1 Pseudoalteromonas sp. MTN2-4
CAAAGTGACTAGATAAGCGATATCGCGAAATCAATTCACCTTGCGCAAAGGAAATGAGTGCTGCGCACTAGTCATTAACCCTTTGCACGACAAAATTTGCTTGGTGACCATAGCGTTTTGGAACCACCTGATCCCATGCCGAACTCAGAAGTGAAACGAAACAGCGTCGATGATAGTGTGGGTCTCCCATGTGAAAGTAGAACATTGCCAAGCACCTATTTAAAGAAAGCCCGATTCGAAAGAGTCGGGCTTTTTTGCTTTAAGTCTCTCAGCAATTGCTAAAATAGC
>NZ_BTGK01000089.1:0-274 GCF_042848605.1 Pseudoalteromonas sp. MTN2-4
GTAATTGTAGAGATAGCTGTCAACAATGGCCAAGGTCTTGGCTCAATCAAATTAGGATTAGGCTTATATTTAGAGTTTTTATACGCGCTGTAAGCTATTGCAATTGAAGCTACGAGAATTACCAATAATGATTTATAGCTCTCTGATACCCAGTAAAAGCCACTTTTTGAAAAGCCACTATAAAAAGCATTAGATACTAACGCAGCAATAATAGTTAAGACACCTACAAAAAAATACTTTTCTTTATGGGCGTTGACTGGCGTTCCACAAAAAG
>NZ_BTGK01000090.1:0-274 GCF_042848605.1 Pseudoalteromonas sp. MTN2-4
TGAAGCCGCCTTAGCTGCGTGTATGGCTTATGTAGATTTAAATCCTATTCGCGCTAAGATGGCGAAAACGCCAGAAACATCAGAGCATACGAGCATTAAAAAACGTATTGAATCAGCAAAAGAGGGAAAGCAGCCCAAGAGTTTACTTCGCTTCTCTGGTAGTCCCAGAAAACATATGCCTAAAGGTCTGCCTTTTGAATTTAAGAATTATCTACAGCTGGTAGAGCAAACAGGGCAGAGCATACGTGTAGATAAAAGAGGTTCAATCGACTCC
>NZ_BTGK01000091.1:0-274 GCF_042848605.1 Pseudoalteromonas sp. MTN2-4
CGAAGCCGCCTTAGCTGCGTGTATGGCTTATGTAGATTTAAATCCTATTCGCTCTAAGATGGCGAAAACGCCAGAAACCTCAGAGCATACGAGCATTAAAAAACGCATAGAATCGGCAAAAGAGGGAAAGCAGCCCAAGTGTTTGCTTCGTTTCTCTGGTAGCCCCAGAAAACATATGCCTAAAGGTCTGCCTTTTGAATTTAAGTATTATCTACAGCTGGTAGAGCAAACAGGACAGTGCATACGTGCAGATAAAAGAGGCTCAATCGATTCA
>NZ_BTGK01000092.1:0-259 GCF_042848605.1 Pseudoalteromonas sp. MTN2-4
TGTTGCAATAAAGTATTGCTCCGGTTTTGGCTTTCCGTTTTTCAATTTAAGCTGCGACCAGAAAGGTCATTCACCAGTCGAACGCTTCTTTGCAATTTTGAGTTTGGTGGGTGTTTTTATAAATTAAAGTTTAGCTCCTTGGTGCAGGCGCAAGCGCTTTGAAAGTGGTGTGTCAACGCATAACAAGGCGCTCAACTAGGACAAAATTAAATAAGCTCGTCGCTTCGCTCGATTTTAGCTTATTCAATTTTGCCTGTTA
>NZ_BTGK01000093.1:0-252 GCF_042848605.1 Pseudoalteromonas sp. MTN2-4
TTCGCTTCACATTTTAGCCAACAATTTTTTGCCGGTTACAACGGCGTTATGCGTCACTTTAAATAGCTGTCTTTAAAAGGTTTTTTTTGCTTCAAGTCTTTTCTTCAAATTAGCTTTTAGGTACAGTGGCGTAATCAAGTTTTAAGTTGGTCTTGGCTTTTCGTTTTTCAATTTAAGCTGTGACCAGAAAGGTCATTCACCAGTAGAGTGCTTCTTTGCAATTTTTGGTTTGGTGAGTGTTTTTATAAATAA
>NZ_BTGK01000094.1:0-252 GCF_042848605.1 Pseudoalteromonas sp. MTN2-4
TCTCAGCCTATTTTAACGAGGCTAAATATTTGCCCTGAAAACTGGCTAAAACTTACCACGCAATTTACCAAGTCTTTTAGAGGAGCTGTAGGGCGTGAACAGTCACTGCAAAGCTATTGTGATCACGTACAATTACAGCGGCGCAGCAATTTGACCCAATGCCAAAGGCTTTTTGCCTAAATATCTCATACTCTTCTTTGTACTTACTTGGTTGTTTATCGATAGGCACGTTGCTTAATTATACTTTTACGT
>NZ_BTGK01000095.1:0-223 GCF_042848605.1 Pseudoalteromonas sp. MTN2-4
CAGGTGGGTTTCCCCATTCGGAAATCCTAGTCTCAAGCGCCTCTTACTGGCTTGACTAGGCTTATCGCAAGTTAGTACGTCCTTCATCGCCTCCAACTGCCAAGGCATCCACCGTGTACGCTTAGTCACTTAACCATACAACCCAAAATGGTTTGTATCGTCAAAGACAGTTTTAACTTCGCCAGAAGTTAATATTGAATACTAAAGTAGACGCTAATAAACA
>NZ_BTGK01000096.1:0-214 GCF_042848605.1 Pseudoalteromonas sp. MTN2-4
CACAGAAGAACTGAAGCCAGTTAATTACCAAGTATCAGGTCGTGTCTTCCTAGATACTTTACAAGACGGAGAACTTGAAGCTGTTGAGCTTGATAAAGCGCTTGAAAACATCACAGTTACGTTGACGGGTAAAGACAAGTTTGGCCGCGAGGTGTCACTAACGCGCACTACAGACATCAACGGTCAGTACGAGTTTGCAGATTTAACCGAAGCG
>NZ_BTGK01000097.1:0-201 GCF_042848605.1 Pseudoalteromonas sp. MTN2-4
TGCGTCAATTTTAAATCGCTGTCTTTAAAACGGTTTTTGCTTCAAGTCTTTTCTTCAAATCAGCTTTTGGGTACAGTGGTGCAATCAAGTTTTAAGTTGGTCTTGGCTTTTCGTATTTCAATTTAAGCTGTGACCAGAATCATCATTCACCAGTTGAACGCTTCTTTGCAATTTTGGGTTTGGTGAGTGTTTTTTAATTTT